>NZ_JBHTFN010000023.1:0-21950 GCF_042666195.1 Bradyrhizobium sp. GCM10028915
TCACGGAATTTTCCCATCAGCGTCTCGCCGGCATGCGCCAGCGCTTCCAGTCGCGGCAATCCGAGGAAGCCGCACGTGCCCTTGATGGTGTGGACCAGCCGGAAAATGTTATCCAGGATCTTGGCGTTGTTCGGCTCCTGTTCGAACTTCACCAGCTGATTGTCCACGGTGTCCAGGCTCTCGCTGGTTTCCGTCAAAAACTCCCGCAACAGATCATCCATGAAAACAGGCCTTCATACAGGGAGGGCGCGCACACAAGACGTGATGCGCCAATTCGGAATGGGGCCAGCTTCACCGCAAAGCGTTTAATAATGGTTGAGTATGTGGAAAAGAACGGAACCAACAAAGAGATAAGGCGCTCCGGACAAGCCGAAGCGCCTCGTAAAGATTCGATTAACGTTTGAGAGCGGCGGCGTGTCTACGACGCGATAATGGTGATGGCCTCGCCTTCGTGCGCGAGCCTCACGGTCAGCCCGCAAGCCTCTGCCAACAGCCGCGTATAATAAGGCTGGATCGCATGTGCATCCGCAGCCGGGCCGCGCTCGCCGCTCAGGAGCTCGGAGATGTTCTGCGGCAGGCGCGCATTATGTCCGGTCGCGGTGATGCGGAAGCTCATGGTCTCGCCCTCGCCGATCGGATCGATCGTCAGCGTGCCGCCGCGCGGGATCGTGTGCTGCGAAACGACCAGCATGTTGAGCAGCAGCTTGACGCGATTCTTCGGCAGCAAGATCCGCGGCAGATTCCAGGTGATCGAGCACTTGCCGTCCTCGATGTGGCCGCGCGCCATGGTCTGGGCATCGCCGAGATCGATCTGCGCGCCGGACGAGCCGGCCGCACCAAAAGCGAGGCGGCAGAACTGGAGGCGAGCGGAGGCGGTTTTCGCGCTCTTGCGTATCAAGTCGAGTGCGAACTCGCGGTCGTCGGGCTTGGGATCGTCGTCGAGCACTTCGAGCCCATTGACGATGGCGCCGACAGGGCTGATGAGATCGTGGCAGACCCGCGAGCACAGCAGCGCAGCGAGTTCGAGCGCATCTGGAGCGGTGGCGGTAGCGGGTGACGAAGCGTCAGACATAAAGGGTTCCTGGAATTGCACGGCGCGGACGCGGCGAATCAAGCATGCTTGACGAATGCCGCAGGTTCTAACATTCGCTGGCACGTGGCAGCTAGCTTGCGATCGGTTCGAAGCGGCCCTAATGCCGCGGCGAATCACTCGCTTAGGGATGGAATTGCCGATGAATGAGGCATGCAGGTGAAGCGGATCATCGACGGCGCGGCCGCCTCCCACCTGATGGAGCCGCTCACCGCCCTGGTGGTGAAGGCGGGCGAAGCCATCCTCGCGGTCAACCGCGCAGCGATGCGGGTCGACGGCAAGCAGGACGGCTCGCCGGTGACCGAGGCCGACCTTGCGGCCGACCGCATCATCGCGGACGGGCTGGCACAGCTTGCGGGCGACATCCCGACGCTCTCGGAAGAGCGGACCCAGCTCGCCTCGCCGCCGTTCCGCGCCAGCTTCTTCCTGATCGACCCGCTCGACGGCACCAAGGAGTTCGTCGCCGGGCGCGACGAGTTCACCGTCAACCTTGCCCTGGTGACATCGGGCGTGCCGCTGCTGGGCATCGTCAGCGCGCCGGCACTCGGGCTGCTCTGGCGCGGCATCGTCGGCCGTGGCGCCGAGCGCGTCGGGTTCGACGGCGCAACCATCGGCGCTGCCGAGCCGATCCATACCCGCAAGCTGCCGCCCCTGGGCGAACCCTGGATCGCCGCGGTGAGCCGCTCGCATGGAGATCCCCGAACCGAGGCGTTCATCGATCATCGCCCCAGCGCCGTCAGAAAGGCGGTCGGCTCGGCCGTGAAATTCGGACGGATCGCGGAAGGCAGTGCCGACATCTACCCCCGCTTCGGGCCCACTTGTGAATGGGACGTCGGGGCCGGCTACGCGGTCGTGACCGCGGCCGGCGGCAGCGTGACCGATGGCAAGGGCGGCGCGCTCCGCTTCGGCGAGCGGCACGATGGCGGCTTCATCATCCCGGAGTTCATCGCCTGGGGTGACCCGCAGGCGGCAAGACTCTGAGGTCGTAAAGGGCGCCTACTGGCTGAGCTTGTCCTGGAGGGCCGGCCAGCGCTTGCCCACCTCATAGAGGAAGCGCTCGGGATTGGCGGCGAAGGCGTCGCGATTGGCTTCCCGGCTGAACAGATAGAGCCGCTGCGCCGCGATCGCGAAGAAGCGGGGGTTACCGGCGATGATGACGCCGCGGGCGATATCGACCGGATCGTAGCCGCCGAACTGCGGCCCGTAGACCTCGGGATGGGCGAGGAAAGACGCCCGGTTGCCCTCGTTCCGAAAGCGCCAGACGGCGCCCCACAGGTTCGCCTCGAACTCGGCCGTCCCCTGCACGGCCGTGCCAGCGACGAAATAGGCCACGGGGTCGAAGCCCTCGATCGCCACGCCGCTGAAGCGGTTGACGACGATCCGCTCGGTGGTGGCCGCCTGCGCCGGCAACCCCGCGCAGAGGATCCAAATGCCCGACAGCATGCAGACCAGAAGGCCGATCAAGGCAATTCCGGGGCGCAAAGGGCTGGCTTCCTGCCGTTGTGCCGTCATAGTTGCTGCGGATAACATCCGAGTCGAGGGGACATCCGGCGCATCCTAGAGCCGCGCCTGTTGGCGCCAAGTTAAGGAAGCGACCGGATTCGATACCAGGGGTTCTTTTATGACTTTCGCATCACGCCTTGCCGCAGTCGCGCTTGCCGCGATGGTCGGGTGGATCAGTCCGGCTTCCGCCCAGCAGCCGCCGCCGCCCGACTTGCCGCCGCCGCAGCGGACCCAGACGCCCAGCACCTATGGGCCGGACGAACTCGTGAACGCCGGGCATCGCTTCTTCGGCAACGTCTCGCGCGGTCTCGCCTCGATCATCGAGAAGGCGGTCAGCCAATGGGGCCTGCCCAACGGCTATATCCTCGGTGAGGAAGGGTCCGGCGCTTTCGTCGCCGGCCTGCGCTACGGCGAAGGCACGCTCTACACCAAGAACGCCGGTGACCTCAGGGTGTACTGGCAGGGTCCCTCGCTCGGCTTCGACTGGGGTGGCGACGGCGCGCGCACCATGACGCTGGTCTATAATCTGCCCGCCACCAACGCGATCTACCAGCGCTTCGCCGGCCTCGACGGCTCGGCCTACATCATCGGCGGCTTCGGCATGACGGCGCTCACCGCCAACAACATCGTGCTGGTGCCGATCCGCTCGGGCCTCGGCCTGCGGCTGGGAGCCAATATCGGCTATTTGAAATTCACCCCGCGCGCGACCTGGAACCCGTTCTAGCGTTCCGCTTTCCCCTCCGGCGACGGATCAAGGTTAACGACATGTCGGGGCTGGCTTTTTGCCGGCCCCGCATGCAATGTCCTTGGTAAATTTTTCCTTAGCTTTGGGAGTTCTGGCCCATGGTCGAACCGATCATGTACCTGGCGATCGGTTTCCTGCTCTCGATGCTGTGCGGGCTCGCGATCGTGCCGCTGGTACATAACCGCGCCGTGCGCCTGACCACGCGCCGGCTCGAGGCCGCCACGCCGTTGTCGATGGCCGAGATCCAGGCCGACAAGGACCAGCTCCGCGCCGAGTTCGCCATGTCGGCGCGACGGCTGGAGATGAGCGTCGACCAGCTCAAGAACAAGACCACGAGCCAGCTCGCCGAGCTCGGCAAGAAGAGCGACGCCATCAACCGCATGAAGATCGAGCTCGGCGAGAAGAACGCCACGATCTTCGCGCTCGAAGCGCGCGAGAAGGCGGTGAAGGAGCAGCTCCGCGCCACCGAAGAGGAATTCAACACCAAGACCGCAGCCCTGCGCGCCGCCGAGCTCGCGCTGACCGACAAGCAGGGCGAGCTCGCAAAGATCAATTCCGAACTGTCCGACCGCTCGATGATGGCGGAGAGCCGTCAGGTCGAGCTGGTCGCGGTCCGTGCGCAGATCGAGGAGCTGAAGCACCGCGTCGGCGACGCCGAAAAGGAATTTGCCGCGACACAGGCGCGGCTGGCGCAGGAGCGCACCGAGTCCGAGACCGCTTCGCGCGAGCTCGGCGACGCCCGCGGCCGCGTCGAGAATCTGAGCCAGCGCGTCACCGACCTCGATCGCCAACTCATCGTGCAGGTGAAAGAGGCCGAGATGTTGTCGGGCCGCGTCGGCGATCTCGAGGGACGCCTTGCCACGCAGGGCAAGCTGCTCGCCGAACGCGACTATGAGAACAACCAGCTCCGCCAGGCCAACGAGGCCAATGAGCGCATCATCAAGGAGCTGCGCGTTGAGATCGCGGCGTTGAGCGGCGGCAAGTCCTCGGCCGCAATGGAATCGATCCGCGCGGAAAAGACCGCGCTCGAGGAGCAGCTGCACACCGCCCGCGACGAGCGCGCCAAGCTCCAGCGCGACATCAACGCGATCCAGCAACAGGCCGAGAGCTCCTGGGCGACCGAGCGGATGGAGAACGCGCTGCTGCGCGAACGCATCAACGACATCGCAGCCGAGGTGGCCAAGCTCGCGATGCAGCTCGAAGGGCCGAACTCGCCGATCGAGGCCCTGCTCGCGGCGGAGGCCGGCCAGCCGCCGAGGCCGGCGCCACGCCCGGCCAACGACGCCCCTGCCAACGGCACCGCCGCAGGCACCCTGCCCGAAGGCGGCGGAACACTGGCCGAACGCATCCGCGCGCTCCAGGCCCACGCCTCCCGCGCCCGCCAGCAGGGCGCGTAAGCGGCCCCAAGATGGTCTGACCGCCGAATTGCGGGTCCGGAGGAAGGTTTTCCGGCCCGGCAGCGCCTCGAAACTTGACACCTTCGGCCTGCACTTCTAAATCGCGGGCTCCAAAGCATCGGCGGCCGAAACTCGGGTCGCCTGCATGATGGTTTCGGGTGCATAGCTCAGCGGGAGAGCGTTCCCTTCACACGGGAGAGGTCCAAGGTTCGATCCCTTGTGCGCCCACCATTAGTCCCATAACTACAACAACTTAGCGGGTTGCTTCCCTCGCATTGTGCCCCGAAAAGTCTGGGGCATAACAGGGGCACGTGGCAAAAAAGAATCGTCCCTCTACCTTCGGCCGCCGCTCCGACCCCGATGGCGAAAGCTCGTTAGTGTTTCACGACGAGAGACTTTCCAACTTCACAGCGACGGCATGGCACTGTCGGCATCATCGAAGAGCGGTTCGATTGTTCCTGCCCATGCGCCATTTGGTTTGACGTGGTGGCCGTTGGTGATCGCGCCGAATTGCTTTGGTGGCGCTCGAAGCGTCTTACCGTCCCATGCAATTCTTGTGACACTGCCGTCTTTGTCTTTCCAAAGTTCGGACAGACCGCGTGGCCACCAGTGGTGCAGAGCGGACTTAAGAGGCTTACCATTCATGCCGACGGTTCTGGTCTTCCGACCATGGCAGATCCTAGCCTTGGAGTTTCCGTGCCGCTTCCGCGTGTGGCATCAGGAACGCGGCGAGCGTCTCGACGACGCCCTTTAGAGCACCCGGATCGATTGCGACGTCCTGGATGAAAGCTGTCCATTGCTGGATCTTGGTCGGGTCGTTCGCGAAAGTCTCGCTGAGAGCGTCTGGCCGCTCAGTTGGAATCTGTGTCTTTCTGCGGTCGAACGTAGCGCGTATTGCGCGAGCGAGCCGGTTATCTTTGAATTCATAAGTACGCGCCAGAACCCAGATATCGTAAAAGTCTTTCAAACGCGTATTGGCGAGTCCAAGATGGACCATCGCCTGGAGTTTCTCCGCGATGACCGTCTCCGGCGGATAGGCTCGCAGCTTGGGAGCCGGTTGATCGAGCAACGGCCGAAGCTCGATTTGATTGAGTCCAGGCTCGGTCGCGTCGCCATAGCCGATATCAACGACGATACGCACGCGAGCCCCATCAATCGTCGCGTAGCATTTGAGGCGGAGCCCGCTATATCCTGAATCGTCGCGAACCGTGTCAACCTCGAGGGTGCCTGTGTCGAACGTCACGCCATCGTCGGCTTGGATGGAACCAATTTCCCTGAAAAAGCCGAGTGTAAGCTGCGGATCGCTCTCGCCAAATCCAAGCAAATCAAGATCCCGGGTCGGCCGATGCGGATCGTCGAGCCAGTGGCGCAGCAGCATCGCGCCTTTGAGGACGAACTTGTCCTTGTACTTGCTGATGCTGAGCCGGTAGAGCAATCTTTCAAGCGCATACTGCGTGAGCAGGAGATCGAACGGCTCGTTCCGCTCTTTCGCAAGGTTGAGCAGACGGGCGCGGACCGAAGCCGGGACATTCTTCAGCGGCTTACGCATTGACAGTCAGCGTCTCAAGGCGCGGCTGAACGACTTTTTCCCATATGCCGGCCTCGACCGCGTACTTTGCGATTTCGGACGGTGTCGCTTTGCGTAGCCTGAGCGCGTCTTTCATCGCTTGCGTGGCATGTGCGAGACCTGCGGGCGCGTTGTAGAAAGCCTTCTGACGTTGGCCACTCTTGAAGAGATCAACGATCGTCTTGGCCGGCACATAGATCGGTACTGAGACCCCTTCGATGGTGTGACGCTCAATGCCCTTGTCGAACTCCTTGGGACCAATTCGCGCGATCTCAATGCGGGGGTTCGTGATCTTGGGTCGCCAGTCGCGCGGGCCAATCGCCATCCACACATAGGGAGGGATACGGTCGGTCAGCTCATGAAAGGCGAGCGCGGAGTCGTAACAGATGACGCCGTTGGGAATGAGTTTCGCGGCAACGGCGAGTGAGTGGTTGCCATCCAGCTGGGCATCAGGGAGCTGGTAAAGGCCGCGACTGAGTTGATTGACCGCAGCCTTTTGCTCCATTCGGGAAATGGTTGCGGCCGTGATTCCTTCCTCGAGGAATTCGGAAAGCCGCATCATTCCCCGCTTCTGGAGAAGCGAGATCGCCCTATCCTCTTGGCGCTGCGGTTCCTTTGTCATGGAACCTATATGATACAAAACCTTGCAGATGTCAAGATATTGCGCGATGATATGTATCTTTTACTCTCATATCTATTTGAAACTAATGGAGTTTAGTTTATTTCATTCTCTGGCCTGGTAGTTTATCTTACAAAGGGGAATCAATCTAACGTGCTCAGCCCTACTGCCGGATCGGGCTCCTCATAGACAACATGATCATCCTCAACGGAGAAGGACCGCTGCGTTGCGATTCCCGAGGGCAGCCGTGTGGTGTAGCAGCGAACTAGCCAAGCTTCTCTCGAGCTTTCGGCCGAGATCCAAAAGCCGCCGGGTACGGCAAGGCTTCGCAGTTTAATAAAACAATTGTTTCTGTATGATTGTTAGCTTTTAGCGAATCGACGAGGCACGCGGTGCAATGCGTTGTGAGTTTACCGGCACGTTGGATTAATATCTCTTCATTTGAAGGTGCATTGCGCCATTCGTGCGGATCTCACGAGCCAGGAACGTACAGTGTCGTCTTTGATTTTCCCGTGGCTGCAAGATTATGGTCGACGCCGCGATACGGTTGCTGTCGCTTGCCAATCAACTCGCCTCGACGACGCGGCGTGTCTGTCTGAACTTCGAAGAAGGCGAAGCGGGCACGATGGGCTACCTCAATCGGATGGGCTTTTTTGACCATCTCTCCGACCAGGTGGAGGTCATCCCTGCCTGACCAGATTACTCGGCAGCTCGGATACATCGAGGTGGCAATAAAGCGCTCGTCGAAATCGCCCGAATCAACAAGGATGAACGCGACAACGATCTGCCGACCCGATTGACGAACTATCTTCGCCGAGCTTATCGACAACATTTTTGCTCACAGCGACACCCAACTGGATGGGTATCCCTTGTTTCTCCCGGCCCTAGATGAAAAACCTTTGCGTTCAACAAAGACGGCGCGATCAGTCAAGCTCGCGTCATCCTGACCGATGGCGGGATCTACGACAATCTTGGCCTTGGCTGTCTCTGGCCGGACCGTTCGCGTGATGTCAGCCTGAATGTCGTTTCCGTCGATACAATTATTTGCTGCTCTGCAGGCTATGGCTTACGCCAAGAACCGCCGAGCCAATTCCTTCCGGCTCGCATGTTGAGCGTTTTCAGCACATTATTTGACCGTGCCCAGAATGCGTCGATTCATCGGCTTCACGACGCGCAGCGTTTCGGACTGATCAAAAATTTCATCTTTCCATATCTCGGGCAACTCGATCGCCAATTGCCCAACCCTCCTCCGGATTTGGTTCGCCGGGAGGAAACTCATTCGTATCCTACGAACTTCAACGCAATGCCGGTCGATTGGATAGATCGACTAAGCCGGCGCGGCGAGCAGCTCACAATCTGTCTGGCGCGCGCGTACTTGCCGCATCTCCTCAATCATCCGTCAAAATTGAACCGCGCTCAAACTGCCTAGGAGCGTGCCATGCTGCGCGGAGCCGCCGACAGGGTTTGGGAGTCATGTCAAAGTTGTGAGTCCAAACGTCGCGCCTCAACCGCACCAGTCTCGCACTAGAATAACGCGAACGAAACGCCGCAAACGCGATCGAACTCGAACGACCGCAGCAAAATCAACAAAGCTGGTCGATAGGCTGGCGCCCATAACGGCCTGGTTGCTGGTTCGAGTCCTGCGAGCACTTATCGGAAATTCGGCCGCGCTAGATTTTTGACTCGAAATGTTAGGCCCACGGAATTCAGGCGGCCGGAGGGCGTGGCCTGCGACCCACGCCAACGCTCCCGAACGAAAGCAGCAAGTGACAAGCGGATGCGAGCTAACGTCAACTTCCGCATCAGGAGACGAATGGAATCCGTGGCGCCTACACCCATGCCGCCGAATTCAGGCAAGAGCGCCGTGCTGTTGATGCAGTGGTGGGAGCACGGTCGTGTCATCAAAATGAGTGCCTGAGGAAATGCGCGTTCAAAGTGGTGTTGCCCCCTTAAATCGCGCGTCCACTAGTTCGACATATTGGTGTCAAGGAGCGCCAAAAGTGAGCGCACCACTACTGGTCGCCGACGTCCGATCGTTGTCGTGACGATACGCCCAGTTCCTATCAACCCGTAAAGATTCGTGCGTCCCAAGCCCGTCACTACGCATGCATCGTCAATCCTGCAGCTGAGCCGCTGGGCGAATGGCATCGTACTCGGTTCTGCGGCATTCGGAGCGGATAGATTGACTTATGACTGTTGTCCGCCAGTTTTCTCTCGTCGATTATGTCTCACGTGGCCCTCCTATTCGCACAAAACTCGACAGGACAAGAGTTGATTGTGCGACGAGCACCGTCAATGCGAACAGCCTCTTTTAGCCTGCGGCTTTGAAGGCGCCATTACGTCGTACGCTTGAACGCTGCGTGATAGCTCGCCACTAGATGGGCTTCTTTTCTGCTCAGCCTTCCAGGATATTCCTCTGGTCAACCCCCAATTGCGGTTGCCCAGCTGAAGTCGTAGTGAGCGCTCAACAACTTCATCGCGACAACAGCGACGAGAAGGGAGATGATTTGCAACAGCGTTCTGGTCGAGAACACTCTATTGAAGAGTGTCATAATGCCGCCTCTAGCGCTGGTGACCGAGCCGGATTCCAAGCTTGAGCGCCTTTTGGCGCAGTGAGCCTTCGGAGCGCTTTGTGAGCTTCGCGATTTTTGCAACGGGTGTCTTTGCTTTCGAATGAGCGCGCAGCTCTTTCACGTCAGCCTTTGTGTATTCACGACGCACAGTTTTCTTCTTTGTAGGCGACTTCTTTGCGTTCTTCGCCACTTTTAGCTCCTCGATTCGAGAGTGGGCGTACTAGCACAGCCGCATTGAGGCGCAACTCTCGATCAGTTGACTCTATATCTTGGTCCGGGCGCGCTGCACGCAAGTGAGCCAGCTCACAGTTGGTCTCACGCAATCTGTGATATAGATTGGCTTTTGGCGCACTTTTGGGGATGGTGTGAATGCCGAAGAATATTGTGATCTTTTCCGACGGCACAGGTCAGGCCGGCGGCATCAATTTCGAGGAAGCACGGACGAACGTTTACAAGCTCTACCGCGGCTGCCGCGTCGGCCCGGACACGAAGGTCGAACCATCCGAACAGGTCGCCTTCTACGATGCCGGTCTCGGTTCTGCGTCCGATGGCGGTCATTTCAAGATTGGCTGGATGCGGTGGCTATACAATCTCGCCAGCATGGCGACGGGCCTCGGGATCACTCGGAACATTGTCGATTGCTACGCCGCGATCATCGCCCTGTATGAGGAAGGCGATCGGATCTTCCTGATCGGTTTCAGCCGGGGTGCCTACACGGTCCGATCGGTTGCCGGCGTCATGACCTATTGCGGTGTCCCGCGCCACATGCCCGACGGCTCGCCCTTGCGCCGCGACCCAAAGAGCATCCACAAGCTGGCCGAGCATGCGGTCAAGGATGTCTATCAATTCTGTCCATCCTACTCGCGCAAGATTCTTGGATACCGGCGGTTCCTGCTGGACACTCGAGATGCAATCGCCGCACAATTTAGACAGCAATACGGCAGTACGACCACCGTCAACGGCGCCGAGCACGCGAACGTCTTTCCCTACTTCATCGGCGTATTCGATACCGTCGCCGCCCTCGGCCACAAATATCTGGGCACAGCGCTCGTGGCCACCGGCATTGCGCTACTGATCGGGTTGCACTGGCTCGGTGGCTTCCTTCAGCCGATCTTCCCATGGGCCGGATGGGCGACCTGGATTCTGAGCTACCTCGGCATCGCCACAGCGCTGATTGCCTTTCTCATGAACTATCTCAAGGTCGCGCCGCCCTTGACCGGCTACGGCTTCCTTAAACGTCTCCGGACTCTGCATTTCGCTCCGCCGAAGCACAAATTCTACGACACGACCCTTAATTCCAATGTAGGCTACGCCAAACATGCGATCTCGATCGACGAGAACCGCGGCGATTTCAAGCGCGTCGGCTGGTCGCCTACGGCTGACAAGCAAGACAAACGAGACGCGCACGGCAATCTTTACTTCGAGCAGGTCTGGTTTCCGGGCGTGCACGCCGACGTCGGCGGCGGCTATATCGAGAACGAGGCTCGGCTCTCAGACGTCGCGCTCAACTGGTTGCTCGCCGGAGCTTCGCTCATTCCGGGCGGCTTGAAACACGACGGCAGTGTGCTACGGCTGTCGCCCAATCCCGCGGGTCCCCAGCACAATGAGCAGGCGGGAGGCTTCCTCAAGGCCGGGGTTCGTGACCTGCCGATCGACCCCGAGACGGACGAATCGAGATCACCGATGCACAAATCGGTCTATCGGCGTTTCGAAGCAGCGTCCGTTCTTCTCTACGATCGCATGGCGGCCTACCGCCCGGACAACATGACGGTCCACGTCGACTTCAAGCATTACTTCGATGGGAGCACGGCGCAGCTGCCCCAATGCGTCGCCGATGACATTGAAAAGAAGTGGGAAGATGCCGGCCATGTCGGGCGGCTCTGACCCAGATACAACATTGAGGAAGAGGTTCTGTCGGGCGGCCTTCGAGACGCCTTTGGCCTCCGCGGAGACGAGGAGAGCACATCACAATGCCGAGCGTGGACTCGCCGCCCGGCCGTCAAAAACACCGTTTGAAAAACCGATTTAGGTTCGGCCTTCTCAAACGGTTTCTCTCGCTAAGGTCTTGATTTGTTTGGTGGGCGCACCAGGGCTCGAACCTGGGACCCGCTGATTAGGAATCTGCCGTCGATGCCGGAGGATTGCCCCGCAAGCCATGCAATCTAGACGTTCCGCCTATTCCACGTCCGGGCGGTCCTCAGTTACTTTGCCGGCGTGGGTTGGGAGATCGCGCCTATGCCGCAGGGGTTTGTCTGCGTACTCGTTTCACCAAATAGCGATTCCATAAAAATCGGCCGCACCGAACGGCCGGTCGCTGAACGCCTTCGAGGAATAAATGGTGGTGAGGCGTACGCTCCCCATGGTCCGTGGGAATTTGTCCGATTTCGTGCATGTCACGGACTGCACCCCAGTAGAGAGCGCGCTTCACCGTCACTTTCGTACCCGAAACGTGGCTCGGCCAACGTGCTGGGATGTTCAACCGGCCGACTACAGCTGCTGAGCGTGCAGTAAGTGTGAGGTTCGACGAGGATTTTGCAAAGGCCGAACGCATCGTCGCCCTCCACGGACTTCGGCGCGCAATGGTCGCTTATTGGGCTGATGCTCTGGCCGATCTTCGCGAGAGGAATGCAAAGAGCGCCTACGCAAGGTACCAATCCTACGATTGCGGTGTCGCAGTTGCTCGAATATTAAAAGAGCACGAGGCAAGATGGTGGTAGCCGAGCGATGCAGCGATCCTTCAAGGACGGGAGCGCCTTGGGTGGGGCGCCCGCCAGCGCCGGCGGGGCCCACGCTGAGTCCATTGTCTCTTAAGGTACTTTGTCCTGCCTCAGCCGGTTGGATTGTGCTCGGCGATGTACTTTCGGTTCTCATGGTCGCCACCGTGCGGAAGCTCGGCACACACCTGCTCTGGGACCGTCCATGTTTGCCCTTGCCTGCGGTGAGATCATGAGCTTCCGAAAATCGATCTACGAACCATTGCATCAACGGTTGTTGAGCGCGCCTGGACAAATCGTTCGGCTGACCTTCACCGAAATGGACGAGATACCTGGGAGAAAGCTTCCGGCATCGGCACACAAATTCACAGCGTGGTGGAGCAACGAAAGCTTCATGAAGGCCGGGCACACCCAAGCATGGGCGTGGATGAATGCGGGATTTCGTGCGCATGCTTCGATCAAGAACGACGCCGTCGAATTCCGCCGAGCTTGAACGATCCGTACAGCCTAGCGCTCGTCGAAGGTCTTCGCACGCTGGAACAATACGGATTGAAGTCCGGTGATGATCAGCTTGTTTAACGTCTGGCAATTGTCCGGCGACAGGTAAGGAAGCTGCCGCGCCGTTTTCGATTGCTCGATCGCGGCAGAGACCGCGACACGCAATTCATCATCAGTCGGGCTGGTCATCGGTCGACCTCAATGCGATCGCTTGCAGCCTGGCGCCTTTTGAAGCTGACGCAATTGAACCTTCGATGCACCGGTTGAGGGTTACTTCAGCAAGGGCGAACGGACCGTTTCGGATCGCTACCTCAATTCCGCTGCGGACGTGATCTTGCGACCCTAGCGATGGAAGTCGCTCGATCACTCTAGTAATTGAGCAAAGACTTTCCCACTCGTCCTACTCGCTCGCCCCCGCTGTTTTTGAAAGCGCTGCAAGCGAGCGTAAACCGATTGGCGGGTGCGGCCTAGCCGTTCGCCGATCTCCTCAGCTGTGGCACCTGCGCCAAAGAGCGAGAGCAATTCCGCCTCTTCGTCCGGCAACCACGGACGTGTCGATGTGCGATCGTTCGTCATTCGCAATGCCCGCAATGCCTAAATGCGCGGCGGCGCTGGCCGCCGCGGCGGGTTGGGAAAGCGAGCTGACCGCTCTGAGCGCGGGGGTGCCGGCAAGCGGCTGGGCTCAGGCGCGCGATTACCGCGCGTCATCCACGCTGCTAGATGAGCGTAGCTTCGCCTGAGAGCCGGAAAGAACCAAGCAGATGGGTCCTCGTGATCCATGCCGCAGACCAATATCCATGAACCATTTAGAAAACATTGCCGGATCCGTAACTGATCGTAAACGATGCGATGGCAACAAACGGCTATGGAAACCGAACGCCCGCTTGAAACGATAGGTGAAGACATCGGTCGGCACGAAAAGCGCAGGCCGCTTTTTAATCAGTATCACCGGCAAATGCTCGATCCTCTTCGTGACCGCGACTGGGTGTCTTCTTCGAAGCTTCCCGATCACCCCGGAACAACGCTCGCTCTTTTACGAAACGGATGGATGGAGCGACGCTCAACGGGCGAAGGTGTCGAGTATCGTATGACCGAAGCCGGTCTGACAGAACTTAGCCGCCCCCGATAACCCGCAAACCGGTGGGAAACGACGAACGTGTCAAAGGCCATGGAACTGATCGTCGCCGGCTACGTGAAGGTACGGGACCATCGCGCGCTGACGGACTTGCTGGCACATCGTCGCAAGGTGCTCGACCAGCTGCAAGCCGTGTCGGGCATCAACCCAGAAAACGCGGTCAGAGCGATCCAAGATGAACTGGCGGTGATCGAAGCCGGCCTAGACGAACTTAAACCTCCGCCCGATTCGCTGCCTGAGAACGAGTGGGGCTAGCGATGCGCGTTAATAAGATCAATTGGGACAGAATCGGCCGGGTGACGGAGCCGGGTCGATATAAGTGCTTTTTCGGATATCTAAACGTCACGTCAGAGGACATTGAAGTGTGGACGCGTTACCCCGACGCGACGTTCACCTTGATCACCCAAATGGCGGACGAGCGAGCGGTGGGCGAAGCTTACCGTCTAGGCGCGTTCGATATCGGCAATCCTGACCAATAGAACGATCCGTCGCGACCTGACGCCGGCGCGGCGGGCGAAGGCTGCCGGCGCCAGAGCTTCCAATTGAGCGCAAGGAACTGGTAACGCAAACGACAAAATGTCGTCTGCGTTCACGACGGCACGGTTTCGAAGACCGGGCAGAACGTCAAGACCGTTCAGCGCGGCGCCCGGTGCGGCGAAAAGCCAGGCCCTGATCTAGACCGCGTCGCCGGGACGAGGCTGGACAAGGGCGCCGAACTGGACGCGCTGGCGTGCTGTCGCCCACAGCAGCGCTTGTTCCAGATTTAACTTTCCGCGGCGACATCAAGCTTAATCCGCGTCTTCGATTGCATCGGAGCTACGGAGCGCTAGCCTCTCTGCACCGGACATTGCCCCGTTCGGGTTCACCATGGCGAGCCCGTCGCGCCAAGATATTCGGCGCGGCGCCTTCGTTTATCCGCCATAACCGTGCGAGCTTCATTTGGCGAGTAAGCCCGACGACGACCGCTTCGATCTCGTTGAGATGCGACGACAGATCACGAACTTGCGCTCGCAACATTCTGAGAATCTTCTCGTCACATCGCGATTGAAACCGCTTCGTGGTGAAGATTGCTTTTCTCTCAGAGCCAAAAGATGCGGCGCACGCTCGACATGTTCACTCTGAATTCGCGCGGACCCTGCAACGTGTTCTAGCGGTCGCCGCGCGGGACCAATCCGTCACGCCATCAGGCACCGCCAGGCGGCCCAAGTAACACTAACGCGCGGATGTTCTTGCGCCGGCCGACAGCGGACCCGATGCTGGATGCAGTCGCGAAGTCGTCCTCGTCTCGCGTAACGGCGCCTTCGCGGCGAGGGGTCGCCGCCGTCACAAGTGGCGGCCCCGCCGTGCGGCCTAGTAAGCACGCCGCACTACTCGGGGCAGGGATGGCCGTCTCGGAGAAAAACGGCGGGCAAGCGCGAGCACTGCGGCTTCGTCGGTTTCGAGCGCGATCTTCTGGGAGAGCATCACGTCGCCAACTGCCAGCGGCCGTTCGGGAATGAAACACCACCCGGTCTTAGGTCGTCTTTCTTCATCAGGCTCCAAAACATTGCCCATGGAGCCCTGATAAATTCGATATCGTCACCCGGGGTGAGAGCCCGTGACTTCGAAATAACGCTCGTCATCAAACTGCGCACGCTGATCCGGAGATAGCCAATCGCGCAAAAGACGCCGCGCACGCGCTTCCGGCCCATTTTGCTCGATGAAGCTCCGATCCAGCGAACGCAGGGAGCGCAAACGCGCACTGCTGCCGACGCCGTCGCGTCTGAACAAAAACATTGCTGTGCCCACGAGGGTGGCTAGCCGCCGACGAGCCGCGGGTAGAACAGCGTCTCGTCCGCAGCCGGATCAAATGTCCGTACGGCCTTGAGATCGCCGGCCGGCGTCCGAGTAGCAGCGGTAAATCCTTGGTCTGTCAACTTCTTAAAGCGCCGCTCAGCCTTGGCCAGCCCGTCGGGGTCGGTTTGGCCAAAAAAATGTCTGCTGTCGCCTGTGTGGTCGATCACGATCTGGGTAGCCATGGAAGAAAACTCCGTAAGTTCTAGCCCTAGCGTGGAAGAACCTCGCGGCGCCGGCTGGTGTTCCTAGTATGAAGAAATTTGCTTTGTTTCCCATTAGGCTCCCTGACCGGCATCGACGAAAACCTGATCCGTCGCGACCTGACGCCAGCGCAGCGCACCGAGCTGATCGCGAAGTGGAAGGCGGCATATGACGCCGTGCATCCGCGCCCGCAAAACTTCTATTCCTGGTTACATCGAGCGCTACGACCCCACGCTCCGCGAGAATCCGCCGCGCGCGAGGGATGGGTCTACGAGATCAAGGCCGCCGGCTGCCAAGCCCAACTGCATCTGCATGAGGGGGACGCCAAAGTCTAATCGCGTATTCCTCGAGTCTCTGACCGCCGGCACCCTGAACTTCTTCGATCTCGCATCCCTGGCCAAGCCTGCCGCCTTCCCAGCTCAGCTAGTCGCCATGCGGCGCATCAGCTGGGTCGTCTACGCCAAACGGCCGTTCGGCGGCGACGCGCAGCTGCTGGCCTATTTCGGCGGCTATCCCATCGCGTGCAATCGCCAACAGCCGGCTCGTAGCCCTCGACGATGATCACGTCACCTTCACCTCGATGGACTACCGCCAGAACGGCGCGACAAAGATCGAGCTCATCCAAAGGATCGAACGCGAGAGCGGCGCCTCGACGATGCTGGCCATCTCCGCTTGGGAATGTGCCTCAATGCGGCGGAGATGAATCGCGAGCCAACGACCGGGTCGCGTATTGAGCTGGTCAACTATCCGATGCTTTTCAAGCTCAAGGCCACCGCCGCAGAATAAGACCGGCCTCCATCTCGAACGCGGTGGCTCGAGCTGTACGAGTCAGGCGCCGATGTCCGGATATTGAAGAAAGAGGCTGCCAACCGAGATAGCCTTACTGATAGCAAAGCACTTTCATTGACGGCTGTATCGTCAGCCGGCAAGCAACGAGATGAGCCGCTCCAGCTGGGTTGGCGGCGCTGGTGCTTGCCGCGATCAATGTTCTCGTGATCCGGGATTCGGTGCTGGCGCGGCTCTCAGACATTGCCCAGGCGAGCGATCGTTATCAGAACCGTGGACATCGGAGGCGAGCTGCCATCTGCGCGGCCACGACGAAATCGGCCGCCCTGCGCGCGCCGTGCAGAACTTCCGCGCTGCTGTCGCTCAAGTTTTTGAGCTCGAACAGCTTGAATTGAACCTCAGCAAGCAGCGCGACGCCGCGATGGCCGAGCGCGACGCGTTCAACGACAAGTACCAGGCCCAAAAGCGGCAGCTCTCCGCCGCTATCAACAGCATGTCGCAAGGCCTCATCATGCTCGACGGCAAGGACGTGTGATTGCAACTGAACAGCAACTAGCGCCGGATGTATAATCTGCCCGAGACCATCAAGTCAGGGTCCTCGCTCGAGGAGATCCTGCAGCACGGGCTGTTCAGCGGCGACATCAAAAAGTACGTTTCGGCCATTCTCGTTCGCATCGGAAAGAGGAAGCCGTAACCTTACGACGTGATGCTCAACGACGGCCGGATCGTCTTGAACGGCCTATGGATGACGGCGGCTGGGTCTCCGTCCAGGAGGACGTCACGGAACAGCGGCAGAAGGAGCGTATTCTCGAGCGTACCGAACGGCTGCTCGCCACCGTCGTCGAGAACGTGGCGAAAGTATCATAGCCAAGGGACGCGCGCAGTCTGCGCTATCTGTTCATCAACAAAGCGGCGGAACAGCAGATCGGCATGTCGTGCAGCGCGTGAATTGTAAACGGCCGAACTGATCGAAAAGCGCGATCAGCAGCTACTTGCGGCAAGCCGGCAGCTCGAGCCTATCGTCGATACGATCTACAATCCAGTTCGTGGCCGCCAGGTGATCTCGTGGAGGCGTTTGCAGATAGGCGCCCCGGGGAGGAATCGCACATGTTCGTGAGTATGGTCGAAGACCTCTCCGATCAGGTTGGGACCGCCGACTAGCAGCCGGCTTTGCGTCACCCTCTGCGCAGGCGAATGCGGGCACGGTCAATCATTTCTGTGCCAAATGGTTGGCTTCCGCCCGAGGAAGAGCGCTCCACCAGTGCTGGGCTAGCTTGTCAGGTGTGTCGCTCTCGCAACGTCACAATTTTTCCATTGGCCTTCGAGTCGTTTTTGACTTCACAGGGTGGCGAGTCCGGCTTTTGATTATGGCGGATCCCGGGGGTAAGAGCTTTTATCTGAGCCGGGTTCAAAAGGCTGCTGTCCAGCGCCAGCGGTCTCTTCGTTAGCTTCATCGGGAGAGTTCGTCCAATGCCGACCCAAATATGGGCTCTCGCCACGTCGGTCGGCTGGACAGTCATCGTGGCCGCAATCCTGCTCTATTTGATCTTCGCCCCGGCTAATCCGGCGCCTATCTGCCGGAGCCTTGAAGGGACACGTCTAACGTGAGGTGATGGCAGCCGCAGTGACTACACGGGTGCATCGGATCGCGAGCAACCACCGATCATGCTCGACATGGATATCGGCGTGCCGATCGCGGTGATGTTGATGCTGGTGCTGCCGTTGACGTCGACAGCGACATGTCGATGATGATAGGCAGCCTTGCTGCTGACCATCATCATCCTGCTGGCGGCTCGTCTGAGCTATATCCCTCCGAGCAGTCGACGGCATTGCTTGGCTCTGGCAATCAAGTGGTCGGCGAGGCGCCCGATGATGGCGTTGTCCAGTCCGTCCTTCTGCGCTTGCTTCCGTACGGCGGCTACAATGTCCGGAAGCTGCTCGGCCATGCAAATCAGTTCGGCGATCACCTTGTCAGGATCGAGGCGCGTTTCGCGCGCGAACCTCTGCCAATCGCGCGAACTAATCTGGGGCTGAGCTTGTAATCACCGCCGATTTTCATCGCGAGCTTGATCTTCTGCAGATCGACGTCATCGTAGGGAAGAATGCTCGCAATGTCGTAGAGCGGGGCGAGCCGTACGTGACGGCCTCCGGTCAGCAGCAGCGAATAATTTTTGGCATGAGCATCCGTACCCGCAATCAGCCAATTGAAGCCGAGCGCGTCGACAAACGTGTCAACATCGGCGACGCGATCCGTGGAGTAGGTGCGCAAAAGCTCAATCACATCGGCAGGGCTTGGTCCGCCATCGTTTTGATACTTCATGGTCGGCAGGATGCCGAGCGCCTGGCAGATATCTTCCTGGTGGAGACACGGACGATCTCGTTCCCACTGAACTGCCGGTCGTAGCGCTCGATGACGATGGCGATTTCGTTTCCAAAATGCATCACCTGGGTGTCGGCGACGGGCAGACCGAGATTGCGCGCAAGTATGAGGCAGATGTGTTCATTTTCCGCGTGTCCATCGAAATGGCCGGTCGGCGGTTTGAGGATATGCGTCGTCGGAATGCGCCCAGAGGGAATTCCCCATTTGCCTTTTTGCAGAAGCAAGGCGGTTTTGGGTTGGGCACCCGCAAGACTGAATTGTCCGGTATCGCGCGGCAACCGCCATGCGGCGTGATCTTCGCGTAGAGTTTGCAGGCGATTGGCGATCGCCGTTTCGTCAAGCCATTCGACCTTGTCGTGGGCGCCGGTTCGCAAGGCCTCCAGCCGATCAGGCGTGACGAACTGAATGGCACCCGCGCAGTCCTCGCCGACATGGGAAATAAGGGCAAACACGTTCCGCGCGGACACCTGAAATCTTCGGGCCCACCGTCTTCGAGCACGCGTTCGTTGTCGGGCAGGAGTCCCCACAGGAAAGCCTGCGCGGCGCAAGGACCGTGCTCTTCGGCCGCGAGGGGCATGGACAGCGACAGCGGATAGGCTCCCTCGGCCTGGCGCCAGCCCTTGTCGTAGACAAAGGTGAGCCGGCCGCGGGCGTCATTGCGCAGGCGGCCGATTTCCTGACCATCCAGCAGAGCAACAAGTTCGCTGGTCAAGCCTTTTTCTTCCTGGCCTTGGCCACGATGGCGTTGATATCGACGGCTGGCCTGGGGGCCTCGCGGGCGGGCGCTTGTTCGGTGCCCGCATCCAGGCGAACGTCCAGGGCATCAAGGGCGCGAAGGATCAGCCCGAGCTCAGCGCGCGCGTGACCGTGCTCAACCTCGATCACCCACTGGCGGCTGACGCCAATGCGTTTGGCAAAGGTCGATTGATCGAGTTGCAGCTTCTTGCGCCGGTCGCGAAGGACGGCGCCGAGTTCGGCCGGGGTGCATATGAGCATGGGATTTCCAAATGTCAGCGTTCGCTTACTTTAACATATGTCAGCGTTCGCTGACAATCGTAAAATGTCACCGCTCGATGACACACTCGAATGTCATCGAGCGCCGACATCTCTACGTGTGACTCGAGGCGAATCGGCGTGAGCGGCAGGACGTGGCCGGTGTTCAATCTCGCAACTGGCCAACAATCCCGGACGCTGGGGCACGAGTTTCGTTGGGCGCTCGATCGGCGCGAGTACTGTTGTGCTCGATGCAACCTTCGCCGAGGTACCTGCTTTGCGGGTCTTTTGATGCTCCGCGCTTGCCGGTCTTGGCTGTGTTGTCCACTGCCGCCATGAGTTGGCGCCAGGGCAATGGCGAGCTGGAAATGGTTCTCGAGACCGCGTCGCCAGAGCAGACAGTGCTCGTTTCAGTGACGACCCGCCGTCCGGTGACGGACATCATATGGGCCGCCTTCAATCATCAGCTTGCCAGTTCATGCACCGCTTCTCGCCACCCGTTGCCGTTGAGCCTGGGGCCCGACTTGGTTCGGATCGCTCCTTTTGCCTACCTCGCTGGCGGCGATGGTGACGACTACGACGAGATCCCCTGGCAACATTGTAAAGCGGTAAGAACCAATGGAGCCGGGAGTCCGCTTTCGGCATCCCCTACCCGGGGGCGGCTTATGGTCATCGCCCCTTCCAGATCGTGATGCTACTCGGGCGTATTGACCAGTTGCGGTGCCGTAGCGCTCGCATGGCTCGCAACCAAGGACCCAGTTCGGACCCCTCCTGGATCTCGACCGAGTATCACACCTGTTTCGAGCATTGGCGGATCGGGTCTCACCAGCTTGGTGGTGCTCACGCCCGCATTCGGATCAACTGCCATTTGGGAGTCTCGTTCAAGCAGCTCTCGCAGGCGCTCGATGCGAGCGAACCGGAATGGATGGACCAGTTTGATCATCGGGCTAGGCCCCTCGGGTCGAATGCGAACAATCGGACGATGAAAACGACGAGCGTGCGACGGGTGACGCTCATGAGTCGAGCTGTCGTTTCTCCGCTGAATGCCAGTCCGCACCCTGGAGGCGGATCATCTCCCGACGGGACCGCTCGATGAAGATGCGCTCAACGCATAAGCCGGCTGTAACTGAAGCCGCCAGCGCAAGGCCGCAGGCCATATAGTCATTCATGAAATTCCAAAACATGTTGCAACCGGCAACTCCTACAAAAGTAATTGCCATGAGCATATTGCGAAATGCCTTAACCATGCTGCCCCCAGTCAGTCAGGAACTTCTAGCATTGCAACCACGGCGATTGGCAGCGTTTGGCCCTTGTGATGCGCCGTCTTTCTGCTCGAACAGCCCGGATCCGGCCGCGCTGTCGACGTGGGCTCGCCCTTCTTATTTTCGGAGGGCACCCCGGAACGGGGCAGTGATAGCGACGCCGGCATACTTTATCACGGCAGGCCCTTCCCGAGTGCCCCGGGCGAGGAGCTCCGCATGCCTTCGCGCGAGGGATCGACGCGGCATGGCCTGCGCCGTTGTGCCGTGGAGAAGAACGGCGTGTTCGAAGTATGGAGCATGCTGGTTATGGCTCTTTCTTAATCGGCGTTCGGCGGGCTCGCGGCCAGGTCTGCCGATCACCGCCACCGCAAAGTAGCGCAAGCGATGGCCCGGGGCAGTGATGCCCGCCGGCCATTCATGACGTCTGCGTCGTCTAGGGCTTAGTGGACGACGAACGCTGCCACCAAGCCCGCAATCATCCACTAATCGTTTCGTCAGACCTTTTGGTTAGCAATTTAACCGATATACGGGAGGATTACGGCGCGGACTGCGGATTCCGACGAAGTCGCCCAGGCGTACCGATATGAAGTCGCCCGTGGATTCCGAGACGATGTCGCCCACCTTTCCGATTTGATCTCGCCCAGCGGCGAG
>NZ_JBHTFN010000024.1:0-285909 GCF_042666195.1 Bradyrhizobium sp. GCM10028915
GATCCGATCGCCAGCGGCCTGTCGCGGGGTGCAAACCGCGGCAGGCCATTCCTCACGGAACAGGTCGAGAATAACTGATCGCGCTATTACAAGGGTGGGCAAAGCGAAGCGTGCCCACCAATCGACATGAATTGTGCGGAGAGACGGTGGGCACGGCGCAATGCGCCTTTTGCCCACCCTACACGTCTCGTTACGCCGCAATCAGATCGTCATAGACCGGATCAACCGTCTCGTCCGCGACCAGCTCGTCGCAGAACAGCCTTGCCTCTTCGCGCGCGGATTCGGTGGCGAAGCGGCGGAGCAGGACCATCAGCGGCTCGGTCGCGCCGCGGTCGGTCTCGCAATGGGTGAGCACGCGCTCGACCATGCGGCGGCGCAGCCTCGCTGCATTGTCGTCGCTGTCGACGAAGCCCTGCTCGTGGCACGCATCGAGCGCGACCTGGAAGGCTGCAAACGTCGCCTCGGGAAGCCCGGCGCGGCGGAGCAGCGCGTGCAGGCTGTTGCCGCCGCGATCGTGCAGCAGCGCGGACACGCGCGCCAGCGGCAGCTCGGCGAGCTCAGCCAGCGCCGCATCGAACAGGTCGAGATTGCTCGACAGCAGCGCGCGCAGAATGAGACCCGCGGTGAGCTGGCCGGTGATGCGCAGGTGCCGAACAAGCCCTTCCATGTCTTCGCCGCGGGAGCGCGCCGCAATGTTCATGGTGGAGCGGTCGCGCGCCTCGGTCGCGATGCGCTCGGCGCGGTCGGCAGTCAGCCAGTTCCGGGCTACGACGAATTGGGCCAGCGTCTCCGAGAGTTTGGCCACCAGCGCGGCGCGCGTGGCAGACGGCAGATCCTCCAGCACCAGCATCGCCTCGCGGATCGCGGCGAGATGGCCGTGACGCTCGACGATGCGATCCCAGGAGAAGGGCGCAAGCTCGGCATGAGGATTTTCGATCAGCTCAAGCGCTGCCGCCGCGCAGCCGACTTCGGCAATGGCGGCGCAGACCGATACCGGCAGCGCGATGCGGCGGGCGACCGCGCACTGCACCTCGTCGTTGCCGGTCGCGACGATGTCGACGAGATCGGCGTCGATCAGCAGCGGAGAATGTTCGAGCACGGACAGCGCGACGGTCGGCTGGTCCGCCGACAGCGCCCGCACGATCGACGCCGGTGCCTCGGTACTGCGCGCAAACGCCTCGGCCATCGCCTGCCGCACCAGCGGCGAGGGATCGTCAAGCAGCATCAGAAGCGCGCCTTCAGCGGCAATACGGTCGTCATGGGAAAGGTCTGAGATCAGCCAGGCCCGGGCCAGCGCCCGCGTCGCCTCGGCCCGCTCGCCGGCGGGCGCCGTCCTGATCCAATTGATGAACTGCCGAACAATCATGGTGCTTCCGGCTTACGCAACGAAGACGAAGCGGTGACGGCTTGTCACCTGCAACACAAAATAAACCACGACGCTTAATAAAGCGTTCACCATAACTGGCTGGTTTTATTGACGTTTTGTTAAGGGAACAAAGGCGGCCCGTTCACGCACCGGGCCCTGCGCAGCAGCGTTCCCGCTGCGACGTGTCCGAGACACGGGAGTGCGTATTAGCTTGAGAACGTGCCGCTGCGATCGCTGAACAGATCAAGCGGCTGGGGCGGCCGGACGTCAGGCGTCCCCGATGCGGCCGAGGTCGCGGGTGCGACCGAAGTGAGCGAGGCATTGTTGCCCCACAATTTCTGCACGGTCGTCGAGACCGGCTGGGTGGTGTCGCCGGGCTGATAGATCGAGCGAAATACCGGCGTGATCGGTGTATTGTCCGCGGCCGTCGTTGGCACTGTCGCGCTGACCGGCATCACCGCGCGTGTGTTCGGAAAGGTCTGGAGATACGCGGCATTGTCGATCAGCGGCGCGGCAGGCTGTACGCCGTTGGCGCTCGCGACCTGCGTGGTCGACGTGCCGCCATACATCGCCATCGCGCTGCGGGTGGTTTTCGAATTTGCCGCGCCGGCGTAGCGTGCATCCAGCACGGAATAGACCTCGGAGATGCTGCGCGCGCGGCCGTCCTTGGCGTAGAAGATCGAGCGATTGGCGGACGCCGCGTTAGGAAACAACCGCGCGCCAACCGCTTGCGGATTGTCCTCGGCATTGGCGATCAGTTTCGCGGCGCCGCCGACGCCCATGAAATGCGCCATGTAGAGTTCGCTGTCGGACGGCCTGCGGCCGAGCAGGCCGGTGAGCTTGAAGCTGTTCGACTGCGTCAGCGCAGCCGCCATGCTGGAGGCGGCCTCCGGATCGTCGCGCAGCTTCATGATCGACCGCTTCATCGCGGGATCATCGACGGTGTAGGTGCCCGACGACGTCCTGGTGATGGCGTCCGAATAGTTGCCATAGCCGAGCTGGGTGCCCGCTTCCTTCACCGTGCCAAGCCAGGTCTGGTCGATGAACTGGTAGAGCCCGTGCGCGGATGACGTAGTCGCCCCCGCCGTGGGATCGAAATCCGATTCCATCTTGGCGGTGGTCAGCATGTACTGGAAGCTGACGCCACCTACGTTCGAGGCCTGCTTGATCGCACTGGCGACGCGTGCCCGCGACGGATCAAGGACCGCCGCCTGTGAGACACTGGAATTGTCGACCGACATGATGAAGTGCCCGCTCGCATGGCGTTGAGGCGCGCCGGCAATTCGACGCCCTGTCGTCTCACCGTGGGACAGATATGGTTAATGCGGGGTAAATTCGGGCCGCCACGCCGCCCTCCGCATGACGGCAGGACTACTTCTTGTACACCGCGTCCGGATCGAACAGCCTGTCCGCATCGACAAAGACGAGCCTGGCGCCGCCGTCTTCGGCCTCGACCTTGCGGTAGAAGCAGGACCGGCGGCCGGTGTGACACGCAGCGCCGATCTGCTCGACGCGCAGCCAGACCGCATCCTGATCGCAATCGGTGCGGATCTCGAGCACGCGCTGGGTCTGACCTGAGGTCTCACCTTTTCGCCACAAGGCATTGCGCGAGCGGCTGAAGTACCAGGCTTCGCCGGTCGCGATGGTCTTGCGCAGCGCCTCGTCATTCATGTGCGCGACCATCAGCACGTCGCCGGTGGCAAATTCGGTCGCGACGACCGTGACGAGCCCGGCCGCATCGAATCTCGGAAGGAAGGCGAGACCTTCCTCGGTTTCATGGGAGTGAGCGGACACAACGCCCTCGCCGGTCTATTCGCGAGGTCAGCGCTGCAGGCCTCGCACCAGAGACAGAAAACGCGCCTGTTCCGCCGGATTGTCGCGGAACATGCCGGTGAAGCGGCTGGTGAAGGTGGAGGCACCATGCTTGGCGACGCCGCGCACCGACATGCAGGTATGCTCGGCCTCGATCAGCACGGCAACGCCGCGCGGCTTGAGGATCTCGTCGATCGCTGCCGCGATCTGCGCGGTCATGTGCTCCTGGGTCTGGAGCCGGCGGGCGAAGATGTCGGTGAGGCGCGCAAGCTTCGACAGGCCGACCACGCGTTCCACCGGCGTATAGGCAATGTGCGCCTTGCCGTAGAACGGCATCATGTGATGCTCGCATTGAGAGGTGAACTCGATGTCGCGCACAAGGACGAAGTCGTCATAGCCGGCGGTCTCGCCGAAGGTGCGATCGAGCACCTCGGCCGGGCACTGGTGGTAGCCCTGATAGAGTTCGTCGAAAGCCTCGACCACGCGGCGCGGCGTGTCGAGCAGTCCCTCGCGGTTGGTGTTCTCGCCGATATAGGCAAGCAGCGTCTTCACCGCCTGCTCGGCCTCGGCGCGCGCCGGGCGCGGCTGGTCGGCGCGGACGGCGGCTGCAAGGAATTCGGAAGGATCGAGCTCCGCCGGACGGCTCTCGGGCTGCCGATCGGAGGGCTTGTTGGGGCGGATGGATTTGATGGTAGCGTCCATGTCGACTCCGTTCGACGGCCTTGCGGCCGGAGTGTCACCGGCAGACGGGGCGGCGAGCCGCCGGACGCCTGAGAGAACAGTTTCGGCGAAAAGGTCTTCAAATTATAACGCCGGCAGCACGGTTCTGGATCACACCATCGCTGCGGCGCTGGACTGTTTTTCCGCCAGTTCCGACCTTATATAGGGCCGTGGACGGCGCACGCCAAGGCCGATCCTGCTGGACTCCATCACATGCTGAACGACATTTATAACAAGCGGATCATCGAACTGGCCGGGAATATTCCGCGGCTCGGACGGTTGCCGGATCCCGATGCCACCGCCACCGCCCACTCCAAGCTGTGCGGCTCGACCGTCAAGATCGACCTCAAGATGGAGGGCGACAAGGTCACCGACTTCGCCCATGACGTGAAGGCCTGCGCGCTGGGACAGGCTTCCTCATCCATCATGGCAAGTCAGATCGTCGGATCGACTGCGAGCGAACTCCGTGAGTTACGCGAAACTGTTCGCAAGATGCTAAAGGAGAACGGCGCGCCTCCTGAAGGCAAATGGGCAGAGATCAAGTTCCTAGAGCCGGTCCGCGACTACAAGGCGCGCCACGCCTCGACGCTCCTGACCTTCGATGCCGTGGTCGATGCCATCGGCCAGATCGAGGCGAAGGCGAAGCAGCCGGCCGCGGCGCAAGGCTGATTCCGGAGGGTGATTCCGGGCTCGTCGCTGGCCCGGAAATGAAATCAGAAATTCGAGGCTACTTCTGCGACGCCGCAACAGGCGTGGCTACGCCGCCCGTCGGCACCAGGGCTTCCGCCGTCTTGGTCGACTTGGCGGACTGCTCCGGTTCTGCACCGAACCTCGCCTGGGTCTTCGGTGCAAGCTCCGCCATTGCCGGCGCGGAGATATCGACATGCGGCAACACGTCGGCCACGAGATCCGTCGTCACGAGATTGGTGAGCTTGAGCTCGCCTGCATCGAGTTCGTGCAAATCTTCCCAGGGCGGGACGCTGAGCGCGAGCGACAGCAGATCGCCGGCACCGCCCATGTCGAAGGTGTATTTGGCAAGCCGGCCGATGTCGCGCTCCACGATCATCAGGTCCTGCGCGCTGTAGCTCGCCGCCTTGGCATCGTCGGCGCGATCGCCCATCCAGATCTGGTGAACCCGGACATGGGCCGCTTCCGGCACGTAGCGCTTCTTGCCCGCCAACAGCAGGAACACGCACATGGATTCGCAATAGGCCTCCGGCGCGACTGCCGGACGGGCCGACTGCCCGCCGCGGTTCTGAACGCTAACGCCGACCGTGGTCAGAAGTCCGAGATTGCGGAAGCGCCGGCCGAGCGTGATCGCGTCGTTGACGGAACCGCCGCTGGAATCCAGCACCACGGTGGCGCCGCCGAGCTGGCGCCCGCGGGAAAACTCTTCGAAGTCCCGGGGCGTATCGGCGGTGATGATGCCGACTGCACTGACCCAACCGCGGCAATTCGGCTCGCAGGCGACCCAATTGAACTTCATCGGCAGCTTGCGCTCTTCGAGGGCAGCACCGGCCCGGGCAGACGACCCGAGCGTCGCGACGGCGCCAGCCAACACGACTCCACAAGCAGCGGTTCCCACCAGCAACCAGCCGCGAAGATTGAGCGCCTTCAGAAGTTTCAAACTGGTCCCTTCCCCAAGTCCCAAGCTTTAGCCCAAGCCTTACGGCGAGCCGACTCAGCCAAGCCCCGTTCCGACATTCCAATGAGTCTCACATGGACGTCACAAAAATGGTATCCGGGGGAATACAGCTCGTCCATAGGCATTTGCTGCACTGCTCCCAAAAAGCACGCAAAATATGACGTACAAACAACAGCTTACAGTTCCCTGCACCGGAACCGCGCAAAACCTCGCCCACGATCTCAGCAAAGCGCTCATGAAGCAATCAGCCCCCGAGCCCTGTTCCAATCCCGTCGCGGGCGCGCTCCGGCTTCCACGCAAATTCGCCCGCGCGCTGATCTGGCTCTACCGCCACACGCTCTCGCCGCTGGTTGGCTACAATTGCCGGCACCTGCCGACCTGCTCCACCTATGGCGACGAGGCAATCGAACGGTTCGGGCTGTGGGCCGGCGGCTGGATGACGCTCGCGCGCCTGCTCCGTTGCAACCCTTTCGGCACCTCGGGCATCGACAACGTGCCCCTCACCGCACCACAGGGCGCGCGCTGGTACTTGCCCTGGCGCTACGGCCGCTGGCGCGGCGTCAACGCATCCTGAGCATGATGCGGCGCCTCAGGCGTCGCTACCTTGAGTGGAACCGAAACTCTCTCCTCGCGTTGCTGTGATGCTCCCGCGGGAGGAAACAACAATGCGCTGGAAAATCAGCCCTCATTTTCACGTCAGACTTGGACCGGATTCCCGGGGCGGTTCGCGAGGCCACGATCCCAGAACCCTCGACATGCTCGCCATCATCGCCCTGCTGCTGCTCGTGGTCGGCTCCGGCTGGTATCTGGAGACGAGTCTTGCCACGCCGCCTAGCACAACGGCGTTCATCGTGCCGAGCCAGAGCGTGCACTGGTAATTAGCGGGACCAGAAAAAGCGTCCGGGTGGCGGCGGGACCGGCTCAGGCGGACGTGGCCGCTTCGGACGCAGCGGTTTCGGCGACGGCTCGGCGGACGAGGTGGTCTCCGCCCCCGGCGCCGTCTCGCTTCCCGGCACCTTCACCGCCAGCAGCAAGTTCGACTCGTGCATCCGCCAGCGGTAGCCGACGCCGAAATCGATCGGCTGGGCGCGCGTGAACAGCGCGGCGTAGCGTTCCTGGTAGCGGCCGGGAAATTCGCCGATCGGTCCGAGATAGCGGCCGAACGGGAAGAACCGCCATTGCCGCGAATTGTAGCTCGAAAGCGGAATGCCGGAATCGTCCTGGACGATGGTCGCGCTGTTGGCGAGCAACCAGTCGCGCGCCACGGTGAAATTGCCGGAGTGCAGCAGATAGGACGCACTCTTGATCAGGCTGTTGCCGGGTCCGAGCGTCTCGCAGAACTTCAGGAATCCTGCCGCGCGTGCACCTGAATTGGAGAGATCGGTCGAGAAATAATACAGCGTGCGCGCCTCGCCGTCGGGGCCCGCAAAGGTGATGCGGGCGCCGCGCGTCGCGTTCGGTCCTGGATTGTCGTTGCCGACATGCACGCCGCCCTTGTCGTCGAGTGCGACCATCTCGACATTGCGGATGATCTTGCCGGAGCGGACGAGGAAGACGTAGAGGATCGGCAAGGTGCCGTTGACCTGGTTGGTGTGCAGGTCGACCTTCATTTGCTTGGTGATGAAGAAGGAAAAACTCAGGATCGAGCCGAGCGAGCGCTCGACATTATAGAGCGCGGCGCCGACCGAACTGCGCGGCAATCGCGTCAGGTCAGCCACTGCACCGACCGGCTCCAGCGCGCCAAGCACGTAAGTGCTGGCCTTGGGATAGAAGGCGTTGGCGTAGAGGAAGTCGGGGCCGCTGAACCAATAAAACATGGTCGGCCTGGGCGCCGCCAAATTGACGTCGGCCCAGTTGCGGATCTTCGCGAGCTGGCGCTCCTCGAGCTGGGCGAAGGCACTGTCGAAGAATCTTGCGTGGCGTTGCCAACCCGAGTCCTTTGTGAGCGGCACCAGCGGCGAATCCGCCGAAGGCTGCATGCCCGCGAGGAAGCGCGCGGTGTCGTCGAAGGTTGCCTCGGCAGCACGTGCGGACGAGACGGCCGCAGCCAGCAAGGCGAGAGCCACGGCCGCAATTCTCATGGGTCGAAACATGTCTATTCGCGATTGTGTGACGTGCCAGCGGCGACCGGCCGCCTGCGGAAAACAGCATAAATCAACAGGCCCGAGACCAGGACGAGCATCCCCGATAGCGATTGCACCGGCCGCTCAGTCAATAAATAGTACATCATGAACGCGGTCACGAGCAGGAACACGAGCGGCGTGAACGGGTATCCCCAGGCACGATAGGGCCGCGGCAAATCGGGATCCGTGATGCGCAGCTTGATCACGCCGGCGACCGTGAAGAACGAGCAGAACAGCAGCGCGAACTGGATGAAGTCGAGCACGGCCTCGAAGCTGCGCGTGAACAGCAGCAAATTGGCGACGGCGAGCTGAAACAGGATGGCATAGGCCGGCGCGCCGCGCACCGATCTCCGCGAGAACACGCGCAGCGCCGGAATATCCTCCCCCATCGTCATCATCACGCGCGGGCCGATCCACATCATCGCGCTGATCGAGGAGATCAGGCCGAAACAGATCATCGCGCCGACGATCCGGCCGCCGAGATTGCCGAAGATCGCGCTGCCGGCGACGCTGGCGACATCGAGCTGACCCGCGAGCGCGCCCACCGGCGTAGAATGGAGAAACACCGCATTCAGCGCGACGTACAGCACGAGCACGATCAGCGTGCCCGCGAGCAGCGCACGCGGCAGGTCCCGCTGCGGCATGTTCATCTCGCCGATGATGTAGGTCGCGGCATTCCAGCCCGAGAACGAATACATCACGAATACGAGCCCGATCGCGAAAGGCGCGCTGACGATATGCACGAGATCACCCGCCTGCGGCGTGAAGGCGATCGGCTGCGGCACGCCGACGATGAAGCCGGCGACCAGGAAGGCAACGATCAGCACGACCTTCAGGATGGTCGAGATCAGCTGGAACGTCGAGGAATGCCTGACCCCGGTCAGTTGCACGAGCGAGACCAGCCACACCACGGCGATGGCAAGCGGGATCGGCGGCACATCGGGGACCACCGATTTGGCGTATTCGCCAAAGGCCATCGCGGCGAGCGCGACGGGTGCTGCAAAGCCAACCGTCGCCGACACCCAGCCGGCGAGAAAGCCGAAGGCGGGATGATAGGCTCGGCCGAGGAAATTGTATTCGCCGCTCGAGCGCGGAAACATGGCGCCGAGCTCGCTGTAGGAGAACACCCCGCACAGCGCGACGATGCCGCCGACCGTCCAAAGCAAGAGGATCGAGAAGCCCGAGGGAATGTCCTTGACCTGGAAGCCGAGGCTGGTGAAGACGCCGACCCCGATCATGTCGGCCACGACGATGGCGGTTGCGACCAGAACGGAGACCCCCGACCCGCTTCCGGTCAGCCGGCCGGTCCAGGGTGCAGTACCCGCATCTGATGCCGTCATCGCCGTCCTCAACCTCAGGCGTCACGTCTCGTGGGAAGCATCGTGCAGCTCGGTCCAGTCAATTCAAGCAGGGTTAACAAGGGTTAAATGAGGCGGGGCCGAATCGGTACTGCAGCACCATCAATGCACGATGCGGGCAATAAAGCGTCGTAAACACCGGGACATCCCGTCTCCCTCCCCCCACAATCACGACACGATTGCGTGGTCCCTTTGAGCGTTCCGGATGTGGGGAAGTTTCTCCGGATACTTAACGTCGCCTAAACGCCCATCGGCTCAATTGCCTTAATGATTGCCGATGGACTTGTGGTCATGACTTGGGGTCATGGGTGAATGGTCGGGGCCGTTCCGAAGCCGAGAGCTGACATCCGCGCTGACCGGACCACGTCCGGCGCACGCGGTCGTGCGCTTCGGATCGCTCTGATCTCAGCCTTGGTGCCGTTGTCGCTGACACTGGTTCAATGCGGCAAGGCGCCCAATCCGGCAGCGCTCGCGGCGAACTCGCAGGCCAACGTCCAAGCCAACGTCCAGGTCGTTGCGAAGACAAACCAGCAAGTCGCAAGCAACGACACGTTCGAGGATCGATTCCCGGCCCCCCAGTTCAGGGAGCGCTTCCCATCCGCGAGCGAGGGTTTTCTGCAACGGCAGATGTCGGACTTCTCACCCAAGCGCGCCGTGCAGCCGCAGCCGGAGCAGGCGCCTTACAAGGTTGCTTCGCTCGCGCCGCAGGCCCCCTACCAGCGTCCGCCACGCGAGGACCTGACGACGCTCGTCAGCATGAAATCGTCAGCCTTCCCCTATTTCGGCAACAACCCTGCCTCCGACGCGCCATTCCTCAACATCTCCAAGGGCGACCGCCGCGGCCACCGCAGCTATTCCGGGCGCGTGTTCTGGCAGGACGAGACTTACAACGATAACCGCGTCCTGATGCACGTGCCCGAACATTTCGACGTGCGGAAGCCGGGCGTGATCGTGGTGTTCTTCCACGGCAATGGCGCGACGCTGGAGCGCGACGTGCGCGACCGCCAGCTGGTGCCGCAACAGATCACTGATTCCGGCGCCAACGCCATCCTGCTCGCACCGCAGATGGCGGTCGATGCCGCCGATTCCAGCGCAGGAAAATTCTGGCAGGCTGGCGGCCTCAAGCGCTTCATCGACGAGTCGGCGAACCATCTCGCCCGCCTCACCGGCGATCCCAACAGCGCCCGCGCCTTCGCCAACATGCCGATCGTGATCGTCGGCTACAGCGGCGGCTTCCTGCCGACGGCCTGGAGCCTCGAGGTTGGTGGCATCAGTGACCGTGTCCGCGGCGTCGTGTTGCTCGACGCCGTCTATGGCGAGATGGACAAGTTCGCCTCATGGATCGAGAGCCACCGCTCCGGCTTCTTCGTCAGCTCCTACACCCGCTACACCGCACGGCGCGACCGCGAACTGATGAGCACGCTGCGGCAGAAAGGCATAACCGTCTCCGAAGACATGGACGGCCCCTTGCGTCCGGGCAGCGTGGTGTTCGTCGAAACCGGGGACGGCATCACGCATCGTGACTATGTGACGCGAGCGTGGACGCGGGACCCGCTCAAGGACGTCCTCGTGAAGATGTCGGCGACGCCATCACTCGCGCTCACGCGCGTGGCCTCCACCAATCCATCCCCGTCGAGCCGGTAAGCCCGCGATATTGCGCCGTCGGTATTTTGGCTAGGTGGGCCTGTAACTGTCGCAGGCCCTGATCTGCCTCAGGTCTTTGGCAGCTTCGGAATGCTTTCGGCAAAGCCGTTGAAGCAGGCCAGCCGCTCGTCCTCTTCCTTGAAGAAACGGCAATCGGCGTAGCCCTTGGCCTTGGCCGGCTTCGGCTTTGGCGTCGGCGGGATCACGGCGTCGTAGCAATTGAGCCGGTCCTTGGTGCCGTCATCGAGGTCCAGGCAAGCCTGCAGCCGCGCCGCGATGGATTGTGGCTTGCCCTTCGGCGCGGCAGCCGGCTTGGCCGCAGCCTCCTTGGTGCCCGCCTTGGTCCCTTTGGGCTTGACCTGCACCAACGGCTTGTCTCCGATCATTGGTGGCTTGTCGGCTTGCGCGAAAGCGGAAGCTGAATAGAGCACCGCGGCAACCGCCAGAATCATCCTCATCTCAGTCAACCCTCTTTGGTCCCCATGACCGGCCTTCTAGCCTCCCGGCGCGCGGTTTGCCAAGCACCTTGCGCACACAGGCACGCTTCCGTTCAGGCCGGGGCGGCTGTTGCCGGCCGGGGCCGGGTCAGGACGACCAGGATCAGCGCCACCACCACGAAACCGACTGCGACGAAGCCGAGCGTATGCAGGAGCTCGCGGGCGAACAGCAGTCCGCCGACGGCAGAGCCGACCGCCTGGCCGATATAAAGGACGGAGGTGTTGAGTGCGACGGTCGCCGATGCCAGCGACGGTGCGGCCGAGACCAGCCGCACCTGCTGCATCGAATTGGTCGAGGCAAAACCGAGGCCCCAGATCGCGACCGCACCCGCCATCAACGCGAGCGTGCCGGCGCCGAGTGCCCAGCCCGTGATTCCTGCAAGCAGCAGGCAGGTGAACAGCAGCGAGGTGCGATAGGGTCCCGAGGTGTCGACGATGCGGGTCGCGATGACAACGCCGAGGAAGCCGCAGACGCCATAGAGAGCGAACACCAGGCCGATCGCATCGGGCCCTGCGCCGGTCAGCTTGTTGAGCAGCGGCCCCATGAAGGTGAACACCACGAACTGCCCGGACATCTGCAACATCGTGATCGCAAGCAGAAGCCGGATCGTTCTGTTGCGACCGACCGCGCTCCAGGTCTTCAGATCCACCGGCGTCCCCTTCAAGCCCCCCGGCAGCCGCATCAGCAACAGCAGGAAGCTGACGCAACCGAGCGCGCCGATTCCGCCATAGGCCGCGCGCCAGCCATAGCGGCTGGCGATGAAGGTGATCAGCGGCAGGCCGACGGCGGCAGCGAGCGACCAGCCGAGAAAGATGTAGGCAATCGTGCTGCCGCGACGCTCCACCGGCACGATCAACGCCGCCGTACCGGCGGCCTGCGGCGTGTAAAGCGCGCCGACCGCGAGCATCACCAGGCGGATGACGAGGAGGCTCGCATAGTCGGGCGCAAAGGCCGAGGCCAGATTGCCAAAAGCGAGCACCGCCAGCGTCGTGGTGAGTAACGCCCGGCGCTCGATCCGGCTGGTGAGCCAGGCCGTCAGCGGCGAGCCGATGCAGAGGATGACAGCCCCGAAGGTGATCAGGAGCGCAGCCGCATGGATGCTGACGTCGAGCCCCGTCGCCAATTCCGGCAGCATGCCCGCCGGCGCCAGTACTGAGCAGCCGGTGACGAGATTGCCGAGCATCAGGGCGGTTGGCGCGAAACGGCCGGCGCGTGCATTTTCCATGCAAACGCATGTAGAGCCGCCTTGCGACCAGTTAAAGGGCGTTGCCCGGAATAGTTCGTGCAGCGCCTCCGCTTTTGCGCGCCGGTTTCTTGGAAATGCCGGATTGCGCAGGCCGACTCGCCTGATATATCGCTCGTTCCCGCTTACCTGCGCTCGTTCGCAGGAGTGAGCCTCAGGAGACATGCCATGACCGACCAGCCCAAGGACCCATCCAAGGACCAATCCAAGTCCGAGCAGCCCAAATCCGAATCCGGCTTCCAGTACAGCCTCAGCAATTTGAGACCCGTGACCCCACCGGAAAAAATCACGCTCACCTTCCCCGACGGCGCCCGGCGCGAATACGCCAAGAGCATCACCGGCCTCGAACTCGCCAAGGGCATTTCGCCGTCGCTGGCCAAGCGTACGGTCGCGATGGCGCTCGACGGCGTGGTCTCCGACCTCGACGATCCCATCGAAGCCGATGCCAGGATCGAGCTGATCAACCGGGACGATCCGCGCGCGCTCGAGCTGATCCGCCATGACTGCGCCCACGTGCTGGCCGAAGCCGTGCAGACGCTGTGGCCGGGCACGCAGGTCACCATCGGCCCCGTGATCGAGAACGGCTTCTATTACGATTTCTTCCGCAACGAGCCGTTCACGCCGGAAGACTTTGCCGCGATCGAGAAGAAGATGCGCGAGCTCATCGCGCGCGACAAGCCTTTTACGAAGGAGGTTTGGGATCGCGAAAAGACCAAACAGGTGTTCCGCGACAAGGGCGAGGCGTTCAAGGTCGAGCTGGTCGACGCCATTCCCGGCAACGAGCCGATCAAGATCTACTACCAGGGCGACTGGTTCGATCTCTGCCGCGGCCCGCACATGACATCGACCGGTAAGATCGGCAACGCCTTCAAGCTGATGAAGGTGGCCGGCGCCTATTGGCGCGGCGACAGCAACAACCCGATGCTGACCCGCATCTACGGCACGGCATTCGCCAAGCAGGAGGACCTCGACGCTTATCTGAAGCAGATCGAGGAAGCGGAAAAGCGCGACCATCGCAAGCTCGGGCGCGAACTCGACCTCTTCCACTTCCAGGAGGAAGGTCCGGGCGTCGTGTTCTGGCACGCCAAGGGCTGGACCATCTTCCAGCAGCTGATCGCCTATATGCGACGCCGCCTGGCCGGTGACTATAGCGAGGTCAACGCCCCCCAGATCCTCGACAAGTCGCTGTGGGAGACCTCCGGCCATTGGGGCTGGTACCGCGAGAACATGTTCGCGGCGCAGTCGGCCGGCGAGGAGGCCGAAGACAAGCGCTGGTTCGCGCTGAAGCCGATGAACTGCCCAGGCCACGTGCAGATCTTCAAGCATGGCCTGAAGAGCTACCGCGACCTGCCGCTGCGGCTCGCCGAGTTCGGCGTGGTGCACCGCTACGAGCCGTCCGGCGCGATGCACGGATTGATGCGCGTGCGCGGCTTCACCCAGGATGACGCGCACATCTTCTGCATGGAGGATCAGCTCGCCGACGAGTGCCTGAAGATCAACGAGCTGATCCTGTCGACCTATGCCGATTTCGGCTTCACCGGCGATCTCACTGTGAAGCTGTCGACCCGGCCGGAGAAACGCGTCGGCACCGACGCGATGTGGGATCACGCCGAGCGCGTGATGGCGACGGTGCTGCGCGAGATCCAGTCGCAGAACAATCACATCAAGACCGAGATCAATCCGGGCGAAGGCGCCTTCTACGGACCGAAGTTCGAATATGTGCTGCGCGACGCCATCGGCCGCGACTGGCAGTGCGGCACCACGCAGGTCGACTTCAACCTGCCGGAACGGTTCGGTGCGTTCTACATCGACCACGACAGCGGCAAGAAGCCGCCGGTCATGGTGCACCGCGCGATCTGCGGTTCGATGGAGCGCTTCATCGGCATCCTGATCGAGCACTATGCCGGCAACTTCCCGCTCTGGCTGTCGCCGGTGCAGGTGGTGGTCACCACCATCACGTCGGAAGCCGACGAGTATGCCAAGCAGGTGCTGGAGCAGGTCCGGCGTGCGGGACTTCGGGCCGAGATCGACCTGCGCAACGAAAAGATCAACTACAAGGTCCGCGAGCATTCGCTCGCCAAAATTCCGGCACTGCTCGTGGTCGGCAAGAAAGAGGCCGAGACGCAGTCGGTCTCGATCCGCCGGCTCGGCAGCGACGGGCAGCAAGTGACGACGACGGTGGAAGCCATCGCCGCCCTCGTCGACGAAGCGACCCCGCCGGATGTGAAGCGGGCGCGTGGCGCGACCTGACATCTGAAATCGGTCTAAACTCGCTTTCGGTTGCGGGCGTGCATTCCTATGTGGGGACTGCACGCCCGACGACCAGCCGAAGAGGAAACCGCAGTGCCCGACGCCATCGAACTCCTGAAGACCCGCCGCTCGGTCAAGCCGCGCGAGATGTCCGGACCTGGCCCCTCCCCGGCCGAGCTCGAGACCATCCTCACCATCGGCGCGCGCGTGCCCGACCATGGCAAGCTCGCGCCCTGGCGCTTCATCATCTTCGAGGGCGATGCGCGCCAGCGCGCCGGCGAGGTGATCGCAAAGGTGTTCGCCCGGAAGAATCCCGGCGCGGCGGCGGCCGATGTCGAGACCGAGCGCAAACGCCTCATGGATGCGCCGCTGGTGATCGGCATCGTCAGCTTCACGAAGCCGCATCCGAAGGTGCCGGCCTTCGAGCAGGAATTGTCGGCCGGGGCCAGCGTTATGAACATCGTCACGGCCGCGGCGGCGCTCGGCTACGGCGCCTGCTGGCTGACCGGCTGGTTCGCGTTCGATCGCGACGTGCTGGATGGCCTCGGCCTCAAGCCGGACGAGAAGCTCGCGGGCTTCGTCCATATCGGCAAGCCGACCAGGCCGAGCGAAGACCGTCCGCGACCGGTCCTTTCTGAAATCGTGACGCGATTTTAATCGAAGGCGTGTTGACGCCTTCGACGTCTTGCGGCTTTGATCCCGGCGAGGGAGGAAGCCCGGATGAAGCGTCGTGAATTTCTGGTCGGAGCCGCGCTGCTGGCCGGCACGATGGCGCGAAGCCGCGCCGCCGACGTCCCCGCGCCGTCGTCCGACGGGCTCGACCGTATCACAGCGTATTTCGACAACGAGGTGACGAATGGCCGGCTGCCCGGCGCCGTGGTGCTGGTCCAGCAGCACGGCAAGCCGGTCTATCTGAAGACTATTGGCGTGCGCGACACCAGGACCGGTCTCGCGATGACGCCCGATACGATCTTCGCCATCCACTCGATGACCAAGCCGATCACCTGCCTTGGCGCGATGATGCTGATCGACGAGGGCAAGCTCGCGCTCACCGACCCCGTGTCGAAATACGTTCCCCTCTTCGCCGACACCAAGGTGGGCCTCGAGGTCACCAATCCCGACGGCACGTTGCACCTGGATTTCGTGGCCCCGGTCCGTCCCGTCAACATCGAGGATCTCCTGCGGCACACCTCGGGCATCAGCTACGACTACATCGGCGGCAAATGGGTCGAGCAGGCCTACAAGGCCGCAAATATCTTCGAAGGTCAATTCAACAACAGGGAATTCGCCCAACGCATCGCAAGGCTGCCGCTGGCACGGCAACCGGGAACGCTGTGGCGCTACGGTCATTCCACTGACGTCCTCGGCAGCGTCATCGAGATCATCTCGGGCCAGACGCTGTACGAATTCCTCAAGCAGCGCATCTTCGATCCGCTCGGCATGAGCAGCACCAAGTTCGCGCTGGCGACCGAGGACGAGCTTGCGCGGATGGCGCGGCCGCTGCCGAACGACAACATCCTGCTCGCCGCCGAGCGCGAGCGCCTCGATCACCCCGAATGGCAGTCCGGCGGCGGCGGGCTGCTCTCGACCATCACCGACTATCAGCGCTTCGCACAGATGCTTCTCAATGGCGGCGAGTTCGACGGCAAGCGCTATCTGAGCCCCGCTGCCTTCAAGGCCATGACGACCGATCACGTCGGGCCGGGCTCGGGCGTCGGCCGCGATTACTTCTATTTTCCGGGCGACGGCTTCGGCTATGGCTATGGCCTCGCGGTACGGACCGATCCCGGCAACGCCAAACCGCCGCCGCCGGGCTCGCTCGGCGAGTTGAAATGGGACAGTGGCAGCGGCACCTATTTCGGCGTCGATCCCAAGCTCGACATGGTCTACCTGCTGATGCAGCAGACCCAGAACGAGCGCAGCCGCATCACGCCGGACTTCAAGGCGCTGGTCTACGACTGCTATCCGTCCGAGTTACGCCGCCCGTGAATCTCGCTGGCCGAAATCAGTGAGCAGCTGCGATCTCGAGGGCGTACACTTCCATCATCCTCGTCATTGCGAGCGCAGCGAAGCAATCCAGAATCTTTCCGCGGCGGCAGACTGGATTGCTTCGCTGCCCTCGCAATGACGGAGTCTGTGGGTGGCAGCGTCGCGCTTCCATTCGCATTCCGGATCGCAGACACACCTTCGCATCCTCGCGGCGCATTTCGCCCGAGCTTTGCTTGGTCGCCTCACCCTCAAATGAAAGAGGGCGCAGGGAAGACCGGGTGCCGGCTGGCACCCGCGGTCCACTGTGCGAGATTGTCGTGAACAAAATTGCACAGCAGCATACAGGTGAAGCCAAAACATCCGGCCTTCCCTGCGCAGTGGCTTTACGGCTTATGTCGTGCTCTCCCCGGGGAGCGATGCACTATTGCCCCCGTCGCCTTGCTTGATGCGTGTGCCCGGTTGGGCAACCCACATCACCGCAACGCTTGACGCACAGACCCCGGGCGTCAGGACCACACGATTTTGCCGTACGCCGATCACACCGGTCGTGTGCGCGAGGCCTTCACTCACGGTTGCCCGCCCTGCGAAACCATTCGCGCCGATGTGACTAACGTCCACCGCCGTCCGGCCCGCGTTCGTGACGATCGCGATACGCCCCTCTTCCTTGGGCCGGGTTGCGGCGAAATATACGCAATTCCGAAATTCGGCAAAGCGGAATATTTTTCGCGGCGCGGGTTGTCCGACAATTTGGGTGTTTTGCCCGTCGGGCAACGCAAGGTCTTGTAGCCCGGATGAGCGAAGCGACATCCGGGATTCCGACCACGAGCTGTCCCGGGTATCGCTTCGCTCACCCGGGCTACGGGACTTATCGGACTGCACGCGCAGTCGCGACTAGTCCTCGCTGGACGTCGCCAAGCGGTTGCGCAGCGGGGCCTGCGACAACAGAAAGAACAATGCGCGCTCGCCATGATATTTGGCGGACGGCCGAGTGCGCTCGAAGCCATCGGCAAATTTCTTGCCGGATTGGTCGCACACCTGCCACCGCCAGCCGAACCGCTTACGCCTGGTGAGGATCACTTCGAACATGCCGACGAGCGTGGTCCCCTGCTCCTTGCCGGTCTCGCAGACGCACGAGCCTGCTCCGGCCTCCCCCGTTGGAGTGATGTCCGACATATAACGCGGCAGGATGGAAAGCGAATAAAATTGATTATCGGAAATAGGTATCTTGCACTGCTGTGAGGAAGTCGCGGCGCCGCTGGAATAAGCCGGCGGTGCCGGTGTTAATCGGTCCTGCTTGGTAGCGCTGCCAGAGCTGTTCAAATCGAAACGCCAACAATCGCAACAGCAAGCGGAGCAGCGGAAAGCATCTGCTTTCGCACACGGGACTGGCGGTAATCAGATATGGGAATCCATGCGCTGAATGAGAAGTGTTCACCAGGCACGAAGACCAGCGTCGGGCCGCATGCGGCATCACCGCTCAAGCACTAGCGCGCGACGACCTCGACTTCGCCGTCGACGCCGTTGACGACATTGAAGCCGCGCTCGTAGACCTTGCCCTCGTTCTTGGCGATGGCGCGGTATTCGCCTTCGGAGAGCACGACGCGCGGAAAGGCGCCGATCGATTCCTTGATGACGTCGCCGCCTGGGGTCAGCACCGACCAGGCGGTGTTGGCGAGCGCCTCGCCGCCCCTGTCGCTGACGAGCTTGAGCGTGATGACGGCGGCGCGGTGGGTGATTGTGACGTCGGTGAGCTTGCTGGCCTGGACGCGGATGTCCGAGCGCACCACCGAATTGGCGTCGCCGTAGTTCGAGATGATGTAGTAGGTGCCCTCCGGCAGCAGCACGACGTCGCCGGCGGCGACGTTCGGCACCAGGGAGGCGCGCTCGCCGGATTCGAACTGGCTGCCCTTGTAGATCGCGAACGAGATCTGGTTCTGCGGAATGCGGCTGGTGCCGACGCGGCCCTCGATGCGCAAGCCGCCGGCCGGCAGCACGAAAGATTCACGGTCGGTCTCGGCTTTCAGGCTGACGGTGCGCACCGCGCTGACGAGGCCAAAGGCGACGTGCACGACGTAATTGCCGGGCGGCAGCACGATGTTGGGCGTGGCATTACGATCTTCGCGGATCAGCTTGAAGGTGCCGTTCTCGTCGGGACGATCGGCAAACACGCGCCACACCAGGCCGCTGGTGATCGGCGGGGTGTCCTTGCCGTATTTCGCCGTCAGCGACAGCACGCCCTGTCCGGGGACGGCCGCGTTGAGCGGCGGGGCGGACGGCACGGTCGTGACCGCGGGCGGCGGCATGCTGGGCGTGGTCGGCTGCAACAGGGTCGGCGGCAGGCTCGGCGGTCCGGCACCCGGGCCGGAGGGCGGCGCCAGACTAACGGCACCGCCGGGATCGGGCACCGACGCTGGCGGCACCGGCGGTGGACGATCGGAGAAAAGCTGCGCCTGCGCAGCATTTTGGCCAAGAGTATAGAGGCAGGCAGCAAGGACCAGCGCCGGCAGCAGCGATGCGCCGCGCCGCCATCCGATGATGCCGTCACCCCCGAGAGTCATGCCACCTGCTTTTCACCGAAAACGCGGCAAATTCAAGCCTCTGGACCCCTGAGAAATACGGCCAATACGGTTCTTTGGAACCCGGCTGACGCCTGCGTGATTACCCCAGGGGCAGCCCGTCCCTCGCCATACTCCTGCCCCGCGCGCTTCCCAAACCGGCATAAACCATGCTTCGGCCCGGTTCTGGCGGAGCGCGAGTGCGGTGCCTAGTCTGATGGCGGGTCCCGGCGTAGGAGAGTTTCGGTGCTGGACATATTGAAGGGTCGGGGTTCGAACAGCGATAAGATCGGCGAGAAAGTCGGCCTGGGCAGCATCCGCCGGCCGGTCATCGGCCTTGCCCTCGGCGGCGGCGCCGCGCGCGGCTTCGCTCATATCGGCATTATCCGGACCCTGCTCGCCAATGGAATCGTGCCTGACGTCGTGGTCGGCACCTCGATCGGCGCAGTGGTCGGCGGCCTCTATGCGGCCGGCCGACTCGATACGCTGGAAGAATGGGGCCGCAGCCTGCAAGGGATGCGCAACATCCTCGGCTACCTCGACATCCGCCTCAACGGCTCCGGCCTGATCGGCGGCGAGAAGCTGGCGACCCGGCTCGAGGCCGCCTGCGGCCAGAGCCAGATCGAGGATCTCCCGGTCAAGTTCGCCGCCGTCGCGACCGAGGTTCGCACCGGCCACGAGATCTGGCTGACGCGCGGCCGCGTGGTCGACGCGATGCGCGCCTCCTACGCGCTGCCCGGCATCTTCTCTCCGGTCCTGATCGGCGATCGCTGGCTGGTCGACGGCGCATTGGTGAACCCGGTGCCGGTCTCGGCGGCACGCGCGCTCGGCGCGGAAATCGTCATCGCCGCAAATCTTTCCAGCGATATCTTCACCTATTCGACGACTGTCTATTCGCACGGCGCGATGCCTGAGCCGGTGATCCCCGCGACCGAAGAGCCGGCATCAAAGCGGCGCTTCCCGAGATTCTTCTCGCCTGAGAAGACGGTGAAGCGCGAGTTCTTCGGCGGCGGCAGCGCCCGGCCCGGCCTCTCCTCGGTGATGGTCGACGCTTTCAACATCATGCAGGACCGCATCACCCGGGCCCGCCTCGCCGGCGATCCGCCCGACATGCTGATCACACCGCGGATCGGTCAATTCGGCTGGTTCGATTTCCACCGCTCCGAGGACCTCATCGCGCTGGGCACCCGCGCAGCCGAGCGTGCGCTGGAGTCCATCCAGGAGGCAATCCACGAACTGGCGCCCGCGCCCGAGGGCGCCGCGCCCAAAGCCGACCAGCAGCAGGACTAATCAGGCCGTCTTACTGATCAGGCGGTCTTGATGTAGTCGCGCAGGGCTTCCTGCTCGGCCTCGTATTCCTGCACCCGGCGCTTGACGATGTCGCCGATCGAGATCAGGCCCACCACCTTGCCGTTGTCGACCACGGGCAGATGGCGGAACTTGCCGGTGGTCATCATCTCCATGAGCTCGGCGACCGTGTCGGTCTCCTTGCAGGTGACCACCTTGCGGGTCATGACCTGCGAGACCGGCTCCTCCAGCGCGCCGGCGCCGCGCTCGCCGATCACCCGGACGATGTCGCGCTCCGACAGGATGCCTTCCAGCCGGCTCTGGTTCATCACCAGCACCGCGCCGATCTTCTTGTCGGCGAGCAGTTTGACCGCGGCAGCCAGCTTGGCGTCGGGCTCGACGCTCATGATCTGGTGGCCCTTGGTGTTGAGAATCGAACGTACCGTCATTGTCGCCTCCCTGAATCGCAACCGTCCGCTGTTCGCGGTCCGGACTTGTTCTTCGAGTCTTCAACTAACAGTTTCAGCGCCGGTTTCACGTTCAGGCGCTTTGCGAAGCATCGCCGCTAGCGGCCTGTCGCTTCGGAACATTCTTCTCGGGAATGATGGATGAATTCGGGCGGCGCCGCAAGCGCCGCTTCAAATGCGGTCTGAAATGTCCCGTGATGACGCATCCGCAGCATCACTTCGCACGCGCGGCACCGGATCGAACAGCGCGAACAGCAACAGGCCGGCAAGGAAGCCGCCGATATGCGCCTGCCAGGCGACGCTCGTGGTCTCGCTGTCGATGCCGATCGCGCCGACGCCGAAGACGATGTTGACGCCGAACCACACCGCAAGAAAACCGAGCACCCGCCCGTCGCGCAACGCGCGCGACAGCGGCAGCGCCGGAACTCTTGCGGCGGTATCGGCATCCGATCGGCTGAACGACAGGAAGCTGCCGCGAACGAAGGCGAAGCGGATCGCCGCCGCCATCGCGCCGGACACCGAGGCCGAGGCGCCGATCATCGGCGCCACCGCGTGCTCATGGGTGACGAGATGGGCGAGCGCGCCGGCCGCCGCCGTCACCGCGAGGAACAGGAAGAACCTGACGGCGCCAAAGCGCCGCGCCAGCGCGCTGCCGAACGGCAACAGCCACAGCACGTTGAAGCCGACATGGGTGAGATTGGCGTGCAGCAGCGAATAGGTGACGAAGGTCCAGATCTTGGCGCCGGCCCCGCCGGGAATCTCCAGATTGAGCAGCGAGGAATCGTAGCGCTTGGGGATGAAGCCGAAGACGTCGATGGTCCAGTTCTCGAGCTCCGGCGGCAGCAGCACGCGCAGATGGATCACCGCGAGGAGGAGGATATAGGCGGTCAGCGCGAACGGCAGCGTCAGGATCGGCTCGCGCGGAGCCTCCTCAACGACGGCCGGCACCCCCAGCGAAGCATCTTGCGACGAAGGATCTTGCGGCGGAGAATTTGGCGGGAATTCCAAGGGCGGCTTCGCTTTCAGGCGCGATCGGAGCGACAGGCTTCACGACAGGCCTTGGAGATAGTCGCCTTTGCCCGCGCTGCGCAAGTGCACAAAAGGAAAAGGCAGGGCCCTGGGAAAGCCCTGCCTATCCGTGTCGGACTTCCGGTACCCAGAGAGACGGGAGTATCCCCACCCCTCCCCGCGGCCGGTGACCAAACTGTTTGACGCCTGTGTACAGGCCTCGCCGAGAAGCTGGAGAAAAGCGGCGAGGCTTGCGACCGCGATCACCATAGCAGCGGGGCGGTGCACGGAAAGCGCATAGTTAATTTAACGTTAACGACGCAAAGGCAGCGCCAGGAGCACCGAAAATGCCGCTGCGGCATGGACGCTGCAAAGCCCCTCCTGCACAACAACACAGGGATCGCGGCTGCACTGAAGCGGGACAGGTTTGTCCCGCGAGGTTGCACCCCGGGGTAAGCGTTCAGCCATGAAACATCCGTCGAGCCGCGAGTTCTTCGCATATTGGGACACCAAGCGGGGCACCGCGCGGGCCCCTGACCGGGCCGATATCGATCCGGCCGCCGTGCGCGGCCTGCTCGGTGACATCTTCGTTCTGTCCTGCGAGCCCCATCTCGGCTTTCCGTTCCGCGTCGCCGGCACGCGCGTCTGCGCCCTCGCAGGGCGCGACCTCAAGGATGCGAGCTTTGCGGCGCTGTTCAACGAGGCTAGCCGCCGCGAGATCGAGGAGATCACGACCATCGTCGCCGATGAGAGCCTCGGGGCAATCGCCGGCGTCACCGCCGCGCGCGAGGACGGCAGCAAGGCCTATCTCGAACTGCTGCTGCTGCCGTTCAACGCCCGCCCGCATACACCGGTGAGCGTGACGGGCGTGCTCGCGCCGTTCGACGACGAATGCGGCGCGCTGGGTCCGTTCGCCCTCACCTCCTGGCGCTATCTGCACCAGCCGGAAAAACTGCTGCCGCGCGCGATCCGCAAGCTGCAGATCGCACGCGGGCTGATGGTCTATGAGGGGCTGCGGTAGCAGTGCACCCTGCTCACGGCATCGCCAGATGCCAGGCGCCGTTCAGAAAGCCGTCGCCGGTGACGTCGCCGGGCTTGGTGTCCTTGGCAAAGGTGTAGAGCGGCTTGCCCTTGTAGGCCCACTGCTTCGAGCCATCGTCGCGCGTGATGACGGTGTAGCCGTCGGCGGCCGCATCGCTCGCCTCGGCCTTCAGCACCGGCCAGTTGGTCGCACACGGACCATTGCAGGCCGACTTGCCGTCAGCATCCTTGTCGAAAGTATAGAGCGACATGCCCTTGGCGTCGGTAAGCACGTTCCCTTTGTCGGTCCTGCCGGTCTTGGTCGGCGGTGCCGCGAAGGCAGCGGGAAGCAGCGCCAGCGATATTGCGAGCGTGAGCGCGAGGCGGATCGAGGATGTCGTCATAGTCTCTCCTGTCAGGCAATGGACTTGCATGGGTAGGACGCCGCGCGAGCCGTCGTATTCCTGAGATCGCGGCAAAGATATTTTTCGCTGCAAGCATCGTCGCATCGGAATAAACTGGGATGATGGAGATGGACGACGGATCGACATGAGCAAGCCGCATTGGCGTCCCGCGCGCGCCCCCGATCTGCCGGCGATCAGCAAGATCGCAGCACGGATCCATCCCGATCTGCCTGAAAGCCCTGAGGTGTTCGCGGAAAAGATGCGGCTCTATCCCGATGGCTGCCGCGTGATTGTCGCGGACGACGGGATCGTCGGCTACGGTCTCGCGCATCCCTGGATCCAGCACCGGATTCCGCCGCTCGACGGCTTCCTCGAGCAATTGCCCGGCGATGCGGATTGCCTCTATTTGCACGACGTCGCGGTGCTGCCCGACTTTCGCGGCGGCGTCGCGCGCGACTATGTCATCGCGATCGAACAGCTCGCGCGCGCATCAGGAATCGCGACGCTCGCATTGGTGTCGGTCTACGCCACGCGGCCGCTGTGGCAGCGTCTCGGCTTTCGGCCGGTCACCGCGGATGCGGAGCTGCGGGCGAAACTCGCGTCCTACGGCGACAGCGCGACCTACATGCTGCGCGACCTCGCTGCGACGTAACGCCCCTCCCCGTCGACGCCGGTAGGCCGCCGTCAGGCGCGATGCTTCTTTTTAGTCTTCGGCTTCTTTCCGGCGGCGCCCTTCTCAGACCACGACGTGACCGAGGGCTCAGCGTGGCCCGGCTTGTTCTTGTGCTTTTTCTTCTTTGCGAAGGAAGGCGCATCGTCGAATTTCGGCGTGCGCTCGGCGTACGGCTTTTCGTGCGGTTTGCCGTGTATCTTGCCGTGTGGCTTGCCTTGCGGTTTGAACCCGTTCGGCTCGCGCGCGCGTTCGCCCTGGCGTTCACGATGATCGCTGTCGCCACTCTCGCGCCGCGGCGCGTGGGGCCGCTCTTCCGATGCCGCCTGCCGTTGCGGCGCATCCGCCATCGGCTCGAGACGGATATTGTCTTCCTTGTCCGGACGCTTGATCTTCACGGCGAAGGATTCCGCGACCCGCTCGGAAATTTCGAACTCGGTGGTGGTGTCCATGATCTTGATCGCGCCGATGTCGTTCTTGTCGATGCCGCCACGACGGCAGATCATCGGCAACAGCCAGCGCGCTTCCGCGTTCTTTTTTCGTCCGATGTTGGCCCGGAACCAGACGCTGCCATCCGCCATGCCATGTTTCGACGACGATTTTCCCGCTTTTGGTCGAGCCCTTTCGGTCCGATCATCGCCGCGCGAAGCGCGGACATCGTCGCGCGGCGCGCGCGTATCATTGCGGCCGCGATCCTCGCGCGGCCGGCCAGTTCGCTCGCCGGGATCCATGATGTCTTCGGGCGACGGCAGCCGCGCGCGATAGAGCCGTGCAAGTGACGCGGCGATCTCCTCGGCCGACCGCTCGGCCAAGAGCGCCTGCGCCAGCGCCAGATCGTCGGCGGTGGTCTCCTCCGTGAACAGCACGTCCTTCATGCGCTCGTGATCGAGCTTGCGGATCTCATCCGGCTGCGGCGCCGTCCCCCAGACCGCGTCGATGCCCGAGACGTTCAGCAGCATTTCCGCACGCCGCCGCCGCACGGGCGGCACCAGCATGACGCTCGTCCCCTTGCGGCCCGCGCGGCCGGTGCGGCCGGAGCGATGCTGCATGACCTCGGCGTCGTTGGGCAGGTCGGCATGAATGACGAGGTCGAGGCTCGGCAGATCGATGCCGCGCGCGGCGACGTCGGTCGCCACGCAGACGCGCGAGCGTCCGTCGCGCAGCGACTGCAGCGCCGTGGTTCGCTCGTTCTGCGTCAATTCGCCTGACAGGGCGACCACGGAGAAGCCGCGCTCCAGCAGTGCCGCCTGCAAGTGCCGGACGCCGTCGCGCGTGCTGCAGAATACCAGCGCGCTCGGCGCCTCGTAGAAGCGCAACACGTTGACGACGGCGTGCTCGGCATCACCGGGCGCGATCCGGATCGCGCGGTACTCGATATCGGCGTGACCGCCTTCGTCGCCGGCGACCTCGATCCGGAACGCCCGCTGTTGATACTGCTTGGCCAGCGCGACGATACCGCGCGGGAACGTCGCCGAGAACATCAGGGTGCGGCGCGTGTCCGGCGTGGTCTTGAGGATGAACTCCATGTCCTCGCGAAAGCCGAGATTGAGCATCTCGTCGGCCTCGTCGAGCACGACCACCTTCAATTCCGAGATATCGAGACGGCCGCGTCGCAAATGATCGCACAACCGGCCGGGCGTGCCGACGACGATATGAGCGCCGGCCGCAAGCTCGCGCTGCTCGCGCCTGGGGTCCATGCCGCCGACGCAGGAGACGACGCGCCCGCTCGCATGCTCGTACAGCCAGGCCAGCTCGCGATGGACCTGCAAGGCAAGCTCGCGGGTCGGCGCCACGATCAGGGCAAGCGGTGCACCCGCCCGCTCGAACCGCTCGGCGTCGCCCAACAGGTCCTTGGCCATGGCGAGCCCATAGGCCAGGGTCTTGCCGGAGCCGGTCTGTGCCGAAACCAAGAGATCGCGGTCAGCGGCCTCGTCCGTGAGTACGGCGAGCTGAACGGGGGTCGGACGGTCGTAATTGCGCTCGGCCAAAGCTCGGGCGAGCGGCGCACTCATGGTCGGAAAAGACACGGGATAAACCTTGGTTGGTCCAGGCGCGGAACGTCGAGCCGCGCGACCTGAAGCTGCGTAGGCGGCAAATGGTCCAGCCGCACGCGTGGTGATTTGATTTGGACGCTCTTTACGCCAAGTGCGGGCAAATCACCATGCCTATGACGCATGGCTTTGGTGATGCCGAGAATAAGCTTACTGGCCAGCTCGACCCACTACATCCAGCATTTTCGGGGCATTTTACTGCATATAGCGGGATTTTGGGGCGAGGCTGCAGATTTTCACGGCCACCTCGCTTAAATTATGCGCGGTTGGAGCTGCCGGAGACGCACAACAGGGCTAAGCTCAGGCCGATTGGACTAGGGAGCACGACGATGCGATTGGCAGTCATTTCCGATATCCACGGCAACCTTGCCGCGCTCGAGGCGGTGCTGGCCGACATCAAGGCGCATGGCGTCGATCGTACGGTCAACCTTGGCGATTGCGTCACCAGCCCGTTGTGGCCGAAAGAGACTTTCGAAGCGCTCGAGGCGCTGTCGCTGCCGACCGTACGCGGAAACCATGATCGCTGGATTGAGGAGTTTCCGGACGACAAGCTCTCGTCGGCAGGTCTGTTTGCGCGCAACGCGTTGACTGCGGAGCAACGTCTCGCACTCCACAGCCTGCCTTCCCAAATACGGCTGGACGATGGGATCCTGGCCTGCCACGGCACGCCCGACAACGATACGACATGCCTGCTGGAAGGAAACGCTCGACGACGGCCGCTTCGTACCGGCACGCCGCGACGTGCTGGCAATGCGCCTCGCGAGTGAGCCGACGGCGCGCGTGGTGCTGTGTGGTCATAGCCACCGCCAGGCCGTCGTTCACGGACCTCATGACTGTCTGGTTCTCAATCCAGGGAGCGTTGGTTGCCCGGTCTTCGCAGACATTCCCGTTGCCGCAAACCTGGAATACCGCTCGCCGCACGCGCGATATGCAATCCTCACGAAGCGACAAAGGGGCTGGCAGGCCGAACTCTTGGCCCTCGAATACGATTGGGACGCCGCATCGTCCCGTGCCCTCGCCAACGACCACCCGAAATGGGCGCGGGCCATATCGTCGGGATATGTCAAATAACTGCTGGCATCGCTCGACCCAAATTGTGCCGCACGGAAGAACGGGAGAACACATGGCCGACGGAATCTCGCTTGCCGACAAGCTCGCGACATTTGGGGATTTCTGGTCCCCACGCACGATCACGACCTTCAACGATTGCGACGTGATGGTGGTGAAAGTGAAGGGAGAATTCACCTGGCACAAGCATGACGACACCGACGATTTCTTTCTCGTCCTGAAAGGCAGACTGGATATCGAGTTGCGGGACCGGACGGTGACGCTCGGTCCGGGCGAACTCTACGTGGTGCCGAAAGGTGTCGAACATCGCCCGGTGGCGCGCGAGGAGGTTCATCTCATGTTGATCGAGCCGACCGGCACGCCGAACACGGGCGACAAGGCGACCGCAGCCGCGCGCAAGTTCGCATAGAGGGCAACTCGCCCGGCGCAGCCCTAATCCCTGGAGGTCACCAGGCTGCTGAAGCCGCCGACCAGTCTAGCTCTTGCCCGCACAAGAGTGTCCCTGGCCGCGCGGCTCAGTGCGCGGATGGCGCGCCAGGCGTCGGTTGCCTGCAGCCACGCCTTCACCTCGGAGTACTTGCCGTACGCCCAGGCAAAAGCCGGAATCCGCATCAGCTTGTCACGGGTGAGATGGAACAGGCGCTCGACCAGCACGAGCTTGAGCAGCTCGCCGATGATGAACGTCACGGCCCCGCTCACGATCTGACCGGTCGCCGCGAGATAGGCTGCCACGGGCTTGACCGGCTCCAGGATAATGACGGGTACCGAAAACAAGGCGAGCGAGCAATAAGGCGACAGCGATCTGATCCAGCCCCGCAATCGCTTCAATTGGAGATGGCGCCCGATCCAGCGCGAGATTGGCCTCGCCACGGCCATGAAGACCGCATCCACCAGGAAGTAGATGGCGGCCGCGATGTAGGTCAGGGGCTTCAGGATCTGCTTCACGATGAACTCTCCCGTGAACTCAAAGCCGTAACCTGGGCCTAAGTTTCACCCCGGCGTGAATAACTCGCGGATTTTCGATGGAACTTTTCGTGTACGGGCCCGCCGCTGCCCGGTTCAGATCTCCGCATAGATCTCCAAAAGATTACCGTCGGGGTCGCGGAAGAACAGCGTCCGATGCCCGAACGACTGGTTCGTCGGCGGTGACAGCAGCGCCACGCCGTGGCGTGCGAGTTCGTCGGCACACGCATCGACTTCGGCCGCGGATACCTTGAAGGCCAGTTGCAGCGCGGCACTGCCCGCCGGCCTCGGCGCGTCAGTCGCGGTTCGGCCCGGCCTTGCGAGAGCCAGCGTGTTGTGGCCCAAGCCGTACTCGATCCAGTTCGGCGACAGCTCCCGCAGCAGCGGAAATGCGAGGACGTCTTCATAGAAGCGCCGCATCGCCGCCATGTCGCGCACGAAAATGACGGTGTAGTCGATCGCACGGATGGCGCGGAAGGGCGAGCGGGTGCGCTGGCCTGGTTCGGTCGTTTGTTCGTTTGTCATCTCGTCCTTCATACCAACGCCGGCCCGTAGCCCGTATGGAGCGTAGCGGAATACGGGGAGCCACAGGCGAGAATCCCGGATTACGTTGCGCTCCATCCGGGCTACAGGGCTCGCGAAACTCTATCGCAACATACCGCCACTGTAACGGACCGCATAGAGCGGCACGCCATCCTGCCGCGCAATCGTCTCGACACCGTGGAAGCGATCGAGCGCGCCCTCGACCTCGTTCCGATAAATCATACCTGCGTGCTCGAACAGATGCGGGCCCCGAAACGGATACTCGATGCTGACGTCCAGCAACGCCTGGCGCAGGAATTTGTAGATCGCGAGGAAGGTGTCTCGATCCGTGATCTCCGCGCGGACGCCACCGCTGTAGCTCATCGACCAAATGACGCGGTCATCCCGAGACACGGTCTCCTGCCCGACGAAGAACCCCATCCCGAAATAGATATCGCGATAGGCATAGGGCGCCGCGCGATGCTCGAGCTGCTTTGAGCCTCTGAGCAGCGGAGCGGCCACGGTGGCGTCGTCGTCGAGGCCCGCATAGGTCCGCCGCTTGGCTTCGATCAGAAACGCTGCGAAATCTCCGGGGATGGACGACATCGGTTATTCCACCAGCTCCGGCCACGGCACGATCGTCGACTTCACCGTCTTCATCGCCATGGCATCCCTGACCGCCTGCGCGACGCCGTCTTCCGTGAACGGATAGATCGTCTGCATCTTCAGCCAGGGATATTTGTCACGGGTGCGGTAGAGCATGTCGACGCCGAGCGGCAGATCGTTGGCGGTAAAACCCCAGGAGCCCAGCACGTTGATATCCTTGGTGCAGATGCGGTGCCATGAAGTCTCGATCGAGCCGGCGTCGGTGAACTGGCCCATCTCGACATAAGTGCCACCGTCGCGCAGCATCTCGATGCCTTCGGGGCCGGCGGAGGGATGGCCCGAGCAATCCATCACCAGATCGGCGCCGAAGCCGCCGACGATGTCGCGCACGCGCGCGATGCGTGCCTCGGGCGATTTGATCTCCTCGATGTTCACCGTCGCCTCGGCGCCGAACTCGCGCGCGAGCTTGAGCCGCGGCTCCTCCGGCGCCCCGACGCAGATCACGCGCCCTGCTCCCATCTCCTGCGCGGCGGCGACCGCGAGAATGCCGATCGGGCCCGAGCCCTGGATCACCACAGTGTCGCCCCAGGAAAAACCGCCGGCGCGGCTGGCGCGATTGAAGGCGCGGATACAGGACGTCAGCGGCTCCGACAGCGCACCCAACCGCAGCGACATGTCGTCAGGCAATTTGTAGATCTTGGTGCCCGGCAGCATGTCGAGATCGACATAGACATATTCGGCCCAGCCGCCCCACATGTGAGGCGCCTTGTCGAAGCCGAGATAGCGGCCGTAATAGACCGGCGTCAGGCATTTGTTGGCGGTCAGGGGATAATGGATGCAGTAATAGCAGCTGCCGCAGGGCATCAGCGGCGGGATCATCACTTTTGATCCGACCTTGAGCGGCTTGCTCATGAAGTCCTCGGTGAATTCGTCGCCGCATTCGACAATGATTCCGCCGAGCTCGTGGCCGAGCGTGAACGGCCACGGCAGCGGCTTCGGCCAATGCCCCTTCAGAATGTGCAGGTCCGTGCCGCAGACGCCGCACGCGCCGACCTTGATCAGCGCGGCCCTCTTGCCGACCTTCGGCCACGGCACGGTGCGAATGACGGGTTCGCTGCCCGGCCCTGCGTGGGTGCAGACGCGGATCTGGTCCATGGCGTGTCCTCGCTGCCCGTCTGTTATGATTGATTGGTGCGGGCTGAAGCGAAGCGTATGTGAGATGCGCGCTGGTGCCAAGCCGCGGTCTCGTAACCCGCATGAGCGAAGCGACATGCGGGGCCAGCATTCCCGGATATCGCTTCGCTCATCCGGGCTACGGGACCCTGGTCTCCACACACCCAAGTGCCTTGAGCGCTCGACGGCGAACGTGTAGGCACGGCGCCAAAGTCCCACCCCAGGTGCCCGCTTGAACCCCCTCCCTCAAAATCCCGTGGTCGCGTCCGGCTCGTTCGCAGCGATGAGGTCGGTGCCCTACCGGCTCCAGTTCATCGCTTACGTGCTGGCGATGATGGCCGACAATATCGAGCATGTGATCAGCTATTGGGTGGTGTTCCAGAAATTCCATTCGCCGGCGCTGGCGGGTTTTGCCGTGCTGTCGCACTGGTTGCCGTTCCTGCTGTTCTCGGTCGCGGTTGGCGGACTGGCCGACCGGGTCGATCCGCGCCGCATCATTCAATGCGGCATGCTGCTGTTCATTGTTGCCTCGGCCGGATGGGGTTTCTTCTTCATCACCGACACCATCCAGATGTGGCACGCCATGCTGCTGCTGGTGATCCATGGCTGCGCCGGCGTGTTGTGGCAGACGCCGAACCAGCTGCTGCTCTATGATCTCGTCGGTCCGGCCGATCTTCCGAGCGCGGTGCGGCTGAATGCGATGGCGCGCTATCTCGGCATTTTGGTCGGACCTGCCGTCGGCGGCATTATCATGCTGACGCTCGGCACCTCGCATGGCATTATCTTCAACACGCTGTTCTATCTGCCGATGCTGCTGTGGCTGTTCTGGGCGCCGGTGCGGGACAAGAGTGTCGCCGTGCGGCGCTTCGCCGTGCGCGGCCTTGCCGACATCATGCTGACCATCCGCGCCATCGGCACGCAGCCGGTGCTGACGGCGATGACATGGCTCGCCGGCCTCACCTCCTTCATGATCGGCAATGCCTATCACGCCCAGATGCCGGGCTTTGCCGGCGATCTCGGCCACGGCGATCCCGGAATCTCCTACAGCGTGCTGCTCGCGGCCGATGCCGCCGGCGCACTGCTCGCCGGCATCGCGCTGGAATCCTGGGGGCGGCTCAAGGGCACGCCGCGCACCGCGATCATGCTCGCCATGCTGTGGAGCGTGGCGCTGCTCGGCTTCGCCTCGGTGCGGATCTATCCGGTCGCGATCGTGCTGTTGTTCTTTGCAGGCTTCTTCGAGCTGTCGTTCAATACCATGGCGCAGGCGCTGGTGCAGTTGAACGCGCCGTCCGACATTCGCGGTCGCGTCGTCGGCCTCTACAACATGGCGGGGCTTGGGATGCGGGCGTTCAGCGGCATCACGGTCGGACTGTTCGGTGCGGCGATCGGCATCCACTGGTCGCTCGGGCTCTCAGCCGCAGTGCTGCTGGCACTGCTATGTCTTCTCTATGGGCGCGCGACGAGGAAGACGGCCGGTTGACTCCGGCGTCTCCCCACCGCACGCTCGATACAGGGTTTGGGGAGATGAAGCGTTGCGCAATCGCTGGGGCATACTTGCGATCCTGTTCGTCGTTCGCCTCACCATCGCATTCCAGTTCCAGAGCGTGGCCGCGGTCGCGCCGCTGCTGCAGCAGAGCTTCGGCGTCGGGCTCGCCGATATCGGCATCCTGATCGGACTCTATTTCACACCGGGCATCGTGCTGGCGCTGCCGGGCGGCGCGATTGGCCGGACGCTTGGCGACAAGCCCACCACGATCGTGGCGCTGCTGCTGATGACGGCGGGCAGTCTCGTCATGGCCACCACCGACGTCTGGGGCTGGCAGATGGCGGGCCGGCTCGCTTCCGGCGCCGGCGGCGTGCTGCTGACCGTGCAGCTCACCAAGATGGGCACCGACTGGTTTGCGGGGAAGGAGATCGCTACCGCGATGGCGATCTTCGTCAACTCCTGGCCGGCCGGCGTTGCGATCTCGCTGCTGGTGCTGCCGGCGATCGGCACGGCCTATGGCGCGGGCGCCGTGTTCCTCGTGGCCGGCGCGCTCACCGCGATCGGCATTGTGCTGATCACGTTCTACCAATCGCCGCCGGGAGCAACCGCCAGCGCGGCCGGCTCCGGGCGGCTTGATCCGCTCGCGCTTCTGGCGGTGATCGTCGCGGGCGCGATCTGGGGCCTCTATAATGTCGGCTTCGCCATGATCTTCTCGTTCGGCCCCTCGCTGCTCGCCGAGCGCGGCTGGAGCATTGCCGCGGCGGGATCGGCGATCAGCCTCGTGATGTGGCTGTCGGTGATCTCGGTGCCGGCAGGCGGTTATCTCGCCGATCGCTTCAAGCGGCCGTTCGTGCTGGCTATCGTGGCCAGCCTGGTGGTGGCCGGGCTGCTGGCCTGGCTGACCCGGTCCGACGCCGTGATCACGATCCTCGTCCTGATCGGCCTGATCGGCGGCCATCCGGCCGGGCCGATCATGAGCCTGACCGCCCGCGTGCTCGTGCCGGAAACCAGGGCGATCGGGATGGGCGTGTTCTACACTCTCTTCTATGCCGCGATGATGCTGGGGCCGGCGGTGGCGGGCCGGCTCGCCAAATCGGCCGGCACGGCCGCGGTCGCGCTCGACCTCGGCGCGCTGACAGTGCTGGCCTGCCCGCCCCTGATGTGGCTTTTCGAACGCATTGTGTCTGTTCGTCACCGCCGTGCCCGATCCTAACGCGGCATTAACCCTGTGCACCTTAGGGTCGTCCCGGACTCCGCCAGGCGGGGGGTCGGGTTGTGAAAATGGCGTTGGCGCACAAAAAATTTCTTCCGGCCGCCGAGGAACGTCGGCGTTTCCAGCGGGTGAAGGTTCACCTGCTCGGCCGCTACATGCTGCCGGACCGCCGTGAATTCCCCTGCCAGGTGATCAACATGTCGCCGGGCGGGCTGGCGCTACTGGCCCCCGGCATCGGCAATGTCGGCGACCGCGTGGTCGCCTATCTCGACCATATCGGCCGCGTCGAGGGCAAGATCACCCGCATCATCGACAATGGCTTCGCCATGACGGTCGGTGCCACGCCGCGAAAGCGCGACAAGCTTGCGGCACAGCTGACCTGGCTCGCCAACCGCGACATCCTCAATTTGCCGGAAGACCGCCGCCACGATCGTATCGTGCCGCGCAATCCGATCGCGGTGCTGACGCTCGAGGACGGCACCAAGATGACCTGCCGCATCATCGACCTCTCGCTGTCGGGCGCCGCCATCGCCGCGGAGAACCGCCCCCCGCTGAAATCGACGGTTCTGCTCGGCCGGGTGCAGGGCCGCGTGGTCCGAAACCTCGAAGATGGCTTCGCGCTCGAGTTCATGCATTCGCAGCCAATTGAAACTCTCGAAGAGAGCGTTACCGCGCGGTAAAGCGCGAAGGCACCAAAACCACTGCATTTCCAGTACTGAAGGCGGCCTCCGCGATGCGGACGCCGCCTTTTTCATGGGTGGCGTCGAGGCTCGCGCGGGTTAACGCGGAGGCTGCGGGAGCGTGCAAACAACGGTTCCGCCAGCGTTTCCGCGTTAATCCATAAAATTTGAATCAATTGCAGTCATATCGAATTTTATTCAAGTTTGACTCAAGTATAGATCGAATTCGCCGCGTGTTTTACTTGCATTCGTCTCGACTTGACTTGACTGACTTAGCGGCAACTCAAAAGCTGCCTGCGCAATGTGGTCCCAACAAGAAACGGGGGCCGCAATGTTTGATTTCAGGGGACAGGGGAAGGGATTGGCGCTCGCCGCCATGCTCTTCGGAATGAGCGCGGCAGCGCAGGCCGGCGAAGGCCGTCTGCTCTACGCAAGCCTCGGCGACACCACGCGTGCGCCGATCGGCTGGGTCGAGTTCTGTGCGGACAATGCCGCTCAGTGCCAGGGCGCACCGACGCAACCGCGTGACATCGTGATGTCGCAGGCTGCATGGCGCGACCTCGTCAAGGTCAATCGCTGGGTCAACGAGACCGTCAAGCCTTTGACCGACCAGGAGCACTGGGGCGTGATCGAAAAGTGGTCGCTGCCGTCGGACGGTTACGGCGACTGCGAGGACTACGTGCTGTTGAAGCGCAAGATGCTGATCGATGCCGGATGGCCGCGCGAGGCCCTGCTCATCACCGTCGTGCGCGACAAGAAGGGCGAAGGACACGCGGTGCTGACGGTGAAGACCGACAAGGGCGAGTTCGTTCTCGACAATCAGAACGAGAACGTCGTTGCCTGGACGGAGACCGGCTACCGCTTCGTCAAGCGCCAGTCGCAGAGCGATCCCAATGTCTGGGTCTCGCTCGGCGACACCAAGCCGGCGGTCTCCACCGCCAGCGCAAGGGATCAGTAGAGACAAACGAAAGAGATACGCGACCCGGTCACATCCCCACCCCTCCCCGTCCCAGACCGGTTCGCGCGCGGCCAGCCATCCCCCAATGGCTGGCCGCAACTTTTTTAGGGTGTACTTCGCTTAGTTCTGCGGCGCCTGCCGCGACCAGGGCACGCGCGCGACGGTGAAATCGCGCCATGTGCTTTGCAGGACGGGTTGCACCCCGATCGACGCGCGCGCCTGCCAGCCTGCGATCGCCGCCGCGGCGATGGTGCCGTCGGGCTCGGCATCAAGCCCGTCCAGCAATGATGCCGTAACCGCCATGTCGTTGACGGCGCCAAGCTGCTCCTGCAAGCCGGCGAGCCTTCGCGAGAATTTTCGCGTGGATTTGCGGTCTGCGAACAGCGGCAGCAGAAACTCGCTGAGATAGCGCAGCCGCTTGGTCGCGAGCCGCAGGCGGTGCAACTGTTCGGCGGAAAGCGACTTGAAGCGGCGGCCGCGCTTGAGCACCTTGGCGTATTGCGCCGATAGGATGCGTGCCGCGAAGTCGGCCGCGGGTTCGGCGAGCTGGCCGAGATCCTCGGTGGCGACGTCGTTGCGCCAGCCGCGCGCCTCGATCCAGTTGCCGAGGCCGAGCAGGAACATGGCGCAGCGGCGATCTTCGAGGGCGCCATGCGCCTTGCGATAGGCGTCGGACTGGCGCCCGGCCGCAGCCAGGCCCAGTGCATCGAAGCCCGCGACCGACGGACAGGCTGTTGCGATCTTCGGCAAGGTATCGAGCCGGAACACATCCCAGTCGCGCGCGGCGGAGAGCTCTTGCGCCAGCCATCTGGCTTCCAACCGCAGCGCATCGAGATTGCTGAGCGCGCCGACCGACCCCATCAGATCCAACGCCGATCGAAGCCGGCGCAGCGAGACGCGCAGCTGATGGATTCCTTCCGGATTGCGGCCATCCTCAGCCGCCGGCAGCGACTGAAGCAAATGGAGGAAGCAGGAACGCAGGATTGTCGCGAACGCCTCGTCCAAAGTCACCGACGGATCGAGACGAAGTTTTCGCGGACGCCGCGCCGAGGGTGGCTTGTCGGCGGCAAGATCGAAGCCGCGTGCCGATTTGGAGCGAATGGACGGCTTTACGTCGCCGTGCTCCGCGAGCCGCAGCGCGATCTCGTAGACCGCGCTCGCGCTGCCGCTCTTGAGCTCCAGCTCGATCTCGCTCACCGGCAGTGAACGGTCGCCGGCCGTCAACTCACCCTGGTCGAAGGCGATCTCGACCGTGCCTGACGGCAGTTCGATCGGCCGCGCATGCCGATGGACATCGGCGGTGAAGACCGATTCGAGCGGCTGCGCTTCCAGGTTGCCGCGAAGCTTCTCGGGAATGAACGGCATTGCCAAACCGAGATCGGGCGCAAGCGACGGTACCCTCATCTCCCACTCACCACGGCGGAGCGGATCGTCCACCGCATCGGTCTTCACGGTCTGCACGAAGCGCGCGCCGCTCTGACGAACGCGCAAGCTCAAGCCGTGGCGACGCAACGTCCGCTCCGGCGTGTCGTAATAGACGGACTTGAGATGTTTGCGCGCGCCCTTGTTGCGCGCGTTCATCGCGATCACAGGCGCGGCCTTGAAATGCGCCATGCGATCGGCATCGACGAAAAGCTTGAGCTCGATCTCACCGGCACCATGCGCGGCAGCGCTCGACCGCAGTGGTTCCGTTGCCGGTTCCGCGTCTTGCAATGGCGTCTGATCGATCACAGGTTCCGCGACGAGTTCGGCCGGCTCACGCTGCCTGAAGAAGCCAGCAACGACTTGCGTTCTCTTGTTTTCCCTTGCAACAGGATTTCCATCCCGCGCGCTCGGAGCCTTGCGAACCGGCGTTGCGTCTGACTTCAGCATTTACGGTAACATGACAGTTCGATGACAGAGCGCCATCCTATAGCCGGTGTGGCTCGCGAGGAATAGTCACGTGACGTCGCAGCGCCCTACCGTCCACACGAGGCTGGGAGCGCACAATCCAGCTTGACCACAGGAACTAAATTGCCGGGGCACAGCAAGCGATCGAATTGACTGCGAATCCTGCCCTTCTCGAAACCGAGATGAACGCGTCAGCGAGCTTGACTCATGCCAACCTTCCCGCAATCGGTGGCGATGGCGTCGAGCGCGCTGCCCTGTCCCTCCGGATGTTGCTTCATCGGCTAGCGGTACAGGCAATCACAAGGAGTTGGCATGACGTCGTTCCGTCCCGTCATCGCGTTGTCCAGGGGCCTCGAAGTCCTTCGGGTGATCAATCAGGAACGGCAGTCGACCGTCGGCTCGCTGCACAAGGCGACGGGGCTGAACAAGTCAACGATCGTCCGCATGCTCGAGACGCTGGAGCATGAAGGCTATGTGGTACGTCGTACCGAGCCGGCCAGCTACGCGCCGACGGGACGGGCGCTGCTGCTCAGCGCAGGCTATGATGAGCCGACCTGGATTGGCGGCATCGCCGAACCCATCCTCAACAAATTCCGTAAGCAGATCCACTGGCCGTCAGACATTGCCGTGCTCGATCAGGAATCTATGGTCATCGCCCACACGACGCGGGTGGATGGCTCGCTGCTGTTCAGCCGCCCGCCGGGATTTCGGTTTCCCGTCCTCGGCACCTCGATGGGACGCGCCTATCTCGCCTTCTGCGAGCCCGCCGAGCAGGAGCGCATTGCCGCGCGGCTTGCCCTCGGTCCCGAGCCCTGGAACGATCTGGCGCGCAATCCCGTCAGGCTTGCCAAAGTGCTGCGCACGATCCGCGACGCCGGCTTCGCGGTCATGGACGAGACCTACAGCCGCCGCGTCTTCGGCGGCGCAGTGTGGGCGATCGGCGTACCCGTCGTTTTGCGGAATCGGCTGTTCGGCAGCATGAACGTGATGATGCTTCGCGAGGCGGTCGGTCTGGAGGACGGCGTGCGGCGCTTCGTACCTTCGATGAAGAAGGTCGCTTCTGCACTTGCCGAGGCGCTCGGCGCCAAGCTTGCCGCGCCGGGTTCTCCTGCAGGTCGGCGATGATCATTTCACACAGTGAAACGATATTTTGATTTCTTGACCCTCCTCCTTGCCCGTGTGAAACCTCGTTGCGGTGGCTGCCGGCTGCCCAATGACACAGGGAAAAGGGGAGGCCGAAGTGCGGACATCCGCGAGAATTTGGGCTGCCGCGATTGCATGCCTGACGATGGCCGCCCCTGAAACGGCTTGGGGCGAAGCGTGGCCGACCCGGGCAATCAGGATCGTCGTCTCCACGCCGGCAGGCGGCATCACCGATGCCTTCGCCCGCGCCTATGGCGACTATATCTCGCAGAAGCTCGGCCAGCCGGTCATTGTCGAAAACAAAACCGGAGCCAGCGGTGCGCTGGCGGCACAGTCGGTGAAGGATTCCCCGGCCGACGGCTACACGCTGATGTACACGATCTCGTCCACCTTGCTCGGTAACCGGCTGTTGTTGAAATCGCTGGCCTATGATCCGGACAAGGATTTCACGATCGTCGCGATGACGCCTTCGGGGCATCTGCCGTTGGTGGTCCATTCCGCCACCAATGCAAAGACGATCGAAGAGTTCGTCGCGTACGCACGTGGCAACAAGGTCACGGCCGGCTCGTACGGCATCGGCTCGTTCGCGCATATTGCGATCGCCGAGCTCAACCGGCAATTCGGTCTCGACATTTCCATCGTGCATTACCGCGGCGAAGCGCCGATGTGGCAGGATTTGGCCGCGGGGGTGATCCAGGCGGCGGTCGGCAGCTATCAGGCTGCGCTGCCGGTGCTCGATACCGGCATCGGCCGCCCGATTGCCGTGCCGACACCAGTGCGCATGAAGAAGCTGCCCGAGACCAGGACATTTGCTGAGCAAGGGGTCACGGGCAATGTCTTCCAGCTCATCAGTTTTACCGCGCTGGTGGCGCCCGCTGCGATACCGGCAGACCGGATCGACATGCTCGCCAAGCTGATGGTCGAAGGCGGCAAGACGGAGCGCGTGCAGAAGCTGCTCGATGCCTTCGGCGTCGACCAGCCGGCCATGGATCGCGCATCCTCGATTGCGCTCTACGAAAAGGAAGGGCCGGTCTGGCTCGAGTCGATCAAGACTCTCGGGTTGGAGCCGCAATAGCCGTCGCCGCGCCCAGCCGGGTGCGGACACCTCCTGGAGGTCAGACCCCGAGCACGTCCGCGAGCCGCAACTCGTCGGCGGCGGGATCCTTCAGGAACAGCTCGGCCTCGATCTCGTTCAGATGCGACAACATCTGCGCGCGCGCGGCCTCCCTGTCGCATTTGCGGATCGCGGCGACGATTCCGGCGTGATGATTGGTGCCGCAGGCCGGCGTGTCGTGCCGGCGGTAGAGCAGGATGATCAGCGAGGAGCGCGCGATCAGCTCCTTGAGAAAACCGAGATAGATGCTGTGGCCACTCATCTCGGCGACGAGTCGATGGAAGTCGCCGGAGAGGCGGACCGAAGCACGCGCATCGCCACGCAGCTCCGCCTCGCGCTCCTCGGCAAGATGCCGCTGGAGACGCCCGATCCAGGCCGGCGATACCGCGTCAACGGCGTGATGGACGATCGTCGGCTCGATCAGGCGGCGCGCCTCGAACACTTCGCGGGCGTCCGCAGGCGTCGGCCGCGCGACGAAGGCGCCGCGGTTCTTCTCGATGTTGACGATGCCCTCATGCGCGAGCTGTTGCAGCGCGGTGCGAACCAGCGTTCGGCTTGCTCCGTAGATCTCGCCGATCTCGTCCTCGCCGAGTTTCGTGCCGGGCAACAGGCGATGCTCGAGGATCGCCGCAGTCACACCTTCCCGGATGCGGCTGACGCGATCGCTCGCATCTGGCGCGTCGGATTTCGGTCGGGACTTGACGGCCATGGGGGTGAGGACTCGATCGTCGACGAGGGCGTTGAATCCTAATCGACCAGCTGTATCCAATCACAGGCGAAACTTTATACAATCCGCGCCTGTTTTGTGTGCACGCAACTGCGAAGGCAGCGAACCGCCCAAGCCCGTGGGATTCGATCTAACGATCTGACTCCGCTGCACTGTTTTGGAATTCGGCCGGCCGAGAACGATTCAAGCGCGATTGGCATGGACCTTGCGGAGAGAGGCGCAGCATCGCCCTCGCCCCGGACACGCCATGGCCACTCCCGCCGCCCTCGAACTGGTCGCCGTCACCAAGCGTTATGACACGACGCTGGCGGTCGACACCGTCAATTTGAAGATCCCGGCCGGCACCTATTGTTGCCTGCTCGGCCCCTCCGGCTGCGGCAAGACCTCGACCTTGCGCATGATCGCCGGCCACGAGGCCGTCAGCGAAGGCGACATCATCCTGGGTCCGCAGAACGTCACGGATCTCGAACCCGCCAAGCGCGGCACGGCGATGATGTTCCAGTCCTACGCGCTGTTTCCGCACCTCACCGTGCTCGACAACGTGGCGTTTGCCCTGAAAATGCGCGGCATCGACCGGGCGACGCGGCACAAGCGCGCCGGCGAGTTGCTCGAGCTGGTGGCGATGACGCCCTATGCGGCCCGCCTCCCCGCACAGCTGTCCGGCGGCCAGCAGCAGCGCGTCGCGCTCGCCCGCGCGCTGATCACGGAGCCGCAGATCCTGTTGCTCGACGAGCCGCTCTCGGCGCTCGATCCGTTCCTGCGGGTGAAGATGCGGGGCGAATTGAAGCGGCTGCAGCGCGAGCTCGGCATCAGCTTCGTTCAGGTCACGCACGGCCAGGAAGAGGCGATGGCGCTGGCCGACCACATCGTGGTGATGAACCAGGGCAGGATCGAACAGCAGGGAAGCGCCCGCGACATCTTCCATCACCCCCGCACCGAATTCGTGGCGCGCTTCATCGGCGGTCACAACGTCCTCAGCGACGCAGGCAAACTCATCGCCGTGCGCGCCGATCAGCTCGGCATCGCGCCGTTCACTGACGGCGCCTTCGGCGCGCCCGCGCTACTGACCCAGACCGAGTACCAAGGCTCCTACATCGCCGTCTCGCTCACGCTCGACGACGGGACCGCCCTGTTTTCCCACCTTCCCGAGGCCGCCTTCGACGTCCACCAGTTCCGGCCGGGCGATCGCGTGCTGGCCATCTGGGATCCCGCCAAGGCGCAACGTCTGCAATAGCGCCGATCAATCACCGGAATGCGCAACAGAGGAGTGAGTGATATGACCGAAACGACCAGGAAGAAGGGCCTTAGCCGCCGCACGCTACTGAAGAGCACCGCGGGTCTCGCCGGAGTTGCCGCGGGCTCCGGCGCCATCACAGGCTTTCCCTATGTAATGTCGGCCGAGCCGAAGGTGCTGCGCTATCTCGGCACCGCAGTGAACGAGGGTGACGAGATCTCCAAGCAGTGCCTGAAGGACACCGGCATCAAGATCGAATATATCACCGCGACCACCGACGACGTCACCAAGCGCGTGATGACCCAGCCGAATTCCTTCGACGTGCTGGACACCGAATATTTCGCGCTAAAGAAGATCGTGCCGTCGGGCAACATCCTTGCCCTCGACGCGAGGAAGATCAAGGAATTCGACAACATCACGCCGGTCTTCACCAAGGGCGTCACGCCCGGCGGCAAGAAGATCGGCGGCCAGGGCACCGCACCCTGGAAGGTGCTCTATCTCGAAGGCAAGGACTCCAAGAAGTTCGCGACGTCTGCCACCGAGTTCGTCACGCTGATCCCGACCGTCTACAACGCCGACACGCTCGGCATTCGCCCCGATATCATCAAGCGTCCGATCAGCTCGTGGGCCGAGCTGCTCAACCCCGAGTTCAAGGGCAAGGCCTCGATCCTCAACATCCCCTCGATCGGCATCATGGATGCCGCGATGGTCGTGGAAGCCACCGGCAAGTACAAATATGCCGACAAGGGCAACATGACCAAGGAAGAGATCGATCTCACCATGAAGGTGATGACCGAGGCCAAGAAGGCGGGCCAGTTCCGCGCCTTCTGGAAAGACTTCAACGAGAGCGTCAACCTGATGGCCTCGGGCGAGACCGTGATCCAGTCGATGTGGTCGCCGGCGGTGACGAAGGTCCGCTCGATGGGGATTGCCTGCACCTTCCAGCCGCTCAAGGAAGGCTATCGCTCCTGGGCCTCCGGCTTCTGCGTCTCCAAGGGCGTCTCGGGTGCGAAGCTCGAATGGGCCTATGAGTTCGTCAACTGGTTCCTGTCCGGCTATGCCGGCGCCTATCTCAACCGCCAGGGCTACTACTCGGCCGTGCTCTCCACCGCGAAGGCGCATATGGAGCCTTACGAGTGGGCCTATTGGATGGAAGGCAAGGCGGCCGAGAAGGACATCAAGGCGCCCGACGGCTCGCTGCTCGAGAAGGCTGGCGCCGTGCGCGACGGCGGCTCCTACGAGGACCGCATGGGCGGCGTCGCGTGCTGGAACGCCGTGATGGACGAGAACGACTACATGGTCCGCAAGTGGAACGAGTTCATCGCGGCGTAATCTGATGGACACGTCGGAGGACATTTTGCAACAGGCATCTCCGGACCTGGTCCGGGGATCGGAGACGGCGCGCCGCAGCAAAGCGGCGCGGCTGTCACCCTCCTTCATCTCCTGGCTCCAGGCCGGGCCGATGATGCTGGTGTTCCTCGCCTTCTTCCTGATCCCGCTCGTCTTCGTCGTCATCGTCTCGTTCTGGGACTACAACGAATACCAGTTGCTGCCGGCCTTCTCGGGCCGCGGCTACACCGACACGTTCGAGGGCTGCATCGCGCAGCTCCCCGATCTCTGCACGATCGCCAAGACTTATCTGAAGACGCTAAAGCTTTGTTTCCTCGTGTGGGTCATCACACTCTTCATCGGCTTCTGGGTCGCCTACTTCCTCGCCTTTCACGTCAAGTCGAAAACTTGGCAGATGGGACTGTCGCTGCTCTGCACGATCCCGTTCTGGACCTCCAACGTGATCCGCATGATCGCCTGGATTCCGCTGCTCGGGCGCAATGGCCTTGTCAACTCAGGCTTGGTGAAGACGGGGCTGATCAACCATCCCGTTGAATGGCTGCTGTTCTCCGAATTCTCCGTGGTGCTGGCGCTGGTGCACCTCTTCACCTTCTTCATGGTGGTGCCGATCTTCAACTCAATGGTTCGCATCGACAAATCGCTCATCGAGGCCGCCTATGACGCCGGGGCGACCGGTTTCCAGACGCTCGTCAACGTCATCATTCCCCTGGCAAAACCCGGCATCGTGATCGGCTCGATCTTCGTCATCACCATCGTGATGGGCGACTTCATCACCATCGGCGTGATGGGCGGGCAGCAGATCGCGGCCGCCGGCAAGATCATCGAGACGCGGGTGAATGCGCTGCAATTCCCGGCAGCAGCGGCCAATGCCGTGATCCTGCTCGTCATCACGTTCCTGATCATCACCATGATGTCGCGTATCGTCGACATCAAGAAGGAGCTCTAGAGCATGAAGGAAGGACGCCCGCGCTCTTTCTACGTGCTCGCGATCTTCTTCGCGGCCTACACGCTGTTCCTCTACGGCCCGATGATCGCGATCTATGTGCTGTCGTTCCAGGGACCGCAGGGCGGCCTCACCTTCCCGATGAACGGTGTATCGACTTTCTGGATCGCAAAATTGTTCCAGGGCACCGGCATCGTCGATCTCGGCGCCGCCTTCCGCCGTTCGCTGCTGCTTGGCATTATCGTGATGATCGTCACCGTCGTGCTGTCGGTCGCAGCGGGCATGGCGTTTCGCCGCAAGTTCAAGGCGCAAAGCATCCTGTTCTACTCCGCGATCGCGAGCCTCATCGTGCCCTCGATCATCACCTCGCTCGGCATCTCGCTTGAATTCCGCATCATCGACGATCTGATCAAGGCGCATTGGAACGAGAATTTCGAGACCTCGATGGGTCTGCTCACCTCGGGCCTCGGTGCACATCTGACCTGGACGCTGCCGTTCGGCCTTCTCATCATGTTCGCGATCTTCAATCGCTTCGATCCCAGGCTCGAGGAAGCCGCGCGCGATCTCGGTGCGACACCGTGGCAGGCGTTCCGTCATGTCGTGCTGCCGATCATCCTGCCCTCCGTGATCGGCATTGGACTGTTCGGCTTCACACTGTCCTGGGACGAACTCGCGCGTTCCAGCCAGGCGATCGGGGCGGTGAACACGCTGCCTCTCGATCTCCAGGGCCTCACCACCACCGTGACGAACCCCGACATCTATGCGCTCGGCACCGTGATCTCGGCCGTCTCGTTCACGGTGATCGCGCTTGCGCTTGGCACCATCCACATGCTCAACAAGCGACAGGCGGCCAAAGGCTCGGACGCCGGCAAAGGGCTTGTCTGAGAAGGGGCTTGTCTGATCCGATGCGGCTTCACGTCGTCAATCCCAACACCACTGCGTCCATGACGGTGAAGATCGCCGCTGCCGCGCGCGCGGTCGCCCTGCCCGACACCGTGATCGATGCGCGCCAGCCCACGATGGGCCCGGTCTCGATCGAGGGATTTTACGACGAGGCGTTCGCGGTGCCGGGCATGCTCGGCTGCATCCGCGAGGCCGACCGCGACGGCGCGGATGCGCATGTCATCGCCTGCTTCGACGACACCGGCCTCGACGCCGCGCGCGCTGCGGCAAGGGCACCAGTGATCGGCATTGGCGAGGCTGGCTTCCACATGGCGAGCCTGATTGCCGCGCGCTTCGCCGTGGTGACGACGCTCGGTGTCTCCATCGTGCCGATCGAGCATAATTTGCGGAAATACGGCCTCGCCGAACGCTGCGCGCGCGTCCGCGCCGCCGAAGTGCCGGTGCTCGCGCTCGAGGAGCGCAACACCGATGCGCTCGCAAAAATCTCTACGGAAATCACGGCCGCGATCCGCGACGATCGCGCAGAGGCCATCGTGCTCGGTTGCGCTGGCATGGCCGATCTCGCCATCGAGCTCGCCGCCACGCACAGCCTGCCCGTGATCGACGGCGTCGCCGCCGCGGTGACCTTGGCAGAATCACTGGTGCGACTGGGACTGAAGACCTCCCGGCTCGGGCCCTACGCGGCGCCGCGCTCGAAGACCTATTCCGGTCCGTTTTCGCTGTTTCAGCCCTGATCTCTGCCTCTGACGGGGGCACGGATGCCTAAGGCATCCTGATTGTTGGTTTTTTTGCTCTTAGCCTCTTTTTGGTCCCATTCCTTGCCGACACGTAACGCTTTCGGGACGCCCCGGTAACCTCAGGTTGCCGGTCTTCGCCACTCACCAAGTTTCAATTTGGGTTTTGTCAGCGATGATCGATCTCGCAGAGGACACACGGTCCCATCCCCTCCTTCGCCTTGGCGCCCAGCCTATCGCGCTGACCGCCGCCGCGCTCCTGCTCCTGATCGCGGGGGTGACCTCGATCGCGATCTGGCGTGCCTATACCGGTGCGGCCCCTGAGACCGACCGGGTGGTGGCGTCGCGGCAGCTGCAGGCTCGCACCGCACAGGCATCCGAGCAGCTGGTCGAGAAGACCAAGGGGCTGGAGGCAACCCAGCAGGAATCGATTGACCAGCTCCAGGTCGTGCAAGACCAGCTCCAGAGTGTGAAGCGCTTGCTCGCATTCCAGCAGGCCGACACCAAGCGTCTGTCCGAGCAGGTCACGACACTCAACGAGTCCATCGATGGCCTGCGGCAATCCTTTGCCAGCGCCCGGGCGAGCGAGGCGGAGACTCCCTCAGTTACCCGCAGGAAACCTGCACGGCATCGTGTCCATGCCAGTGCACGCAAGCGCTCGCGCGGCTGAGCAGCCGGCGCCGCCACCCTTAAATTTTTGGACTTGTGAACTGGATCACATTCGCCCGTGTGATTCCAAGCGATGCTCGCCGTTACCGGATGGCGTGAGCCGATTTCAATGTCCGGGGCTGGCAAGGTCGTTGACGGTATATTGCGTCAACGGCCTTGTTTTTTGACGGGTACCGCCGCCTATTCGCAGACATCCACGGGGCGGATGCGCCAGCCCGCTGGCGTCATGACGCGCTTCCGCACAACGTAGCAGCCGCCATAACCGCCATCATCGTATCCGGTACCATAGTAATATGGATTGCCGTAATACGGTTGGCCGTAGCCGTAATACCCGCCGTAGTAACCTGCGCCGGCGATACCGGCACCGATGGCGACGCCTGGCCAGAAGCCACCGCCATGCCAGTGGCCGCCATGACCCCAGCCGCCACCATGGCCCCAGCCACCGCCGCCATGACCCCAGCCGCCGTGACCGCCCGCTTGTGCCGCCTGCGGCATCGACGACCCAACCGCCACCACAGCCAGCGCCGTCAACATCATCTTCCGTAACATCACTCGATCCTCTGCGTGGATACCCTCCACGCTCCAAAGCAGGACCAAGCTAATCGGCTTGAGGCGTTCCTGACAGCCTCACTGTCTCACTTCCCCGCGAGCGTCAGCAGCCGCGGCAGATGCTCTTGAGCTTCTTGTCGAGCAGCCGGTTCTCGGCGTTGACGGCGGCGTCGGTGGACCCACCTGCGCCGGTCCCAGTGGTGACGCCGGGTGCATTCGCACCGGACGATTGGGCGGTCCCCAGACTGTTGGTGCCTGGCGCGGGAGCCGGAGAATTGGCGACACCTCCGGCCGATCCTGTGGAGCCGCCGGCGGCTTGCGCGAACGATGCGGCCGGCACCGCGACAAGGGCGAAGATCACGATCACGGTCTTGATTGAACGGGCTATAGGCAATCTGGCCATTGAAATTCTCCTTCGCCGATCAACCGCCGCAGCAAGGACCGGTTCCGGAACAAATGCCGTCGCATCAGCTTGAAACCGGGAAGGCGGGCACGATCACGCGCAAGCTGATCTTCTGCTCCGCAAACAGAAAGGCGCAGTCACGATGAACGATCGCGATGCTTTTGCAGAAGGCGAACGCGCGGCGCGTAAAAACATTCCGGCGGAAGCCAATCCGTACCAGGACGGTAGCGATGAGCATGCCCTATGGTCCGCGGGGCACGAGAAGGTCGCAAGCGCAATAGAAGCGCGCGAGTCCGAAGGAAGCTGAGTTCACCCGATCCGCTTGAGGCCCTTTGTGAAGCGCGGTCCATTGGCGACGTAGAACTTCGCAGCACTCCCCATCTTCTGCACCTGAGCATCGTCGAGCGTGCGGATCACCCGCGCCGGCGAGCCGATGATCAGGGACCGTTCGGGAAACTCCTTGCCCTCGGTGATGACGGAGCCGGCGCCGACGATGCTGTTGCGCCCGATCCTGGCGCCGTTCATCACGATTGAGCCCATGCCGACGAGTGCGCCCTCCTCGATGGTGCAGCCGTGCAGGATGACGTTATGCCCGACTGTACAGTTCCTGCCGATCTGAAGCGGAAAACCGAGATCGGTGTGGCAGGTCGAGCCGTCCTGCACGTTGGCGCCCTCGCCGATCTCGATCCACTCATTGTCGCCGCGCAGCACCGCGCCGAACCAGACGCTCGCGCCCGGCTTCAGGCGCACGCGGCCGATCACGGTAGCGGTCTCCGCGATGAAGTAGTTGCCGTCGGCGGGAAGGTCGGGCGCCTGCCCGTCGAGCTCGTAGATCGCCATGAGGGTCTCCTGTCGCGTCAACCCCAGCCATAGCGAAACGGCGGCCTTGACGCAAAGGGCCGCCGCGCAGGCAGCCCTACAGCGCGCGCATCAGACCAGAACGCCGGCCGCGCGGAGCGTCATCAGGAAGAAGGTGCCGCTCATCATGCTCCAGAAGCCGGCGATGACGGTCGCCATCATCACGAATTCGACGCGGCGGCTCTCCACCTGCCTGCCGCGCAGGGTATTGCGCATGATGATGAAAGGCGCCGCGAACACCAGGAACGGAACCGCCGCGAAGGTCTTCGGCGCCACGCCGTCCTGCAACAGACCGAAGCCGGCCGGCCGCTGTGCGACCGTCTGGTATCCGCTCACGAGCGCTCCCGCGAGCGCGAAACCAATGCCGATCGAGAAGAATGTGTTGAGAGCTTCAGGTGTCATCGGAACAGTCCGCCCTTACGCAACGCGAGGTACCTTCCTGTGACAAAGAGTGCCGGTTAACGCTACATTATCCTTAAGGGAAGGTTAACGCCGCCAGCCGTTCCACGCAGGCCTCTCTCCCTTCCCTGCAGCCGGCCAACGCTCCGCGAAATCGCCACCACGTGGCATATTCGCCGCTGATTCGTCGGCCATCGGCCGACTTCTGGCTCATTCGCGCGGCTCATGACGGTGTTTTCGGCAATTTCCCCTCAATCTCCCCGGGTGCGCACCCGGGCCCACGTCGTCCCGATCGTGCTCGGCGGCATTGCCGCGGTGTGCGCCGTCGCGCTCGTCGCCTATTTGTTGTGGCCGACCTGGGGGCCGAGCGGCGCGAACGCCCCAGACAAGCTGCCGGTGAGCGTCGGCGGCACGCTGTTCAACCTGCCGACCAACGCGATCCGCATGAAGATCCAGCGCCACTCCGGGCCCCAGGAGCGGATCGATCTCGACTTCCTGTACCCTTCGCTGGAGCCGCCGGGCGCGCCGAAGCACGTCACCGCCGATAGCGTGGATGCGGCGATGCAGCCGATCGACCGCATCTTCCTGTCGATCGCCGCACATCACGATGCGCTCTCGCCCGAGCAGCGCGTAGCCACGATTTATCCGCGCTATCTCGACCAGGCCGCGGCAATGCCCCAGGATGGGCTGACGATGCGGATATTCCGCGCTGACACGCCTTACGGCAGCGAGGATCTCTATTCTGCCGCAAGTCCCGCGCTGACCGCGCGCTGCACGCGCGATGGAGCGACGCCCGGCATGTGCCTCGCCGAACGCCGCGTCGGCGGCGCCGACCTCACCTTCCGCTTTCCGCGCAGCTGGCTATCGCAGTGGCGCGATACGGCGGAAGCGATGGAGAAGCTGACGGCGCAGCTGCGCGGCCCGAAGGGCTGAACGCGACGGCGCGACCTGCGCCTCCCAAACAAACTGCGAAAACAACCCCATGCACAGTAGCCAAGCTCCTGTAACGCTTCGTATTTTTCGAAGTCAGCTTCGCGCGTATGGTGTCAGGAGGGGGCGGCGGTGAAGCTGTTGCTCGTCCTTGCGAGCGAAGCGAAGCAATCTCGGCTACATTGCCTTTTCATCTCAATGCGCGATGCCGTGCTCGTCCGACTCACGGACCGAACCGGCAGGCATCCGCGACAGAGGTTAGTCATGATTCTCCGCAGAAGTGACGGTGTGTGGCTAAATGAACCGCAGCGATGGGCGGCAGAGGGTGATGACCTGCGGATCCTCACGGACAAGGCCACGGATTTCTGGCGCGAAACCCATTACGGCTTCAATCGCGATAGCGGACATTTCCTGGGCTTTCCGACAGGCGAAGCATTCACCGCAGATTTGCGTGTTCAGGGCGATTTCCGGGCGCTCTATGATCAGGCGGGCATCATGGTGCGCCTCGACGCGCATCATTGGGTCAAAGCCGGAATCGAATTGTCAGATGGCCGCGCTATGCTCGCGAGCGTACTGACAAACGGGCAATCAGACTGGGCGACAGCACCCTATGAGCATAATGCCAGCGACTTCTGGGTCCGCGCGACCATCGCCAACGGTGTCCTTCGTCTGCAGGTTTCGGCCGACGGCAAATCCTGGCCCCTCATGCGGCTGGCGGCGTTTCCTAAAGCAAACTCCTACCTTGTGGGACCGATGGCCTGCACACCCGAACGGGCGGGGCTAGAAGTCGTATTCTCGACGTTTCGTCTGACACCTCCCCTCGGAAAAGACCTGCACGACCTGAGCTGAACATCACCCTCGCAGATATATGTTCTTGCAAGAAAGCAAAGGCATGGAGCCGCGCCCGCGCGGCCCCGTTGAGCGAGACGATCGCCGAACTATTCCTGGTCGACGAGGTCGTCCTCGAGGATCGCCATCTGGAATTGGAACGAGCGATCATCGTCCTCGTCGTCGACGAAGAGCACACCGATGAATTCCTCGCCGATATAGACCTCGGCGGAATCATCCTTCTTCGGCCGCGGCACGACGCGGATCTTGGGATTGCCGAATACGCGCTTCAAATACGCGTCGAGCTTCCTAACTTCCTTGACGTCCACGGCAAGTCTCCAATCGAAATCTGGGTTGGCGCGGGTTTTAGGACGAGACGCGACCAACCGCCAGCATGAATTGCCAAAGAATTTTGGGACGAAAGGGGCGGAAAATCCGCCCCTTCCGACAAGCTCGAAGGCCCGCCTCAGAGGCCCATCTCAGAGTCCCATGGCGTTGATCATCTGATCCATGGTGCGCGACGGCTCGGCGCAGCCAGCTTCGCCGACGACCTTGGCAGGCACGCCCGCGACCGTCACGTTGTGCGGCACCGGTTTGACCACGACCGAGCCCGCCGCGATGCGCGCGCAATGACCAATTTCGATGTTGCCGAGGATCTTCGCGCCGGCGCCGATCAGGACGCCGTGGCGGATTTTCGGATGGCGGTCCTCGTTCTCCTTGCCGGTGCCGCCGAGCGTAACGCCATGCAGGATCGAGACGTCGTCCTCGATCAGCGCAGTCTCACCGCAGACGAAGCCGGTGGCGTGGTCGAGGAAGATGCCGCGGCCGATGCGCGCGGCGGGATTGATGTCGGTCTGGAATACCGCAGACGCCCGGCTCTGCAGATAATACGCAAAATCCTTGCGGCCCTTCAGATAGAGCCAATGCGCGAGGCGGTGGGTCTGGATGGCGTGAAAGCCCTTGAAATAGAGCAAGGGATCGATGAAGCGCGAGGTCGCGGGGTCGCGATCGTAGACGGCGACGAGATCGGCGCGGAAGGCGTTGCCGAGATCGGGATCGTCGCGCAGCGCCTCGTCATAGGTCTGGCGCACGAGATCGCCCGACAGCGCGGAATGATCGAGCCGGTCGGCGACTCGATGGATCACCGCATCTTCCAGGCGGCTGTGATGCAGCACCGTCGAATAGATGAAAGTCGCAAGCTCCGGCTCGCGATGGACGATGTCCTCCGCTTCGCCGCGGATCCGATCCCAGATCGGATCGAGCGTTGCGAGCTTTCCTCCCGGATTGACCTGATGCACTGCCATGAGATCTGCTCTTTCGAATTGGCTCGTTTCACTGGTTCTATAACACAGTCTAGGCGACAAAGTCCTGACGGGCTTGCCTGAGAGTGAACAGTGCGTTGCCCGGCGGGGGCATGCCAACGCGTTGAATCACAACAGTTTCTTCCGACACCCCGGGCGGCAAGGTCGGCTCAAAATGGTCAGGGTTTCGCCAAATTCAAGCCGGGCGGCGTCAAACTATTGGTGAATTCCGCCTCAACGGTAATTGCGGGCATGGTCCGAGTGAGGACGGAGCGGATTTGACCATCACCACCGATCATGCGCGCGCGGGCGCCGCGGGCTCACTCTGGCTGCGGCTCGCCGCCATCGCCCTGCCGCTCCTGTTGATCGCGCCGGCATTCTGGAACGGCTATCCGCTGTTGCAATGGGATACCGGAGGCTATCTGGCGCGCTGGTACGAGGGCTATCTCGTCCCGAGCCGCTCCACCGTGTTCGGCATCTATCTGCACTATGGCGAAAGTTCAGGGTTCTGGATCAACCTCGCGGTCCAGTCGCTGGCCACGCTGTGGCTGTTGCAGCTCACCTTGCGCGTGCTCTCGATGATGCAGACGTTCCGTTTAGTCGTGATCAGCCTGCTCCTGATCCTGTCGACTGCGCTGCCCTGGCTTGCGAGCATGCTGCTCACCGACATTTTTGCAGGCCTGTCGGTGCTGTCGCTATTCCTGCTGGTCGTCGGCGGGCCGCGGACCTCGGCGCTCGAAAAAATCTCGCTGTTCGTCTTCACGGCCTTTGCCGCCGCGACCCACAGCGCCACGCTCGGCGTGCTGCTCGGGCTCTGCATCGCCGGCTGGATGGCGCGGCCGTTGCTGGGGCGCCGGCTTCCGATCGCCGGATTGGCCCAAGCGAGCCTCACCATCCTCGCTGGCGGCCTGATGCTGGTGTCGGCGAACCATGCCTTGTCGGGCAAGTGGACGTGGACGCCTGGCGGCACCGGCGTCGCCTTCGGCCGCATGATGCAGGACGGCATCGTTGCGCGTTATCTCAATGACCATTGCCCACGCGAAAAACTCAAGCTCTGCCCCTATCGCGACCAATTGCCGGCGAGCGCCGACGAATTCCTGTGGGGCAAGAGCATGTTCAACACGCTCGGCCGCTTCGAAGGCATGAACGACGAGATGGGCACCATCGTCGTGGGTTCGCTCGCCGACTATCCGGCTTGGCAGGCCGGCGCGGCCTTGCAGGCGCTGGGCCAGCAATTGCTGCATGTGGCGACCGGCGAAGGCACCAATGGCTGGATCCCGCACACCCGCGGCATCATCGAACGTTATGTCCCCTCGCAGGCCGCGCCGATGCGCGCCGCGCGACAGCAGAATTGGGGACTCGATTTCGACACCATCAACTGGCTGCACGTTCCCGTCGCGCTGGCCTCGATGCTGGCGCTGGTCGCGCTGCTGGCGCATGCCCTCGCGAACCGCCGGCTCGACGACCTGACCTTGCTGGCGGCGACCATCACGCTGGCGCTGCTCGGCAACGCCTTCATCTGCGGCGTGATCTCCGGCGCGCACGACCGCTATGGCGCGCGGATGGTGTGGGTTGCGACCTTCACCGTGCTGATGGCGCTGGCGCGCCGCCTTGGGGAAGACAGCAAAGCGCGGTGAGATTGGGGTGAAGCGCCATCGTGCCTGGTTTCGTCCGAGCAGCGATCGCGTTTATCCAGTAAGACCAGCGCATTCGTTCTCAAGGGTGTTTGGAGCCCTTCATCGCCCCCGCAAATCGGCACACGCGGCGGGGCGGTGGCATGAGCACGACCAGCCGTTAGTCAGCCGGCTGCGTGAAAACGGACCCAAGTGCGAGACGGTCAGTGCCGTACAACAACTGAGGCGTTCCGCGGCTAGCTCTTTGTGCCGGTGCCGCCGGCACCGGAAGAATGATTTCGGAAGCGACCCTCCAGTCCTTCCCGACGCGAAGCCAGTTGCTGATCATGAGAAACGGCCTGGCTGTTCCATCTTGCCCCGCATAAGAGACGGTGATGGTCATCGGCACATAGGACTCGGCGACGTCGCGCGTCAGGCCGACAACCCTGAGCTTCGAAAAATCTGGCTCGGGTACGACCGGACCGGGCTACCGATATCATGCAGCTATTGATCAATCGCCGCGTTACCCCAAAAGCCGGCCCAGTTTCCCTCGGACGGGATCGCGCTCTTGGCCACCAAAAGGGCCGAGGGCGATTGCCAGAACATCCGATACAGAGCCTTGAAATCATGCTTGTTTGCCAATTCCATCAGCCTGCCGAACTTCGATTTGATTGCGCTGAGCGTCGCAGCATTCAGCGGCTCTCTGCTGACGGCGGGAGCAGACGCGGCAGACACGGTGGTAAGAGCCACAGCAGTGAGGGTGACAAGAAGTGCCTTATACATGCAGGAATGTCCGTTCCAATGCGTCGCTCACATCATGACAACACTTGTTGCGTTTCCGCGATTGGAGGTGTTCACGTCCGTGAGCTGAAGTGTCGTCAGGACGTTTCAGCACTCTACGGATGCCTGGCTTAAAATGGTCGAGCGGGAGCGCGCGGGCTCCCGGCGCCACAGCGCCGGGAGCGGCACCGTCACCTCGTGAGGGCGGCTTTTTCGATCACCTCAGCGACCTGCTTCGCATGGACGACGAGCGAGGCATGGCTGCCGGTGACTTCCGTCGTCTGGGCGTGGATCCTGGCCGCGAACGACTTCTGGGCCTCGGGCGCGAGGACTTTGTCCTTCGTGCTGATGACGTAGAACGTCGGCTTGTCATGCCAGGCCGCAACGTCGACCGGGGCTTCGAATGCAACGTGGTTCAGCGGAAGCTGCGAGTTGGCCAGGTGCGCGGCGATCTCCGGAGGAAGGTCAGCCGCGACGGCTGACGGAAACACCTTTGGATCGATGTACAGATTGCCCTTCGCATCGGGGTGGATCGCCTTGCCGCCTTCGGTCGGCGGACCGGCCTTTGCCAGCGACGCCAGGGATTCACCGACCTCCGGCGCAAAGGCGGACACATAAACCAGCGCCGAAACCTTGGGATCGTTGCCGGCTTGCGTGATCACCACGCCGCCCCATGAGTGGCCGACCAGAACGGTCCTGCCGGCTTGCTTCGCGAGCGCCTGTTTGGTCGCATCGACGTCGGCGGCGAGCGAAGTGAGTGGATTTTCGACGAGCGTGACGTTGTAGCCTTTCTTGGTGAGAATATCGGCAACCGGCTGCCAGCTCGTCTGGTCTACGAAGGCGCCGTGCACGAGCACGACGTTGTGCGCTGCCCCCTTGGGCAGTTCGGCGGAATGTACGGCTCCGACCAACGTCGTTCCGGCCAGGAGGACGGTGGCGGCTGAGAGGAGAATAGTTCGCATTGTTTGTTCCTGTTGGCATGTCGGACGAAAGTAGTCCGGGGGAATGGACAGGCGTTTCCAGCAAGGTCGCGGTTCTTCCATCTGCCGTTGGCGAAATGGTTGCCGCACGTCCCGTCGGCCCGCCGTGGCATGACGTATTCCGTGGACCTCTCGGACGATAGGGACCAATCGTCCGTGTCTTGTGTCCGATCGTCCGCGGTTCTAGTCTCGGGGGATGGATATACTCACCCAGGTGCTCGATCGGGTTCGTCTCGGCGGGACGCTGCTCTTTCACTTCGAGCTCGGCCATCCCTGGCATCTTGAGTTGCCGGCGCGCCCCTACGCCCTGTTTCACTATCTCAACCAAGGTTCAGCGACCCTCGCGCTCGAACAGGGAGAGGAAATCCAGATCACCGGGGGCGATTTTGTCGTCATCACACGTGGCGAGCCCCATGTGTTTTATTCGGATCGCCGAGCCGAGCCTTTGCGCATCATGGATATCGAACGGTCGTCGCCACGCCTCGGATTCGTTCGTCACGGCAGCCGTGCAAAGCCGCTCTCGACCATGCTCTGCGGCAATTTCACGGTGTCGCGGCCGACGTTTGGCAGCGTGCTGGAGTTGCTTCCACCCGTGCTCTTGCTGAAGCCGACGTCCGACCGTGGTTGGCTTGAAGCCATCCTGCGCCGCATGATGAGCGAGTCCGCGCTCGAGCGTCCTGGCCAAGGCGTCGCGCTTTCACGACTGACGGAAGTGCTCTTCGTCGAGGTGCTGCGAAGCTGGATCGCGTCTCTCAGTCCCGGGCAAGGCGGCTGGATCGGGGCCATTTCTGACCCCCATATCGGACCGGCGCTGAAGCTGATTCACGAAAGTCCGGAGCAGCTTTGGACGCTGAGCGACCTAGGCCGTCGCGTCGGGCTCGGCCGCTCGGCATTTTCGGCGCGCTTCACTAGGCTCGTGGGCCAGCCCATGCAACGTTATGTGATCGAACGCCGGATGGCGGAGGCGGCGTTCCTGCTGGAAACCAGCGACGAACCGATCGCACGGATTGCCAACCGGATCGGTTACGAGACTGCAGCGGCGTTTTCGAAGTTGTTTCACCGGCACATTGGTCAGTCGCCCGGCCGTTACCGGGCTGCGCGACGCGCCGACGGAGCCCGTGCGCAGTTGGACGGATCGGAATTGCAAGTATCCGATTGACCTCGATAAAGCTGTGGCTTCGAGCTGAGTCTCATATGCGCCCTTAGCGAACCCCGATCCCTAGGTACAGGAATGGACGGTTGCCGAAGGGAGTGGATGGCCCACTGTAACGAGACATTTCAGGATAGCTGAAACCGCCTCATCGCCTCAGGCGCGGCGTGAGAGGAAATCGAGCACGCCAGTCTTGTAGACCTTGTCGCCGACTGCGCGCATGTGATCGCGACCGGGAATATCGAGCACTTCCGAACCCGGGATGATGGCACCGAGTGCGCTGGCCGAACCCGCGACGTCGTCGGTGCTGCCGACCGCGATCAGCACGGGCACGTCGATGCGCGCGGCTTCGTCCTTCGTCATGAGATCGCGCGTGCCGCGCAGGCAGGCGGCCAGCGCCTTGCGGTCGGAACGGGTTTGGTCTGCAAAAGCACGAAACGTGCGTCCGACGGGATCGGAGACGTCGTCGAGCGAGGGCGCTTCCAACGCCTTCGCGACGTTCTCGCCGGGCCCGGTGCCCTCGATCAGGCCGCCGATGCCGATGCCGCCAAGGATTGCCGAACGCAGGCGCTGCGGCTCGTTGAGGGAGAGCCAGGCCGTCATCCGTCCGCCCATCGAATAGCCCATGAGATCGGCCTGCGGGATGGCGAGGTGATCCATCAGCGCGAGCACGTCGGCGGCCATGGTCGGGATGGAGTACTGCGCGGGCTCGTAGAGCTTTGCGCTTTCGCCATGGCCGCGATTGTCGAGCGCAATGACACGGCGGCCGTTCTTGCGCAGCTCCGAGACCCAGGTCGGATAGACCCAGTTCACGTTCTTGCTGGAGGCAAAGCCGTGCACCAGGATGATCGGATCGCCCTCGCCTTCGTCGAGATAGGCAATTTCAACGGCGCCGTTGTGAAAGCTCGGCATCATCAGTTCCGCAATCTTGAGGGGAAGAGGTATCTTAGGCCGTGACGGCAGGGCTTGCCAGAACGGCTTCGGCGGCGATCCGCGCCTGGCGAAGTCGCCGCGCCCGTCTGCGATCGCACCAGGCCTGGGTCAGGCGCTCCGTCGTCGCCTTGATCGAGAACAACAGGCCGAGCAGCGTCAACGCCGCACCGAACAGCCAGAGTGCAAGATTGAACGCCCCGCCGATCAGCAGCAGCGCGCCGCGGCCGAGCAGCTTCAGAATCGCGCGCGTCTTGCCGCCCTGCGCTTCCGCGAGCCGCGCCGCGCGTGCGACGTCCTTGGGACCTTCAGCGATGCGCAAGCTATCCATCGCGCCGCGCGTGCCGGTCTTCTCGACCACGCGCGTGACATCCTTGCCGAGCCGAACCAGCGCGCCGGCCTTCTCGGCGCGGAACGCGGCCTTGATCGCGCTCAAGGTCTGGCCCGGCCGCAGCACCGAGCCGGAGGCAACCGCGTTCTGGAGCATCGGCGTATCGACGACCTCGCGCGCGGACCGGCCGGCCCATGCCGCTAGTCCCTCGCCGAGCCGGCCGACCTTGCGCGCGTCCTTCACCAGCGTCAGCCCGGCGCGAACCGGCGCGGCACCGCCGACGGAGACGTAGGTCACGGCCGTGACCGCGAGACCCGCGGCCGCAAGGCCCAGCACCAGGCGGTCGGTCTCCTCGCCCATGGCGAGGTGCTTGCCCTCGCGGACGACGTCCCTGATGTCGCCGATGACGAAGAGATCGCCGGCCATGGTTCCCGACAAGCTCGCAACATCATCCGCGTTGCCGGTAACGAGACCGGTGGCAAACCGTTTTGCGAAATGCGAGGTGGAGTTTTCGGCTTTGACCGCGTCACCGACACGGCTCGGGAGGTCGTCAGGCAGCGCGATGTTGCGGTCGCGCGCCAGTGCGACAAAACTGTCGGCAAGATCGGCATCGCCCGATGCGAGCGCGACCTCGATGTTGTCTTGAATCAGGCGGTCGTTGTGCCGCAGCAGCGCGTCGAGCTTGATCTCTGAGAGCGCGGCGGGATCGTCCTGGGCGGCCAGAATCGCCCCGGCCTCGCGGGCGTGCGGTGCTACCTGCGCGAGCATGAAGCCGCATGCCGCGATACCGGTCAACGCTGTGCTGATTCGCAACCACTTCATGCGGAGAGCCTGGACGGTCCTGAGATCGTTGACGCCTAACGGTTGTCTTTCGTCGCAATTACGCTCGTCCACAGACATAGTATGCCAAAATTGCGGCACAACGTCCCCGACGAAAGAAGGGCTTCTCTCAGGCCGCAAGATTGTGTCGAATTTGCATGAGCAAATGAGCATGGGGCATTGCGGAGCTTTCGGTTCCGCTGGACTAGCAATCATCTCCACCCACCAGTATGGTCCGCGGCGCCTTAATAATGCCGCGGCAGTCGTGATTGTGTCTGCCGCCATTGCCACTCCAGGATGAGTACGATGTCCGACCATGTCGTCCCGCACTTCCACAACGATGCCGGTGTCCCCGTCATCGAGATCGGCTCGCAAGAGTTCATGTGCGTGGGCGCCAACCCTCCGTTCGATCATCCGCACGTCTTCCTCGACCTCGGCAACGACAACGAGATCATCTGCCCCTACTGCTCGACTCTGTACCGTTTCGCCGCCGACCTGAAGGCGGGCGAAGCCCGTCCGCCGGAATGCGTCCTGAAGGACAAGGTGGCCTGACCGCTTCCATCGGCCAGGGGTGGCGCTCTCCCGAACGATTGTCATCGCCGGTGCCGGCATCGGTGGACTGACGGCTGCGCTTGCGCTCGCGGCCCGCGGCTTCCGCATCATCGTGCTGGAAAAGGCCGAGCGGCTCGAGGAAGTCGGCGCCGGTCTGCAACTCTCCCCGAACGCCAGCCGCGTGCTGGTCGAGCTCGGCCTCACCGAGCGCCTCAAGTTGCGCGCCGTGATCCCGGAGGCAGTCTCGATCATGAGCGCGCGGGCCGGCGGTGAGCTTTTGCGCATGCCGCTGGGAGAAGCCGCCGCCGAGCGCGCCGGCGCCCCCTATTGGGTGGTGCACCGCGCCGACCTGCAATCCGCCCTCGCCGGCGCAGTTTCCGACCATCCCCATATCGACCTGAAACTCGGCGCGACCTTCGAAGACGTCGCGCCTCACGCCAAGGGGCTGACGGTGGTTCATCGCAGCGGCACGATCCGGCGCAGCGATCTCGCCAGTGCGCTGATCGGCGCCGACGGTATCTGGTCGACGGTGCGCCAGCATCTATTCCCCGAGGTGCAGCCGCGCTTCTCCGGGCGGATTGCCTGGCGCGGTACGCTCGATGCCACGCAACTGCCGAAGGACTACACAGCGCGCCGGGTCCAGCTCTGGATGGGCCCGAATGCCCATCTCGTCGCCTACCCGATCGCGGGCGGACGCCAGATCAACGTGGTCGCGGTGCTGCCGGGCACCTGGAACAGGCCGGGCTGGAGCACGCCCGGCGATCCCCGCGAAGTGCTGGACGCCTTCGCCGCGCCGCGCTGGCCGCCGCCGGCGCGCATGATGCTCGCTACAGTCGACAGCTGGCGGAAATGGGCGCTGTTCGGCGTCCCCGACGACTGCCCCTGGAGTAAAGGCCCGGTCGCGCTGCTCGGCGACGCCGTGCATGCGATGCTGCCATTTGCGGCCCAGGGCGCCGGCATGGCGATCGAGGACGCCGCAGTGCTCGCGCAGCATTTGAGCCCTGAGATCGCCGAGACCACCGAGGGCATCACGGCAGCGCTGAGACAATACGGCCGGACGCGCCAGGCGCGCGTGCGGCGGGTGCAGCGGACCGCGCGGCAGCAGGGCCGCATCTATCATTTCAGTGGGCCGCTCGCGTTCGCGCGCGATCTTGCGGTCCGCGCCCTCGGCCCGGAACGCATGCTGGCACGGCAGGACTGGATCTACGGCTGGCGGCCCTGACGCGAGGCGCTGATGTCAGGACGTTTCAGCGCACGGCTCTTGTCGATTTCGGGCCAGGCTTGATCGGGCCAGGATTGGCTGCGGGCGCCGCGGCGGCCGGCGTCGCCTCGGGGGGCGTTTCCCGGCACTTGTTGCGGCGCCAAGCGTCATCGGCCATCTGCGCCTGCCCGCGTACCGCGATGTAGTCGTTGCGATAGGCAAGCTCCGACACCACGGCGCCGCCCGCGCCGGTCTGTGCCTTGTCCATCAGCCTCTGCAAATCGCCGGTGCGGTTGGCGATCGACTTGCGCTCGCCTTCGAGCTGCTTGCAATCGTACAATTCGTACTTGGCGGGATCGGCAAAGGCCGGAGCGACCGTCTCGCTCATGCCGGCGCAGCCGGACAGCGCGAAGCCGGCCGCGAGCAGCGCGGCGACCACGCAGCACGGGCGCAGGCGATATTGGATCAAAGCTGACATGCCGGATGAATAGTCCCCGTCGATTGAGAATGCCTAAAGCAACAACAGATGTCCGGATTGAGGCTTTGCCTTGTGCCACCGGCTCGCCTAAGGAAGAACCACCCCTCCGGCCTGCAAATGCCAATTCCAGACCGCCGGCAAGGGACTTAAGTGGCTGATCTCGTTGGATCAAGCGGGCATGGCGGAATTGGTAGACGCAAGGGACTTAAAATCCCTCGGCGCGCAAGCGCTGTGCCGGTTCGACCCCGGCTGCCCGCACCACGAAAGCTGCGCGGAGGATCCCGCCGCGCGCGGCGGCCGCGAGCGCTGATACCTCATCAATTCCTGTCTGCTCCTGCACCGCCTGCCAGCCATCCCGAAACGTTGCTTGTGCAACGCAGCATTGAAGATAGATAGGGGCCTCAAATCAGAGGTGAGCTTCTTGTCCGACGTCAATGCCGACGACTGGGTGTCCTCGGGACACCGTCCCATGGGTTTCCCCGAATTCGTCATCGTGATCGCGTCGATCATGGCGCTGAATCCGCTTGCGATGGACATGATGCTCCCGGCACTGCCCAATATCGGGTCGGCCTTCAATATCTCCGTCGCCAACCATCTTCAGCTGGTGCTGTCGACCTTCCTGATCGGCTTTGGCGCGGGGCAGTTCGTCATGGGACCGCTGTCGGATCGCTTTGGCCGCCGCCCGGTGCTGCTCGGCGGGATGGCGGTCTATGCGGTGGCGAGCGTGCTGGCGATTGCCGCGCCGTCGTTCGAGACGCTGCTGCTGGCACGAGCACTGCAGGGTTTCGGTACCTCGGCGACGCGCGTGATCGCCACCTCAATCGTGCGCGACTGTTACGTCGGCCGCCGCATGGCGAGCGTGATGTCGCTTGCGATGATGATCTTCATCGCCGTCCCCGTGATCGCCCCTTCGTTCGGACAGGCGGTGCTGCTGGTGACGCAATGGCGCGGCATCTTCGTCGTGCTGATGCTCTACGGGCTGCTCGCGCTTGCATGGTCCGTGCTGCGGCTTCCGGAGACCCTGCCTGAGAGCGAACGCAGGTCGCTTGCGCCGGCCGGCGTGCTCACGGCCTACTGGCAGACCGTGACCCATCGCCAAACCCTCGGCTATGCGCTCGCCGCCGGTAGCGTCATGGGCGCGCTGTTCGCCTACGTATTTTTGGCTCAGCAAGTTTTTGTCGGCATCTATCACCTCGGCCATTATTTTCCGCTCGCCTTCGCCGGGATCGCGGCCGGCACCGCCATTGCCGGCTTTCTCAATGCGCGATTCGTCGGGACCCTCGGCATGCGCGTGATCTCGCACGGCGCGCTGACGCTCTACACTGCCGTGGCGGGCGTGATGCTGCTGACGGAAAGCCTCGCCGCGTTGCCGCTTCCCCTGTTCATGGTGCTCTCGGCGCTGATGATGTTCTCGTTCGGCATGATGGTCGCGAACTTCACTGCACTCGCCATGGAGCCGCAGGGCCACATCGCCGGCACGGCGTCCTCGCTCTACGGCTCGATCACCACGCTGATCGGCATCGCCGTCGGCATGGCCATCGGACAAAGCTTCGACGGCACGTTGCTGCCGTTCTCAGTCGGCTTCTTCGTGTCGTCCCTCGCCGCGCTCGCGATCGTGCTGGTGGTGGAGAGAGGACGGTTGTTCAGGCCGCATCATCGCGCCATCGGCTGAGGAACTCCGTGGCGCTCTCGATGTTGTACTGCAACAATTTGAAAGGGCGCTTCAATGGAACCGAAACACCGTAAAGACCACGACGCCGCGGAACGGGCGGAGACGGAACGCACGCCGTCGAGCGCCGAAAAGACCGCCGTCACCGTGCCATTCGCGAGTGAAGGGCTCGAGCGGGTCCGCGACAGCCACTGCTGAGCAAGACGCCTATTCCGTTGCGCGCCTGCTGGCGCTGAAATCGTCCGCAATGCCTTCGGGTGCCGCGCCGCTTCCACGGGGCGGCACCATCAGCACAACCACTTCCCGCGTGAGACCGGGCCGGCCCCATAGCTGCGCCTGTATGATAAGTTCCCGCTTCATGAAATGCCCGGCGCGCCCGGCCACCGAGTCCATCCACCGGCTGCAATCATCCTGATCGCGAAAACAGAGCGCGGCCCAGCCGCGCTCCAGCGTCGTCTTGTGCGGCAAGCCCCCGGGATATTGATCCTCGAACGGCCGCACGTGGTGCGGGTGGTCCGGGCTGTAGAAGGCTGTCGCGAAGGCCAGTGAATCGTCGCCGCTGACGGCGGCGAGCGGCTCGTCCGTCAGTTCGCGCCACTCGCGTGTCAATCGGCTCGCCGCTTGCGCGTAGAAATTGCGCCCCTCCTCGTAACCGTGATCGTTGCGATAGACCGCGTGGGTCGGCGCGGCGACGAGGACGGCCGTGAGCGCGACACCGGCCACGACCACGGTGAGGTTGACGGTGTAAAAGCGCTCGATTGAATAATTTGTGCCGCAGACCACGAGAATGGCGAACAGAAACAACCCTTGCAAAGCCCATAGCGACGGCAGATCGGTGCCCATCACGAGCGAGATCAGGACCGGCAGCGCAATCGTGCCGACGGCAACGTAAAAGAGGAGCCGCAGGCCCGGATTCATCGCCGCGAAATCGTCCGGAAACTGCTTCAGCCGCGTGCCGGCGATCAATACCCAGCTGACGGCTGACACACTCATGGCCGCCAACAGGCCCAAAAGGAAGTTCCTGACATCAGCAGCAGAACTCGCCGCAGTGCCGTTGGCATGGTTCAGCGCGTAGGTGAAGGTCGATGCCCCCGTGGTCGCGAGCCAATGAAGATGCGGTGACAGCGCCGCAAGCCCGACGACGACCGAAATTCAGGGCGAGGCGGAAGTGAAATAGGCGCGTCGCGCCGGATGCGCCAGCGCGGCAAACGTGAAGCTCGCGACAAGGAAGATCGAATAATATTTGCCGACCATGGCCAGTGCCGTCGTGCATCCCACGGCAACCGCCCACGACGCCGCTCGGGTCTCGAATGCGCGCAGGAAGCACCAGGTCGCCAGCGGCCAGACCGCCAGCAGCACCGCATTGGCGTTGAAGCGCTGGGCATGGAATTGATAGGCCGGCGTCAGCATCAGGAGCAACAGCACCAGGACGCGCTTGTGCCCCGTCACGAATTGCCGCGCGATCCGATCGACGAAGACCAGCGCGAGCCCGGCGTTGGCCATCGCCATCAAGTGCAGCGACCAGTCGGTGAGCGGAAAAACGGCGCTCCAGCTCGCGGCAACCCAGCCGGTCAATGGCGGATGCTTGGGATAGCCCCACGCGAAATGCCGCCCCAGCGTCCAGGCCTCCAGCGTATCGGGGTGCAGACCGCCGCCGGCATAGGCGACTGCCAGATAGAGCGTCCAGATCGCTACGAAGCAGGCGACGAGAAGCGGCACGGCCCAGCCCGTCTCGACGCCATCGAGCCAACGCAGGAATGGCCAGCGCCATCGTGCGGGCGTGCGATCGGACCGCTCGGCCATCGCCTGAATGCAAAATCGATCGGCACGGGAACCAAATGGAGGAAGGAAGATGATGCGCGAGCACGACGCATCTAGTTCTGGATCGAAACAAATAGCAATGATCGCAGACTGGGAACGTTGAAAGCATCCGCTTTCTCAGCCGGCGTAGGTCAACAAAGGACCGAGACTGGCAAAAGAGCGGCGCCGCTGATGACAGCGGCGCCGCATGATGATCCGGACGAAAGGAAGGGCCTTTGCCCTACTCCGACTTGTCGACGTTCCAGAACAGCGGGGTCGCGGGACCGTCGAGCACGCCGGTCAGCGATTTGCGCCAGCCGCTCGGCAGGAGATACTGCCCCAGCGGGATGTAGATCACCTGCTCATAGGCTTCCTTCTGGATGTCAGCGGCGATCTTCTTCTGATCGTCGAGCGAGGCGGCGCGAACGAAGTCGTCCTTGAGCTTTTCGATCTTGGCGTTCTCGGCCCAACCGAACCAGCCCTTCTTGCCCTGGCCGCCGATCGAGAGATTGGCGATCGGGTTGGAGACGTCGGCCGCGACCCAGTTGGTGAAGAACATGTTCCAGCCGCCCTCTTTCGGAGGCTTCTGACTGGCGCGGCGGCTCACCACCGTCTGCCAATCGGTCGCTTGCAGGTCGACCTTGAAGCCGGCCTCGCGCAGCAACTGAGCCGCAACGATCGGCTGCGCCTTCAGCGTCGTGACATCGCCGGGGGCCATGATCACGATCGGGGTGCCGTCATAGCCGGATTCGGCGAGCGCCTTCTTGGCTTCGGCCATGCCGTTGCCCTTCACCAGGGTCTCGGCACCGGCCTCCGTCGCGAACGGCGTATCGCACACGAAGAAGGCGCCACAGACCTTCTGATATTTGGCGTTGCCGACGAGCGCGTCGAGAACGTCCTTCTGGTTTATCGCCAGAAAGGCAGCCCGGCGCACTTTGACATTGTCGAACGGCGGATAAAGGAAGTTCATCCGGCCGAGCGTCTGGAAACCGAACTTGTTCGAGACCTCGATCGTGATCTCCTTGTTCGCTTCCAGCAGCGGGAGCATGTCGTAAGGCAGATTTTCCACGAAGTCGATGTCGCCCGACTGCAACGCGTTCACCGCGGTCTGCGAGTCCGGCATGGTGATCCACTCGACGCGGTCGACCTTCACCACCTTGCCGCCGGAGGTCCAGCTCGACGGCTCCTTGCGCGGCACGTAATCGGTGTTCTTGACGTAGACCGCCTTCACGCCCGGCTGGAATTCCGACTGCACGAACTTGAAAGGACCCGAGCCGATCTGCTCGGGGATCTGCTTGTCCGGCGGCGTCTCGGCGAGGCGCTTCGGCATCATGAAGGCAACGCGGGAGGACGGCTTGCCGATGGAGTCGAGCACGAGGCCGTAGGGCTCCTTCAGCTTCAGCGTGATGGTCTTGGCATCGGTCGCCTCGATGCTCGCGGTGAAGTCGAACAGTTTCTGGCCCATGCCGTCGACTGCGCCCCAGCGCTTGAGCGAGGCAACGCAGTCCTCCGCCGTCACCGGCGCACCGTCATGCCACTTCAGGCCGTCGCGCAGCGTGAACGTGTAGGTGAGCTTGTCGTCGGAGATCTTCCAGTCCGCCATCTGCGGCTGGATCTTGAAGTTCGAATCGGGCGCCACGAGCGTGTCGTAGATCATGTAGCCATGGTCACGCGTGATGTAGGCCGTGGTGAAGATCGGATCGATGATGCGCAGATCCGAATGCATCACCGCCGTGATGGTCTTGCCGGCCGCAAGCACCGGCGAGGCCAGTGCGGTCGAAAGCGCGACGACCGACAGCGCAAGTTTGGAGGCGAACGCGCGAGGCCCCCGGCGCATCAACTTAAACATAAAAGTTCTCCTGACGTGAAACTGTTCAAAGGCAGGTTATTGATTGAGCATCTGGTTCGTTCTTTAGGCGAACTAACCCCATGCAATGCCTTTATCTTTTCGAGACTTGCAGACGGTGCCGAGCGCGTCAATCCGGTTTCGCTGCAAGCCCAAGCGGCGCGCACACGGGCTCCACAAGGATCGGTTTGGCTCTACAACGCTCTCCGCCTGTCCTGCCCGCGCCGATGCAATGCGCGTTCCATGTTCCAAAGCCCAAGAGACATTGGAGAGACATTGAGATGAATCCAGCCAATCTTCCCTTCGATTCCGAAGCGATGCTCCAGGGTCTGCGCGGCTGGGTGGAATGCGAAAGCCCGACCTGGGAGGCGAGCGCCGTGAACCGCATGCTCGATATCGCAGCGCGGGAGATGGCGATCATGGGTGCGACGATCGAGCGCATCGCCGGTCGCCAGGGCTTTGGCGGCGTGATCCGCGCCCGCTTTCCGCATCCGAAGCAGGGCGAACCGGGCATCCTGATCGCCGGACACATGGATACGGTCCACCCCACGGGCACCATCGAGAAGCTGAAATGGCGCCGCGAGGGCAACAAGTGCTATGGCCCCGGCATCTACGACATGAAGGGCGGCAATTATCTTTCGCTGGAAGCCATCCGGCAACTGGCCCGCGCCTCGTTCACGACGCCACTGCCGATCACCGTGCTGTTCACGCCCGACGAGGAAGTCGGCACACCCTCCACGCGCGATATCATCGAGGCGGAAGCCGCACGCAACAAATACGTGCTGGTGCCGGAGCCCGGCCGCGCCGATAACGGCGTCACCACCGGACGTTACGCCATCGCGCGCTTCAATCTCGAGGCGACCGGCCGGCCCAGCCACGCCGGCGCGACCTTGTCGGCGGGCCGCTCGGCGATTCGCGAGATGGCGCGGCAAATCCTCGCCATCGATGCGATGACGGGCGAGGACTGCACGTTTTCGGTCGGCGTCGTGCATGGGGGTCAATGGGTCAATTGCGTTGCCACGACCGCCACCGGCGAAGCGCTTTCGATGGCCAAGCGCCAGGCCGACCTCGATCGCGGCGTTGAGAGGATGCTGGCGCTCTCCGGCACAACCAATGATGTCACGTTCAAGGTGACGCGCGGCGTGACACGTCCGGTTTGGGAGCCCGATGCCGGCACCATGGCGCTGTATGAAAAGGCGCGCGGGATCGCCAAGTCGCTTGGCGCAGAACTGCCGCATGCGAGCGCCGGCGGCGGCTCCGATGGCAATTTCACGGGCGCAATGGGCATCCCTACTCTCGACGGCCTGGGCGTGCGTGGCGGCAACGGCCACACGCTCGAAGAGTATATCGAGGTTGAAAGTCTGGTCGAACGCGGCCGGCTGATGGCGGGGCTGCTCGCGACTCTGGAGTAACGGCGCGAGCCACATCGCCAAAACCGGGCCAGATCACCGAAACAAGTTGACCGCACTGCAAAAACGGTGGCCCGGATGGCATGGGAATTGCTGAAATGTTAGGCTGGTGGCAGAACCCCAGGCTCCAGCCGCTGTCTCTGATTTGACTCTCATCTGACGGGATCCAACTTGCTCGGATATCTCCTTCGCCGAATTCTCGCCGCCGTGCCTGTGATGGGCGTGGTGGCGCTGTTCGTCTTCCTCCTGCTCCGCCTCACCCCGGGCGATCCCGCCGCGATTCTGGCCGGCGACAACGCCACGCCGGAGCGGCTCGAGCGCATCCGCACCTCGCTCGGCCTCAACGAGCCGCTGATCGTGCAGTTCATCACCTGGCTGAACAAGCTGCTGCATGGCGATCTCGGAACGTCACTCATCTCCAACCTTCCGGTGATGAAGATGATCGGCCAGCGGGTCGAGCCGTCGATCTCGATCGCGCTGTCGACCATCATCCTCGCCGTCATCGTCGCTGTTCCCCTGGGCGTGATCGCGGCCTGGAAGCACGGCACCTGGATCGACCGCTTCGTGATGGGCCTGTCCGTGCTCGGCTTCTCGGTGCCGGTGTTCGTGGTCGGCTACATCCTGATCGAGGTCTTCGCGATCGACCTGCGCTGGGTGCCGGTGCAGGGCTTCCGCAGCATCTCGAACGGGTTTGGGCCGTTCTTCGAGCGCATCATCCTGCCGACCTGTGCGCTGTCCTTCATCTATATCGCTTTGATCGCGCGCATGACGCGCGCGGCGATGCTCGACGTGCTCGGCGAGGACTACGTCCGCACCGCGCGGGCAAAAGGCATCAACGAGGTCGCCGTGATGATGCGGCACGCGCTGCGCAACGCGGCCGTGCCCGTGATCACGGTGATCGGTACCGGCTTTGCGCTTTTGATCTCCGGGGTCGTCGTCACCGAGAGCGTGTTCAACATCCCCGGCATCGGCCGCCTCACGGTGGATGCGGTGCTGGCGCGCGACTATCCGGTGATCCAGGCGATGATCTTGCTGACGTCGCTGATCTATGTCGTCGTCAATCTCCTGATCGACGTCGCCTACACGCTGCTCGATCCCCGGATCCGGTACTAGGGCTAAGGATAACAACAAAAATGTCGGTCGATACCCTTCCCCAGTCCTCCATCCCGATCACGTCGCCGCTGCGACCGCGCCTCGGATTCCTGACCTCGACGCCGATCATTGCGGCGGCGACCATCTGCCTGGCGTTGGTTGTGCTGATCTCGATCCTGGCACCGTTGATCGCGCCGTATGATCCGATCCAGCTTGCGCCCTCGCAGCGGCTGAAGCCCTCTTCGGCGCAATTCCTGCTCGGCACCGACGCCTATGGCCGCGACCTGCTGTCGCGCGTCATGTATGGCGGACGCATTTCGCTTCTGATCGGCATCGGCTCGGCGATCATGTCGATCGTCATTGGGTTGGCGATCGGCCTCGTCTCCGGCTTCTTCAAGCTGATCGATTCCGTCATGATGCGGATCATGGACGGCCTGATGGCAATGCCGAGCATCCTGCTGGCAATCGCCGTGGTGTCGCTGTCCGGCGCCAGCCTCTGGACGGTGCTGATCGCGATCACGATCCCCGAAGTTCCGCGCGTGGCACGCCTGGTGCGTTCGGTCGTGCTGTCGGCGCGCGAAGAGCCCTATGTTGAAGCGGCGATCTCGGTCGGCACATCCCTGCCAAAGATCATGTGGCGGCATTTGATGCCGAACACGATCGCACCTCTGATCGTGCAGGGCAGTTACGTCTGCGCGTCCGCGATCCTTACTGAGGCCATCCTCTCCTTCCTCGGCGCCGGCATCTCGCCGGAGACGCCGACCTGGGGCAACATCATGGCCGAGGGCCGTCAGTACTTCCAGCTCAAGCCGACGCTGATCTTCTGGCCGGGCCTGCTGCTCTCGATCGCCATCCTCAGCATCAATTTGATCGGCGACGCCGCCCGCGATGCACTCGATCCGCGCATGAAGCAGCGGTAAGGCAAATGATGACCGATCAAGTGATGACCAGCCCCATCCTCGACATCAACAACCTCGTCGTGTCCGTCGGCAAGAAGCCGAATGCTGCAAACATCCTCGACGGCATCTCGATCCAGGTGCACGAGCGCGAGACGCTGTGCCTTGTCGGCGAAAGCGGCTCGGGCAAGTCGGTGACCTCCCTGACCACGATGGGTCTGCTGCCGAAGGGCACGCTCGTTCCCACCGGCGGCAGCGTCAAGCTGGTCGGCGAGGAGATTCTCACCGCGACCGACCGCCGCCTGCGGCAGCTCCGCGCGACCCGAATGGCGATGATCTTCCAGGAGCCGATGACGGCACTCAATCCGGTGATGCCGGTCGGCCGTCAGATCGACGAAGTCCTGCGCGCGCACACCAAACTCGACGCGAAGGCGCGCAAGAAGCGTATCCTCGACATGATGGAGCAGGTGCGCCTGCCCCAGGTTGAGCGTATCTTTGCCTCCTACCCTCACCGACTCTCCGGCGGTCAGCGCCAGCGCATCATGATCGCGATGGCGCTCGTGCTCGAACCGAAGCTGCTCATTGCGGACGAACCGACCACCGCGCTCGACGTCACCACGCAGAAGCAGATCTTGACCCTGATCCGCGACCTCCAGCGCGATCACGGAACCGCCGTGCTGTTCATCACCCACGACATGGGCGTGGTCGCCGAGATCGCCGACCGCGTCGCCGTGATGCGGCAGGGCCGACTGGTCGAGACCGGAACGCTGGATTCCATCCTGCGCAATCCGACCATGGAGTACACCCGCAACCTGCTTTCCGCAGTACCGAGCCTGGTGCCGCGCGCGGCACGGCTTGAGACCAAGGAACCGGTGGTGCTGGAAGCCAACGAGCTTGGGAAGGTCTACCGCGAGCGCGCGTTCTTCGGTAAAGGCCGCGAGGTCGTCGCTGCCGACAAGGTCACGCTGACGCTACGCAAGGGTCGCACGCTCGGCATCGTCGGCGAGAGCGGTTCGGGCAAATCGACCGTGGCGCGCTGCATCGTCCGCCTGATCGACCCGACTTCGGGCGGCGTGCGCCTCTCCGGCCGCGAGATCTCGGACATTTCGCGGCGGCTGTTGCAGCCGCATCGGAAGAAGATCCAGATCGTATTCCAGGACCCTTACCGCTCGCTCAACCCGCGCGTCACCGTCGGCGAAAGCATCGCGGAAGGCCCCATCAATTATGGCGTGTCGCATGCCGACGCAATGAAGCGTGCCCGCGAATTGCTCGAGCTGGTCGGCCTGCCCGCCGATGCGGTCGCGCGCTATCCGCACCAGTTCTCCGGCGGCCAGCGTCAGCGCATTGCGATCGCCCGCGCGCTCGCGCTCGATCCCGACGTGCTGGTCGCGGACGAGGCCGTCTCCGCCCTCGACGTCTCCGTGCAGGCGCAGGTGCTGGAACTGTTCGACGAGATCCAGAAGCGGCTCGGCATCGCCATCCTGTTCATCACTCACGATCTACGCGTCGCAGCACAGATCTGCGACGAGGTCATGGTGATGCAACACGGCCGCGTCGTCGAGCAGGGGCCGGCCGCCGAAGTGCTGACGCATCCGAAGGAGGCGTACACCAGAGCCTTGCTCGAGGCAGCGCCAGGCCGCGGCTGGGATTTTGCTAACTTCCGGCCGGTGGCCGAGGGCGCGGCGGCTAGCGCCTAGTCTCTCGCCTCGTCATTGCGAGCGCAGCGAAGCAATCCAGACTGTCCCTGCGGAAGGATTCTGGATTGCTTCGCTTCGCTCGCAATGACGGCGGTTGCGACAAGCATTCCCAAAACGGCTTGACGCCATGCGCGGCGCGATTGCTTCCCGGCTTGCTCTCGCCGCAAGCACAGGGCTAACGTCGCGCACATTCAATTGCTGGACTTGAGTTGATGACACGTATCGCCGTCGGCGGCTTCCTGCACGAGACTAACACCTTCGCTCCGACGAAGGCGACCTTCGCAGACTTCCAGCACGGCGGCGGCTGGCCGGCGATGACGCAAGGTCCCGACGTGTTGAAGGTGATGCGCCGCATCAATGTCGGCCTCGCCGGTTTCGTCGACAGCGCCGAGGCCCATGGCTGGGAACTCGTTCCGACGATTGCCTGCGGCGCGAGCCCTTCGGCGCATGTCACCAAGGACGCCTTCGAGCGCATCGTGAAGGTCATGGTCGATGGCATTGCCGCCGCCGGCCCGATCGACGCCGTCTATCTCGATCTGCACGGCGCGATGGTCACGGAACATCTCGACGACGGCGAAGGCGAGATTCTCGCGCGCGTGCGCCGCGTCATCGGCAAGGGCATTCCGCTTGTCGCGAGCCTCGACCTGCACGCCAACGTCACGCCCGAGATGATAGAGCATGCGGACGCGCTGATCGCCTACCGCACCTATCCCCATATCGACATGGCCGCGACCGGCCGCGCCTGCGCGCAACATCTCGCATTGCTTCTGAAGACAAAGCAGCGTTTCGCAAAGGCCTTCCGGCAATTGCCGTTCCTGATCCCGATCAGCTGGCAGTGCACCAACGACCAGCCGACCAAGGGCATCTACGAAAAGCTTGCCGCGCTTGAGAGCGAAGCGATTCCGACGCTGTCCTTCGCGTCCGGCTTCCCCGCCGCCGATTTCCGCGATTGCGGGCCGAGCGTGTTCGCCTATGGCAAGACGCAAGCCGATGCCGACCGCGCGGCGGATGCAATCGTGAAGTTGATCGAAAGTCACGAGGACGATTTCGACGGCAAGATCTGGTCACCCGATGACGGCGTGCGCCACGCGATGGAACTCTCGAAGGGCGCGAGCAAGCCGATCATCATCGCCGACACCCAGGACAATCCCGGCGCCGGCGGCGATTCCGACACCACCGGCATGCTACGCGCGCTGGTGCGCAACAAGGCGAGTGCTGCGACCGGCGCGATCTACGATCCGGAATCGGCCAAGGCCGCGCATGCAGCCGGCGCCGGTGCCACCGTGACGCTGTCGCTCGGCGGCAAGTCCGGCATTCCCGGCGACGAGCCCTATCGTGAGACCTTCGTCGTTGAAAAACTCTCCGACGGCCGCTTCATCGCGCCCGGGCCCTACTACGGCGGCCGCGAGATGGAGATGGGCCCCTCCGCCTGCCTGCGCATCGGCGACGTCCGCGTTGTCGTCTCCTCGCACAAGGCGCAGCTCGCCGACCAGGCAATGTACCGCTATGTCGGCATCGAGCCGACCGAAGAGAAGATTTTGGTCAACAAGAGCTCGGTGCACTTCCGCGCCGATTTCGAGCCGATCGCAGAAAAGCTGATGATCTGCGCCGCCCCCGGCGCGATGCCCGCGGACACAGCCACGCTGCCATGGACGCGCCTGCGGCCGGGCATCCGCATCAAGCCGAACGGCCCGATTTTCACTCCCTCCTCACGCTAACTGGACAGAACACATGCCCACGATCGACCGCATCGACGGCTATGCCGACGAACTCACTGCTATCAGGCGCGACCTTCACGCCCATCCGGAAATCGGCTTCGAGGAAGTGCGCACCTCCGGAATCGTCGCGGACAAGCTGAAGAGCTGGGGCATCGAGGTGCATCGCGGTCTCGGCGGCACCGGCGTGATCGGAGTCATCAAGGGCAAGGGTTCGAGCGGCAAGCGTATCGGGCTTCGCGCCGACATGGACGCGCTGCCGATGGAGGAGAACACCAATCTGAAATGGAGCTCGAAAATCCCCGGCCGCTTCCACGGCTGTGGCCATGACGGCCACACCACCATGCTGCTCGGCACCGCGCGCTACCTCGCCGAAACCAGGAACTTCGACGGCACCGTGCACCTGATCTTCCAGCCGGCCGAGGAAGGTCTCGGCGGCGCCCGCGCGATGATCAAGGACGGGCTGTTCGAGAAATTTCCCTGCGACGAACTCTACGGCCTGCACAACGCGCCCGACCTCAACCACGGCGAGATCGCGATCCTGCCCGGCCCCGCGATGGCCAGCGCCGACTTCTTCGACCTCCGCATCACTGGCTACGGCGCGCACGGCGCGATGCCCGAACGCTCCAAGGACGCGGTGATCATCGCGACCACGCTGGCGCAGGCGATCCAGACCATCGTCAGCCGCAACGTCGAGCCGCTGCAGGCCGCCGTCGTCTCGATCACGCAGATTCACGCCGGTTCGGCGTACAACGTCATCCCTGGCGAAGCGCATCTTTGCGGCACCATCCGCACTTTCTCGAAAGAAGTCCGCATCCTGATCAGCGAACGCATTCGCACGATCTGCGCCGGCATTGCGAGCGCCTATCAGTGCGTGATCGACGTCGACATCCGCGACACCTTCGATGTGCTGGTCAACCAGGTCGAGCAGTCCAAGGTGGTCGAGGAGGTCGCGCGCACCATCGTCGACCCCGCCAACGTGATCACCCGCGCCCAGCCGAAGATGGGCAGCGAGGATTTTGCCGACATGCTGCAAACCATTCCCGGCGCCTATTTCTGGGTCGGCCACGATGGCTCGGTGCCCGTGCACAATCCCGGCTTCGTGCTCGACGACAAGATCCTGCCGATCGGTGCCAGCATGTTCGCCCGGATCATCGAGACGCGGATGCCGGTGGGTGCCCATGCATAAAAAGGACGTCGAAGAGGCGATCACCTCGCTGCACGATCTTTCCGCGGTCGATCTGATCGCGGGCTATCGCGCCAAGCAGTTCTCGCCGAGCGAGGTGCTGGAAGACGTGCTCGCGCACGTCGCCGCGTGGGAGCCGCACCTCAAGGCGCTTTATGCATTCGATCCCGACGGCGCGCGCGAGACCGCGAAGGCCTCGACCGCGCGCTGGTCCGGGGGCGAGCCGTCCGGCGCGCTCGACGGTGTGCCGGTGACGGTGAAGGACAACATCGCGACAAAGGGCGTGCCGGTGCCGCTGGGCGCGGCCAGCGTCAAGCTGGTGCCGGCCGAGAAGGACGCACCACCCGCCGCGCGCCTGCGCGAAGCCGGCGCGATCATCTTCGCCAAGACCACCATGCCCGATTACGGCATGCTGTCCTCGGGGCTGTCTTCTTTCCATGCGCTCGCGCGCAATCCCTGGGACCTCTCCAAGAATCCCGGCGGCTCCAGCGCCGGCGCGGGCGCCGCTGCGGCAGCCGGCTATGGTCCGCTGCATCTCGGCACCGATATCGGCGGCTCGGTCCGCCTGCCCGCGGGCTGGTGCGGCCTCGTCGGATTGAAGCCGAGCTTTGGCCGCGTGCCGATCGATCCCACCTATGTCGGCCGCGTCGCCGGCCCCATGACCCGCACTGTTGACGATTGCGCGCTGATGATGAGCGTGATCGCAAAACCCGACCGGCGCGACGGCATGAGCCTGCCAGCGGAGCCCCTCAACTGGAAGGGGCCGGAGAAATCCCCGCGCAAACTGCGCATCGGATTGATGCTCGATCCCGGCGTTGGCCTGGCGCTGGAGAAACCGGTACGCGAGGTCGCGGTAAAGGCGGCGAAAGCGTTCGAATCCGCAGGCGCCGTCGTCACCGAGGTCGACGGCATCCTCACGCGCGAGATGCTCGACGGCCTCGACAACTTCTGGCGCGCGCGGATGTGGGACGATCTGTCCAAGCTGACGCCGGCCGAACAGGCCAAGGTGCTGCCCTACATCTTCAAATGGGGCGAGTCCGGCGCAAAGCTGTCCGGCGTCGACGTCATCAGGGGCTTCAACCAGACCATGGCAATCCGCGCTGCGGCATCAAAGCTGTTCTGCGAGCTCGACTATGTGATCTCGCCGACCGCGCCAAACGTGAATTATCCGGCGGAGTGGGCCTCGCCGACCAACGATCCCATGAAGCCGTTCGAACACATCGCCTATACCGTGCCATGGAATATGTCGGAGAATCCGGCGATCTCCATCAACGGCGGCTTCGACGCCAAGGGTTTTCCCATCGGCGTGCAGATCGTCGGCCGCCGCTTCGACGATATCGGCGTGCTTGGCATGGCCAAGGCGTTCGAGAGCCTGCGCGGGCCGCAGAAGCCCTGGCCGAGCCCGCCGGCGAATTAGAGCCGGGCTACCAACGCCCAGTCCGCGCAAGACGGACGCTGGCGTCCATGCATGACGTCTCTTCGAGACAGAATTCAGGACAGGGAAGGAACCCATCATGGCGTATGAGACGATCAAATACGAAATCGCCGAGCAGATCCTCACCATCACGCTGAACCGGCCCGACAAGCTCAACGCCTTCAACGCGCAGATGCAAGGAGAGCTGATCGACGCATTCGACGCCGCCGACAAGGACGACGACGTCCGTGCCATCATCGTCACAGGCGCCGGCCGCGGGTTTTGCGCGGGCGCAGACCTTTCGTCGGGCGCCGACACCTTTGATCGCGACGCACGGCGCGGACCGGTGAAGCGCTTCGCCGACGGCAAGGTCGACTACAGTGATTCCCAGGTGCGCGACGGCGGTGGCCAGGTGACACTGCGCATCTTCAAATGCCTGAAACCGGTGATTGCCGCGGTGAACGGTCCCGCGGTCGGCATCGGTGTTACCATGCAGCTCGCGATGGACATCCGCATCGCCTCCGATGCCGCGCGCTTCGGCTTCGTGTTCTCCCAGCGCGGCATCGTGCCGGAGGCGGCCTCGAGCTGGTTCCTGCCGCGCATCGTCGGCATCTCGCAGGCGCTGGAATGGTGCTATTCGGGCCGCGTCTTCCCGGCCCAGGAAGCCCTCGCAGGACGTCTCGTCAGCAAGGTCGTGGCCCCCGATGATCTGCTGCCGACCGCCCGCGCGCTCGCCAAGGAATTCGCGGCCAAGACCGCGCCGGTATCGGTGGCGCTGATCCGGCAGATGATGTGGCGCATGATGGGCGCTGACGACCCGATGGAAGCCCACAAGGTCGACAGCCGTGGCATCTACGCCCGCGGCCGCTCCGACGACGTGAAGGAAGGCGTGGTGTCGTTCCTGGAAAAGCGCCCTGCGCAGTTCAAGAACAAGGTGTCGAGCGATATGCCGGATTATTTCCCGTGGTGGACTGAGCGGGAGTACAAGTGACCTTGTAGGCGCTTAGTCCATCACCAGCGCCACACGCCCGATCGCCTTGCGGTCGATCAGCAACCGCATCGCCTGCGCAAACTCCTCCAGTGGCAGGCGGTGCGAGACGTGGGGCCGCAGCTTGCCCTCCTCGGCCCATTGGAGCAACGCCTTCAGGCGCACCTCGCCGAGCGCGGGATTTTTCCGCACCGCTTCGCCCGCGCGCACGCCGAGCACGCTCGCACCCTTGATCAGCAAGAGATTGGTCTTGGCTGAGCCGATCCCGCCGGTAAAGCCGATCACGAGCAGCCGTGCGCCCCAGGCGATGCAACGCATCGAGTTCTCGAACACTTCGCCGCCGACGGGATCGAACACGACGTCGGCACCGCGACCGTCGGTGATACGTTTGACAGCATCACGAAACGGCTCGCGGTCGTAGCGCACGAGATGATCGGCGCCCCGCGCCTTGGCGATCGCAAGCTTTTCGTCGCTGGACGCCGTCGCAATCACGGTCGCGCCCAGCATCTTGCCGATTTCAACAGCAGCAAGGCCCACGCCCCCGCCGGCGCCATGCACCAGCAGCACCTCGCCCGGCGTAACCCGGCCGCGGTCGATCAGTGCATGATAGGCGGTGCCGTGCCCGGCGAGATAGGTCGCGGCTTCCGCATAGTCGAACGTCGATGGCATCGGCGTGAGCTGCGACGGCGTCACCACGGTTTCATCCGTGAAGGCGCCGTGCCGCATCTTGACGATGACCTTGTCGCCGACGGCGACGCCGCTCGCCTCTGCGCCGACCTCGGTCACGTCGCCGGCCGCCTCCATCCCCGGCGTAAACGGCAGCTCCGGCTTGAGCTGGTACTCGCCGGCCGCCATCAGCACGTCGGGAAAATTCAGGCCGGCGGCTCGGATCGCGACGCGTGCTTCGCCCGGCTTCAGGGTGCGCGACGGAAACTCTTCGATCTGCAATTTTTCGGGCGCGCCGAGCGCGCGGCAGACGACAGCCCGCACCATCAGGCCGCGCTCGCCTTGCCGCGCAGCAGCGCCTCGCGGATCAACGGCAGGCGGTCATTGCCGAAATACATGTCGGTCTTGCCGACGAAGATCGTCGGCGAGCCAAAGCCGCCGCGGGCGACGACTTCTTCGGTGTTGGCCTTGAGCTCATCCTTGATCCCCTGCCCCGAAATGCCCGCGAAGAATTTCTGCTCATCGACGCCGACCTTCCTGCAGATCTCGGCGAGCACTGAATCCTGCGAGATGTCCTTGTCCTCGCCCCAATAGGCCTCGAACACCGCCGTGGCGAAAGGCACCGTTTCCTGCCCGAGCCAGATGCAGCCGCGCATCGCTTTCACGCTGTTCACCGGAAATACCGTCGGTGGCATCTTGATCGCGAGACCGGCCGAGCGCGACCAGTCGGCAAGGTCCTTTTTCATGTAGCGCGCCTTCAGCGGCACCGGTGTCTCACGCTGCGCGTAGACACTTGGGTTGACCGTATTGAAGATGCCGCCCACCAGGATCGGCCGCCAGATGATCTCCGCGCCAACCTCCCTGGCCAGCGGCTGGATGTTGTGGAAGGCGAGATAGGTCCAGGGGCTGGAACAGTCGAAGAAGAATTCGATCATGGCGTTTCCGGTCCGGCGCCGCAGGTTTCGAGGCGACTTTTGTTGTTCTGTACCTCGACGTTAAGACATGGCAGGAAGGGGCGCAATCATAACCCGCCGGGAGGGCCGCCATGCTGTTTCCAACCACGATCGCCGGCTCATTGCCGAAGCCGGAATGGCTCGCCGAACCCAACATGCTCTGGGCGCCCTGGAAGTCGCAAGGCGACGAGCTCGTCCGCGCCAAGCGCGATGCGACGATGCTCGCCGTCAAAGTCCAGGAGGACGCCGGGATCGACATCGTCACCGAGGGCGAGCAGGCCCGGCAGCATTTCGTCCACGGTTTCCTGGAGAAGATCGAGGGCATCGACTTCGCCCACAAGGTCGAGATGGGAATCCGCAAGGATCGCTACAAGGCGATGGTGCCACAAGTCGTCGCCCCGCTCCGGCTGAAGAGCCGCGTCCACGCCGACGAGGCGCGTGTCGCCCGCGCGCACACGATGAAGAAGCTGAAATTCACCCTGCCCGGCCCGATGACCATCATCGACACCATTGCCGATCGCTACTATGGCGACCGCGTCAAGATGGCCTTTGCGTTCGCCGAACTGCTGAACGAGGAAGCCAAGGCGCTCCAGGCCGACGGCGTCGATCTCGTGCAGTTCGACGAGCCCGCGTTCAACGTCTACATGGACGAGGTCAACGATTGGGGCATCAAGGCGCTCGAGCGCGCCGCGCAGGGCCTGACCTGCGCCACCGCCGTGCATATCTGCTACGGCTACGGCATCAAGGCCAACACCGACTGGAAGGAAACGCTCGGCGCGCAATGGCGGCAGTACGAGCAGATATTTCCCGCGATCGACGCCAGCCCAATCCAGCAGGTCGCGATCGAGTGCCGCAACTCGAAGGTGCCGCTCGACCTGCTTGCGCTGCTCAAGACCAAGATCGTGCAGGCCGGCGTGATCGACGTCGCCAGCGACACGGTGGAGACGGCCGAGGATGTCGTGCAGGTGATCGACGCCGTGTCGAAATTCGTACCCAAGAGCAACATCATCGCCACCACCAATTGCGGCATGGCGCCGATGCGGCGCGAGATCGCCGAAGCCAAGCTGATGGCGCTCGGCGCCGGTGCCGCGCTGGCACGCGAGAAGCTGGGTTAAGGATGTGATCCGTCTGGCGTTCACCATTGCAGCGCTTGCCGCGTTCGCGCTGTCGGCGCGCGCAGAGGATCGTTCCGTGCTTCTCAATTGCAAAGCAATCGTGGAGCGTGCGTCGAAGGATGCGAATGCCGCGAGCGAAGCCGAGCTGACGCGCTGCCGCCAAGTGATCCGCGAATGGGCGCTGCGCGATGCGCGGACGACAGTGGATGAGCACGGCAAGCCGCTGCGCTAGCGGCGGGCGGTCGGATGCAGCACGGGCTTATATCCAGCGATGATCGCGCGGAGCGTGGAAGGCGGCGTCAGCAGCATCGGGTGATCGAGGGCGCTCGTATGCGGGACGTAGCCCCCCGGTGACCACAGCAGCGGCTTGCCCTGCGCGAGGAGGAAGCAGTCATCGCCCTGTTGCACCATCGCGCCGTCAGGCAATTCCGCGAGCGGCATCGGCAGCACATGCAGCCGTTTCTTGCCACGATCGAGCCGCTCCCGATGCAGCACGGCATCCATCGCCTTGGCGCTGATGCCGCGGGCGTCGTTGCCCATCTCCCATGCTACGCGAAAGCGCTTCGCATCGTCGCGGCGGCAGAAGAAGCAGGGCCGATGGCCGGCGGCAAAAGCCGTGGCCTCGTCGAGGAAGAACAGCTCGGTCCAGCTCCGCCGCGCCATCACGGGTCGACGCCAGCCGCGGAATTCGCACAGGCAGGTGATCCAGGCCGGCGACGACCAGCGCTTTTTCAGCAGCGTCTTCGTCGCGGGATCATGAATGATGCCGCGGTTGCCGGTGAACATGCCGCGGTGCGGTGTCGCGATGATCTCGCCGGTCGGCGTGACGCGGTTTTGCAGGGGCATGGTCGCCTCCACCGGTCATTGCGAGCGAAGCGAAGCAATCCAGAAATGCATCCTCGGAGGTAGCCTGGATTGCTTCGTTGCTTCGCTCCTCGCAATGACGGCGATAATCACGCCGCCCCGTCGCGAAGCGGCGGGTGATAGGACAGCGCGGTGTCCCAGGGGAAGAAGATCCAGGTGTCCTGCGAGACTTCGGTGATGAAGGTATCGACTAGCGGACGTCCCTTCGGCTTGGCGTAGACGGTTGCGAAATGCGCGTCGGGGAGCATCGCGCGCACCAGCTTGCCGGTCTTGCCGGTATCGACGAGGTCGTCGACGATCAGGAGCCCCTTGCCGGTGCCGCCGCCGAGTTTCATCACGTCTTCGGAGATGCCCTTCAGCACTTTGAGGTCGCCCTGTTTGTCGTGGTCGTAGCTGGCGATGCAGACCGTATCGATCACGCGCACGCCGAGCTCGCGCGCAACGATCGCCGCCGGCACCAGGCCGCCGCGCGTGATCGCGATCACCGCATGAAACGGACCAACCTCGTTGAGCCGCCAGGTCAGTGCCCGGCAATCCCGGTGGAACTGGTCCCACGACACCGGAAAGGGGCGGCCCGCCCGTTCTTCCGCACTTAGTTCCGGTGCTTCACCAACCATCCTCGTCTCCTGCTTCGTCTGCCGGCAGCTAGGTTGCTAGCGGATGATATTCAATCCCGCCAGCATTTCCTTCACCGCCGCCATTGCGGCTGCGAGCTTGTCCGCATCGCGCGAGCGCACCACCAGATTGGTGTTCGGCTTCTGCTCTTCATCCATGAAGGGATAGCTGCCGATGATAGTGTCGGGATGTTGGGCGGCAATCGCCCGCAGCGGGCTGCCGATGTCGCCTTCCCGCGCATTGGCGCGGACCGATTCGGAGAGCATGCGCACGCCCGATTTCAGCTTGGGCGAGACGATGTCCATCATCGCCTGCATGATCGAGGGCACGCCCGCCATCACGATGACATTGCCGATCTTGAAGCCGGGGGCGAGGATGGTCGCGCTCTGGATCAGCTCGGCACCATCAGGAATGCGGGCCATGCGCAGGCGGGCCTCGTTGAGGTCCTGCTCGCTCCAGCGCTCGCGGAAACGGGCGACCACCTCCGGGTGATGGTCGATGCCGACGCCGAACGCCTTGGCGACGCTATCAGCGGTGATGTCGTCATGGGTCGGCCCGATGCCACCTGTGGTGAAGACATAGGTGTAGCGATGCCGCAGTGCATCCAACGCGGCAATGATGTCGGACTCGTCGTCGGAGACGACCCGGACCTCCTTCAGGTCGATGCCGATATTGGTCAGGTATTCGGCGATGAAGCCGATGTTCTTGTCCTTGGTCCGGCCGGACAGGATTTCGTCCCCAATGACCAGAATACCCGCCGTGACGATCTCGCTCATACCTCAAGTCCCTCACCTATCGGCCCGACTTTGCCGAGGTAACGCGTTGAAGTCACGCGGTTTTGCTGCCGAAATAAGCAGTCCTCAGCCATTTTTTCAGGCAAGCCGCCGGCCATCCCCGGCAAATGTCCTCTCCCCATGCTTATCGCGCTGGCCCGGCCCTTGCTACCGCATGAAAGTCATGCACTCTTGCCGCATGGCCAGGACGTTGCGGTCTTCACCAGGGCCTCGCGACCTGTCGAATGGCGCAACGCCTTGCGGAGACAAGTCGGGATTTATGGCAGTCGCGTTTGATGAAATGAACATTCCCGGTGGGGACCTTCGCCCCGCCTATCAGGAGCTGGCGCGCTGGCTCAAGGAGACGCCTCCCGAGGCGCTCGAATATCGCCGCCAGGAGGCCGAGCTCCTCTTCCGCCGCATCGGCATTACCTTCGCGGTCTATGGCGACTCAGAGTCCACGGAGCGCCTGATCCCCTTCGACGTGATCCCGCGGATCATGTCCGGCAAGGAATGGGCGCTGCTGGAGAGGGGCCTGAAGCAGCGCGTGCGCGCGCTCAACATGTTCCTGCGCGACATCTATCACGGCCGCGATATCCTCCGTGCCGAGATCGTGCCCGACGACCTCATCTTTCAGAACCCGGTCTTCCGTCCCGAGATGAACGGCCAGCAGGTGCCGCACGACGTCTACGTGCACATCGCCGGCATCGACATCGTCCGGGTCGACGCCGAGGACTTCATCGTGCTGGAGGACAATGCACGCACGCCCTCGGGCGTGTCCTACATGCTGGAAAACCGCGAGATCATGATGCGGCTGTTTCCGGACCTGTTCGCCCGCCACAGGGTGGCGCCGGTCGAACGCTATCCGGACGAGCTGCTATCCGCCTTGCGCTCGGTGGCGCCGCAAAGCGCCTCCGGCGAGCCGACCGTCGCGTTGCTCACGCCGGGCGTCTACAACTCGGCCTATTACGAGCACTCCTTCCTCGCCGACAAGCTCGGTATCGAGCTGGTCGAGGGCCGTGACCTCATCGTCAAGAACAACGAAGTGTTCATGCGGACGACCGAGGGCGTGAAACGGGTCGACGTGATCTACCGCCGCGTCGACGACGACTACCTCGATCCCCTCACCTTCCGCCCCGACTCCGCCCTCGGCGTGCCCGGGCTGATGTCGGCCTATGCGGCCGGCAACATCACGCTCGCCAACGCCGTCGGTACCGGCATCGCCGACGACAAGGCGATCTACTCCTATATGCCGGACATCGTAAAATTCTATCTCGGCGAGGAGCCGATCCTGAAGAACGTGCAAACCTGGCGCTGCCGCGAGCCGAAGGACCTCGCCTATGTGCTGGACCATCTGAGCGAGCTCGTCGTGAAGGAGGTGCACGGCTCCGGCGGCTACGGCATGCTGATCGGTCCTGCCGCGACCAAGGCGACGATCGAGGCTTTCCGCGAAAAGCTCAAGCGCGAGCCCGAAGGCTTCATTGCGCAGCCGACGCTGGCGCTCTCGACCTGCCCGACCTGCACGGCGTCGGGCCTTGCGCCCCGCCACGTCGACCTGCGGCCGTTCGTGCTCACCGGCAGCAAGAGCACCACGATCGTGCCCGGCGGGTTGACACGCGTTGCCCTGAAAGAAGGCTCCCTGGTGGTGAATTCGAGCCAGGGCGGCGGCACCAAAGATACCTGGATCCTGGACGAGTAGAGAGATGCTGTCGCGTACCGCCGAAAACCTCTATTGGCTCGCCCGCTACGTCGAACGGGCCGAGTATCTTGCGCGCACCATCGATGCGACGCTGCGCGTCACCGCGCTTCCCGCCGCCTATATCGGCAAGACCAACGAATGGGACTCGGCGCTTTTGACCGCCGGCGTCGCCGCGAGCTTCTATCAGCAGTACGAAGAAGCCAACGAGCGCAACGTCGTCGATTATCTCTCGTTCTCGGCGGATAATCCGTCCTCGATCAGGAATTGCATCGAGGCCGCGCGGCTGAATTCGCGCTCGGTGCGCACAGCGCTGACGAGCGAGATGTGGGATACCATCAACTCGGCCTGGATCGAGTTGCAGGAGGTCTGGAGCAGAGGGACCTCCACGCGCGAGGATCTCGCAAAGTTCCTGCGCTTCGTGCAGGAGACCTCGCTGCGCTTCGACGGCTCGGCCTACCGGACCATGCTGCGCAACGACGCCTACTGGTTCTCGCGGATGGGCCTGCATCTCGAACGCGCCGACAACACCGCTCGTATTCTCGACGTGAAATACCATGTGCTGCTGCCCGAGGAGGAGCATGTCGGCGGCCCGCTGGATTTCTACCAATGGACCTCGATCCTGCGCTCGGTTTCGGCGCTGACGGCCTATCACTGGGTCTATCGCGAGACACTGAAACCCTGGCTGATCGCGGATTTGCTCATCCTCAACGATTCGCTGCCGCGTTCGCTCGCAAGCTGCTACGGCAATCTGGTGCGCAATCTCGATCAGATCGGCGTCGCCTATGGCCGCCAGGGTCCGGCCCAGCGCCATGCCCGCGGCATTCGCAACCGGCTGGAACACAGCAATATGAACGACATTTTCCAGCATGGCGTGCATGAATTCATTCAGGAATTCATCTTGGACAATTCCAGGCTGGGCGAAATCATCACGAAGCAGTATTTGATCTGATACTGCTGTCATTCCGGGGACGCCCGCAGGGCTAGCCCGGATCGATGACGCTACAACAACGGTCCACCATGCGCCTGCGAATCCTGCACACCACGACCTATCGCTACGAGCCGCAGGCCACGAGCGTGATCCAGATCCTGCGCATGACGCCCGGCAGCCATGACGGGCAATATGTGGCGGAGTGGCAGATCGACGTGTCGAGCGACACCAAGCTCGACACGCACGAGGACGCGTTCGGCAACGTCACCCACGTGCTGTCCTGCGGACCGGTCGGCGACATCAAGATCACCGCCGAGGGCCTGATCGAGACCCACGACACCGGCGGCGTTCTGCGCGGCGCCGACGAGCGCTTTCCGGCCGGCATGTTCTTGCGGGCCACCGACCTCACCACGGTCAATCCCGCGATGAATGCGGTCGCGCGCCAGCTGCGCAGCGAGGCCGAGAGCGACACGCTGGGCTTCCTGCACACGCTGATGACGCAAATGAGCGATCACATGACCTTCGACGAGGACCCCACCAACAGCGGCACGTCGGCGGCGGAAGCGTTCACGCTCAAGCGCGGCGTCTGCCAGGACTACGCGCACATCTTCATCGCCTGCGCCCGCAGCGGCGGCGTGCCGGCGCGCTTCGTCTCCGGCCATTTCCTGCGCTCCGACGGCACGGTGCATCAGGACGCGGGCCATGCCTGGGCGGAGGCCTATGTCGACGGTCTCGGCTGGGTCGGCTTCGATCCCGCCAACAGCATCTGCGCCACCGACGCCCATGTCCGCGTCGCGATCGGGCTCGATTATCTCGGCGCCGCCCCCGTACGCGGCACCCGCTATGGCGGCGGCGCGGAGACGCTGTCGGTGGCGGTCAAGGTCGAGCAGGCCGGCCGTGGCGGCCAGTCGCAATCGCAGTCCCAGCGGCAGAGCTGAGCCGCGCCCCGCGCGCCCCTCACCCACGGTCGGTTTCCACCCTGCCGCCCCGCGGCAATCGGGGGTTGGAGCGGCCCTTGAAATTGGCTAGTAATCCGCGCAAACGCGTTCGGGGACAGGAAATGACCTATTGTTGCGGAATTCTGGTTCGGGACGGTCTGGTGATGATCGCCGACACCCGCACCAATGCCGGCCTCGACAACGTCTCGACCTTCCGCAAGCTCCACATCTTCTCCAAGCCCGGCGACCGCATCATGGCGATTGCCAGCGCCGGCAACCTCGCCATCAGCCAGTCGGTGCTCTCGACGCTGACCGAGGGCCTCGAAGACCCCGACACCGGTGAGATCGAGACGCTGATGAACGCGCCGACCATGTTCCAGGCCGCCCAGCGCATTGGCCGGGCGATCCGGGCCGTGCACGCGACCGAGGGCCCCGCACTGAGGTCTGAGGACGTATCGTTCGACGTGTCCTTCCTGTTCGGGGGCCAGATCAACGGCGCGCGCATGCGCCTGTTCATGGTCTACACCGCCGGCAATTTCATCGAATGCACCACCGACACACCCTATCTGCAGATCGGCGAGCACAAATACGGCAAGCCGGTGCTCGACCGCGCCATGCATTACGACGTCGAACTCTACGAGGCGCTGAAGACCGGGCTGATCTCGATGGATTCGACCATGCGCTCGAATCTCGGCGTCGGCCTGCCAATCGACGTGCTGGTGGTGCGTGCCGACGCCTGCGAGGCCGACCTCAACCACCGCATCGAGGCGGGCGAGCCCTATTTCCACGATTTGCGCTCGCGCTGGTCGGCGGCCTTGCGCGCTGCACATCAGAACATTCCGCGGCCGCCCTACAAGAACGAAAAAGAATCCAAAACCTGACAGATCAAGAGAAAAGGCAGGAAACGATGAGTGAAGCGAAAAAGATCGCAGTGGTGACGGGCGCCGGCACTGGAGTCGGGCGCGCGGCTTCGCTGGCGCTGATGAACATAGGCTTCACTGTGGTGCTGGTCGGGCGCCGGCCTGACATGCTCGAGGAGACGGCCAAACTCGGTCCCGCGGGAAAAAGCCTCTGCGTCACCGCCGACATGACCAAGCCGGACTCGATTGCGGCACTGTTCGACAAGGTGAAGGCCACCTATGGCCGGCTCGACGTGCTCTTCAACAATGCCGGCATGGGCGCCCCGCCGGTGAATTTCGAGGATCTCAGCCTCGAGCAGTGGCAGGCGGTGGTGAACACCAATCTCACCGGCCCGTTCCTGTGCACCCAGCACGCCTTCCGCATCATGAAGGACCAGAGCCCGCGCGGCGGCCGCATCATCAACAACGGCTCGATCTCGGCGCATGCGCCGCGGCCGTTCTCGGCGGCCTATACCTCGACCAAGCACGCCATCACCGGCCTCACCAAGGCCTCCAACCTCGACGGCCGCATGTACGACATCGCGGTCGGCCAGGTCGACATCGGCAACGCCGCAACGCCCATGACCGACCGCATGGTCAACGGCCCCGGCGTGCTGCAGCCCGACGGCACGTCGAAGCAGGAGCCGCGCATGGATGCGAAGGCGGTCGGCGATGCCGTCGCCTACATGGCCGGCCTGCCCCTCGATGCCAACGTGCTGACCATGACCGTCATGGCAACCAAGATGCCGTTCGTGGGACGGGGCTGAATCAAAAAACGCGAAAACAACCCCATGCACAGTAGGCGCCCTATTGATTCATCTACGGTATTTCCGCAGTCGTCATTGCGAGCAAAACGAAGCAATCCGGACTGCTAATCACGTGCCCCGGGTGCTGCGCGGCATGAAATGACGCGCTGCTGAGCCGAGGCCCATCACTCTCCGACGTTGCTTGCGACAACATGGGTCCCGGCTCAGCGGCGCACCGCTTGCGCGCTGCACCGCGTCCGGGACACGAGACCTTCTCCTACTCCAGCCTCTCCACCTGCCGCAGGCTCGGGAACAGCTGCATCCACAACAGCGCCACCGCGACCGTGCAGACGCCGCCCAGCACGGCTGCCGGCATGGCGCCGAACAGTGCGGCGGCCACCCCGCTCTCGAACTGGCCGAGTTGGTTCGAGGCGTTGATGAAGAGGAAGTTCACCGCACCGACCCGGCCACGCATCTCGTCGGGCGTCGCGAGCTGCACCAGCGAGAAGCGGATCACGACGCTGATCGTATCGGCCGCGCCGAGAACGGCGAGCGCGAGCACCGAGAGCCACATCCAGGACGACAGCGCGAACACGATCGTTGCGACGCCGAACACGATCACTGCCTGAAACATGCGCAGGCCCACATGCCGCGAAATGGCGTGACGGGCCAGCACCATGGTCATCAGCAGCGCGCCGACCGCGGGCGCGGCGCGCAGGATCCCGAGCCCCATCGGACCGGTCTGGAGGATATCTCGGGCATAGATCGGCAGAAGCGCGGTGACGCCGCCGAACAGGACCGCGAACAGATCGAGCGAGATAGTGCCGAGGATCGCGGGATTGCCGCGGATGAAGCGGACGCCGGCGAAGATATTGTCGGCGCCCGCCATGTCCTTGGCGATCGCCTGCGGGCGCGGGCGGATGAAGCCGGTCAGGATCATCCCGAAGATCCAGAACAGCACCATCACCGCGTAGGCGAGATGCGGCGCAACCGCGTAGGCAAAACCGCCTAGCGCCGGACCGGTAATGGTCGCGACCTGCGCCGCACCGCTGGAGACGGCGGTGGCGCGCTGGAGCGAGCCCTGCGGCGCGATCGCCGGCAGCAGCGCCGCGGTGGTCGGGCTCTCGAACGCGCCGGCAATGCCGAGCACGAAGGTGGCCACGAAAATCTGAACTTCGCTGACCAAGCCGAGATAGGTGATGACGCCGAGATAGAGCGCGGTCGCTGCTTCCACGAGTTGGCAGAGCTGGACCACGCGCTTGCGCTCGTAGCGGTCGGCGGCATGGCCGGCGATGAACACCAGCAGCGCCGTGGGCAGGAATTGCACGAGGCCGACCATGCCGAGATCGAAGGCCGAGCCGGTGAGATCGTAAATCTGCCAGCCGATCGCGACCGCCGCAATCTGGCTGGAGAAACGCGACAGGCTGCGCGAGAGCAGAAAGAACAGAAAGGCGCGATGGGAGAGGAGCGCGCGGGCACTGACCGGCGGGTTTCCCGATATGGGCTGGTCTGGCATCGCCTCTTCGGTCACGCTCGGGCTATCCGGCTCCTGATGTCGACGTGCTCCGCGTGGCTGACGCGGACCTGCTTGTCAACAGCGGGACGCTTCGACAATCTCCCGGCATTGCGTTTGCAACGCAGGGGTGGCCATAATCATCGGGGTTTGGGGACATCATGCTGCGGCTGCAATCGGCACTCGGCGTTTTCGCATTGCTGTTGATCGCCTTGGTCCTGAGCGAGAATCGCCGCGCGGCCTCGCTGCGCCAGGCGGCGATCGGCCTCGTCGCCACCTTCGTCACCGCGATCGTTCTCCTGAAGGTGCCCGTCGTCGCGCGCGCGTTCGGTGCCATCAACGACGCGGTGGGCGCGATCTCGGCGGCCTCGCGCGCCGGCTCCTCCTTCGTGTTCGGCTATGTCGGCGGCGGTCCCCTGCCCTTCGACCTGAAAGCACCGGGTGCCGATTTCGTCCTGGCGTTCCAGGCGCTGCCGATCGTGCTGGTCATGAGCGTGCTGACGACGCTCTTGTTCTATTGGCGCGTGCTGCCGCCGGTCGTGCGCGGCATGGCCTGGCTGCTGGAGCGGACGCTCGGCGTCGGCGGCGCGGTCGGACTCTCGACCGCCGCCAACATCTTTCTCGGCATGGTCGAGGCGCCGCTGTTCGTGCGGCCTTATCTCGCGCAAATGACCCGCAGCGAGTTGTTCCTGGTGATGACCGGCGGCATGGCCGGCATCGCCGGCACGGTGCTGGTGCTGTATGCGACGCTCCTTGCTCCCCTCATTCCCGACGCAGCCGCCCATTTCGTCATCGCCTCGGTGCTGGGTGCCCCGGCCGCGATCCTGGTCAGCCTCATCATGGTGCCGGAGACATCCGACAAGCGCACCGGCGGCGCGCTGGAGGCTCCCGAGATGGAGGTCTCCAGCACGATGGACGCGATCGTGAAAGGGACGGGCGCGGGGATCGAGCTGCTGATCAACATCGTCGCCATGCTGCTGGTGCTGGTGGCGCTGGTCTATCTCGTCAATGCGATCCTCGGCCTGCTGCCTGATGTCGGCGGCGCTGCGATCTCGTTGCAGCGCCTGCTCGGCCTCGTGATGGCGCCGGTGTGCTGGCTCATGGGATTGCCGTGGGACCAGGCGATCACCGCCGGCAGCCTGATGGGCACGAAAACCGTGCTGAACGAGCTGATCGCCTATGTCGACTTCTCGAAGCTGCCGCCCGGCACGCTCGATCCGCGCTCGCGCCTGATCATGCTCTATGCGATGTGCGGCTTCGCCAATTTCGCCAGCCTCGGCATCATGATCGGCGGTCTCGGCGTGATGGCGCCGGAACGGCGCGAGGAAATCAACGCGCTCGGGCTGAAGTCGATCGTGTCGGGAACGCTGACGACGTGTCTGATGGGAGCAGTGGTGGGGGTGTTGACGTGAAGCTTGTGTGAGGCTGGCGCCCTCGCAGCTCCGATGGGGCGCAGCGCAATCGCGATAATCCTTCCATGTTAATCTCTTCAGGAGATTCGGCTGGAATTGATTCATGAGCAACAGCGCAGGCCAGCGGGCATTTCAAAATGCCCGGCTTCAGAAACGGCAAAAAGCCGAGCTAGGGCCGTTGCTCGCGCGCGCCCTCCAGCTCCACAAGGCGGGACTTCTCCCGGAGGCCAAGACGGCCTTTCGCGAACTCCTGGAGGTTGCGCCCAATCAATTCATCGCGCTGCATTTGCTGGGCGCTTTAGAGTCTGAAGCCAAAAACTATCGGCAAGCCGAAGTTTTGCTGAGCCGAGCGGTGGCCTTGGATCCGCGATCTGCCGAAGCCCATATGAGCCTAGGCGTCGCGCTCAACGGGCTGAAACGTCACAATGAGGCCCGCGAGAGCTATCGGAAGGCCCTCGCCCTTCGACCCAACTACGCCTTAGCCCTGTCCAATCTCGGCAACGCAAGCGCAGCCCTTGAACTTTACCAGGAAGCGCTCGAGAGCTACGACAAGGCGCTCGCAATCGACGGAAGACTTTCCGAAGCCCATAACGGCCGGGGTTGGGCGCTCTGCCGTGTGCGCGCCTATGACGAAGCGATCGCAAGCTTAAACCGCGCGCTATCGATCAAGCCTGACTACGCCTCGGCGCTGTCGACCCGCGCCGTTGCATTGCGGGAGCTTCAGCGATTTGACGAAGCCATGGCGGATTGCAATCGCGCAATCGCCCTCGCACCCGACGACGCGAATGGATGGCTCTGGCGGGCCAGTATCTTGCTCCTGACCCGGCAAGTTGCCGAAGCATTGTCCGATTGCGAGAAGGCTCTCGCGGCCGATCCCGGCTTCTCTCAGGCCCACAGCCTGCTCGGCCAATGTCTCGCGGCACTTGGCCGGGTCGACGAAGCCCTCGCCAGTTTCGACAGAGCTCTCGACATCGAGCCTGATCAGAGCACGATCTCCAGCAAGATATTCACCCTCGATTTCATGGCCGACGCCAGCGTTGCGCAGCATCAGCAAGCGCGACATGTATGGTGGGAGCAGATCGGCGCGAAGATCGCCTCGGCAGCGGCGGGACCGCATGAGAACGGCCGCGATCCGGATCGCCGTCTGGTGCTGGGTTATGTCTCGTCGGATTTTCACACACATTCAGCGGCGTTCATTTTCAAGCCGGTCCTGCAGCACCATGATCGGGCACAGTTCGAGATCGTGTGCTACGCCTGTTCACCGAGAACGGACGCGACGACCCGCGAGTTTCAGGGGATCGCCGATCGCTGGCGCGACGCCTCGCAATGGTCCGACGATCGCCTCGCCGCTCAGATCCGCGCCGATGGCGTCGATATCCTGATCGATCTGTCCGGCCACACCAGCGGAAACCGCCTCGGTGTGTTTGCGCGCAAACCGGCACCTGTTCAGGCGCATGGCTGGGGCCACGGTACCGGCACCGGGCTGCCAACGATCGATTATCTATTCTCGGACCCGGTCGCCATTCCTGCCGCGGTTCGGCATCTGTTTGCGGAGACCATCGTCGACCTGCCGTGCTTTGTCACGCTGGCGCCGCTGCCGGCCGGGATTGCGCGGGCGCCGACGCCGGCGCTTGCGAACGGCTTCATCACATTCGGTGTCTTCAACCGCATCAGCAAGATTTCGAACGAGGCGGTGGGAGTCTGGTCCAGGATTCTCGAGCGGGTGCCGGGTTCGCGCCTGCTGATCAAGGATACTGCACTGGACGCCCAGCTGGTCCGCGACAATCTGCTGGCGCGGTTTGCCGCTTGCCGATTGCCGGCCGAACGCGTCGATCTGCTCGGAGCCACGTCGCGAGACGAACATCTGGCAACGTTCAATCGCGTCGATATTGGCCTCGACCCATTCCCGCAGAATGGCGGCGTCAGCACGTGGGAAGCCTTGCAGATGGGCGTGCCGGTGGTGGCGAAGCTCGGTCACAGCCTGCCGAGCCGTGCTGCCGGCTCCATCCTCACCGCGCTGGGCCTGCCGGAGTGGGTCGCGGACAGCGATGAGGCCTATGTCGAAATCGCAATAAGTTGCGCAGCGAACTGCCCGGACAGATCAGGGCTGCCGCCGCCGGCAACCCAATCTCATACGTGCAAGCGGTGGACGATGCCTATCGCGCGATGTGGAAACGCTATTGCAACGACGGCGGCTGATCTCCGCCTCGCCTACGCCTTCAACTCCACGGTCCTGAACTCCGCCGGCAGGATCACCTCCAGCAGCTCGACGTCGTCCGAATAGTCCAGGATCATGTGCTTGATCTTCGGCGGCTGGGTCCAGGCGCTACCTTCTTTCATCAGCGTCTCGCCCTCTCCGTCCATATAGGTCTTCACCCAGCCCTTGAGCACGTAGACCATCTGGAATTCGACGTCGTGAAAGTGCAGCTTCGACACTTCGTCCGGATTGCAGGGGCCTTGCAGCCGGATCACGTGCGCCTGCGCGAGGCCCTGGCTGGCGGCGGCGATGCCGAGGTCGCGATATTTCGCGTAGGTACGCAGACCGTCGGCTTTGAAGTCTTCCTCGCGGTGATGGCTGATCGCAATGCGCTGCTTGGGCCGCGCCGGTTTCTTGACGGATGACTTTGCCGTTGTCGTGGGGGCTTTTGCCTTCACCGCCTTGCGCGCCGTGGATCGTGCTGCGGGTTTGGCCCCGCTACGCTTCTTCACCGCGGCTTGCGATGCGCTGCGCGATTTTGCTTTCTTGGCCATGGGCGCCTCCCCTGTTGTTATGGGGAGAGGCTAGCACAGAATGCGAAATCGCAGGGTGGGTTAGCGCTAACGTACCCACCACTTCCTTGCGCAATCTTTGAAGCATGGGGGGTTACACTGACGCTAACCCACCCTACAGCTCCGCCCTTCAATGCAGCCGGAATACGCCGTCCACCGCGCGCAACTCGGCCGGCTTGATCAGCTTGGAATGCGCCACTGTCACCGAGTGAAGCGGACCGTCGAGCTTTTCCTGCCAGAACGCCAGAAAATCCTTCAGCGCCGGAAATTTCGGAAACATGTCGTAGTCCTGCCAGACGTAAGTCTGGAGCAGCGAGGGATGATCCGGCATCCGATAGAGAATCTGCGCCGTCGTCATTCCGTAACCCAGCAGCTGTTTCCGGAAATCGTCCGAAACGGCTCCACTCCGCAAGCCCATGCCAACCTCCTTTGCAGGAGCGCATTCAAGGGGTGGCTTTCCGGTGCGCCTTAAGAGCCACCCGCTACTGACGCGCTCACATGAGAGAAATGTGACGCAAACTGACAATCCATCTCAAGCCCAAAAGTTTAACAAGCTGTTGAAATTCAATGCGTTAGCAGCAGATCTAGCTCCGTGCTAATACTGCGCCGAGCGCGATTAACGATGGAAAGAGATATTTTGGCAGGCGGCGCCTCCGAGTGCTATTTTTCTGCTACAAGCCCTTGCTCCCGCCAAAATCCTGCCTTATCTCAGTTGTGCCTGCGCTGGCACTCGCCGGCGCAGACTGCTAACAACCCAAAATTCCCAAATCGTGCAAAAGCTTAGGAGAACTGCATGAATTTCCGTCCGCTTCACGACCGCGTCGTGGTCAAGCGCATCGACGCAGAAGAGAAGACCGCTGGCGGCATCATCATTCCCGACACGGCGAAGGAAAAGCCCTCGCAGGGCGAGATCGTCGCCGTCGGCCCGGGTGGCCGCGACGAAGCTGGCAAGCTGATCCCGATCGACCTGAAGGTCGGCGACCGCGTGCTGTTCGGTAAGTGGTCCGGCACCGAGGTCAAGATCGACAACGTCGACCTGCTGATCATGAAGGAAAGCGACATCATGGGCGTCCTCGACGTCCCCGCTTCCAAGAAGAAGGCGGCCTAAGAGCCCCTCTCTTATCCAGTTAAACACCTAAGGAAAAAATCCAGATGGCAGCTAAAGAAGTCAAATTCTCGGTCGATGCGCGCGACAAGATGCTTCGCGGCGTCGACATTCTCGCCAACGCGGTGAAGGTCACGCTCGGTCCGAAGGGCCGCAATGTCGTGCTCGACAAGTCGTTCGGCGCTCCCCGCATCACCAAGGACGGCGTCACCGTCGCCAAGGAGATCGAGCTCGAGGACAAGTTCGAGAACATGGGCGCGCAGATGGTGCGCGAAGTCGCCTCCAAGTCCGCTGACGCGGCCGGCGACGGCACCACCACCGCGACCGTGCTGGCCCAGGCGATCGTGCGCGAAGGCGCCAAGTCGGTTGCCGCCGGCATGAACCCGATGGATCTGAAGCGCGGTATCGATCTCGCGGTCGAAGCCGTCGTTGCGGACCTCGTCAAGAACTCCAAGAAGGTGACCTCGAACGACGAGATCGCCCAGGTCGGCACCATCTCGGCCAACGGCGACGCGGAGATCGGCAAGTTCCTCGCCGACGCCATGAAGAAGGTCGGCAACGAGGGTGTCATCACCGTCGAGGAAGCCAAGTCGCTCGAGACCGAGCTCGACGTCGTCGAGGGCATGCAGTTCGACCGCGGCTACATCTCGCCCTACTTCGTCACCAACGCCGACAAGATGCGCGTTGAGATGGACGACGCCTACATCCTCATCAACGAGAAGAAGCTCTCCTCGCTGAACGAGCTGCTGCCGCTGCTCGAGGCCGTGGTGCAGACCGGCAAGCCGCTGGTCATCGTCGCCGAGGACGTCGAAGGCGAAGCGCTTGCCACCCTGGTCGTGAACCGTCTCCGTGGCGGCCTGAAGGTCGCGGCCGTCAAGGCTCCGGGCTTCGGCGATCGCCGCAAGGCCATGCTGCAGGACATCGCGATCCTGACCGGTGGCCAGGCGATCTCGGAAGATCTCGGCATCAAGCTCGAGAACGTCACGCTCAACATGCTCGGTCGCGCCAAGAAGGTGATGATCGACAAGGAGAACACCACGATCGTCAACGGCGCCGGCAAGAAGGCCGACATCGAAGCGCGCGTGTCGCAGATCAAGGCGCAGATCGAGGAAACCACCTCGGACTACGACCGTGAGAAGCTCCAGGAGCGTCTTGCCAAGCTCGCAGGCGGCGTCGCGGTGATCCGCGTCGGCGGCGCGACCGAGGTCGAGGTGAAGGAGCGTAAGGATCGCGTTGATGACGCGATGCATGCGACCCGCGCGGCGGTCGAGGAAGGCATCGTCCCGGGCGGCGGCGTCGCCCTGCTCCGTGCCTCCGAGCAGCTCAAGGGCCTGCGCACCAAGAACGACGACCAGAAGACCGGCGTCGAGATCGTGCGCAAGGCGCTCTCCGCGCCCGCTCGCCAGATCGCGATCAACGCCGGTGAAGATGGCTCCGTGATCGTCGGCAAGGTCCTCGAGAATAAGTCGTACGCCTACGGCTTCGACTCCCAGACCGGCGAATATGTTGACCTCGTCAAGAAGGGCATCATCGACCCGACCAAGGTGGTACGTACCGCGATCCAGAACGCAGCCTCGGTTGCGGCGCTCTTGATCACCACGGAAGCCATGGTCGCCGAGCTGCCCAAGAAGGGCGGCTCCGGTCCGGCGATGCCCCCGGGCGGCGGCATGGGCGGCATGGATTTCTGATCCAGCCATTCCGGCAAACGACAAAATGCGAAACCCCGGCAGCGATGCCGGGGTTTTGTTTTTCTTCGGTGGTCCCATCCCGGAGCAGCGCGGAGCCCGGAATGACAGTGGGGCTTCACCACACCTTCCCCAGCCGCTCCATGTGCGGTTCGCCGTGCTGGTCGAGCGACCAGAATATCCGCTTCACCTTGCCGACCAGATTGTCCATCGGCACGAATCCGATCGACGACATCACGCGGCTGTCACTCGAGTTGTCGCGATTGTCGCGGAGCACGAAGAAATGGCCCGGCGGCACGGTGTAGACGTCGGTGTCGTCGTAGTAGCCGTTGTCGACACAGTCCTGCGTCACGTAGGACGCGCCGTTCGGCAGCGTCTCGCGCCAGCGCTTGGCCTTCGCACCGTCATCCACGCCGCAGGTGGAGCCGGCGAATGCCTGCTTCAGAGCGACGCGCGTCACCGGGCGGTCATTGAGGATGAGTTGGCCCTGCCGCATCTGGATGCGATCACCGGGCAGCCCGACCACGCGCTTGACATAGTCGACCGCGGTGTCCTTTGGCGTCCGGAACACGACGACGTCACCATACTCGGGATCGGTGGCCCGGAAACGCCCGGAGATCCACGACGGCGCGAAGGGAAACGAATAACGGCCATAGCCATAGGCATATTTTGCAGCAAAGACGTAGTCGTCGACGACCAGCGTCGGCGTCATCGAGGCGGACGGGATGTTGAACGGCTGAAACAGGAAGATGCGAAACAGGAACGGCGGCGACCACAGCACCGGAATCAGGAGGATCAGGATGACGATCGCCTTCCATTCCCGCGCTTTGGCCTGCGGGTGGATGGTTTCCTGAAGAGTGGTCATGCGCCTGCCCTGATCAAGCCCGTAGTCGTCGCGAGATTACGCAACCCTCGCGCGTACGCAATCCCATAACTTGGTCGCGCCGCGCGCGGATCGCGTTCACGGGTCGCAATCAACCGCGCGCGAGATCGCTGAAGCAGCGGCGGATCCATTCGATGGTGAGCCGCGTCGCCGGATCGCGCTTGAGATGGTTCTGCACCAGCAGCCAGACGTCGCGGCGCCCAGGCAGCAGCGTGGCGCGCAGGCGGCGATCGCCGAGTAAGTCCGCGCAGACATGCTCCGGCAACACGCCGGCGGCCTGATGCGCGCGGATCAGGTTACGGATGACGCGAACGTTGTCGGTAACGCAGCGCGCGTGGGCTTGCTTCATACGCAGGAATTGCATCTCGGGAATGGCACCGAGTTCGTCCGGATAGGCGCACAGCACCGGCTCGCCCTCGGTCGTGACAGGCTCAAAATAATAGAGCTTGACGTCACCGAGCCTGGAGATCGCGAAGTCGCCCTTGTCGGGCTTGCGCAGCCGGATAGCGAGATCGGCTTCCCAGCGCGAGAACTTGACGTTCTCGCTCGAGGTGAGGAATTGCAGCGTCAGGCCGGAATTGGCGCGCAGGAAGTCGCTCGCGCGCGGCGACAGAACCTCCTCGGCAACCGTGTTGGTGGAGGCGATACGCAGGCGTCCCACCGGGCCTGCAAGACTCTCGCCGACGCGACCGATCTCGGCGGCATGTGCGGCCATCGCCTCGACATGCGCCAGCACCGCCTCGCAACTCCGCGTCGGCCGGCGCTGGCCGTCCACCGCATCGAACAGCGGCACGCCGAGATCGCGCTGGATGCGCGCGAGCCTGCGGCCGACGGTGGTCTCGTCGATGCGCAGCCGCGCGCTGGCGCCGGCATAGGTGCCCTCGTCCCTGACCGCGGCGATGATGCGCAGATCGTCCCAGTTCATGGCGATGAGCCTAGCAGGCCCGACGGGCTCCTGCAAATTTGCAGCCATATGCTGCAATAGTCCTGCACATTGGCAGGCCGCCGCCGCGCTACTGTGGCGCCTCCGATATGCCTTAGGAAGGCCCGACCCGCATGACCGCCCCAAAAACCTTGCTTGAATTGTCCGGCGCCGATCTCACTCCGCCCAGGCTCGCCGATTCCTGCCTCGTGCTAATCGACATCCAGAACGAATATTGCGCCGGGCCGCTCGCCTTGCCGGACGCGGAGCCCGCAATCGCCGCCGCCGCGCGCCTGCTCGCCCGCGCGAGGGCGAGCGGCGCTGCGATCTTCCATATCGCGCACAAGGGACGTGCCGGCAGCCTGTTCGACCGCGAGGCCGCGCGCGGCGCGATCGTCAGGAACGTGGCGCCGCTCGCCAGCGAAGCCGTGATCGAAAAAGCGCTGCCGAACGCTTTTGCCGGCACCGACCTGCAAGTCCGGCTGGCCGCAACCGGACGCACGAACATCGTGCTGGCCGGTTTCATGACCCATATGTGCATCAGCTCGACCGCCCGCGCCGCGCTCGACCTCGGCCTGCGCACGACGATCGCAGCCGATGCCTGCGCCACACGCGATCTTCCCGACGGCCGCGGCGGAGCGCTCTCCGCAAGGATCATCCACGAGGTCGCCCTGGCCGAATTGTCGGACCGGTTTGCGATCATCGCACAAACCGAGACGTTGACCTGAAGGAGCGTAGGCGATGCTGCAACTCTATTTCTCACCGATGGCCTGCTCGCTTGCGAGCCGCATCGCGCTGATGGAAGCGGGCATCGAGGCCCGCTATCATCCGGTCCATCTCCAGACCAAGCAGGTCGTGGACGACGGCAGCGATTTCCTCGGCGTTTCCCCAAAGGGCGCGGTGCCGGTCCTGGTGCTGGAGAATGGCGAACGGCTGACCGAAAGCGCCGCGGTGCTGCAATACATCGCCGACCTAAAGCCGCAGGCGGGCCTTGCTCCCGCCTTCGGAAATCCCGACCGGTATCGGCTCCAGGAATGGCTCAGTTTCGTCGGGGCCGAGATCCACAAGGCGTTCCTGTTTCCAACCTTCTGGTACAAGGACGACGCCTCGCTCGCCAAGCCGCGTGCAAGGATAGCGCAGACATTATCGATGCCTGCCGCGCATCTGACGGACCGCGAATTCCTCGTCGGCGACAGCTTCACCGTCGCGGATGCCCATCTCACCTGGGCTTTGCTGTTGCTCCGTCCCGCGGGAATCGACGTCGCGCAATGGACATCGTTGTCGGCCTATCTCGCGCGCATGCAGGCGCGACCGGCCGTGCGGGACGCGATTGCGACCGAAATGGCCGTCCGCAAGACGTTGGCGGCGAGCCCGGCGTGACAGGATGTCACGGCCGGGAAATCTGAGCGGTGCTCCGGCAGGGCATTGATGTCGGCGCGGCATGCGCTAATCTGGAGGGATATTTTTCGACATTTCCTTTGGAAGGCATTCATGCGTGCTCTTTCCAGATTTTGCCCGGCCGGACTTTGCCTTGCCCTCCTGGCCTGCTGGCTTTCCGTTGCGCCGGCATCGGCGGAAACCCGCGTCGCCCTGGTGATCGGCAATGGCGCCTATGCCAGTACGGCGCAGCTTCCCAACCCGTCGCACGATGCCGAAGACGTCGCCGCCTCGCTCAAGCGCAGCGGCTTCGAGGTGCTCCAGGGCATCGACCTGCGCCAGGCTGACATGCAGGACCTCACCATCCGCTTCGCGCGCGCCGCGAGCAAAGCCGACGTCGCCATGTTCTACTACAGCGGCCATGCGATGCAGTACAACGGCGTGAACTATCTGATGCCTGTCGATGCCGTGCTGAGCGACGAAGCCGATTTGAAGCGCTTCGTGCGGGTGGACGACATCGTGAACGACCTGCAGCAGGCCAAGAACCTGCGCATCCTCATCCTCGATTCCTGCCGCGACAATCCGCTGGCCGAAACCTTGAAACGCTCCGCCGGCATGACGCGCGGCGCCTCGATCGGGCGGGGCCTGTCGAAAGTCGAAGCACCGCGCGGCACGATCGTGTCGTTCTCAACCCAGTCCGGGCAGACGGCGGCCGATGGCAGCGGCCGCAACAGCCCCTATACGACGGCGTTCCTGAAGCACATCGAGGAGCCGCAGGAGATCGGCGAAGTCTTTCGCGACATCAGCAGCGACGTCTACGATTCCAGCGGCAAGACCCAACTCCCGGAGCTGTCGCTGTCGATCATCGGCAAGTTCTACCTGAACGGACCGGTGTCGGTCACGGTGGCGCCCGCGGCGCCACAAGCCGCGCCCCGGGCTGACCCTTGCGCAGCAGCAGAAGCACACTGGAAGGCTGCCGACGGCATCGGCACGCTGGGCGCTTTCGAGGATCACCTCGCGAGATTCCCGAATTGCATCTTCGCCACGCTCGCCAAAGCTCGGATCGAGGGACTGAAGCAGAAGGTGGCGCTCGCGCCGTCAGGCAACGGCCGGAGCGGCGGAAGCAAGGATTTTGACGGCAGCTGGGACGTGACGTTGAACTGCTTGGCCACCGGCAAGGCGCAGGGCTTCACCAGACCTCTGGTCGCCACCGTCACGAACGGCGTGCTTCATGCCGAGGCGCAGGGCCCGGGCAACAACATCAACCGGCTCGAGATCGACGGCCAGATCCCGGCGGACGGCAAGACCACCTTGAGCGCGCGCGGCACGACGGGAGCGAGCGCGTACACGCTGAACAATCTCGCGCCCGGCTCGCCCTACGCCTTTACGGTCGATGCGCAGTTCGATCGCACCCGCGGCACCGGCAAGCGCAACGAGGCGCGGGCCTGCAATCTGGTTTTCGTCAAACGCTAGCTGCGCATCCCCGGCCGGTCACACGCCCGTCTGGCTGATGAACTTGGTGTTGAAATAACCCTCCATCGCCTCGGTGCCGCCCTCCGAGCCGTAGCCGGAATCCTTGATGCCGCCGAACGGCACTTCGGGCAGCGCCAGACCAAAACTGTTGATCGCCATCATGCCGGCTTCGACGGCCGAACCGATCGCGGCCGCCGTCTTGGCCGAGCTTGTGAAGGCGTAGGACGCCAGCCCGAACGGCAAGCGGTTGGCCTCCTCGACAACTTCGTCGAAGGATGAGAAGCGCGAAATCAGCGCGAGCGGGCCGAACGGCTCCTCGTTCATGGCGCGCGCATCCTTCGGCACGTCGCTCACCACCGTCGGCTCGAAGAAATGGCCCTTGTTGCCGACGCGTTTACCGCCGGTCTCGAGCTTTGCCCCTTTGCCGACGGCATCCTGCACCATGCCCTCAATGGCGGTGACGCGGCGCGGATTGGCAAGCGGGCCCATTTTGGAGTCGGGATCAAGGCCGTTGCCGACCTTGAAGGCCTTGGCGCTGTCGACAAAGGTGTCGACGAATTCACGGAACACGTCATCCTGGACCAGCATCCGCGTCGGCGAGATGCACACCTGCCCGGCATTGCGATATTTTGCCGCCGCCAGAATTTTCGCGGCCGATGCGACGTCGGCGTCCTTGAAAACGATCGCCGGCGCATGACCGCCGAGCTCCATGGTGGCACGCTTCATGTGCAGGCCCGCGAGCGCATTGAGCTGCTTGCCGACATGGGTCGAGCCCGTGAACGAGATCTTGCGGATCACCGGATGCGGAATGAGATATTCGGAGATCTCGGCAGGAATACCGTAGACCAGGTTGATGACACCATCGGGCACGCCAGCGTCCGTAAACGCGCGGATCAGCTGTGCGGGCGAGGCCGGCGTCTCCTCCGGGGCCTTGACGATGATCGAGCAGCCGGCGCCGAGTGCGGCGGAGAGCTTGCGCACGACCTGGTTGATCGGAAAGTTCCAAGGCGTGAACGCCGCAACCGGGCCGACGGGCTCCTTGATCGCGAGCTGGTAGATGCCCGGGCCGCGCGCGGGGATCAGGCGGCCATAGGCGCGTTTGGCTTCCTCCGCAAACCACTCGATCACGTCGGCGGCGGCCATCGCCTCCATCTTGGCCTCGCCGAGCGTCTTGCCCTGCTCCATCGTGAGCAGCGGCGCGATCTCGTCATTGCGCTCGCGCATGATCGCGGCGGCCTTGCGCATGATGCGGCAGCGCTCGAAGGGAGCAACGTTTCGCCAGATCCTGAAGCCGGCGCTGGCTGCGGCGAGTGCCTCGTCGAGGTCGGACCGTCCGGCATGGGCGACGGTGCCGATCACCTCTTCAGTCGCGGGATTGCGGACCTCGATCACCTTGCCCGAATGGGCCGGTCGCCATTTGCCGCCAATGAAAAGCTGGGTGTTCGAATAGGCCAACGGATTCTCCTGTGGTCGCTTTTTTCTGCGTTAGGTCGGGATGGGAATAGCTCGGTGACAAATCGGTCCGCCGCCTTTGTCATCTCCGGCCCCAGATAGGAGCGGAAGCGTGGCTCGGCGACCAGAGCGCCGAAATCGGCCATGCGTGTCACCCCACCGCCGGCCACAAAGAGGAATCGCCCGGCGATCTCGGCAAGGATGTCAAGGTGCCAGGCCGCCGTCGGATGCATGCAGAGCACGACCAGCCGCCCCTCGTCGCGCAGCTTGCGGAAGAAATCGAGCATGAAGCCGATATAGCCATCCTGCAGGTTGAACTGCGGTTCGTCGAACAGGTGAACCAGCGGCGTCCGGGTTGGCGATGGCGCCAGGAAGGCGGACGGAATGCGCTTCCGGAAGCGCCTGACCTGATAGGATTGGTGATAGTGGATCGCGAGCCGGTCGCGCTCGCGATATTTGACACCATGGATATCGGTGCCCGCGACCAGCACGCGCCCGGAGGTCGGGGCGTTCGAGCCCGTCATCATCTCGAACAAGGTCGTCTTGCCGGCGCCATTCGGGCCGACGACACCAACGATATCAGGTTCGTCCAGCGACAGGTTTGCCTGTAGCGTGAATGTCGGTCGGCGGATCACGCGGCCCCGTGTATAGACCTTTCGAACGTCGTCGAGAACGAGCAGCGGTGCGGCCACTTATTGTACTCCCAGCAAGCACTGACGAAGCCCGCGGTCATCGCGCAAGGCCGCGGCCTCCCCGGTCCAGACGATCCGGCCGCGATCGATCACCGCGGCATGGTCTGCGACCGACAGCGCGATCTCGGCGTTCTGCTCCACGACCAGCGAGGCAATGCCCTCATCCTTCATGCGCAGGATCGTCGCAAGCACGTCGCCGACGATTTTCGGCGCCAGTCCCTGGCTCGGCTCGTCGAACAGCACCAGTCCCGGCGAGCCGACCAGCGCGCGGGCGATCGCCACCATCTGCATTTCGCCGCCCGACAGGTTTTCGCAGTCGCGCTCCATGAGATATTCGAGCGGTGAGAAGATCGCAGCGGCCTCCTTGACGCTCCAGTGGCGAAAGCGCGTGCGCTTTTGCGCGATCGACAGGTTGCGCGCAACCGTCAATGTCGGACACAGCCGGCGGTCGTCGGGTACCCAGCCGATGCCGGCGCGCGCAATCTCGTGGGTCGGATCGCGCGTGACGTCGTGACCGTCGAAACAAACGGAGCCGCGGCGCGGACGCGTCAGCCCCAGAATCGAGCGGAGCATGGTCGTCTTGCCGGCGCCGTTAGGGCCGAGCAGCGCAAACACCTTGGCGTGCTCGATGGCAAGCGAGGCGCCGAACAGCGCCTGGGTCTCGCCGTAAAAGGTATCGACCGCGTCCACTTCGAGGATCATGCGAACTTCCCGAGATTGGAGCGCCGCACCCATTCGTTCTGCTGCAGTTCGTGTGGCGTTCCGCGCGCCACCACCTGCCCCCAATGGATGACCGAGATCCGGTCAGCCAACGAGAACAGGAACTCCATATCGTGCTCGATGGCGACGATGGTCAGCCGCCCCTTCAGGCGAGCAATCAGGGCTGCGAGCCGGTGCACCCCGTCGGAGCCGAGGCCGGAGGTCGGCTCGTCCAGGCACAGCACCCGGGGCGCCTGCGCCAGGGCGACCGCGATCTCCAGCGCGCGCCGGTCGCCATAGGACAGGTCCTTGGCGCGAATGTCGCCTTTGTCGGCAAGCCCGACTGCCGCCAGCGATTCAGAGGCCTTCGCGGCAAGCCGGCTGTCGCCCGCCGCTGCGCGCGCGACATCGTGGCCACGGGCGCGAAACTCGGGCAAGCCCATCATGACGTTGTCACGCGCGGAGAATTCGTCGAACAGTGTCATGATCTGAAACGAGCGGGCGATGCCCTTGGCGGCGATGCGGTGCGGGCTGAGGCCCGTGACATCCTCGCCGGCGAGCAGGACTCGACCACGATTCGGTTTCACCCGGCCGGTGAGGACATTGAAGAACGTGGTTTTGCCGGCACCGTTCGGGCCCATCACACCGTGAAACTCGCCCTCCGCGACCGCGAGATCGACGCTCTCCAGCACGACGCGATCGCCGAAGCGGACATGAACGGCCGCGGCTTCGATCATGTTCATCGCCCGCTCCCGAACAGCAGCCGCATCGCCAAGGTACCGCGCTGCCGTAAGGCGCCGAGTGAGTGCTGCTGCACGGCAGCGGAGATCGCGCCGGCAATGCCTTCGGGGCGGAACAGCACGATCGCGATGAACAGCAGACCAAAATAGAGCATCCAGGCATTGGTCAGCGCACCGATCACGTCTCGGGCGATGAGGAAGAGAAATACGCCAATCACCGGGCCCCAGAAGCTGACGAGGCCACCGCCGACGAGCGTCATCATCACGACGTAGCCGGATTGATGCAGGCTCATGACGTCGGGGAATGCGGCGAGCTGCGCCATGGCGAACAATCCGCCGGCAAACCCCGAGACGGCGGCCGACAGCGCAAAGATCGCTACCTTGTAGAGCCACACATTATAGCCGAGATGGCTCGCGCGAACTTCGCTCTGCCTGATCGCAGCGACCACGCGGCCATAGGGCGAGTGCACCAGCCTCCACAATGCGGCGGTGCCGACCGCAAAGACGGCGAGCACGAAATAGTAGAACGCGACATTGTCGGTGAGATCGAAAGACACAAGCCCGAAATCGGCCGGCAACCGTTTGATCTTGAGAAGGCCGTCTTCGCCGCCGGTGATCCGGTGCGATTTGATCGCCAACGTCCAGAAGATCTGGCCGAAGGCAATCGTCATGAAGGCATAATAAATGCCGCGCCTGTGCGAGATGAACAGCGCCACCAGCACGCCGGCGAGACCTGCCGCCGCGGCCGCGGCAATCAGGCATATCCAGAGATTGGCGACGATGTCGAACTGACAGAGACCGAACGCGTAGGCGCCGATGCCGAAATAGGCACCATGACCGAACGACGGAAGTCCGGCGGTGCCCAGCACCAGGTTGAATGCGAGCGCATAGAGCGACCAGATCAGGATCTCGATCCCGAGATAGGGATAGAGCCCGATCCGCGTGATCCAGAGCGGCACCGTTGCAAGCACGAGCCAGAGCACCAGCATCGTCGGCGTCACGAGGCGCGCAGCGTCCGGTGAAGATTTTGGTCCCACAATCATTCCCTTTAGGCCTCGAGCACGCTTTTTTTGCCCCAGAGGCCGCGCGCGCGGAACGTCACGACGGCCACGAGCAAGATGTACATCGACAACAGCGACCATTCGGACGCGTAGGCGCCGGCAAGGCCGACACACAGTCCGACCAAAAGACCCGCCACGACCGCACCCCAAAAGCTGCCGACGCCCCCGAGCACGATCACCAGGAACGCAGGAATGACCGCATCGACGCCCATATGCGGGCGAATGCCCCAGATCGGCGCGACGATGATGCCCGCGATCGCGGCCAGCATCGTGCCGAACACGAAGACCAGCATCCGCAACCGCGACAGGTTGATGCCGAGCGCGCGAACGATCTCGCTGTCATGCGCGCCGGCCTTGACCGTCGCACCGAACGAGGTCTTTTCGATCAACAGCCAGACCAGGCCGATGACCCCGGCCGCGATGCCCGCTGCGTAGAAGCGATAGGTCGACCAGATCAGGTCGCCGAACAGGAAGCCGCCGTTGATGGCGGACGGCACCTGCAGCACGTAGTCGCGCGTGCCCCACACCAGGCGGATCATCTCTTCGATCACCATCGCGGCGCCGAAGGTCAGGAGCAGCCCGTAGAGCGGATCCTTGCCGTAAGTGCGCCGCATGCAGAGCTCGATCAGCATGCCGACCAGACTCACGGTCACGGGAGCAATGATCAACGTCGCCGCATAGCGCCAGCCGAGCGGCAGCGCGAGCCACGCTTTCGCAAGCTCCATCGGCAATGGAGGGCGCGGCCCCGTGAGCTGCATGGCGACATAAGCCCCGAGCGCGAACAGGGAGCCGTGCGCGAGGTTGATCTGCTCCATCAGCCCGACGATGAGCATGAAGCCGAGTGCGATCAGCGCGAACAACAGGCCGAGCGTCAGGCCGTTGAGGAGATGCGGAAGAAGGTCGAACAAGGTTTTTGGCTCTCGCAACTGGCATGTGTCATCCGGGACGCTGACGGTCCCGGAGGCGCGGCGCGCGAGATGCGCGCCGCTCGTTCTGCGACGTGACGCGCCGTCTCTAGGAGTCGACGGTCGGCACCTGCTCGTAGGGGGTGAGCTTGCACTTGCCGGGTGCCGCATCGTCGGCGGCCGATTTCGGCTCCGTCCAGCTGATGATCTCGAACAGATCGGTATTGTCGACCGGCTTGGCGTTGCGCCGCGCCAGATAGATCGTCTGCTGCATTTGGTGCGTCATCGGATCCATGTAGGCGTCGAAATGCTGCATGCGATCGGTCGCCGAGACCTTCAGGTTCTCGAGCTCCTTGATGATCTTGACGTTGTTGGTCGACCCTGCCCGCTCGATTGCACGCAGCAGTTCGCGCGTGGACATGTAGCCGTTGTAGGAGACGTTGCCCGGCACCGGGATCGGGCCGTCCTTGTTGGCGGCCTGCCACTTCTTGACGAATTCGGCGACACCTGGCAGCGGCAGCTTGTGATACCAGGTGGTGCCGAACACGCCGAACAGGCTGTCGGGCGCGCCCCACACATCGGGCCAGTCCTGCTGGTTGTTGATCCAGGCCGGCTTGCCGTCGAGCTTGAGCTGCGCCACCTGCTCGCGCAATGCCTTGATATCGTCGCCGCCAACTGCGGTCGCCACAACATCGGGCTTGGCCTGCTGGATCTTCAGCAGATAGGCAGTAAAGTCGCGCGTGTTCTGCGGCACCAGCAGATTGTCGAGGATCTTGCCACCGGCGCTCTCGACCTGCGTCCTGGTCGCGGCAGACGTCGTGTGACCCCAGACATAGTCGTTGGTCAGCAGCATCCAGTTCTTGCCGATGGAGTCCACCGCGTTCTTGACCGACGCCTTGGAAAAATTGGTGCCGTTGCCGTCCCATACGAATTTCACGCGCGAGCAGTTCTCCCCGGCTTCGCTGGGCGCGGAGGAATTGGTGTTCATGTAGATCACACCATATTTGCTGGCGACCTGCGTGATGGCGTTGGCGACGCCCGAATGCAGCGCGCCGATCAGGATGGTGCAGTCCTCGCGAGTGATGAAACGTTCCGCGACGCGGCTGCCCGTGGCTGGCGTCGTCTCGGTGTCCGCCGTGATGAAAGTGACCTGGCGCCCGAGTACGCCACCTTTGGCGTTGATCTCGTCGATCGCCATCTTGATGCCGCGGAAATCATCCTGGCCGCTGTTGCCGTATTGACCGCTGGCATCGCACGTCAGGCCCAGCTTGATCGGTTTCGCGCCTTGCGCCCAGGCATGATTCTGCCGCCACGGCCCAAAGAAGCTGCCGGCGCCGCCGATGACGCTCGCCATCAAGCTGCCCTTCAGAACGCTTCGCCGTGAGATCTGACGCCCTCTCATCGTGTCCTCCCGTTTTCGAAGTCTTTTGCTTCTTGTGGGATTAGAACATTCATTCCATATATTATGTAAAGTAGAATATTTGATCCAAATCGTGAAATGCCGTTAAACAGGCGACCGATCCGGAGATCCGACTCGATGAACAAGGCGGCTGGCGCCATGACTTATGACGAACTGCGCGGCGCGATTGCGCAGCGGCACCGGGCACTGTCCGGCCGGCTGCAGCAGATCGCGGAGTTCGTGCTCGATCACCCGACCGATGTCGCACTCGGCACCGTGGCGGAGGTGGCGCAGCGCTCAGGGGTGCCGCCGTCGGCGATCGTTCGCTTCGCGCATGCGCTCGGGTTCGGCGGCTTCACCGAGATGCAGCAGGTGTTCCGCTCCCGTCTCGTTGCCGGCGTCGCGCCAAGCTACAAAGCGCGCCTCGCCCGCATGAAGAGCCAGGAGAAGTCAGTGCTCGGCCGCCAGCCGGCCGCGGTATTGTCGCGTTTCGTGTCCGAAGCGCAATCGTCGCTGGTCACGCTCAGCCAATCCGTCCATGCGCGCGAACTCGACGCCGCAACCGCGATCCTCGCCAAGGCGCGTGACATCTATCTGCTCGGCCTCGGCGGCTCGTTTCCGGTTGCGATCCACCTCGCCTATGTGCTGCGCAAGCTCGGACGGCGCGTCGTCCTGCTCGACGGTCTTGGCGGCAGCATCCACGAGCAGTCGCACGCGGCGACATCAGACGACGCGCTGGTCGCGATCAGCTTCCGAAATTACTATCCGGATACGGCGCGCTTGTTTCCTGAACTCGTCGCGCGGGGCGTGCCCACGATTTCCATCACCGACAGCCTTTTGAGCCCGATCGTCGAGGGCGCGAGCGTCGTGTTCGAGATCCAGGACATGCCTGAGCCCGCGCTGCGTACGCTTGTCGCACCGATGTGCCTCGTGCAGGCGTTGGCGATCGGCCTCGACCTCGCCGCAGACTGACATTCACAACAGGAACAAGATCATGACATCGCATGACACCAACAAGCTTCTGGCAGGCAAAGTTGCACTGGTGACCGGCGCGGGACGCGGGCTCGGCCGCGCTTTTGCAGAGAAGCTTGCCGCGCTCGGCGCTGACGTCGCTATCCACGGCATGCGCGAGAACGGGCCGGCCGAGTATGGCGAGGGCACCACCCTCACCGCGGTCGCCGTCGAGATCGGCCGCGAATTCGGCGTTCGCAGCCAGCGCGTGCTCGGCGATCTCACCAAGGGCGAGGACATCGCACGCGTCATCGCGGAGACCGAAGCGGCACTCGGCCCGATCGACATTCTCGTGCACAATGCCGGGGGCGATATCGCGGCCGGCGGCGGCAAGCCCGATCCGAACGATGCGGTGAATATCAAGGAGGCCGACGTGCGCGCGGTGCTGGAGCGCAATCTGCTCTCCACCATCCTGACATGCCAGGCGGTCGCGCGCGGCATGATGGAGCGCCGACGCGGCCGCATCGTCACGCTTGGCTCGGTCGCCGCTTTCAAGGGGCGTACTCAGGGCTCGATCTATGCGGTGTCGAAGGCCGGCGTGACCCATTACACGCGATGCCTGGCCGACCAGCTCCGCCCCTACGATATCGCCGTCAACTGCATCGCGCCCGGAGATACCCGCACCGGCCGCTTCCTCGGAACGCGCGCAGTCGACCCCGACAGAATGGTCGAGACCGGCACGCTCGACCGGATCGCAACCGTCGACGAGGTCGCGCGCGTCGTCGAATTCTTCGCAGGGCCCATGGGCGCCTTCGTTTCCGGTCAGGTGCTGCGGATCGACGGCGGCGGGCAGTGCTGGCCGGGCTAAAACGTACCCGCGAAGCGAAATAGAAAAGGGCCGCTGCAAGCGGCCCTTTTGCGTGATCTCGAATCGACTGAGCCTAGTCCACGCGCGCCAGCACCGCGAGTTTGCGGATGCCCTTGTTGCGGTAGGCATCGAGGAACGCGTAATAATCCTTGAACGACACGCAGCCGTTGGAATCGCCATTCGGCCCGAGCATGAAGGTATGCGCGAGCAGGCCGTCGCGGCCGTAGATCGCGCTCTCACCGCCAATCGGGGTCAGGCGCAGCGCGGGCACGCCGTGAAACAGTGCCTCGCGCGGTTTCAGCGTGTAGATGTGCGGCGGCGTCACACCGCGCATGCGGACGCGCGAGGAGCGCGGGTCGTCGAGGTTGGAGCCGAGGCCGGAATGCGCCTCGAGCTTGGTGCCGTCGGGCAAGTAAACCGTTTTAGCGGAGATGTCGTAGACCGCGGTGTCACGCTCATAGGGCGCCGAACCGCCGAGCATGGGGTTCTGCTCCCTCGGCGCGATGGACGCGGTCACGCTGGCGTCGGCCGACGCATAGGCGAGCAGTCCGCCGGACGGCTCGCGCTTGCCCCAGAGCTTTTCCACCATCGACTGGCGCGGTCCGGTGATCGACATCACCGCAGCCTTGGCACGATCGGCAATCGATTTTGGCTTCGCCTCAGGCGCCGGCACGATCTCGGCCGGATCTGCCGAGGCAAGCTGCACCGGCGCGTCAGCGCCGCGCTTGGACTTCGCGGCGTCAGCGATCTTGGCGGGACCTGGCTTCAGCACTTCCGCGACCCTCGCGATCACGCTCGGCTTCGGCGCGTCCTTGGCTTCGGCGACCTTGGTTGCGGGCGCGGCGCTGGCCGCATTCGATGTCACGCCTTGGGTTGCAGCCGCGGCAAAGCGATCATTGAACATCTCGCGCGAGATCGGCGCTGCCACCTGCAACCGGTCGGGCAAGAGCGCAAAGGCGTCCTTGACGGCCTCACTGGCCTCGCGCAACGCGACCCTGGGCGCGCGCTTGACCACTGGCTCGTCGTAGCCGCTGCTGCCGACGGTCGGATAGACGCTGGCGGCAAAGATGTTGCTGTAGATGGTCCAGCCGGCGCCAAGCACGACGCAGCCGATCACGGCGGCGCCAAGCACGTTTTGGGTAGTCATTTTCCGGGAAGGCTTCCGATAGGAATTGCTCGAGAACCCTTTGGACTTTCGTGCCGCGATGCCTTGCGCAGCGATACTCGTACTCATTCGCCTTGCGTCCAGAACGGTGTCACTAAGTCCCCCTTCGAAGCGCCGCTGGTCACGATCCGGGAACAGCATCTCGCAGAGGGTCGGAGCGTCATTAAGGCCACTTTTAGTTAAATGCGGATTAAGTTCGGGCGGATGTGGGGCAACCCGTTCGGGTGTCCCATTTCGAGAAAAAAGCCCGCAGAATTACGGACTTAAGCGCGTCTGTTAACTATGATTCTCGGCGGGATTGGCGTTGCCGGCGACCGTCTCCGGCCGCATCTCTAAGGCCATCCAACCAAGTCGTTTTCGTGGTCTTCAATACCCGGAAGATAGCGGGGAAACGTTGCGCCAAGCTGGTGCGCAAGCACCCTCCTCCGCAGCCGCAGCGCGGTTATCAGCAGCCACATCACAGACCGCGGGCGCGAGTCGGTGCCCAGACCGAAAGTTGATCGCACCGCACTGGAAAAGGCCGCAGCGAGAAAATAGCTACGGCAACCGGCACTTTTCAGCAGCCTCTGCGTGTGATACGGTACCGTATCAAGATCGCCTTGAACTGTGCCGAGCACGCAAACGGAGGCTGGCATGAGAGAGTTCGTGCGCGCAGGGTTTTTCGCTCTGGCGGGGTCGTTTCTGTTGATCGGACATGCGATTGCCCAGCCTGCCGCCAATGTGGGCTGCACTGCTGCGCCGTCTGCTGCCGGTACGCAGACCTGGCGCTGCGACAACGGCATCACGATCGTTGCCGAAAGCGGTGCCAGATTTGAACTTAAGGACGCTAACCGCGACGGACATATAGACTCCGTTGAGTTGAGCAGCAAAGCGCTGCTGGTCGAGGTGCCCAAGAAGCCCGGCGGCAATCCCTTCAAGGTGCTGACGCCGCAGGCGATCGCCGCGGTGCGCGGCACGAAATGGGCGGTCGATGTCGCAGAGGCCAAGACCTCCGTCTTCGTGGCTGACGGCCGTGTCGGCGTGAGCCGCAGGAATGGTGGGCGCAGCGTGGTATTAGGCCGCGGCCAAGGCGTCGACGTGGAAGCCACAGGCCCGTTGACGGTCAAGACATGGGGCCAGCCGCGCGTCGACGCGTTGATGGCAAGACTTGGTCAGTAAGACTTGGCCAATGGTTCGGGTCACCTGGGCGCGGCGAACAGCATTTGGACGATAGAGAAATTGCAACACGACCACATGAGTAGCCGACGCGTTCAGATCCTGGTGGCACTCGTCCTCACCGCACTGTGGGGCGCGGGCATCTATGCCGGTCACGCCAACGGTCATCTGCGTTTTCTCGATCGCCTCGAGGCGACGCTGACGGATTGGCGGACGCAGGTCCGCGGCGTTCGGGTTCCGCCCGATCTCGTCACCATCGTCGCGATCGACGACACCGTCGTGAAGCGCGGCGGCAGCTATCCCCTGCCGCGCGCCGATCTCGCCCGTGTCGTCGACACCATCGTGCAGTTCAAGCCGAAGGTCGTCGCGATCGACCTGCTGCTGGTCGATCGCAGCGCTGCGATCGGCGACGCTACGCTGGCAAATACGCTGGCTACGGGTCCCATCGTCCTTGCCGCCGCGGCGATCTTCCCGTCCGCCAGCGAGACCGTGGAGACCAGCGGCCAAGGCCCCCTCGCCGCCCTGCCGCAGGCCGAGCGCTTCCTGCTGCCCTTGCCGGCGTTCGCCGATCATGCCGAGGTCGGCGTCGTCAATGTTGCGACCGGACAATCGGGCTCGCCGCTCTCGGTGCCGATGCTGTTCCGGACGAGCGACAAGGTCGAGCTGTCCTTTCCGTTGCGGGTCGCGGCGCGCGCGCTCGACAAGTCGCTGACGATCGCGCCGGACCATCTGATGCTCGGCGACCGCGCGGTGCCCACCGATACCGACTTCGCGCTACCGATCACCTATTACGGCCCGCGCCGGACCATCCGCACCGTCAGCGCACAGAGCATCTTCGACGGCACGTTAAGTCGCGCGGCGATCGAGAACCGGATCGTCGTGATCGGGGCCTCGGTCGCCGGCGGCGGTGATTTTTACCCAACACCGTTCGATTCCCTGATGCCCGGCGTCGAAGTGGTCTCCACCGCGATCACCCATCTCGTCGCCGGGGACAGCATCGTGCGCGACCGCAAGGTCCACATCGCCGACGCGCTCATCGCGATCCTGCTGCCGGTGCTGCTGGTGGGCCTGCTCGCCTGGCGGCGCAGCGCGCTCGGCATCGTCGCCGCGGCCGCGGTGATGATCGCCTGGGCCGGGTTCAATCTGTTTGCGTTCACGCATGGCGTCTGGTTGAACGCCGCGACCACGCTCGCCGCGGCAGTGCCGCCGGTTGCGGTCTTTGCCGGCGTGCAATTGTGGGCGGGAGGCCGCCGCACGCAATATTTTGCCGCCAAGAGCCGGTCGCTCGCGCAATTCCAGGCGCCGGCCGTGCAGGAGTGGCTGGCGCGGGATCCGAATTTCCTGTCAACACCCGTCCGGCAGGACGCAGCAATGGTCTTCATCGATCTCTCCGGCTTCACGGCGCTGAGCGAGCGGATCGATCCGGGTGAACTCCAGGACATTCTGAAGGCGTTTCACGCGCTGATCGAGAAGACCGCGGTCGATTGCGGCGGCATGATCAGCGGCTTTCTCGGTGACGGCGCCATGATCCTGTTCGGCCTGCCCGGCGCGATGCCCGACGACGCCGCACGCGCGCTGAAATGCGCGATGGACCTGCACCGCGGCGTCGAACGCTGGATCGCGTGGTTGCCGCCCGCGATCAGGGATCAGCTCGGCTTCAAGATCGGCGCGCATTTCGGCCCGATCGTCGCCTCCCGCCTCGGCGAAAGCCATCAGCACATCACGGCGACGGGCGACACCGTCAACGTCGCGAGCCGGTTGATGGAGGTCGCTGCTAAAAACGGCGCGCGGCTCGCGCTCAGCGATCCGCTGCTGGATGCGGCCGATTTCCAGGGCGCTCCCGACGGCGTATTGTCGGGCCCCCTGCTCACGCAGGTCCGCGGCCGCTCCGGCGTCGTGAGCGTCTGGTTCTGGCGCGACCAGGACAGGCCGAACCAGGCCGCGACCAAGGCCGAGATGATCAACTGAGCTTTCGTCGTCGTTCCGAGGAGAGCTACCGCACTTCCGGCGGTGGCGAGCGGTCCAGCACGTCGCCCTTGGCGCCTTCGAGCAGATCGATGCTGTAAGTTTCGATCACGAGCGGGCCGCGCTTGCGCTGCAATTGCGCGACCTGCGTCACCTTGGCGAAGAGATCGTGGACGGCGGGATGGCCGTCAGAGCGCAGCTCGTCGACATAGATCAGCTTGCCCGCAAGCAGCTTTGGATCCGGCTCGGGCATGTTGGCCCAGCGGATGCGCTGATTTTGCTGCGCCACGCAGCTGCCGCGCGGCAGATAGAAGGCGAGCCAACCCGTCGTGCCGTAGTCCGGCGCAAGCACGCAGGTCGCACCATTGCGGGCTCGCACCGCTTCGATTTCGGCAGCGAGCTCGTGCCAGCCGACTCCGACGCTGCGCACGGTCGCATCGCGGCGATAGCCGGACAGCCAGCCGGTATTGGCCTGCACGATCAGCGCGGCAAACATCACGATGCCGGTGGGTGCGGCCCAGCGCAGGCAGAAATCCACCAGGCGACGCTGCCGCGGCTTCCACTGCACCAGATTGGCGGCGGCGGCCGCCGCGATGACGAAAGGGGGGTAGACCGGCGCGAACCAGTTGGCCTCGACGCGGGCATGCAGCGAATGCCAGACGAAATAGGCGACGATGGTCCAGAACATCGTCTCGATCAGCACGCGCGAGGCCAGTGCGCCGGCCCGGCGCCAGGTCAGCGCGTGCAGCCCCATCGCGCCCAGGATGAACACCAGCGGGGTTGCGAACGCGATCTGGGTCGGAATCAGCTCGGCGATGAAGACCGGACGAAAATCCTCGATCCTGGCGCGCCCGAGCTGCTTTGCGAACGAGACCCATTGATGATCGGCATTCCAGAGGATCACCGGCGAGAACAACGCGAGCGCAACGAAACCGCCCAGATACGGCCAGGGCGAGAGAAACCAGTGCCGCAGTTTCGGCACGGCAGCGATCCAGATCAGGATCGCCAGCCCGAAGAACATCGCGGTGTATTTGGACAGGAGCGCCGCACCGACGGCTGCGCCGACCGCGAGCCACCAGATGCCGCGGCCGCTCTCCAGCACCTTGGCGAGAAAGAACAGCACGAAGCTGGAGGCAACCAGAAGCGGCGCATCGGGCGTGACAATCAGCGTGCCGACCGAGGCCAGCAGCGTTACATTGAGCAGGATGGCGCTGGTCGCGGCCACCCGCGCGCCGCCGATCAGGATCGCGGCGGAGCGATAGATCGCGTAACTCATCGGCAGCGCGAGCAGGATCGAGACCAGGCGGACGCCGAGCTCGGTGTCGCCGGCGATCAGGGTGCCGGCGCGGATGACGTAGGCAACCATCGGCGGGTGGTCGTAGTACCCCCCGGCGAGGTTCTGCGACCACATCCAGTAGTAGGCTTCGTCGAAGGTGATCGGCGTGAACGCGGCTGCGACGAGCCGCAAGCCGACCAGCGCAACGATCACCAGCGCCGTATTGCGGACGATCCGCGCGTCAGCCCCGCCCATCGTGAGCTATTTCTTGCGCCAGACGAACAGTCCGGACATCGCGTAGTTCCACACCACGCCCATCAGCGCCCCGGCCGCACCCGCAAGCCACCAGATCGGCTCCTGGTCGTAGACCGAGAAGGCGACGCCGACATTGGCCAGCAGGCCGACGCTGCACACGATGTAGAACGCGATCAGGCCGCGCAGCAGTGCAAAGCCCTTCAGCCGCTGGTCGCGATAGGTGAGGAAGTTGTTGAGGACGAAATTGCTGGTCATCGCGACGATGGCGCCGGAGGCCTGCGCTTCCGCGAACGGCTCCTTGAACAGCTCGAGCGATATGAACAGGGTGGTGAGATGCACCACGAGGCCGATCCCGCCGACCATCGCGAACAGCAGGAAACGTAACGAGACAGCATCGTTGGTGAACTTCGCCAGCACCAGGCCGAGAAAATCCAGCGCGACCATGGAATCGAGCTTGCTTTCGCCGTGCTGGCGCTCGCCGAACGTGTAGGGAATTTCGATGGCGCGCAAGGTGCCGTTGGCGCTCGCGACGAGATCGAGCAGGATCTTGAAGCCGTGCACGGAAAGTTTCGGCGCCAGCTGTTCGAACCGGTCGCGGCGAACCATGAAGAAGCCGCTCATGGGATCGGCGATCTCGACCCGCAGCGCTTTCCTGGCGAGTTCTGTTGCCAGCGCGCTGGCGCCAGCGCGCTGCTTGTTGAAGCCTTCGCTCTTGTAGCCCTCGATGTAGCGGCTGCCGACCACGAGTTCGGCCTGCCCGCTCGCGAGCAGCGACAGCATCTTCGGCAGTTGCGTCTCGTCGTGCTGGAGGTCGGCGTCGATCACGGCCGCATAGGGCGCGCTGGAGGCCAGGATGCCCTCGATGCAGGCCCCCGACAGGCCGCGGCGGCCGATACGGCGGACACAGCGCACGCGGCTGTCGCGCTGGGCCAGCGCGCGCACGACGTCCCAGGTGCCGTCAGGCGAATTGTCGTCGACGAACACGACCTCCCAGGCGATGCCGGCCAGCACTGCCTCCAGCCGCCGGTACAGCACCGTGACATTGTCGCGCTCGTTGAAGGTCGGGACGACGACCGACAATTCCGGCGCGGGCGAAACCGCCTGTGGGGTATCGGAGCCCGGTCTGATCGCTTGATTCATGACGGCAGCGTATATCCGCCGCGTCCTGTGCTGCCAAGAACTTGTGCTGCCAAGAACTTGCGCCAGCAAGCCGGGGTTTCTCTGGGGAGCGGCCCAAAAAGGGGCCCCAAAATGCCAACGACCCCGGAACGGCGGGCCGCGCGTACATCCGGCGCAGCCTGTGCTATTCCAAGGTCGTTCCAGCGCCGGAGTTTTTCGCTCAACGTCGCCGTTAAAAGCTAAATGGGAACGGCAACGCCGCTTTACAAGGGGCGAAAGAGGCCTTTTCCACGCCCTTATTGGTTCGGGACTTCCTTGATCACCGGCCCTCGCGGCACGGGCGCGGCAGGGGCCGCCGGCGCCGCAGCCCCGGCCGGCTCGGCCTTTGCAGGTTTGGGCGGCTTGCCGTACTGGCCGATCGGCCCAAAGACGACGGCGACCGCAAGCACGATCGCCGCGACGATCGCGCCCAAAATGCCCCCCACCGACTCAGACGACATGGAAACCCATCCCTGTTCCAGATGCGCCCAGTGATACCATGGATGCGCGCGCTGCCGGAAGGGCTTGCCGGACGCACCGGTTCAATGGGCTATTTCTGCGGCGGCTTGTGCTTGACGAAGGCCGTCACGATGTCCTTCTGCGCCGCCTCCACCGCCCTGTTCGCGGTCGCGAGATGGGCGCCGGCATCAATATCCGGATATTGCGTGGTGAGATAATCGAGCAGTGCCACCCGGTAGTATTGTCGCTCCGACGGACAGGCTCCGGCGACGGAGCGGCCAAAATCCTGTTCCGACAGGCCCTGGTTGCCGACGCGCGAATATTCCCGCGCCAGGCAATGCCAATAATCGTCGCGGCCCTGCGTGGCGAGCTTCTGCGCACCCTTGGCATCGTCATCGTCGGCCATAACTGAAGATATCATGGCAGCAGATGTCATCATGACGAGCGCCGCTCCCACCATCAGCATCCGCATCTTGTTCTCCTTTTTTCGCAGATCCTATCGCGAGCTTAGACGGGACGTCGCAACTGGCCAATCACAACTGGTTTGATTAGGATGGAGGCCCTCCTCCCGCATCCGAGATCCTCCCGTGGCCAAAGCAAAAACCGCGTCCAAAAAATCCGGCAACATCTTCATCGGCATCGGCGGCTGGACCTTCGAGCCATGGCGCGGGGTGTTCTATCCGGAGAAGCTCACGCAAGCCAAGGAGCTGTCCTACGCCGCCTCGAAGGTGACCTCGATCGAGATCAACGGCACCTATTACGGCTCGCAGAAACCAGAGAGCTTTCGCAAATGGGCGAGCGAGGTGCCTGATGGTTTCGTGTTCTCGGTGAAGGGGCCGCGCTTCGCCACCAACCGGCGCGTGCTGGCCGAGGCCGGGGATTCCATCAAGCGTTTCTATGATTCCGGCGTGCTGGAACTCGGCGATCATCTTGGGCCGGTGCTGTGGCAGTTTGCGCCGACCAAAAAATTCGACGGCGCCGATTTCGGCAAATTCCTCGAGCTGTTGCCGCGCAAGCTCGAGGGACGCGCGCTGCGCCACGTCGTCGAGGTCCGTCACGACAGTTTCTGCACGTCGGATTTCGTCGCGCTGATCCGCGAATTCGAGACGCCCGTCGTGTTCGCCGAGCACGGCAAATATCCGGCCATCGCCGACGTCGCCGGCGATTTCGTCTATGCGCGACTGCAGAAGGGCAATGACGAGATCAAGACCTGCTATCCGCCGAAGCAGCTCGATGCCTGGGCCCAGCGCTTTCAGGACTGGGCCGAGGGAAGTGAACCCGACGACCTGCCGAAGGTCGACAAGGCCAAGCCGAAGAAGGAGCCGCGCGACGTGTTCGCCTATGTCATCCACGAGGGCAAGGTGCGCGCGCCGGCCGGCGCCATGGAGCTGATCGCGCGGGTGAGCTGACGTGTCGCTAAAGGTGTCTCATGGCAAAGGCAAAAAAGCTCTTCACCATCGGCTATGAGCAGACGCCGCCGAAGGCAGTGCTCGACGAGCTGGAGCAATCCGGCGTCAAGCTCGTCGTCGACGTGCGCGCGGTGACGTCATCGCGCCGGCCCGGCTTTTCCAAGAGGCAGCTCGCCGCAGGCCTCGAAGAACGCGGCATCGCCTATGTCCATCTGGCAGCGCTCGGCACGCCCAAGGAAGGCCGCCTCGCCGCCCGCAGCGGGCAATACGATGTACTGGAGAAGGTTTTCTCAAAGCACCTGAAGACGCCGGAGGCCAGGGAGCAGATGGACGAGCTCTCGGCGCTGGTGAAGAAAGCCGGTCCCGTCTGCCTGCTTTGCTACGAGCGCGACCACACCCATTGCCACCGCCAGATGATCGCGGAGATCATCGAGGAGCGCGATGGGGTAACGGTGAAGAATTTGGCGGGACGGCAGGCCTGAACGACTCTCTCCGTCATGGCCGGGCCTGTCCCGGCCATCCACGCCTTGCCACACAGCACGAAGAACGTGGATGCCCGAGCCTTCGCGTCGCCGAAGCGGCTTCGGCCGCGCAGGCGGGACAAGCCCGGGCATGACGATGGAATAGAGAGCTAACCCTCCCCATCAAGCCTCAACGTCCCTTCCATCATCTGCACGCAGCTGCCGCCGACATGGGCGGAGACGATCTTGCCGTCCTGCTTGCGCACGCGCGTCTGCAGGATGCTGGGACGGCCCATGTCAAAGCCCTGGCCGACCGTGAGCCTCAACTCGCCGTCGCGCCTGGGATCGAGATCGGCGAACAGCGCGGCGGCTGCGACGGTTGCGCTGCCGGTCGCGGGATCCTCGGTGAGGCCGCTGACGCCGCGCATGAACATGCGCGCCTGGCGCTCACATGGCGCCTCCGCTGCGGGCACGTCACGGGTATAAAACCACACCGAGCGGGCGCCATCGCGGGGCAATATCTTGCCATAGGCCGCGGCATCCGGCCGGGCCCGCTTCAGCGCCTCGCGCGAATGCAGCTCCAGCACGAGAAACGCGTTTCCGACGGTGACGACGTGCGCTGCGTGGTTGTCGGTCTTGATGTCATCCGCGCCGAGCGAGATGCAACTCGCGGCTTCAGCAGGTGACAGTGGCGCATACCGCGCCAGCGGCTGCGGCGCGGTCAGCTCCGTTCTGACCACCTGGCCCTGCTCCCGCACGATCTCGACCGGCACGACCCCCGCCTTCTCCTCGAACAGCAGGCGCGGTTTCGGCTCCTTCGCCAGCGACGCCAGCACGAAGGCTGTGCCGACATTGGGATGACCGGCAAAGGCGATCTCCAACACCGGCGTGAAGATGCGCACTTCGGCGTCGTTGGCCTTATCGCGCGGCGGCAGTACGAAGGTCGTCTCCGAATAGTTGAACTCGGTCGCGATCGCCTGCATCTGCTGCGTGGAGAGCCCGCCGGCATCCAGCACCACGGCGAGCTGGTTGCCGCCGAAGGCGCGGTCGGTGAACACGTCGACGGTGATGTAGCGGCGCTGCATCTTCGCTTCCTCTTCACGCAAGCGCAGCCGCGGTCGGCTGCATCGCCGGCACTCTACAAGCCGGCGACATCGCCCGTCATGCCCGAAAATAGAGTGCAATCGGAGCAATCGCGGAAGACGGATCAAAAGCGGCAGAGCGAACGTGGCGATGCGAGCACTTGCGCGCGTTCACTCTGATCGACGATCAGCCCATCGATAAATCGCCGGTTCTTCGCTAGCTTTGCGCCTTCTCGAACTGCGTGTGCGGCCAGTCGCTGCCCAGAGCAGTCGATCGAGGCCGTACGCGTTGCGCAGCAACGGGTAGGCCGTCTTCGCAAAATCTTCGCCGGCCGCGTCGTTGCGATACGGCGCCGAATCCACTCGGCCTCCAGCGCGAGATCCCGCGCAATCCGCCATCAGCGTTCGCGACGCCGGGCTGGCGGACTTCACCGCCCCCGGCTTCGTCTCTGCCGCAAGTTAGTACGACGCCGTGTTGGGCAGGCAAGGCGGCTGTGCGTAAGGCGCAGAGGCATACGCGCCTGCTGCCGGAGCCCTGACGCAGTCGGCCGCCACGTGAGTTGCGGCGCGGCGCGGCGCGCTGTCCCGCGCCGATGCTGCCTGGCTTTGGGTGACAGCGGCGATCAGGGCGGCTGCAACAAGGATCGATCGAGTCATTGGCTTTCTCCGGGTGACAAAGGGAAGCTGAGATTTTCGGCTTCCACCGTGCAAGACCCCAAAAGCTACCAAGGATATTTCATCACGCGCCTTCAACGAAACGCGAGCCGCTTCAACGAACCGCGACTCACAAGTGAAGGCGCAGGCGGCGGCCCTCACCCCAGTTGAAACACCGCCACCTTCTGCTCATAGCCGCGCACCTCGACCTCGCCGAGCGCGACCGCATCGCTGCCGTCCTCGCCCAGCGCCTCGCGGACGGTCGCGGAGATCAGGAGCTGCGAGCCGAACTCCTTGTTCAGCGCCTCCAGTCGGGAGGCGAAGTTCACGGTGTCTCCGATCACAGTGTATTCCTTGCGCCGAGGCGAGCCGATATTGCCGGCGACGACGTCGCCGAAATGGATGCCGATTCCGATTCTGAGCGGCCAGCTCGTCTGCGCGTTGATGCGCGCCATCGCGGTCAGCATCTCGCGGCCCGCGGCGACCGCGCGGTGCGCGGCGTCGGAGGTCTCCAGCGGCGCGCCGAACAGGGCGAGAAAGCCGTCGCCCAAAAACTTGTTCACGATGCCCCCCTCGCGGTCGAGAATGTCGACCAGGACGGCGAAGGCGCCGTCGAGCCGGTCGACCACCTCCTGCGGGGTGCGCGACTGCGCGCCAGCGGTGAAGCCGCGGAAATCGACGAACATCACGGCGACGCGGCGGAGGTCGCCTGCGGCGCTCGTCCCCGCCGCCATCAGCCGCTCCACCACCTGCGGCGAAACGTGCTGGCCGAACAGGTTGGTCACCCGGTCGCGGGCGGTCGCTGCGGCAATGCTTGCGGCGAATTGGCGGCGGAGCTGCGCACCGACCGCGCCTGCAAGCACGCCGCAGATCAGGATGATGGTGCTTCGCACCGCGTGGAAATAGATCTGCGGCTCGCCGCTCCCGCTGGCGGGATCGAAGATCAGCGCCACAGCGAGCAACTCACCCGCAGCGACGAAGCCGGTGAAGGTGGACAGCCAGAAGTCGAGCCGCAGGGTCGAGAGGATGACGAAAATGAAATAGATCAGCGGCACGACGAAGCCGAGCGCTTGGCTCGCGCCCATGCTGCGGATCTGCAGGATCAGGATGACGGTCGGCAGCGAGGTCTCGATCAGCGCGCCGATATAGCGTCGGATCACCGGCAGATCGCGGTCGAGCTTGAGGTTTCGCCTGATCTGGCTGTGGACCCAGACCTCGAACAGGATGAAGCCGGTCAGGAGACCATAGACCTCGGCAAGCCCCTCCGTGCCCCGCCAGACCCGCTGCACCACGGAGGAGTTGACGAGGTAGATCGCGGTGAGGAACACGACGATGACGCAGCCCGTCGTGATCAGCGCCCTCACCCGCACGAGCTCGGTGCGCAGCACCTCGCGCGTCAGCTCGCGCTCGAAGTCTTCGGACATCACGGCATGCTGCCGGGCCTTCCTGCTCGCAAAACTGACCATTCCGCCCCCTTGATTCCAGGGGCATCTTGCCTCAATCCAGCGTGCGGCGGAAGCGCGTCACGGCGATGGTCATGGCGAGCAGCATCAGGACCGCCAGCGCCAACGCGTCGAAACGCAAATTTTGCATGCTCGCACCCTTCAGCATGATGGCGCGGACGATGCGCAAATAATGCGTCAGCGGCAGGCACTCACCGACATATTGCGCCCAGGCCGGCATCCCGGCGAACGGGAACATGAATCCGGACACCAAGATGCTCGGCAGGAAGAACATCATCGACATCTGCATCGCCTGGAGCTGGTTTTGCACCAGCGTCGAGATCGTGTACCCGATCGCCAGATTGGTCGTGATGAAGAGCGTCGAGAGCAGCGCCAGCAGGAACAGATTTCCGAGCACCGGCACGCCGAACAGGCCGACCCCGATGCCAATAATGAGAAACGCCTGCACGAACCCGACCAGCACGTAGGGAATGATCTTGCCGAACATCACCTCGACCGGCTTGATCGGCATCGACAGCAGGCTCTCCATCGTGCCGCGCTCGACCTCGCGCGTGACCGAGAGCGCGGTGAAGATCAGCATGGTCATGGTCAGGATGGTGCCGACGAGGCCCGGCACGATGTTGAGGCTCGACGCGGCGGCGGGGTTGTAGCGGGCGTGCGCGCGGATCTCGAACGGCATCTCCGGGGGATCTCCGATGTAGAGATCGTGCTTGAGTGCGGTCTGCACGACCATGCCGAGCGAGCCGATCGCCGCGCTCGCCGCCACTGGATCGGTGGCGTCAGCCGCGACCAGCAGCGCCGGCTTATCGCCGCGCCGCACTGCCCGCTCGAAGCCGCGCGGGATCTCGACGCCGAACAGAACCTTGCCGGATTTCAGGAGATTGTCGAAATCTTCGACGTCGTGGACTTCGTAGAGAAAGCGGAAATAGGCGGTGTTCTCCAGCGCCTTCAGGATCGAGCGTGCGAGATCGGAATCCTCCTGAAGCAGCACCGCACTCGGCAGATTGTGCGGCGTGGTGTTGATGGCATAGCCGAACAAGAGCAGCTGCATCACAGGCAGCATCACGATCATCGCAAAGGACACGCGGTCGCGCTTGAGCTGGATGAACTCCTTGATCAGCATCGCATAGGAGCGCCTCCAGAAGCCGAAGCGCTCCCGGATCGCGTGCTGGGGATCAGGATGATCGACCGCGCTCATTGGAAATTATCCTTGGACCGGCTCATCAATTCGATGAACACGTCTTCCAGTGAGGGCGATGATTTGTGCCAATGCAATCCGCTTTTTTCGCGCCACGGCGCGATGCTGGCCTCGAGCGCGGCGACGTCGCGGCCGGAGACGTGCAGCGACGTGCCGAACGGCGCCACCATGTCGATACCCGGCTTGCCGGTGAGCGCAGCCGTGAGCTCGTTCAGGTCCTCGCCCGTCACGGTGTAGGTCGTCAACGCGGATTTCGCGATCACCTCGTCCACGGTGCCATGCACGAGCAGATGGCCATAGGCGATATAAGCGATCTCGTGACAGCGCTCGGCCTCGTCCATGTAGTGGGTCGAGACCAGCACGGTGAGACCGTCGGCCGCGAGCGCATGAATCTCGTTCCAGAAATCGCGCCGCGCTTTGGGATCGACGCCGGCGGTCGGCTCGTCGAGCAGCAGCAGTTTCGGACTGGGCAATGTGCAGGCACCTAGCGCCAACCGCTGCTTCCAGCCGCCGGAGAGTTCGCCCGCGAGCTGTTCCTCGCGCCCCGAGAGCCCGATCCGCTTGATCATGTCGCGCGCGGCGCCGCGCGCGTCGGCAAGGCCATAGAGCCGTGCGACGAATTCGAGATTCTCGCGCACCGACAGGTCCTGATACAGGCTGAAGCGCTGGGTCATGTAGCCGACCTGGCGCTTGATCTTTTCGGCATCGCGCCTGATGTCGTAGCCGAGGCAGGTGCCCTCGCCGCTGTCGGGTGTGAGCAGGCCGCAGAGGATGCGAATGGTCGTCGTCTTGCCGGAGCCGTTCGGCCCGAGGAAGCCGTAGATCGAGCCGCGCTTCACCTGCATCGACAGATCGTGCACGACCTCCCGGCCGCCGAACGACTTGGTCAGGCCCTTGACGTCGATCGCGATGCCATTGCCGCTCATCGTTTGTCCGCCACCGGAGTTTTGGGATTGAGATAGACGTCGATCGGCTGCCCGACGCGCAAGGCGTCGGGACGCGAAGGCCGCGCCTGGATCAGATAGACGAGCTTGTTGCGCTCCTCGAGGCTGTAAATGACAGGCGGCGTGTATTCGGCCGAGGTTGCGATGAAATAGATCTTTGCGGTGAGATCGGCGGCGCAATTGTCGCACGCGATCCGCACCGTATCGCCGATCGCAAGCTTCGGCAGCTCGGTCTCCGGCACGAAGAAGCGCAGCTTCATGTTGCCGGGCGGCATGATCGAGAGCACAGGCCGCTGCGCCGCCACCATCTCGCCCTCGCGAAAATAGATCTGCTGGATGGTACCGGCGACCGGCGCAAAGCCCTTGCGCCGCGTCATCCGCGTCTCCGAGGTCGCCACCCGTGCTTCGGCGACGCGCAAGGCGGAGACGGCCGAGTCGAGATTGGCCTGCGTGCCCGAGCCGGTCTTGCTCAGCGAAGCCGCGCGATCGTAGGTTTGCTGCGCGTTGGCAAGCGTCGCCTTGTTCTGGTTGAGATCGGCAAGCTGGAGATCGTCGTCGACGGAATAGAGGTGATCGCCGACCTTGACCTGATCGCCCTCGCGGACGTTGAGCTTCGTCACGCGACCCGCCTCGTCTGGGCTAACGAAGATCATGTCAGCCTCGACCCAGCCCTGGAAGCCGGGATCACGCTTGTCTTTGCAGCCGGCAAGCCCGGTCGCGAGGACCGCGATCAATGCGAGTACAGAAATTGCTTGCGACGGCCTCATGTCGTGCTCCGTTCGCCAAAAATCAAATCGAGATGAACGCGCAGCATGTCCTGCGCGTCGAGCGGCGCGTGCCGCGCAAACAGGCTCTGCCAGATCACCGCGATCATCGCGGGTGCGACCAGGATCTGCGGATAGTGCGCCAGGTTCTTCTGGCGGATCTCGCCGCGGGCGATGCCGAGCTCGATCAGGGCGCGCATGGCGGAGATGCCGCGCGAGACGACCTCGCGGTAGTAGAAGTCGGCCACGGAGGGAAACCGCGGCCCCTCGGCCACGATCAGGCGCACGAGATCGCCGCGCCTGGTGCCGATGACCTCCTTCAGGAAGTTGCTCGCAAACGCCTCGACCAGATCGCGCACCGAGCCCGCCGGTGGCGGCAATGCCGTCAACCGGGTCACGACAGGCACGATCACCGTCCGGACCAGCTCCTCGAACATCGATTCCTTGTCCTTGAAGTGCAGGTAGATGGTGCCCTTGGCGACACCCGCACGCTTCGCGATGTCGTCGAGCCGCGTCGCGGCAAAGCCCCGCGCGATGAATTCCTCCATCGCGGCATCCACGATCGCCGCGCGCCGCTCCGCCGCGCGCGTGGCACGGCTCGACGCGGGCACCGCGGCCTCGCCAGCGTGTGAACTGGCCTTCGCGTTCGCGCGAGCTGCGGGCAGCGTGGCGGCTTTGGCGGGTTTCCTGGTCATTCATCTGATATGACTGACCAGTCAGTCATAGTCAAGACAGCGCTACGGACCCAATCTGGTCCACAAATTAGTATTGACTAATTCATTAGCGACGGCTAATCTAATCCTATGATCGAAGCCGCCCCAAATCCCGTTACCACCGTCATGCGCGCCCTCGCGGACCCGACGCGACGCGCCGTCTTCGAACGCGTGTTCGAGAGCACGGAGATCAGCGTCGCTGAACTCACGCGGGGAAGTGGCGTGACGCAAGGCGCGATCTCGCAACATTTGAAGTCCCTCAAGCAGGCCGGCCTCGTCGCCGAGCGTGCCGAGGGCCGCAACGTCTATTACCGTGCCGCGCCGCAAGGCCTCGAACCGCTGGTCTCCTGGATGGACCATTACAGCGTGTTCTGGCGCGAGCGCTTCCAGAACCTGCGTGACCTCTTGAAGGAGATCGACCCGTGAGTGCTGTTGAATTGAAAGCCGAGACAAAAGACATCGTCATCGACGAGGTGCTCCCTCATGCGCCGGAGACGATCTGGAAGGCGCTGACCAGCGCCCAGTTGATCGCGCGCTGGCTGATGCCGCCGACCGGTTTCGAGGCCGTCGAAGGCAACACTTTCACCTACCAGACCACGCCGGGCGGCGCATGGGATGGTGTCATCCATTGCCGGGTCCTGGAAGTCATGCCGAACCGCCGCCTCGTCTACGCCTGGAAGGGCGGCGATGAGCGCAACATTGGCTACGGCGCGCCGCTCGACACTGTCGTAACGTGGTCACTGACGCCAGTGGAGGCCGGCACGCGGATCCGCCTGGTTCATGCTGGCTTCGTCTTGCCCAGGAACGAATCGGCCTACACGGGCATGAGCGGCGGCTGGAAGAAGGTCGTCCGCCAGCTCGACGAAATCAGCGGCGAAGGTTGAGGGGTTACTGCAATGGACAATTCCTATACCGGCGGCTGCGCCTGCGGCGCGATCCGCTATTCGATTGCCGGTGAGCCGCTGTTCAGCAATCACTGCCAGTGCCGGGACTGCCAGCGCGAAAGCGGCAGCGCCCACGGCTCGTACATGACATTCGCACGCGACGGCGTCACGGTGACGGGCGAGGCAAAGCATTGGGACATGGTCGCCAACAGCGGCAACGTGAAGACGCGCGGTTTCTGCACACAGTGCGGCGTGCCTGTGTACATGACCTTCGCGGCACAGCCCGACGTCTTCACGATCCGCGCCGCAAGCCTCGACGAGCCCGCCCGCTACAAGCCGCAGGCGGTCACTTTCGCCGCGCGCGGACATGACTGGGATCGTCTTGACCCTGACCTGCCCAAATTCGCGGGCATGCCGCCGGGGTGAGGCATCGCAGGTGGAAACGCGCGCAAGACCGCGCGCGTTCACGTCAACTATGAAACTTCAACCCGTCGACGATCTTGTCGATCACCTTGCGCTCCGCGCGCATCGCGAGACCGACGAGATTGAGATCGGTGCGCGCCACTGCCCTCACCACCTCGCGGTTGGCGGCATCATGAGTGGTCTTGAACATGTCCTCGGTATAGACCGCCGGCTTGACGTTGCGCGTCCGGGCCCGATCGAGCGCGCGCGTCAATGCGGGACCGTCGGCGCCATAGATCAGGATCGGCTGACCGATCAGCGCGTGATATTTCGTGCCCGACGCGTCCTCATAGGGCTCGCCGATGCATTCCGGAAAGGCCGCGGCGATGCCGCTGGTGAGGAAGGCCGCGACGTTGAGCTTCTGCCAGGCTTGAAGATCGGTACGAATCACGATGGCGATCTTGGTATCGAACTGCATGCAACTCCCCGACTGTCATTCCGGATTCGATGCTACGCACGATCGGAATGACTGCAACAGGAATCAACCCTTGGCGTCGCAGGCCCAGGCGCGGATCACGCATTCCTTGCCGCCGTATTTGTAGCATTCGCGCGTGGCGGCATTGAGCGTGGTCGAGATCTTCGGCTTGACGGCATAGCCATAGGCGCCGCAGGGATTGGAAAGATCGACCGACATCGCGGCGCAGGCGCGCTTCATCGTCACGGTCGTGCAATCGCCCTTGCACTGCTTCTGCGCCGCCGCACGGGCTTCGTGCTCGGCGCCATAATCAAAGGCCTGGCCGTAAGCGCCGCACTTGCCGACCGCAAATGCACCGGCGGCATGCGCATCCGTGATATGGCGAGCGCCCGCGATGCAGACGGACAGCGCAAAGAAAAACATCGCGCAACGGCGCGCGACGACGTTCGAAGCCATGGAAAAACCCCTCCCCCCAAGGCAGGTGAAGGTGACTGTAAGCGGCGGTTGTTTCCAGATGGTGAACGGGGCGTTGAATTGAGGCCTGGGCGGCGCGGTAGGTGGGCAAAGCGAAGCGTGCCTACCAATCAAACACCACCGTGTCGAGGGATGGTGGGCACGGCGCTGCGCGCCTTTGCCTACCCTACGAACCGCTATCCCGCCGTGCCGCTTCCAGCGCCTGCGGCGTATCGATGTCGAGGAAGGCGCTCTCGCCGTCGACCGGCACTTCGGCGACCGCCTCGGTGTGCTTCGCGATCAGATGGCGCGCGCCGACATCGCCGTCGAGCGTCATCAACTCCCCGAAGAATCGGCGCGACCACAGCACGGGGTTGCCGCGGCGGCCTTCGCTGACGGGCACGACGATGAGATTGCCGCGGTCCGGTGCGAACGCGTCGATGAGACGGTCGATCAGGCCGGCGTCGATCAGCGGCATGTCGCCGAGGCAGACCACGGCGCCGTCGGACGTCTCGGGAACGGCCGCGATGCCCGCCTTGACCGAGCTTGCGATGCCGCCGGCAAAATCCGGATTTTTGACGAAACGCACCTTCAGGCCCTGCAAGGCTTGTTCGATCAGCTCGGTCTGATGGCCGGTGACGACGATCACCTCGGACGCCTTGGAGGCCAGCGCCTGCTCGGTCGCTATTCGCACCAGCTTCTTGCCATCGAGCTCGGCCAGTAGCTTGTTCGGCCCACCCATCCGGGTCGAGCGGCCTGCTGCGAGCACGATGACCGCGACCTGGTTGTTGCCCTCGATCTCCGGTTTTGCGCGCGGCTGCGGGCGCGTGACGATCTCCATCAGGAGGCCGCCAACACCCATGCCCATCAGCTCGGACCGCGTCACCTTGATGCCCGCGAGCAGCCGCATCAGCACCCAGTCAAAGCCGTTCTCGACCGGCGAGCGCGCGCAGCCGGGCGCGCCCAGCACCGGCACGGCGCCGGCCCGGGCGATCAGCAGCAGGTTGCCGGGGTCGACCGGCATGCCGAAATGCTCGATCTCGCCGCCGATGCTGGTGACGGCCGCAGGGATCACGTCGCGGCGGTCCGCGATCGCGGAGGCCCCGAACACGATCACGAGCTCGGCGCCGAGCCCGAGCAATTCCTTGATCGCAGCCGAAAGCGCCTGCTCTTCATGCGGGACCCGCCGCTCGGCGATGATGCCGGCGCCGGCCGGCGCCAGCCGCTCGGCGGTGACGCGCAACGTCTTGTCGATCACCTTGGAGGACAGGCCGGGCAGCAGCGTCGAGACCACGCCGACGCGCTTGATGACGTAAGGCGCGATCTTCAGCACGTCGCGACCCGCGGCCTTCACCGCGGCATCACGCAAGTTTCCTTTGACACCGAACGGGATGATCTTGACGGTGCCGACCATCTCGCCCTCGACCACCGGCTTGAAGGCGGAGAGCGTCGCAAATGTGATGGCCTCGTCGACATTGTTGATGCGGTCGACCGCGGCGCGATCGATCACCAGCACGCCTGGCTGCGCGGCGAACAGATTGGCCCGGCCGGTGAAGGCGCGCTCGACATGGATGCCCTCGCCGCCGACGGCGAGCGCGATGCTGGCGGCAGCGATGTCCTCGGAGACATCGTCCTCCTCCATCCGCACCACCACGACGTCCTTGATGCCAGCGCGCTCCAGCGCCTCGACCTCGGCCGGGCCGATCGTCGTGCCCTTTTTCAGCACCAGCGGTCCCTGGCGCAGTGTGTGGACGGTCACCCCGCCGATCGCATCCCTGGGACTCGCCGGGCCGAACTTCATGCGGCTTCTTCTTTTTCTTTGGGCGGCAGGCGAAGCACCGCCGTGATCTCGGCCATGATCGAGACCGCGATCTCGGACGGCGAGACCGCGCCGATCGCAAGCCCGATCGGCGCGTGGATGCGCGCGATGTCAGCCTCCTTGGCGCCTTGCGCCCGCAGCCGGTCGCCGCGCTTGGCGTGCGTCTTCCGTGATCCGAGCGCGCCGATATAGAAGCAGTTGCGCTCGAAGGCGTGCAGCAGCGCGGGATCGTCGATCTTGGGATCGTGCGTTACCGCGACGAAGGCCGTGTAGGCGTCGACGTTGAGCGGCGGCAGCGCCGTGTCGGGCCATTCCGCGACCAGTGGAACGTCGGGGAAGCGCTGGGGGCTCGCAAAGGCCGTGCGCGGATCGACCACGGTGACGTCGTAGCCGAGCGAGCGCGCCAGCGGCGCCAGGGCCTGGCTGATATGGACGGCGCCGACGATGACGAGCTTTGCGGTCGGCGCATAGACGTTGAGGAAAAGCTTCTTGCCGCCGGCTTCGACGCTGGCGCTTTTGCCCATGCGAAGCTGCTTGTTCAGCTCGGCGCCTAATGGATCCTTGGCAAAATCCTTGGCCTTCACCAGGCGCTGCTCGCCACTCTCGGTGTCGGTGACCAAAATCACCGGGCGGCGCGCGGCGCGCTCGGTATTGAGTTCGTGCAGGATCTCGAGCTTCACGGCTAGCCGACTTTCTCGACGAAGACGCGGATGGTGCCGCCGCAGGACAGCCCGACATTCCAGGCAGTCTCGTCGGCAACGCCGAACTCCAGCATCCTGGGCTTGCCGCTCTCGATCACATCCATGGCCTCCGTGACCACGGCGCCCTCGACGCAGCCGCCGGAGACGGACCCCAGGAACGTGCCCTCGTCGTTGATGACGAGGCTCGAGCCCGCCGGACGCGGTGCCGAGCCCCAGGTCTCGACCACGGTGGCGAGCGCGACGCCACGGCCGGCCTTCTGCCAGTCCTCCGCCGCCTTCAGAATATCCTCGTCGCGATCGAGCATGGCTACCTCTCAGGCTGCGGAGCGGATCAAGCTGCGGTGATGCGGCGGCAGCGGCCGGGAGAGCGTGGTGATCAGCTCCTGGATCGAGCTCAAATTATGTACCGGACGGAATTCGTCAACGTGCGGCAGCATCATTTTGATGCCTTGAGCCTTGGCCTCGAAGCCGCCAAACCGCAGCAGCGGGTTGAGCCAGATCAGCCGCCGGCAGGAGCGGTGCAGCCGGTCCATCTCGAAGGCGAGCTTGGAATCGGCCTCCCGCTCCAGCCCGTCGGAGATCAGCAGCACGATGGCGCCCTGGCTCAGCACGCGCCGCGCCCACAATTTGTTGAAATTGTGCAGGGAGGCCGAGATCCGCGTGCCGCCGGCCCAGTCCTCGACCGAGGCCGAGCAGCTCGCCAGCGCCTCGTCGGGGTCGCGCTGGCGCAGCGCCCGGGTCACGTTGGTGAGGCGAGTGCCGAACAGGAACACCGAGACACGTTTTCGCGCGTCCCCTATGGCATGCAGGAAATGCAGGAACAGGCGGGTGTACTCGCTCATCGAACCCGAGATGTCGAGCAGCGCGACGATCGGCGCCGGTTTCTCGATCCGCCCGAGGCGATGGATGTCGATGATGTCGCCACCGGTACGCAAGGACGCGCGTAAGGTGCGGCGCAAATCGAGACGAAGCCCGCGCGCATCGGGTCGGTGCCGGCGCGTCAATAGCTCGGCCTGCGGCAGCCGCATCCGCTCGACAGCGCGGAGCGCTTCGGTGATCTCGGCCGCGCTCATCTGAGCGAAATCCTTCTTCTGAAGGATTTCCTTGTCGGAGACCGACAGGCGCAAATCCTGCTCCTGGTGCTGCGGCGTCTCCGTCATGCGCGGCTGCGACATCGCCTCCTGGACGCGGCGGGAGCCGGCCTGCGGCTTCTTTTTGGCCTGCTCCGGCAGCGGCACCGAATCCAGCATGTGCTTCCACTCTTCCGACGCCCGGAAGAACAGGTTGAAGGCCTGTTTGAAGATCAGCGCATGCTCGTGGCGCTTGACGAAGATCGCCTCCAGGGTGGTGAAGACGTCGGCGCGGTGGCCGATGTCGATCACCTCAAGCGCGCTCATGGCATCGATGACCGCACCCGGCCCGACCGGCATGCCCGCCGAACGCAGCGCGCGGGCAAAGCCGACGATGTTGTCGGCGAATTGCTCGGTTTGCTCAGGCGCAAGGTGGTTGATGGCCATGGTTCATCCTTGCTCCGTCATTCCGGGGTCGCGAAGCGACGAACCCGGAATCCAGAGATTGTGGCGCGAGATTCTCAGGTGCGCAATTGCGCATCAGAGTTCACGCTCCCGCGCGCCCCGGAATGACAAGTTACTCGCTCGTCGCGTCCTTCAGCACCTTCTGCAAGGTGTCGCCCTGCATCCGCGTGATGTCGTCCTGGTATTTGAGCAGCGCGCCCAGCGTGTCGCCGACCACTTGCGGGGTCAACGAGCGGGCGTCGAGCTCCGACAGCGCAGTGGCCCAGTCGATGGTCTCGGCGACGCCCGGCGATTTGTAGAAATCCTGATTGCGCAGCGCCTGGACGAAGCGCACGACCTGCTGCGACAGTTTCGCGGAGATGCCCGGCACGCGCGACTTGACGATCGCGAGCTCGCGATCGGCGTCGGGATAATCGACCCAGTGATAGAGACAGCGCCGCTTCAGCGCGTCATGGATCTCGCGGGTGCGGTTGGAGGTGATGATCACGATCGGCGGATGCGGCGCCTTCACGGTGCCGAATTCGGGAATCGTCACCTGGAAGTCGCTGAGGATTTCGAGCAGATACGCCTCGAACGCCTCGTCGGCGCGGTCGAGCTCGTCGATCAAGAGCACCGGCGGTCCCGCAACGTCGGGCTCCAGCGCCTGCAGCAGCGGCCGCTTGATCATGTAGCGGTCGGCGAAGATATCGGAGGAGAGCTGATCGCGATCGGTGTCGCCGGCGGCTTCCGCCATCCGGATCGCGATCATCTGCGCGGCGCTATTCCATTCGTAGACCGCCGAGGAAACGTCGAGGCCTTCGTAACACTGCAGACGGATCAGCTTCCGCCCCAAGGCCGCCGACAGCACTTTTGCGATCTCGGTCTTGCCGACGCCGGCTTCGCCTTCCAGAAACAGCGGCCGGCCCATGCGCAGCGACAGATAGGTCACCGTGGCCAGCGATCGCTCGGCGAGATAGCCGCGCGACGTCAGGAGTTCGAGCATCGAATCGACCGATGCCGGCAAGGCACCGGACGTATTGGCCGCTGAGGTCATGAAAAAGCCAGTCTCGCTACGCCCTCACCGGGGACAAGTTTGGGCCGAGGCGTGAGGATCACTCACTCCTTGGCGTTCGCGGCGTCGAGGGCGCGCCGCGTCAGCACGCCGATAAGATGCGCGCGGTATTCGGCGCTGCCATGGATGTCGCTGTTGAGGCCGTCCGCGGGCACCTCGATGCCGTCAAGCGCTTTCGCGGCGAAGCGCTTCTTCAGGGCTTCCTCGAACGCGGTGACACGGAACACGCCTTCGGAGCCGGCGCCGGTGACCGCGACCCGCACGTCGGAGGGACGCCGCGCCACGAACACGCCGACCAGCGCGTAACGCGAGGCCTGGTTGCGGAACTTGATATAGGCCGCCTTCTTCGGTAGCGGGAACATCACCTTGGTGATGATCTCGTCGGCTTCGAGCGCCGTCGTGAACAGGCCCTGGAAAAACTCTTCCGCCTTGAGGCGGCGCTTGTTGGTGACGATGGTGGCGCCCAGCGCAAGCACGGCAGCCGGATAGTCCGCGGTCGGATCGTTGTTGGCGAGCGAGCCGCCGATCGTGCCCTTGTGGCGCACGGCGGGATCGCCGATCTGGCTGGCCAGGTTCGCGAGCGCCGGGATCGCCTCGCCGACAATGGCGGAGCTTGCGACCTCGGCATGCCTGGCGGTGGCACCGATCACGAGCGCGCGACCCTTCATCTCAATCGTGTTTAGACCATCGATATGGGAGAGGTCGACCAGATGCGGCGGGCTGGCCAAGCGCTGCTTCATGACGGGAATCAGCGTGTGGCCGCCGGCGATCACCTTGGCGTCTTCGTTCTTCACCAGGAGATTGGCGGCCTGCCGAACGGTCCCGGGGCGATGGTATTTGAAATCGTACATCTGAATGTCCTGATCGCAGAGTGCGCGCGCGGTTTACGCGAGATCGGATTTCGCCATCGCCTTGGCGCCGGCGGAGATCGAGGTGACGATGTTCTGGTAGCCGGTGCAGCGGCAGAGATTGCCTTCCAGCTCCTCGCGGATGGTGTGGTCGTCGAGCTCGTTGCCCTTGCGATGGACGATGTCGATCGCGGTCATGATCATGCCGGGCGTGCAGAAGCCGCACTGCAGGCCATGGTGTTCGCGGAAGGCCTCCTGCATCGGATGCAGCGGCGCGCCGTCGGCGGCCAGGCCCTCGATCGTCTTGACCTCGTGGCCATCGGCCATCACGGCGAGCGTGGTGCAGGACTTCACGGCCTTGCCGTCCAGATGCACGACGCAAGCGCCGCACTGCGAGGTGTCGCAGCCGACATGGGTGCCGGTGAGCCGCAGATTCTCGCGCAGGAACTGCACCAGCAGGGTGCGGGGATCGACGTTGGCCGTGACAGGATTGCCGTTCACGATGAGGGAGATTTTTGCCATAAACACTCTCTATCAGCGCCCCGACGGGTCCCGTCGAAGCGGTTCTTATATTTATTCCAACCCATCATATGGGCCATTATGCCCCGGGGCAACATCACCCGGAATGCAAGGCGCCATGACAAAACGCGATATGCGGAAAGGCGCAATGCTTGAGGTGTTGGCCTTCAGCCCTGTACCGCCTTGGCGAAGTTCGCGAAAAATTCGTCGGCCAGCTTCTTGGCGGCGCCGTTGATCAGGCGCTGGCCGAGCTGCGCCAACTTGCCGCCAATCTGCGCCTCGACCTCGTAGGACAAAAGCGTGCCGCCGTCCTTCTCCGCAAGCTTGACCACGGCGCCACCCTTGGCGAAGCCGGCCACCCCGCCCTCGCCTTCGCCGGAGATCTTGTAGCCGTTCGGCGGGTCGAGATCGGATAGTGTGACCTTGCCCTTGAAGCGCGCCGACACCGGACCGACCTTCATTTTTGCCGTCGCGCGAAAGCCGCCATCGTCGGTCTTCTCCAGCTCCTCGCAGCCGGGGATGCAGGCCTTCAGCACCTCGGCATCGTTGAGCTTGGCCCACACCGCCTCGCGCGGCGCCGCAAGCTGGACTTCGCCGTTCATCGTCATGGCCATTGGGTGCCTCCCGGGATATCGAACTTGGATCGCGCAACTTTAATGCTGCTCAAGTACCGCACGGAGGCGGCAAAAGAAAGGGTGGCCCTCGGTCACGTGCAATGCATATTCGCAGCTGCAAAAAGCTTGCGCCGCCGGTTTGGGATTGGCACAGGCGGGTCATGGTGGTTAGGTCCCGCACAATATGAGCACATCCCTCTCCCTCCTGCTCGCGCCGATGCTGTCGAGCGTGGCCATGCGTGCGGTCTGCGACGACCGGTCGACCCTCCAGAATATGCTCGATTTCGAGGCAGCCCTGGCCCGAGCCGAGGCGGCCACGGGTGTGATTCCCGCGTCCGCGGTGGGCCCGATCGAAGCCGCGTGCAAGGCCGATACCTTTGACATGGCTGCGCTGGCCGAGGCCGCGACGCGATCCGGCAATCTCGCGATCCCCCTGGTCAAGACTCTGACCGCCAATGTCGGCAAGGCCGACGCCGAGGCCGCACGCTACGTGCATTGGGGCGCGACCAGCCAGGACGTCATCGACAGCGCGACCATGCTCACGCTTCGCGCCGGCATCGATGCATTGGACGCCGATCTCAGCCGCGCCATCAAGGGCTTTGCCGCACTGGCGCGCAATCACCGCAACACGGCAATGGTGGCGCGAACCTGGCTCCAGCACGCCCTGCCGATGCCGTTCGGACTGAAGGCCGCCGAGTACGCCGCAAGCCTTGCCCGCGCCCGCTGCCGCCTCAGGCGGCTGCGCCGCGAGGGCCTCGCACTGCAATTCGGCGGCGCGGCCGGCACGCTTGCGGCACTTGGCGACAAGGGGCTCGTCGTTTCAGAACGGCTGGCGCAGGAGCTGAACCTGCCACTGCCAGAAGCGCCTTGGCACACCCACCGCGACCGCATCGCGGAAGCCGCATCGAGCTTTGCGATTCTCGCCGGCAGCTGCGGCAAGATCGCGCGCGACGTCTCGCTGCTGATGCAGACCGACGTCGCAGAGGCGTTCGAGCCCGCCGGGGAAGGCCGCGGCGGCTCCTCGACCATGCCACACAAGCGCAACCCGGTCGCGGCCGCAAGCGCGCTGGGCTGCGCAACCATGGCGCCGCAGCTCGCCGCGACGATATTCGCTGCACAGGTGCAGGACCATGAGCGCAGCGCCGGCCCCTGGCACGCGGAATGGCCGACACTGCCGCAATTGATGCTGGTCACCTCCGGTGCCCTCGCCGCCATCGTCGACATCGCCGAGGGTCTCGACGTCGATCCGGCGCGCATGCGCAGCAATCTCGATGCAACCCACGGCCTGATCATGGCGGAAGCGGTCACCTTTGCGCTGGCCGAGACGATCGGCAAGAGCGATGCGCATCATCTGATCGAGGCCGCGAGCAAGCGCGCGGTCGCCGAGAAGAAGCATCTACGCGAGGTGCTCGCAGCCGATTCGCAGGTCACTGCGCATCTTTCGCCGGAAAAAATTGCGGCGTTGTTCGAGCCGATGGCCTATCAAGGCGCTTCCCAAGTCCTGATCGACCGCCTGCTCGACAGCCTCGAACGCGAATAAAGCAGTCCTGAGCGCCAATAAAACGGAGACGCCCGCATGCCCATGATCGATGCCGACGGTTGCCTGATCAACGTCTCCGTCGAGGGCCGCGACGGCGGGCCGACGCTGATGCTCTCGAACTCGCTCGGCTGCACGCTGCAGATGTGGGAGCCGCAGATGAAGGCACTGACGCAGATATTCCGCGTCATCCGCTACGACCGCCGCGGCCACGGCAAGTCCAACGTTCCGCCCGGCCCCTATACGATGGAGCGCTTCGGCCGCGACGTGCTGGCCATCCTGGACGACCTCAATATCGAAAAAGTGCACTGGTGCGGCCTGTCGATGGGCGGCATGGTTGGGCAATGGCTCGGCGCGAACGCGCCGGAGCGCTTCGGCAAGCTCATCTTCGCCAACACCTCCTGCTACTACGCCGAGCCGACCAAATGGCTCGAGCGCATTGACGCCGTGAAGAAGAGCGGCATCGCCGCCGTCGCCGACGCCGTTATCGCCGGCTGGCTCACCCCGGATTTCCGCGAGCGCGCGCCCGACATCACCGCCAGGATGAAGGCGATGCTGCTGGCCTCGCCGGTCGAAGGCTATCTCGCCTGCTGCGAAGCGCTGTCGACGCTCGACCAGCGCGCGTTGCTGCCGAACATCAAGAACCCGACACTGGTGATCGCCGGCCGCCACGACATGGCGACGCCGATTTCGGCGGGTGAATTGATCCGCTCAAGCATTCCCGGCGCGAGCATGACCATCATTGACGCCGCCCACATTTCCAATGTCGAGCAGCCGCACGCATTCACCGACGCGGTCGTGGGCTTTTTGACGCAACGCTAGCCACAACCGTCGTTGGGAGCACAGCGATGCAACCAGAAATCCGTCTGCGGTGAGAGACTGGATTGCTTCGTCGCTTCGCTCCTCGCAATGACGAAGGAGGAAACAGCATGGACGACCAGAAGCGCCGCGATGCCGGTATGAACGTGCGCCGAAAAGTGCTGGGCAATGCCTGGGTCGACAAGTCGATCGCGGGTCGCAATGCATTCAACACCGATTTCCAGGACATGATCACGCGCTACGCCTGGGGCGAGATCTGGACGCGGCCGCATTTCGACGAGCGCACGCGGCGGGTGCTGGTGATCGGCACCATGGTTGCGCTTGGGCAATGGGATGAATTCCGCCTGCATGTGCGCGCCGCCCTCGCCGAGGGTGGCTTCACGCCCAACGACATCAAGGAAATCCTGCTGCAGCAGGCGATCTATTGCGGCGTGCCGGCGGCGAACCACGCCGTCAAGGAAGCCTCAGCGATTGTGCAGGAGCTCGGCCTGCTCAAGACCTAGCGGCGGGGTGGCCTCGACGGGCTTCTGAACGATCTTGGGCGCCGCCGCGGGCCGCTCGATCACCACCACGATGGCGGCACCGAGCAAGAGCAGAAGTTCGGTGGCGTGCAGCCGCAGCGCGGCCATCTCGCCGACCTTCGAGGCCATGATCATGCTCGCAAACGAGATCAGGCTGCCGATCGCAAGCGCAATGCCGAGCGCTTCGTCGCTGCCGCCGTTCTTGCGGATACGGGGGATGCAGAGCAGCGCAAGGTAGATCGCAAAGAACGCCACCACCGTTAAGCGCCCCAGCGCCAGCAGCCAGGCGGCGCGCACCGTGTCCATCCCCGCCATCTGGAGATGGTCGCTGAGGAAAAGAGCGACTGCGACGCTCGGCCGCTCATAGAGGCCGTGCACCGGCGCCACCATGATGTTGAAGGCAACGAGGGTCCAGGTCGGGATGAAATAGGCCGCCAGAAGTGCGCCGTTGACCGAACCGATCCGCCAGTTTCCGAACATGCCGCTTCCCGCTTCGTTTGGCCCGCGCCTTCGATGGAAGGCTCTGCCGGGAGCTAACTCGCATCAGACTGTGGCGGCAATTTAAACCCTTTGTTTACCTTAACTGCCTCCCGACAGGCATCCGATGGCGCTGGCGGAGCCGGTTCCGCCCATTGCGGGGGAACCGGAGCGCCAAATGATCTCTGTAAAAGCCTTGATGCGGAGGCGAGGCCGGTTGCAGCCGCCAGTTCCCTCCTGTTACAAAACGAGAATGCTTAAGGGCTGCCGGGGCCCGAGAAGAAACCAGCACTCTCTCTCGAAGAGCTCCCTTTGAGCCGCGTCAGATTTGGGTACGGCAGCCTATGGATTATTTCGCCCAGCAGCTCATCAACGGCCTCGTGCTCGGCTCGATCTACGGGCTGATCGCGATTGGCTACACGATGGTCTACGGCATCGTCGGGATGATCAACTTCGCCCATGGCGATGTCTTCATGATCGGCGGCTTCATCGCTCTGATCACCTTCCTTCTGCTGGTCTCGACCGGCCTGACTGCGGTCCCGGTGATCCTTTTGATCGTGATCCTGGTCTCGATGGCGATCACCGCCCTGTATGGCTGGACCATCGAGCGCATCGCCTACCGTCCGCTGCGCCACTCCTTCCGCCTCGCGCCCATGCTGTCGGCGATCGGCATGTCCTTCGTGCTGACCAACTATTCGCAGGTGGCGCAAGGCGCGCGGGTGAAGCCAGTGCCGCCAGTGATCACCGGCGGCTATACGCTGCACGAGAGCGCCGATGGCTTCGTCATCCAGCTCTCCAATATCCAGATCGTGGTGGTCATCACCACCATCGTGCTGCTGGCGATCTTCACCTGGCTGGTGTCGCGCACACGGCTCGGGCGCGACATGCGCGCCTGCGAGCAGGACCAGACCATGGCGGCGCTGCTCGGCGTCAACGTCGACCGCACTATCTCCATGACCTTCGTGATCGGCGCTGCGCTGGCCGCAGTGGCCGGCCTGATGTACCTGCTCTATTACGGCCTGGTCGATTTCTTCATGGGCTTCGTCGCCGGCATCAAGGCGTTCACCGCGGCCGTACTCGGCGGCATCGGCTCGCTGCCCGGCGCCATGCTCGGGGGGCTCGCGATCGGGCTGATCGAGACGTTCTGGTCGGCCTATTTCTCGGTCGAATACAAGGATGTCGCCGCGTTCTCGATCCTGATCGTCGTGCTGATCTTCATGCCGACCGGCCTGCTCGGCCGCCCCGAAGTCGAAAAAGTCTGACGGTCGCGCGCGTGAAAGCTCCCTCGATCAATACGGCCAAAACCGCATCGGGCATACCCGCTCTCCTGAAGACCGCCTGCGTCAACGCACTGATCGCGCTGGTGCTGTTCTCGCTGATGGTCGGCGTCCGCACCGAAGCCGGTTCCGACGGCCAGCTCACCTATTGGACGCGCTTCGGCGAGGTCGCCTCCCTCGTCGCCGCGGTATTCGGCGGCTCGATCGTGCTCGAGCTGCTCAAGCAATGGATCGGTCCGACCGGCGCCGAGAAGCTGGTGCCGCCGGCGGTGCAGAGCGGAATGTCGTTCCTCGGCCGCTATCTCGCACCGGCGCTTCTGATCTTCACCCTGCTGGTGCCTGTGATCTTCTATGACCAGCGCTACATCCTCGATCTAGCCATCCTCGTGCTCACCTATGTGATGCTGGGCTGGGGGTTGAATGTCGTAGTCGGGCTGGCTGGCCTGCTCGATCTCGGCTATGTCGCCTTCTATGCGGTCGGCGCCTATTCCTACGCGCTGCTTGCGACCAATTTCGGCTGGTCATTCTGGATCTGCCTGCCGCTAGCGGGCGTCCTCGCCGCATTCTGGGGCGTGCTGCTCGGCTTCCCCGTGCTGCGCCTGCGCGGCGACTACCTCGCGATCGTGACGCTCGCCTTCGGCGAGATCATCCGCCTCGTCATCATCAATTGGCAGGATCTGACCGGCGGCCCCAACGGCGTCTCCAGCATTCCCCGCCCCTCCTTCTTCGGCATCCCGCTCGACAACAGCGACAACGGGCTCGCAGCCAGGCTCGGCATCGAATATTCGCCGACCCACCGCATCGTCTTCCTGTTCTACCTGATCCTGGCGCTCGCGCTGCTCACCAACTGGGTGACGATCCGGCTGCGCCGCCTGCCGATCGGCCGCGCCTGGGAAGCCCTGCGCGAGGACGAGGTCGCCTGCCGCGCGCTCGGCATCAACACCACGACCACCAAGCTCACGGCATTCGCGACCGGTGCGATGTTCGGCGGCTTTGCCGGCGCGTTCTTCGCAACCCGCCAGGGCTTCATCAGCCCGGAATCCTTCACCTTCCAGGAATCGGCGCTGGTGCTCGCCATCGTCGTGCTTGGCGGCATGGGCTCGCAGCTTGGCGTCGCGCTCGCAGCGCTCGCCATGATCGGCGGTTTCGAGCTGTTCCGGAGCCTCGAGAGCTATCGCATGCTGGTGTTCGGCATGGCCATGGTGCTGATCATGATCTGGCGGCCGCGCGGCCTGATCGGCCATCGCGCGCCGACGGTGTATCTGACCAAGGCCCACGCGATCTCATCCGACCTCGTCAAGGAGGGGCACGGATGAGCCGCGACCAGATTCTCGAGGTCGACCGGCTTACCATGCGCTTCGGCGGCATCGTCGCGGTGCAGGACCTGTCGTTTGCTGCCGAGCGGAAGAAGATCACCGCGCTGATCGGACCCAACGGTGCCGGCAAGACAACGGTCTTCAACTGCATCACCGGGTTCTACAAGCCGAGCGGCGGCGCCATCCGCCTCGGCCATGACGACGGCAAGGTGATCGCGCTGGAGCGGCTGAACGATTTCCGCATCGCCAAGCAGGCCAAGGTCGCCCGCACATTCCAGAACATCCGCCTGTTTCCCGGCATGACGGCGCTGGAAAACCTGATGGTGGCGCAGCACAACGCGCTGATGCGCGCCTCCGGCTTCACCTTGCTCGGGCTCATTGGCGCGCCCGTCTACCGCGAAGCCGAGAAGCGCGCGATCGATCTCGCCACCGACTGGCTCAAGCGCGTCAATTTGCTCGATCGCGCCGACGATGCCGCCGGTAATTTTGCCTATGGCGACCAGAGACGACTCGAGATCGCGCGCGCGATGTGCACCGAGCCCGCGCTCTTGTGCCTGGACGAGCCCGCCGCCGGCCTCAATGCGCGCGAGAGCGCCGCCCTGAGCGAGCTGCTGCTGTCGATCCGCAACGAGCTCGGCACCTCGATCCTGCTGATCGAGCACGACATGTCCGTGGTGATGGAGATCTCCGACCACATCGTGGTGATGGACCACGGTTTGAAGATCTCTGAAGGCTCCCCGCGCGAGGTTCGCGACGATCCGAAGGTGATCGCCGCCTATCTCGGCACCGATGAGGAAGAGGCGGCGGCCGTGATGGAGAGCGGGTCGTGACGTCGCCCACTGCCCTGCTCGCGATCCGCGGCCTTCGCGCTGCCTACGGCAAGATCGAGGCGCTGAAGGGCGTTGACCTCGAGATCAATGCCGGCGAGATCGTGGCGCTGATCGGCGCCAACGGCGCCGGCAAATCGACGCTGATGATGACGATCTTCGGCAAGCCCCGCGCCCGCGCTGGCCAGATCCTGTACGAAGGCCGCGACATCACCCAAGTGCCCACCCACGAGATCGCGCATTTGCGCATCGCGCAATCGCCGGAAGGCCGCCGCATCTTCCCGCGCATGAGCGTGGCGGAAAATCTCCAGATGGGGGCGGACGCCACCGAATGCACCGACGCCGAACGCGAGGTGACGCTACAACGCGTGTTCACGCTGTTTCCGCGGCTGAAGGAACGCTACGGCCAGCGCGGGGGAACCCTGTCTGGCGGCGAGCAGCAGATGCTGGCCATCGGCCGCGCTTTGATGAGCCGCCCTCGCCTGCTCCTGCTTGATGAGCCCTCGCTCGGTCTGGCGCCGCTGATCGCGCGCCAGATTTTCGATGCGATCCGCACTCTGAACCGGCAGGACGGCCTGACCGTGCTGATCGTCGAGCAGAACGCCAACCACGCGCTCAAGCTCGCCCATCGCGGCTATGTCATGGTCAATGGCCTGATCACCCTGGCCGGGACCGGTGCCGAGTTGTTGCAGCGCCCCGAGATTCGCGCCGCCTACCTGGAAGGCGGCCGGCACGGCTGAGGCCGCCCAAGGCGAACCCGTGCGGCCGAATTTGGCGATATCTCTGCCAATGCCCGTATTTTGCCGGTGACTTCTCCTCGAATTCATTCAAGAATGGCGCCGGTTTGAACCGGGCATGCCCGGTAACTTCCACAGGCGACCACCCTCGAGGTATCTCATGAAATCACTGAAGCTCATCGGTCTGGCATTGGGCGCATCGATCGCGCTGTCGAGCGCGGCATTCGCGCAGGATGTCACCGTCGCAGTCGCAGGTCCGATGACCGGCGGCGAGTCCGCCTTCGGCCGCCAGATGAAGAACGGCGCCGAGATGGCCGTAGCCGACATCAACGCCGCCGGCGGTGTCAACGGCAAGAAGCTCGCGTTGTCCGTCGAGGACGACGCCTGCGATCCGAAACAGGCGCGCTCGATCGCCGAGAAGATCGCCGGCGCGAAAATTCCGTTCGTGGCCGGGCATTATTGCTCGTCCTCGTCGATCCCCGCGTCGGAAGCCTATGCCGACGGCAACGTGCTCCAGATTACTCCCGCCTCCACCAATCCGAAGTTCACCGATAGCGGACTGTGGAACGTGGCGCGCGTCTGCGGCCGCGACGACCAGCAGGGCCTGGTCGCCGCCCAGTACATCGCCAAGAACTACAAGGGCAAGAACATCGCCATCCTCAACGACAAGACCACCTACGGCAAGGGCCTTGCGGACGAGACCAAGAAGGCGCTCAACAAGGCTGGCGTCACCGAGAAGATGTACGAGTCCTACAACAAGGGCGACAAGGACTTCAACGCGATCGTCTCGCGGCTGAAGCGCGACAACATCGATCTCGTCTATGTCGGGGGCTACCATCAAGAGAGCGGCCTTCTCCTGCGCCAGATGCGCGACCAGGGCCTGAAGACCGTGCTGATGGCCGGCGACGCACTCGCCGACAAGGAATACGCCTCCATCACCGGCCCGGCCGGCGAAGGCACGCTGTTCACCTTCGGCCCCGATCCGCGCAACAAGCCGACCGCGAAGAAGATCGTCGAAGCCTTCAAGGCCAAGAACATCGACCCCGAGGGCTACACGCTCTACACCTACGCAGCGATGCAGGTCTGGTCGGAGGCGGCCAAGAAGGCCGGCACCACCGACGCCAAGAAGGTCATGGCAGCCATCAAGGCCGGCAAGTGGGATACCGTGATCGGGCCGATCGAGTATGACTCCAAGGGCGATATCAAGCAGCTCGACTACGTCGTCTACAAATGGGACGCCAAGGGCGGCTACGCCGCGATCAGCGGCAACGGCACCTAAGCACGCTTGCCGGGGCCTGAAGGCCTCCTCCAATCATCATCGCGCCCCGGCTCGCCCGGGGCGTTTCTTCCTGCGTCAGGATCAGACTGCTGCTTGTATCGCGCCGTCCACCGCGGCTTGGGCCTTCCTCAGCGCTTGAAGAAGATCGTTCGGCCGAAACGGCTTTTGCAGGCAGACCACGCTGGCGAGGTGGGGCGATTGTTCCATGAAGTCCAGCGCCGTCATCCCCGACACGGCAACGACCGGGAGGCTCGGTGCAAGCTCGCGCAGGGTCGTGATGACCTCGACGCCACTGGTATCGCCGAGGAAAATGTCCACGATTGCCGCGTCGAAGCCGACCTCGGTGAAGGCTTTCACCCCGGCTGCGCCGCTGTCGGCCTCAACGACCTCATAACGGTTGACGCGCAGCACGATCGCGACCATCGCACGGACGTCCTTCTGGTCGTCGATGATGAGAACGCGGGGCATAGGGAACAACTCCCGGATCCTGAAATCAAAATGCCTGGTTCAAACCTGGAACCCGCAGCTGCGGGAGAGCATTATTGCACCATCCAGTAAAGCGCATCTTACCCGATCCCCGGTGCGCGTTCCCCCAAAAATTAAGTAAACTGTAACCTTCGGTTGAGTCGCAGTGGGTTTTGTCATGATGCGTGCCCAGAACCCGCTACCATGGGCAGAAATTGATTGGGCCAAATGAGATTGGCGAAGATGCTCAAAACCGATCTGCGCGAGCTGCACGTGTCTGCGACGACCGATCGAAGCACATTCCTTTCGACGTTGCCGGCTACCCCGAAGGACCGCACCGCAGCATTGGCGATCGTGGGCGTCTCGTCGATCCTGTTCGCGGTGGCCGTGCCCTTCGCGGGTATCCCGCTACTGCCCGTGCCAGCCTTCGTCGCCAGCTATCAATCCGCCCTTGTGGTCGCGGACATTGTCACCGCCGTCCTGCTGTTGTCGCAGTTTGCGGTGCTCAGGACCAGCGCGCTGCTCGTGCTCGCGACGGGCTATCTTTTCACAGCCGCCGCGGCCGTGGTCCATGCCCTCACCTTCCCCGGACTTTTTTCGCCGACCGGGCTGCTGGGGGCCAACCAGCAGACCACGGTCTGGCTCTACATGATCTGGCACGGCGGCTTTCCGCTTTGCGTGCTGGCCTACGCCTGGCTGAAGGAGGCCGAGGGCGGCGCCCGGATCACGGGCTCGGCAAGCAAAGCGATCTACGCCAGCGTGGTCGGCGTCGTCACGGTCATGATCGTCTTGACCTGGATCGTCACTGCGCAGCACGACCTTCTTCCGGTCCTGCTGCGCGATGGCGGTTACACGCAGACCATGATCGGCGTGGTGTCCTTTGTCTGGTCCTTGAGCTTCGCCGCGCTGGTCTCGCTGTGGTTCCGCCGTCCGCATTCGGTCATCGATGTCTGGCTCATGGTTGTGATGTGCGCGTGGCTGTTCGACATCGCGCTGTCGGCGATCGTCAACGTGGCGCGCTTCGATCTCGGCTTCTACGCCGGTCGTGTCTACGGCCTCTGCGCGGCGACCTTCGTGCTCGCGGTGCTCCTGATCGAAAATGTCCGCCTCCAGGCGCATACGCTGGGTCTCGTCGGCAGGCTGCGCCAGCAGTCGGCATTGGATCGCGATTATTACGGCAAGCGCCTTGCCCTGTACGGCGCCGTCGTCGAATCCGCCAATGATGCCATCATCACGAAGACGCTCGACGGTGTCATCACGGGCTGGAACAAGGCCGCCGAACATCTGTTCGGCTATGCCGCCGCGGAGGCCATCGGGCAGCCGATCGACATCATCGTCCCGGAGGACCGCAAGGCCGAGGTCAGGGGTATCCTGAACCGGGTCGGCGGCAACGAAACGATCGCACAGCACGAGACGGTCCGGATCCGAAAGGACGGCCGGCGGGTCGACGTCGTCCTCAATGTTTCTCCGCTGAAATCAGCCAACGGACAGATCATCGGCGCTTCCAAGATCGCCCACGACATCACGGAAGAGAAGCAGGCACGAGAAAAACTGCGCCGCGAGGTCGAGGAGCGGCAGCGGATCTTCGAGACCTCACAGGATCTGATCCTGGTCACCGACGGTTTTGGCAATTTCATCCAGGTCAGCCCGAGCGTGAAGACTATTCTCGGCTTGAATCCAGAAGACATGATCGGGCACAGCGCCACCGAGTTCATTCATCCTGATGACCTCCAGAAGACGCGCGACGAGATGCGCGCGGCGCGGCGTGGCGCCGTCAAGCGCAGCTTCGAGGCGCGCTACTACCACTACGACGGTCACGAGGTCACGCTGAACTGGATGGGCACCTGGTCCGAGCCGGTCAAGCGCCATTTCTTCATCGGCCGCGACCTCACCGAGAAGCAGGCGGCCGAGGCGCAGTTCAGGCACGTCCAGAAGATGGATTCCATCGGTCAATTGACCGGCGGCGTCGCGCACGACTTCAACAATGTGCTGACCGTCATCACCGGCACCATCGGAATTTTGGCGGACGCGGTCGCTGACCGTCCCGAGCTCGCCGCCATCACCAAACTGATCGACGACGCCGCCGAGCGCGGCGCGCAACTGACCAAGCATCTGCTCGCGTTCGCCCGCAAGCAGCCGCTCCAACCACGCGAAATCGACGTCAACGCATTGACGCTCGAGGCCGCAAAGCTCCTGCACCCCACGCTCGGAGAGCAGATCACCATCATGCCGCAACTCACCGAGGATGCGTGGCCGGCACTGATCGACCCGGGCCAGCTCTCCACTGCGATCCTCAACCTCGCGCTGAACGCGCGCGATGCGATGCCCGACGGCGGCACGCTGGTGCTGGAGACGCGCAACATCTTCCTCGACGACGGCTATGCCAGCATGAATCCCGACGTGGTGGCCGGCAATTACGTCATGATCGCCGTCAGCGACACCGGCTCCGGAATCCCGCCGGAGTTGATGGACCGGGTGTTCGATCCCTTCTTCACCACGAAGGAGGTCGGCAAGGGCACCGGCCTCGGGCTCAGCATGGTGTTCGGCTTCGTCAAGCAGTCCGGCGGACACATCAAGATCTACAGCGAGGAAGGCCACGGCACGAGCGTGAAGATTTACCTGCCGCGCTCGAGCGGCGTGCAGGAGACCGAATTCGAGGCGCTGCAGAACGCGCCGGTCACCGGCGGCCACGAAAAGATCCTGATCGTCGAGGACGACGCGCTGGTGCGCCAATATGTCGTGACCCAGATCAAGAGCCTCGGCTATACCGCCCTCGAAGCCGCCAACGCGGCCGAGGCCCTCGTTATCATCGACGCCGACAAGGACATCGACCTGCTATTCACGGACGTCATCATGCCCGGCAACATGAACGGCCGCCAGCTCGCCGACGAGGCGGCTCGCCGCCGCCCCGACCTGAAGACGCTGTTCACCTCGGGCTACACCGAGAACGCCATCGTCCATCACGGGCGGCTCGATTCCGGCGTGCTGCTGCTGGCAAAGCCCTACCGTAAGTCCGAGCTCGCCAAGATGCTGAGGACCGCGCTCGCGGGTTGAGCCTGCGGCATCCCTGCGATATCGCTGAAGCGAGCGCCTTTCAGCCTGCGGAGCCGCCTTGAAAAACCTTCTCACCGATATCGCCGGCGTCCGCGTCGGCCATGCCGAGGATGCGAAAATCGCCACTGGCACGACCGCGATCATCTTCGACGCCCCCGCGGTTGCGGCCATCGATGTTCGCGGCGGCGGACCCGGCACGCGCGAAGACGCGTTGCTCGACCTCGCCAGCACCGTCGATCGCGTTGACGCGATTGCGCTGTCCGGCGGCTCCGCCTTTGGAATCGACGCCGGCGGCGGCATCCAGGCCTGGCTCGCCGAACAAGGCCGCGGCTTGCGAATTCGCGAGGCGGTGATTCCGATCGTGCCTGGCGCAATCGTTTTCGACTTGCTCAACGGCGGCGACAAGGCCTGGGGACGCTTCGCGCCCTATCGCGACCTCGGCTACGCCGCAGCGTTGGCCGCCAGCGACGATTTCGCACTGGGCAGCGTCGGCGCCGGCCTCGGTGCCACCACCGCGACCTTCAAGGGTGGACTGGGGTCGGCCTCCGCGGTCCTGGCCAATGGTATCAAGGTCGCCGCGATCATGGTCGTCAACGCGGTCGGCAGCACAACCGTTGGCGAAGGGCCTTGGTTCTGGGCTGCGCCGTTCGAGGAGAACGGCGAGTTCGGCGGGCGCGGCCTGCCGTCCACGTTCACACCAGACATGCTAGCGATGCGCATCAAGGGCGGACCCGCCGCGAACGCGCGCGAGAACACCACGATCGGCGTCGTTGTCACCGATGCCACGCTGACCAAACCCCAGGCCAAGCGGCTTGCGATGATCGCGCATACCGGGTTCGCCCGTGCGATCTATCCGGTGCATGCACCGACCGACGGCGACGTGCTGTTCGCCGCCGCAACGGGCGAGAAGCCGATCGAGCCGCTGGTCGGCCTTACCGAGCTCGGAACGATCGCCGCCAACGTGGTCGCACGCGCCATCGCTCGCGGCGTCTACAATGCGACGGCCCTGCCGTTTGCCGGCGCAATGCCGGCGTGGAAGGACCGGTTCGGATAGAAACGAAACGGCTGACACGGCGTTACCCTGGCCGACAAGGTGCACAACCATGCCGTCTTCCGTGATCCGCTTTTTCCGCTACGCCCCCGATAGGCGCGAGCTGACGGTGACTTTCGTCAGCGGACGCCTCTATGTCTATGCGGACGTTCCGCCCGAGGTCGCCGCCGCGTTCAAGAATGTGCGGTCAAAGGGTACGTTCTTCAACCGCGAAATCCGCGACCGGTATGCCTATCGTGACATCACGCACGAATATGCCGGCTAGCCGTGAGCAAGGTTACACGCTCATCGACATCGATGAACCGACAGCCGCTGAGGCGCCTTGTCCCTGCCCGCCCTGCCGCTGCATCAACTGCGCGAACAGATCGTACGCCGAATTACGGGAGCTAGAGGCGCCCGGGACCGTCGTCGACATCTTGAAGCCGTCGGCATAGGTGACAGTGGTGGTGGTCGAACCGTCGGCGCCGGTCGTCGAGGTCGAGGTCGAGCCGCCGCTGGACCGCGAGGAGGAACCCGAACCGCTGCCGGAGGCATCGCCCGCGCCTTGCGCGTGATGGTGACCGTGATGGCCGCCCTTCAGCGCCTTCGACATCTCGTCGAGGCTGACGCTGCCGTCGGTATTCGAATCCAGCTTCGAGAAAACGTCGTCGGCCTGCGCGAGATTGGTGCCGCCGGCGCCGAGCGCATTCTCGAATTCCGACTTGGTGATCTTGCCGTCGCCGTCCCCATCGATCTGCGAGAACAGATCCTTCAAGGCGGCGTCGCGGCGCGTCGAGGAGGAGGACGTCGAACTCGACGAGGTCGAGCTGGCGGCGCTGCCGGTGCTGTCCGAGGATTGGCTCTGCGCAGCGAACAGCGCGTTCATCGTCTCCGGCGAGATCTGCGGGGTCTTGCCCGCATTGACCGACGAGGCCGCGCCGGTCGTGCTGTTGCTGCCGCTCTCGATCGCGAACGGATTGGTCGCGGGCTTTTGCGAGGATCCCGTCTTCTGCGTCGACGAGGACGATTTCGAATTCGTCAGCGACTGGATCGCGTCGAGTGCGCTCGATACGGCCCCAAGAGCAAACAACATTGCACAACTCCAACCGATGCGGCATGCCGCGGCCTGTTCTGTTCAGGTGAAGTCAGCAAGCGCCGTGCCAGCGCAAAAAGCTCAATGAAATCCGCTTTCACCGCACTTTGCACGGCCCCGGAACACCGGCAATTCATGCCGGTCGCGGCAGAAATTTCCGCCCACAGGAAGCACGCCGCCCCTGCATTGCCCGGCTGAGAGGCCCATGTTAGGCGAGTCCATCTTCCACGGCCGCCACGGGAAACCGCCATGACCCAAGCCTTCGCTCCCCGCCCCCTGGCAATCGCGCCCTCGATCCTGGCCTCGGATTTCTCCAGGCTCGGCGAGGAGGTGCGCGCCGTGGACGCCGCTGGAGCCGACTGGATCCATCTCGACGTCATGGACGGGCACTTCGTTCCCAACATCTCGTATGGCCCCGACGTCATTAAGGCGATGCGCCCGCACACCAAGAAGATCTTCGACGCGCATCTGATGATCTCGCCCTGTGACCCCTATCTCGAGGCCTTCGCGAAAGCCGGCTGCGACCACATCACCGTGCATGCCGAGGCCGGTCCCCATCTGCACCGCTCGCTTCAGGCGATCCGCGCACTCGGCAAGAAGGCCGGCGTTTCGCTCAATCCGGGCACGCCGATCAGTGCGCTCGAATACGTCCTGGACCTGGTCGACCTCGTGTTGGTGATGTCGGTCAATCCCGGCTTCGGCGGCCAGGCTTTCATCCCCTCCGCGATCGGCAAGATCCGCGACATCCGCGCCATGACAGCGGGCCGCCCGATCGACATCGAGGTCGATGGCGGCGTCGGGCCCGACGTCGCAGGTCCCCTGGCTGCGGCCGGGGCCAACGCCTTCGTCGCCGGCACGTCCGTGTTCAGGGGCGGCACGCAGGACGCCTATAAGACCAACATCGCCGCAATCCGCAACGCCGCCGCGGGCGCACGCGGCGAGGCGATCTGAGGGCCCGCTCGACTCCGCAGACGTGCGGCTTCTACGGGTGTTGCGGCGCGCAATGCCTAGATTTGCAACCTTGATCCGTACTCCTCCGGGCTTCCCTGATTCGCGCAAATCACCGCTAGTGATTCTTGCCTGTTTTCGCGGGAGCACATCATGACGACGACCCTGGTCTGGACTGGCGTGGCGTTGTGGCTTGGTTTTTGTGCGTTTGTTGTGTTTGGTCCATCGGCCGGACCGGTGAAGGTCTCGGTACGCTCGGCCCGCATCGCTCGTCGCGACTGGTATCGGGCCTGACCCCATGCAGATCGCGCTCGTGAAACGTCAGCCGAAGCGCCGGTGCCGCATCCCGCGGCGCCCACATCCTGACCTCGATTTTTTCTTCGGTCGGCTCGAACGCACCGAAGACGAGATGCGCGACGACACCGGGCCCGAGATGGACCTGGATCACCCGCTCCGGTTACCGCGCCGGCATTGAATTCTTTTCTGGACCAAGCTCATGAAGCCGCATTGCCCGAACTGCCTCAAGGAAATGACCAAGGCATCCGCGTCGCGTAACCTGTTCAACTGCGAGCCCTGCCGCGAGATCATCCAGTTCTTCGGCGGCAGCGCGGATCACGGCGAGCCCGGCCCGCAATTCTCCTGGCCGATCCGTCGCAAGCGCTCCGTCCACACCGCTCACGCGGCCTGAGCCTCCAGGATCCAGAGCGCGGCCCTATCCGGCCTCCTCGCCCGCATCCGCAGCCATTCGCGGCGGCCGTACCACGGTGACGGTGCAGGCCGCTTCCGAGGCCACCTTGGCCGAGACGCTGCCGAGCAGCGTGCGCCTGAACGAGCCCTGCCGCGCGCCGATGATGACGTGGTCGACGTGGTTGACCTCGCAAAACTCCAGGATGGCCGCCGCGGGATCGACGGCTTCCAGCACGTGAGCCGACAGCCGGCTCTCATCGAGCTTGAGCGGCGTGGCCCAGTGTCTGAGCGCCACCAACCGGTCGATATGCTTGTTGGAGCCCTGCTCATCCAGCGTCCTGTCAATCGCGATGCGGTTGAGCCTCAGCACGTTGAGACAGGCGAGCCGCGCCGACGGCAGCGTGGCGAGAATACGCTCGGTGGTGACGCGCAACGCTTCGTTCAGCTCGGGGGCGCCTTCCACCGTGTCGAGCGCGACCGCGAGGATCGGGCTTGATGCGATCTGGGCTGCGACATCCGATTTCGCGCGCGGCTGCATGACGCCCTGGTTGAAGCGGCGCCGCCAAGCGACGCTTAACGGGTCGCGCTTCATCCGCTCCGAGCGTGTGGTGAGCCTGATCTGGTCCGGATGGGTCAGATCGAAGGCGAGCTGCGACGCCGTCGGATAGCGCCGCACCGGCTCGATCTCGAGGCACCGCAGCACCACCTCCTGGAGCCAGGGCGGATAATCGGCGCGCAAGCCGCGCGGCGGGTGCGGATCGCGCCAAAGCCGGCGCCGCATCGCACGCAGTGTCTCGCCCTCGCCGAACGGCCGCTCGCCGGTCGTGAAGAAATAGAGCAGCACGCCCAGCGAGAACAGATCGCTGCGCGGATCGTCGCGCACCCCTGACAACCGTTCTGGCGCCATATAGGGCGCGGTGCCGTAAGGCAGGCGGAATTCCTCCTGCAACAGGTCCGGCAGATGGTTGTGATGCGACAGGCCATAGTCGATCAACACCGCCTCGCCGCTCTCGCGGAACATGATGCTGCTCGGCTTGATGTCGTGATGGATCACGTTCTGCCGGTGCAAATCAGCAAGCCCCGTTGCGATCCTGGCGACGAGCTGCCGCGCCTCGTCATACGGCAGCGGCAGGTCGGGCAACCGCTTGTAGAGCGTGGTCCCGGAGATGCGCTCGATCACGACATAGGCCTGGTGGGCGAAATCGCCGGTGCCGAAACAGGAGGGCACGTGCGGACCCGCAAGCCGCGGCAGGATCATCATCTCCATCTCGAAGGAGACGATCGCCGCGGGGTCCTCGCCCTCCGACACCCGCGGAATTTTCATCAGCAGCGGCACGTCGAGGCCGGGACGGGTGACGGTCCACAGCGTCGCCATTCCGCCGGCATGGACGCAATCGCCAATCGTGTAGCCGTCGATCTCTGCGCCCGATTTGACGAGGGGTTTCGGCATCGGCCTCTAACGCCCCTGCGACAGTCGGTCGGCGAGCCAATGCGGCAGGCCGTTCTCGCGGATCCGGTTCGCGGCCGTCTCGACGTCGTAGGGCGCGCGGCAATAGGTGATCTGGCACGAGACCGTGTCGAACAGCGCGAAAGCCGCGGATGGATCGCCATCGCGCGGCTGGCCGACCGAGCCGAGCACCGCAAGCCATTGCCGGCCGCGCAGCAGCGGTACGGAGACGTCAGTCTTGGGCACGAGTCCCGACATCTTCGCCGTCACCGACATCGAATAGATCGCCGGGCGGTGGATGTGGCCGCAGAACGTGACATGAGCCGGCGTCGCGATCAGGCTCTTGGCTGCGTCGGCGGTCGATCGGACATAGTGCCAGCTTCGGGGGCTGGAGGCTTCCGAATGCACGAACAGGCGATCGCCGTCCTCCACCAGCATCGGCAATTCCGCCAGGAACCGCCGCTGCGCGGTGTCGAGCCGGCCGCGGGTCCATTCGATCGCGATTTGCGCCTCGGCATTCATGGTCTCGGCCGAGGAATTCACCGCCTGGTCATGATTGCCGCGCACGGCGACGGCGCCTTGGACAACCAGCTCCATCGCGGTATCCACCACCCATTCCGGATCGGCGCCATAGCCGACGAAGTCGCCAAGCAGGATGAAGCGCTCGGCGCCACGCGCCCGCGCGACTTTCAGGCACGCCTCGAACGCCTGCCGGTTGCCGTGGATATCCGAGAAGACAGCGAGAAGCACGCACCCTCCACCCTCGAACCTTATTGGGAGCCGATAAGGCTAAATTGAGGGAGGTCAAGAACATGCGCCAGCGGCGCGCGGTTTGCCAGCACTGCCCTGTCGCGATGGTGAAGAGCCTATTGCTCGTCCTTCGGCGGCATCCGGGGCGGCGGCAACGGCGTGAACACGGCGCCCTGCGCGCCGGCCGGTGGTACCAGGAATTCGCCGGTCGAGGAATCGCCTCCGCTCGTCTCCATGATGGTCTTGGGCGTCACATATTCCCGGACCATGTCGATGAGGCTGCCATCGCCGCCGCCGAAATCGGCGGCCCGGCCGCCTTGCGGATGTCCCAGCGCGATCTCGTTCTCCGCCGCATGGGTCTTGTCGGCCAGCCTGTCATTGTAGGGCACACGAAAGGCGCGCGGGATGCCACTCGGCCGATTGTCCTCGTCGAGCTGCTCGACCCAGAGATAGATCGAGCCGGGATCGCCCTCCAGCGAATGCGGCTCGACGATGCGGGCCTTCAGCAGCTTGAACGAGGCCGGCAGCCGATCGGCGCTGGCCCAGCCGAGCAGCCCGCGCATCTCGGTGAAGCTGACGACATAGAACGCACTGGTCACGACCACCGCGACCGCCTTGAACGACCAATGCAGCCGCGCATAGACCAGAACGACCAGCAGCAGCGCACCGATGACGGCGTAGGCTATCGATAGCGTGAGGATGACCGTTTGCAGGCTAGTCACGGCGCACCCTCACAGCGTTCTTGCTCACGCCGGTGCTCGGGTCGAGATCGGCGCCGTTGCGCCAGCCGCTGCGAAAGGTCTCCAGCAGCGATTTCGGCCGCTGGTCCACATTGACGACCTTGCCTTCGGCGTCGAGCCGGAACCGCACCGCGGTCTTCTCGTCGCCGGTGTGATCGACCGTGAACTTGTTATCGAAGATCACCTGCGCCGTCGGATTGAGTTTTTGCACCTTCACATTGGCCGTCACAGGCTCGCCGGTCGTAGCCACGAAATGTGAGACATTGACGGTGTATTCGCCGGGAACGATGCCCCGCACCGTGACGATCTCCTCGCGGATCGGCGAGGCAATCTTTTTGCCGTTGACCATGATGAAGTCGTTGGCTCCGCCGCGATCGTCGCGGTCGAGCGTGAGGAAGCCGGCCTCGCGGTGGCGATACCAGGCGATATTGCCCACGGGATCCTGCACGAACAGGTCGAGATCGTCGGGATGGCTGTCGGGCCAGTCCAGCGTGATCATGAACTCGGCCTTGGAGTCGATCTTGCCGTCCTTGGCGTCCGGCGAGACCGCGAGCAGCGCGAGGAAGAACAGGAAAGCGATCACCTGGAGCGCCTTGAACAGCATCACGCCCAAGGGATCGAACGGCTCCTCGCGCGGATAGAGACCGAAATCATCCATCATGTCGCGATTCCAGCGCCCTTACGTTCCAGCACCGGCGTCACATAGGTCTCGGTCAGCACCACCGCATCCGAGAACACCTTCTGGGTCGCGGCATCCAGCATGTAATACTGGATGCGGACCAGGATCGAACCGACGAGGCCCGCCAGCGTCGTGTACATCGCGACCGCCATGCCGTCGCTCATTAGTCCCATCGAGGATCGCATCGCGACCTTGTCGGCGGCATCCAGTCCCGCGATCGGCGCCAGCATGATGATGAAGCCGACGATGGTGCCGAGCAGGCCGAGCTTCATCAGCGTATCCGAGACGAAGGCCCCGAAGCCGTTGGAGCCGCGCAGCCGGTCGGCGAGCGTTCGCAGCAATAGCGTCTGGTCGACGGGGCGGTAGTCCTGCGCCGCGGCCTTGGTCACGAGGCTCTCAATGTGGTCCCGCACCAGCCCGCGCGGCAGCGCGGCAGCGCCGACGTCGAGCGCCCTGCCGCCCTCGGGGGCCGCAAGCACCGCGCGGCAGCGCCTTGCCGCCGCGCCCTCGCGGGCAATGGCCCGCGTGCGCAGGAAGCAGTGACCGCAGGTGAGGACATAGAGCAGCGCGATCACGCTGGAAATGTAGGTCCGATCTGAGGTCAGCATCAGGCGGATCAGGCCGAACCGCCACAGCAGCACGACGGCGAAGATCGAAAGCCCGGTGAAGATCATCCAGAACAGGAGCGCACTGCGCTCGGATGGGTCGGCAGCAGGCCCCGCGATCGGCCCAATCGTCATCGAACTCATGCTGCACCGCTCCTGGCCGTGAATTCCGCCCATTAGATCAAAGCCGCCGCGCCCGGTCCAAAGAGCCATGCCCAATCCGGCATGGGAAATTTGCCCGAGCTACCATCTTGCCGTGCCTCGCAATTGGCAAGGCGCGGCGGCGTTGTTAGGCTGACCTTAGCAAACTTTGGGGTGATCGCATGCGCCTTGTGCTTCAGCTTGTCGCCCGTCTGTTTCTCATCGTCGTGCTCTGCCTTGGCGCGGCGACCATCTGGGCCACGTTCGACGCCTATCGCAGCGTGGACCGGGCGACTGCGGCCTCGGCGCAGCGGGTCGCCCAGGCGCTTCAGGCCCTGTATTGGCACGAATTCCTGTTGCGTAGCAGCAGAACACGCGAGCAGCTTCTGCCGGTTCCGGAGTGGCGCACGCTGGAAACGATGAAGCTGATCTCACCCGGCGTCTGCGTCGAATTCCAACCGGCCATCGCATTCGAAAAGCCGCTCTGCGGCCAGAGCGAGGGGCTGGGCAAGACGCCGCCGCGCTGGTTCGCGTCGATCGTGCCGACCTTCCTCGGCAGCCATGCCGAAGTGATACGGCCCGTCAGTCCCCGCGCGGCGACCGCCGGAACGGTGGTCGCGACGCCGGATGAAACGGCCGCCATCTCGCTTGCATGGGAGTACATCCTCAACGTGATCGACGTCGCGCTTTTGATGGCGGCGGCGATCGCGCTGCTGGCCTCGCTCGCGATTGCGCATGCGCTGGCGCCGGCGCGCACGATCGTGACGGCCTTGCAGCGCATGGCCCGCGGCCATTATCGCACGAAACTGCCGCGCTTCCGCTCGATGGAGCTGGCGATGATCGGCAGCGCCGTCGGCGAGCTCGGCGGCCGGCTGGAGGAAGCGACCGAACAGCGCGCGGCGCTGACGCGGCGCCTGATCGAGATCCGCGACGACGAACGCCGCGCGCTCGCCCGCGAGCTGCACGACGAGTTCGGACAAAATCTCTCGGCCATCCTCGCCTTCGCCAACACCATCGAGACGGCGAGCACGAAGGCAGACAAGCGCAACGATATCGTGCAGGACGCGCGGATGATCTCGCAGGCCACGCATCATCTGATGGCCTCGCTACGCGACGCGCTGAAGCGCCTGCGCAATCCCCTGCCCGCCGAGCTCGGACTGGAGGCGAGCCTCGTGAATTTGGTGGATAGCTGGCGCTCGCAGAGCTCGGCGCGGCCGACGATCCAGCTCGATCTCAAGGGCGACTTCACCGACATCAGCGGCCCGGCCGCTATCACGGCCTATCGCGTCGCGCAGGAATGCCTGACCAACGCGTTGCGCCACGGCGCGGCACGCGAGATTTCGCTCAGCGTGGAACGGCGCGCGGGCGACGACGATGCATTGCTGATCCGTGTCGACGACGATGGCGGCGGCAACGCAGCACGCGTCAAGCAGTCGGCCGGCTTCGGCCTCACCGGCGTCCGCGAGCGCGTCGCAGCGGCCGGCGGCTCATTCTCGATCCTGCCCGCCCGAGGCGGACTCAGCGTCGCCGCCACCATCCCGCTCGCCGCATGAGGCCGGCATGAACGAGATTACGGCAACAGGCATTTCCGTGCTGCTGGTCGACGACCATCCGATCGTGCGGCAAGGCTATCGGCGCGTGCTGGAAAGCCAGGGTGATCTGCATGTCGTGGCGGAAGCCGACAACGCTGCGGATGCCTACAGCGCCTTCAAGGCGCGCGATCCTGATGTCGTCGTGCTTGATATCTCGATGCCCGGCGCGAGCGGACTGGAAGCCATCCGCAACATCCGCGCGCGCAGCCCGCGGGCGCGCATCCTCGTCTTTACCATGCACAACGAGGCCGTGCTGGTGAAGGCAGCCTTCAGTGCCGGCGCCAGCGGCTTCGTCACCAAGAGTAGCGAGCCGTCCGCGGTCGTGTCCGCGATCCGCAGCGTTGCCCGCGGCGAGCGAGCCATGAGCGACGACATCGCGCACATCTTGGCCGAGGACAGTCTGTCGGCGGGCTCGGCGCTGGATCAATTGGGAGAACGCGAGATCGAGATCCTGCGCCAGTTCGCCGGCGGCGCCACGACCGAACAGATCGCTGCGCATCTCAATCTCAGCGTCAAGACGGTGCAGAACTATCACTATCTGATCAAGACCAAGACCGGCGCGCGCACGGATGCGCAGCTGGTGCGGCTGGCAGCCAATTGTGGACTGACGAAGATCTAGGTGTTTGCCCCTCCTTGGAGGCAGGCAGGCGCACGGAGCCGTCCTCCGCATGCGGGCGTCTCCCAGTATATTTCGACCGCCTTGCGATGCGGATTGGAACGGAGGCCGTCGAACTCTGGTTAGTACCGGAGTGAAGGAGTTCCGCCATGAGTAAGGCTATCCGCGAAGCTACCTATCCCGCGCTCATCACTGTCGGCGAGCTCATCGATGAACTCTGTCGCTTGCCAGACACAGCAACCATTCGATTCCACTGCCCCATGCTCGAACATGAGCTTGCATTCTACAGGCTTCGAAAGCGGGCGAAGGACCTCGTCGAAATTGAAGTCAATGCCTATCCGGAAAGCCCGCCGGTCGTGCCATTGGCGGGTACCGCTCTTCGTGCGCGGAAAAAGTCCCACCATCCGCGTTCGCTCCGCGATGGTGCCCTCGCCCACAAGGTCGACGGATAAAAGCGCCGCCCATACGGGCCATCGAACGGCTTTGGAACAGCGCGTGGAGTATTCGGCCTACGCCTTCAGCCCGCGCAATACCAGCGCCAGCGTCGCATCGACACGCGCCGAGAGATCGGCATCCTTCCACTCGTCGGCATGGGCCGGATGGTGAAAGCGGACTGTGGCATCGAAGATCGCACGCGCGGTGGTCTTGACGTCATCGACGGCGAACACGCCCTGCGTCACGCCGTCGGACAGGATCGCCGCGATCTGGTCGATCATGGTGTCCTTGTGACATTTGACGGCCGCGCAGGCTTCGCGCGCCAGGGTCAGATAGGTGTCGAACATCTCGGGGTCGTCGAGCACACGCGAACGTTTGGCGGCGAACAGCGTGCGCAGCCAGCGGTCGAGCCTGTCAGGCGCCGGGCCCTGCTCCTTGGCGATCGCCAGCAGCGGCGCGTCGATGCGGTCAAGCCAGCGTTTGGCAACCGCTTCGCGCAGCGAAGCCTTGCTCGGGAAATGGCGATAGACGCTGCCATGGCTCACATCGAGCGCACGGGCAACGTCGACCACGGTGGCTTTGGCCAGTCCGTAACGCCGCAGTACGTCCTCGGTGACTTCGAGGATCCGCTCCGGCGTCAAGATAACGGCTTCGTTCATGCCAGCACCATGTTCCCGTTGAGGGCTCAGTTACCCGACGACAGAGCTGCTTCCGAAGCGCCCGTGCCGGTCGTTTCGGAAAGCTCTCGCCTTAATGAGGCAGTTTTGCAGCCTGCGCCGCGATCTGGCGCGCCACCAGTAAATTGAGCCAGTGCCCAATCGTCCCGGTCAAATTGATGATTTCGGTCGTCATTGTCGTAAGTCTCCAATCAATTGGCGGTCCCTGTTGTTCAATTGCGACCCTCAATCCCCCATCTGCTTGGGATGTCGGGCTCCCGGGATGCCGCCAGACGCCCAATCGGAGCGTCCGACAACAGATATACACGTCTCGCTGACAGATTTCAATATCTGTCAGTCAATGATCCGTGATTGACAGTTAATATCTGCGGTCCCCTACGGCGCGGGCGGCGCGGGCCGCCCAGCGCCCCCGCTGCGGCCGGCGCGATGCCCCCACCCAGCCCAATCATCCCCCGCTACGTTGCGGGTGCCGTTTGTTTCGCTCTCCCCGCTCTGCTAAGTCACGGCGTAAAAAGCATTTTGGCAGGTCGCCCCCTTCTGGGTCGCCCGCCCACCTTCCTGGAGCAGTCCAATGATCCCCCGCTATACCCGCCCGGAAATGGCCTCGATCTGGGAGCCGCAGACCCGGTTCAAGATCTGGTTCGAGATCGAGGCGCATGCGGCGGACGCCCTTGCCGAGCTCGGCACGATTCCCAAGGAGGCCGCCAAAACGCTCTGGGCCAAGGCCAAGGACGCCACTTTCGACGTCGCCCGCATCGACGAGATCGAGCGCGAGACCAAGCACGACGTCATCGCCTTCCTCACCCACCTCGCCGAGATCGTCGGCCCCGAAGCGCGCTTCGTCCATCAGGGCATGACCTCCTCCGACGTGCTCGACACCTGCCTCAACGTCCAGCTCACTCGCGCCGCCGACCTGCTGCTCGCCGACCTCGACAAGGTGCTGGCGGCGCTGAAGAAGCGCGCCCTCGAGCACAAGATGACGCCGACCATCGGCCGCAGCCACGGCATCCACGCCGAACCCGTGACCTTCGGCCTCAAGCTCGCCTATGCCTATGCGGAATTCTCGCGCGCCAGGGAACGCCTGATCGCGGCGCGGAAGGAAGTCGCGACTTGCGCCATCTCCGGTGCGGTCGGCACGTTCGCCCAGATCGATCCGCGCGTCGAACAGCATGTTGCGAAAGCCATGGGCCTCGTCCCGGAGCCGATCTCGACGCAGGTCATCCCCCGCGACCGCCACGCGATGTATTTCTCGACGCTCGGCGTGATCGCTTCCTCGGTCGAGCGTTTCGCGGTGGAGATCCGCCACATGCAGCGCACCGAAGTGCTGGAAGCCGAGGAGTTCTTCTCCGAAGGGCAGAAGGGTTCGTCCGCGATGCCGCACAAGCGCAATCCGGTGCTCTCGGAAAACCTCACCGGGCTGTCGCGCATGGTGCGCGCCTATGTGACGCCGGCGCTGGAGAACGTCGTGCTCTGGCACGAGCGCGACATCTCGCACTCCTCTGCCGAGCGCATGATGGGCCCCGACGCGACCGTGACGCTCGACTTCGCGCTGGTGCGCCTCGCCGGCCTGATCGACAAGCTGCTGGTGTACCCCGCCAACATGCAGAAGAACCTCGACCGCCTCGGCGGCCTCGTGCATTCGCAGCGTGTTCTGCTGGCGCTGACGCAGAAGGGCGCAAGCCGCGAGGACGCCTACAAGCTCGTGCAGCGCAACGCCATGCCGGTCTGGCGCGGCGAAGGTGACTTCCTCCAGCTTCTGAAGAAGGACGCTGAAGTGAAGAAGTATCTCACCGACGCCGAAATCGACGAGCAGTTCGACCTCGCCTATCACTTCAAGCACGTCGACACGATCTTCAAGCGTGTGTTCGGCGAGAGCTGAGCGTCATTCGTAGCCCGGGTGAGCGCAGCGATACCCGGGACTTCTCTCACAAAGATCCCGGATGTCTCTTCGCTCATCCGGCAACAACAACAGAGACGGAGCCTCCATGCCCATCGTCAATCGCGTTGCCGCCCTCTCCGACGAAATGGCCGCTTGGCGCCATGACTTCCACGAGAATCCGGAGCTGCAATACGACGTCCACCGCACCGCCGGCATCGTCGCCGACCGCTTGCGCGAGTTCGGCTGCGACGAGGTGGTGACGGGCATCGGCCGCACCGGCGTCATCGGCGTGATCCGCGGCCGCAAGTCCGCCTCGGGCAAGACCATTGGCCTGCGCGCCGACATGGACGCGCTGCCGATCATGGAGACGTCGGGCGTGCCTTATGCATCGAAGGTCCCGGGCAAGATGCACGCCTGCGGCCATGACGGCCATACCGCGATGCTGCTGGGCGCGGCAAAATACCTGACCGAGACGCGCAACTTCGACGGCACGGCCGTGGTGATCTTCCAGCCCGCCGAGGAAGGCGGCGGCGGCGGCAAGGCGATGGTCGAGGATGGGCTGATGACGCGCTGGAACATCCAGGAGGTCTACGGCATGCACAACATGCCGGGCCTGCCCGAAGGACATTTCGCGACCACGCCCGGCGCGATGCTCGCCTCCTCCGACAACATCCAGATCACGGTCCACGGCAAGGGCGGCCACGCCGGCGCGGGTCCGCACAAGTCGATCGACAGCGTGCTGATCGGTTCGCAGATCGTCAATGCGCTGCAGTCGATCGTCGCGCGCAACGTCGATCCGCTGAAGTCCGCCGTCATCTCGATCACGCAATTCCACTCCGGTACGGCCTTCAACATCATCCCGGAGATCGCCGAGCTCGGCGGCACCGTGCGCACGCTCGACCCTGAAGTGCGCGATCTCGTCGAGCGCCGCATCGGCGAAGTCGCCGAGAGCGTCGCTCGCGCCTATGGCGGCTCGGCGGAGACCAAATACACGCGCATGTATCCGGTGACGATGAACCATGCGCGCGAGGCCGGCCTTGCCGCCGACGTCGCCCGCGACATCGTCGGCGCCGAGCGCGTCAACGACAAGTTCATTCCGATGATGGGCGCCGAAGATTTTTCCTTCATGCTGGAAGCACGCCCCGGCGCGATGATCCTGGTCGGCATGGGCGACGGCAACGAGTGCCACCACCCGGCCTACGTCTTCAACGACAACATCCTCGGCCACGGCGCGTCGTATTGGGCGCGCCTGGTAGAGACGCGGATGCCGGCGGGTTAGTGCAGGTCTCGCCGGGTGGGCAAAGCGCAAGGGTGCCCACCACAAACTTCTCCGCTGCAAATGGTGGGCACGGCGCTTCGCGCCTTTGCCCACCCTACAACACCGCTCATCCCTGATATTGCAGCACGTGCATGCCGGCGTTCCAGTCGGAGACGAACATCAGCCCGTCAGGCCGGACATAGGCGTCGCAGGTTTTGGCCGCGAGCGCGACGTTCGGGCGCGGATCGATGAGCTTTTTCGGTGTCGGCGGCACCCAATACGCGATCTCCTTCGGTGCGAAGGCGTCCCTGACGTCGAACACCCTGACGCCGGCATTGTTGTAGGTTGCGAAGATCGTCTCCTCGCTCTGGAACGAGCCCGGACGGTTCTCGTGCAGATTATGCGGACCGAAGGTGCCGTTCGTGCAGAAATCGCGGTCGCGCGGGGTCGGCAGGGTCGCGATCGGCACCGGATTTGCCGGCGCGCGCACGTCGAGAACGAATGTATGGAACAGCCCCTTGGCGCAATTGTCCGCGTTCGCTTCGTCGGCGACGATTGCGAGCTGTCGCTTGGGCAGCGGCAGCGGCGTATGCGTCCCGCCGGCGAAGGGCGGCGACCAGTTGATGTGGGACAGCAGCTTTGGATTCACGGGATCGCTGATGTCGTGAATAGTGAAGCCGCCATCGCGCCAGGCAGCATAGCCGCGATCACCCGCCGTGATCATGTGATGGAGCGCAAAGCGCTTGCCCTTCGGCGTTGCCGGCTCGCCGGCCGCACGGTTCATGCCCGGCAGCCACCATTTCGCGACGATCTCCGGCTTGGTGATGGTCTTGAGATCGACCACGCAAAGGATGTGGTCGGTGAACCCGTCGAGATGCGCCGATACATAGGCATAGCGGCCGCCCGGCCACCACAGCCGATTGATGCCGAAGCCGGGCATTTCGAGGAATGCGATTTCGCGCATCTCGTTCGGTTTCGATATGTCGTGGATCGACAGCCCACAGCGGAATTTCTTGGCCTTGGTGATGCTGTCGACCAGCGTGTTCTCGAAATAGCCGCGCATATTGTCGTAGGACTGCATCGCGACGATGTTGGCGCCGTTTGCAAGCAGCAGCAGGTCTTCCGCCACCTGTAAATGGTGGGTGCGAGTGTATTGTCCCGCGGTGAAGAAATTGACCGGCTTCAGCGCACGCGGATCGGATGCGTCCAGGACCGTCACGCCGTCGCTGAACATATGTCCGACATAGACATGCTGCCGGTTGAACATCACCTGCACGCTGTCGGGCCGTCCGCCGATGTCGCTGTAGGAGATGTGCTTGATGCCCTTGCCGATGCCCTCGGGGGGAATGTCTGCCTCCGAAGCCCTAGCGCATCTCGACCACCCAGGCAGCGCGGCGGATCCGAGCACGGCCGACAATTGCTGAAGGTGACTGCGGCGCGAGAGCTCAAGCATCGGTTTTCCCCATTTTTTTTGGGAATGATGCTCGCTTGCGGCGGGGCACGCAAGCCTCGTGTCGCCTACCCTCACCTCAACCGCAGACGTGTCTGGTCCGGCCGGACATCACCGCTGCCTGGCCCTCAGTTGCAGACCTCGCCGGTGATCTTGGCGCTGGCGTTCGCATTGGGCACCGGCCCGAGGTGACAGCCCTTTGCGACCGGTCTGCATCCGGCGTTGTTGCAGATCATCTGCCCAGAGGACTGCGACTTCGGAGCCGCGGACTCCGCCTCCTTGCGGTCCTGGTCGCGCCTCTTCGAATCCTCGCGCGTGACCACCGGCTTCTTCTCCGGCACCTTCTCGCATTCATTGTCATCACCGACGTGATAGCCGGCGCGGCAGGTGATCTTCGCGCATTGATCGCCGTCGGCCTTGAAGCCGAAATTGCATACGAGCGGACAGACGCGTCCTGGCTTCGCCTTCAGCGCATCGAGCGCGTCGACGCTTGCAAGCTTCGCGTCGAGTTGGGTGCCGGCATATTTGTTGAACAGCGTCAGCGAGCGTTGCGATGCGGCGTTCCAATCGCCGTCAGCGGCGGCCGAAAGACAGCCGACGCGGCGCAGCTCGCTCTGAACGGATTTCGCGAGATCGCCGGGCGGCGGGGAGCTTGGCGGCGGCGACAGCGCGGCGACCTTCCTGCTTTCGGCATCAGCCGCCTGCTTGTCCGCCGCCTGCTTCGTTGCGGCCTCCGTCGCCGCTTTCTCGAGCGCCCGCTTCTCCGCGAGCGACTTGGCCGCGGCAGCTTCCGCCGCCTTGCGATCTCGTTCGGCCGCCTCCGCCTTGGCCTGCTCGATCTGCTTGGCTTTCTCGGCCGCGATCCTCGCCTCTTCCGCGGCTTTGGCAGCTGCGGCGGCTTTCTCCTGCTCGGCCTTCTGGGCTCGTTCGGTCGCGAGCCTCGCCTTCTCCTGTTCGGCCAGACGCGCCTTCTCGGTCGCCACCGTGCGATCCTCCTCGGCGGCAATCTTCTTCAACTGCACACGAGCGAGGTTGGCGTAAAAGCCGTCCGGATAGGTCTGGAGGAATGCTTCCCAGGCTTCGCGCAGGCCGGCCTGAAGCGCCAGCTCGTAGTCCTTGCGCACACTGTCCTGCGGGTTTGCCTGCGGACCTGCTGCGACTGGCCTCAGCGGCACCAGCGGCACGTCGCTGCCGCCCAGGGAGCCATAGACATACGGCTCCTGCTTGTTGCCGGTCTTCTTCAAGACGTCGTCACGGACAAACCCGAATGCCTTGCGCAAGTCGAGCCCGGGCTTCGGGAGATGATCGGTCAGCGCCACCGCGAACGGGCTGTTGCGGGAGTCGCCGTCCGACGCCGTCGATCCCGCCTTGGCCGCAAAGGCGATCATCGTGTTCGGACTGGTCGGCTCGACCTTGGCAAGTCCGCCACCAATCGCGCGCGAGGCCAGGGTGCGCTTCATCGTCTTGGCGAATGGGTTGTCGCGGCACGCATCGAGGATGACGAGACGGAGTTGTTTGGCCGGTTCGACCGCGTACAGCGCGCGATCCAGCGCGACCGTCTCGTCGAGGACGTCACCGTCAGTTTCCAGCATCGCATCGGTCGGAACGAGATAGTTGCTGCCGTCCAGCTCGATGCCATGGCCCGCATAGTAGATGACTGCCATGTCGGCATCGCGCGTCCTGGCCGCGAACTCGCGCAGCGATCGTCGCATTTCGCTGGCATTGAGGTCCAGCCTGATCTCGACCGTATCGAAGCCTGCGTTCCTGAACATGCCGCCGACCAGCCCGGCGTCGTTCACCGGGTTGGCGAGCCGCGGCGCGTTCTTATAGGCGGAATTGCCGATGACGAGCGCAACGCGCTTGTCGGCACAGGCCGGCCCGCAAGCGAGCCAGGTCGCAAAGACCATTACAGCGACGAGCCGATACACACTCAATTGCAAACCTCGGTGGTGACGCTCGATCCTATATTGAGCTTCGTCGTTCCGAGACGGCAGCCCTTTGCGACCGGCCGGCATCCCGCGTTGTTGCAGATCATCTGTCCAGACGCTTGGGACTTCGGCGCTGCGGACTCGGCGTCTTTCCGGTCCTGGTCGCGCCTTCTGGGCTCGTCGCGGGCGGTAGGCGGCGGCTTTCTCTCCGGCACCTTCTCGCACTCGTTGTCGTCGCCGACATGATAGCCGGCGCGGCAGGTGATCTTCGCGCATTGATCGCCGTCGGCCTTGAAACCGAAATTGCACACGAGCGGGCAGACCCGCCCCGGCTTCGCCTTCAGCGCATCGAGCGCGTCGACACTCGCAAGCTTCGCGTCGAACTGGGTGCCGGCATATTTGTTGAACAGCGTCAGCGAGCGCTGCGTTGCGGCGTTCCAGTCGCCGTCAGCGGCGGCCGAAAGACAGCCGACGCGGCGCAGTTCGCTCTGAAGGGATTTCGCCAGATCGGCTGCCGAAAGCGTGGATGCCGGCGCGGACGAAAGCGCGGCAACCTTCTCGGTCCCGGCCTGCGGCAGCTGTCGGTCGGCCGCGGGCTTCGCACCCGCCTCCGCCGAGGCCCTCTCTGCGGCCTGCTTGGCAGCAAGTTCGGCCTTGGCCTTCTCCGCCGCCTGCTTCTCGGCCTGTGCTTTCGCCGCGGCAGCCTCAGCCAGCTTGCGCTGGTGCTCCGCTGCCTCCGTCCTCGCCTGCTCGATCTGCTTCTGTTTCTCCGCCGCGATCCGGGCCTCTTCGGCGGCTTTGGCCGCCGCGGCCGCCTTGTCCTGCTCGGCCTTCTGGGCGCGTTCGGCAATGAGCCTTGCCTTCTGCTGCTCGGCCGCGTTCGCTTTTTGCTCGGCCGACGCGCGCGTCTCTTCAGCAGCGATCTTGTTCATCTGGCCCTTGGCCAGATTGGCATAGAAGCCTTCGGGATATTGCGCCAGGAAGGCTTCCCAACCGTCGCGCGTGGCAAGCTGCAGCGCGAGCTCGTAATCCCTGCGAATAGAATCCTGCGGATTTGCCTGCGGACCGGTTGCAGCCGGCTTGGCAGAAACCAACGGCACGTCATCGCCGCCCAGCGAGCCATACACGAAGGGCTCCTGCTTGTTCCCGGTGCTCCTCAGCACATCGTCGCGGACAAAGCCGAACGCCTTGCGCAAATCTAGGCCCGGTTTGGGCAAGTGCTCGACCAAAGCGACGGCGAACGGGCTGTTCCTCGAATCGCCGTCGGACGCGGTCGAACCGGCCTTCGCCGCGAACGCAATCATGGTGTTGGGGCTGGTCGGCTCGACCTTGGCGAGCCCGCGTCCGATCGCGCGCGAGGCCAGCGTCCGCTTCATGCTCTTGGAAAACGGATTGTCGCGGCAGGCGTCGAGGATGATCAGACGAAGCTGCTTGGCCGGCTCGACCGCGAACAGCGCGCGCTCGACCGGGATGGTCTCGTCGAGCACGTCGCCATCCGTCTCCAGCGTCGCGTCGATCGGAATGAGATAGTTGGTACCTTCCAGCTCGATGCCATGGCCGGCGTAATAGATCACCGCCATGTCGGCATCGCGGGTCCTGCCGGCGAACTCACGCAACATGCGCCGCATCTCGCTGGCACTGAGATCCAACCTGACATCGACGGAATCAAAGCCCGCCTTCTTGAACATGCCGCCGACCAGAGTGGCATCGTTGACGGGATTGCCGAGCTTGGGCGCGCTCTTGTAGGCGGAATTGCCGATGACAAGCGCCACCCGCCGGTCCGCATGGGCCGGTCCGCAGGCGAGGCCAATGGCCAAAATCAACAAAGCAATTATCCGAAACGGAATCACTTGCGTCCCCCCGGATGCAATTCCACGAGACTATTCGGACCATCGCTCAATTACCAACTCTTCCTATGTGATATTTGTCACATAAGAGGCTCTACCGGCGTTATGGATAATGCGGCGAAGCGTCGCCCCGCTTTCGAGCCGACGGTCGAAGCCGTCTGTTGGGTCCGCTACATTTGCACCACCTCATGGCGCATCACGAACGGTGCAAGCAGTGCGTGCACCTCGCTCGCAACTGCCTCGCGCTGATCCGCCGGCAGGCCCGCCAGCGTCACAGTTGCGATCGAACCGTGGCTGCCGTGAGCACCGACCCTGACCTTGCAGTCGATGCCGCGCTCAGTGAGCGGTGTCAGCACCTTCGTGAACACGCGCTGGGCTGCGTCCCAGCGCAGCTGCGGCTTGAACACCTTGCCGACGCCCGTCACTGGCATCGGATCGATCGGGATGACCTGCACCGGGACAGCTGCGCGCTCCGGCGTACGCTCGCGCACCCATGTCTCCAGCTCGCCCGGTTCGACGGTCGCGCCCGGCTTCAGCTGCACATAGCCCACCGGCAGCTCGCCGGCATAGGCGTCGGGTTGGCCGACCACGGCGGCAAAGCCGACGGCGGGATGCCGGAACATGATCTCCTCGATCGGCGCCGGATCGATGTTGTGGCCCCCGCGGATCACGAGATCCTTGGCGCGGCCGGTGATCCAGAGATAGCCGTCCGCATCGAGCCGGCCAAGATCGCCGGAATTGACCCAGACCTCGTCGACGAAGGCACCCTTGTTGTGCTCGTCGTTGAGATAGCCGCCGAACACGCCTGGGCCAGCCATGATGACGACGCCAATCTCGTCCGGCGCGCAGTCGCGGATCAGCTTGCCCTCGGCATCGAGCTGGACGATGCGGACCCGCGCGTAAGGCATGGGAAGGCCGACCGAACCGAGCCGGATCGGCCGCGACCGATAGGCCAGCGTGTGCACGCTCGAGGTCTCGGTCATGCCGTAGACCTCGACGACCGGCAGCTTGAGCTTGTCCTGGATCGCAGACCCCACCGCGACCGGGATCGCGGAGCCGCCACCGGCTGCATATTTCAGGCTGGAGATGTCTGCATTGCCAGGCGGTACCGCGAGCGTCGCGGCGAGTACCGTGGGGACGCTCGACAGCGCCTCCGGCTTGAAGCGCTCGACCAGTTGCCAGATGTTCTTCACCGCACTCGGGTTGCGCCATCCGCTCGGCGACAGCACGACCAGCGAACCGCCAGCCGACAGCGTCGTCAGCACCTGCGTCAAGGAGCCCCCGACGTGAAACAGTGGCATGCCGAACAGCATGTTGGCGCCCGGCTTCGACTTCAGCAGCAGATTGAGCGCCCAGGCCTGATAGACTTGGTTGGCATGCGTGTGCCGCACCAGCTTTGGCGTGCCGGTGGTGCCGCCGGTGTGGAAATAGGCGGCGATGTCGCTGCCGAGAATCTTGCGTCCGCTGATAAGGCGGTCTGAAGGCTGCGGCTTGATGAGGTCGTTGAAGGCAAAGATTCCTCTCGCCGGATCGCCAGCACCGAACACCTGCACGATCGCCTTGAGCTGCTTGAGTTGCGGCCTGATCTGCTCGACTTTCTGCCAGATGTCGGTGCCCGGCATCGGCCCGAGCGCCACCAGGATCTTCGTATTCGCGGCCTCGAGGATCTCAGCGATCTGGTGCGGCTCCAGCAGCGGATTGACTGGATTGGCGATGCCGGCGGCCTCCGCGCCGAACAGCGTTACAAAGGCGTCCGGCACCAGCGGCAGCATGAAGCTGACGACGTCGCCCTTCTCCACGCCGAGTGCGTGAAACATGTTGGCGGCTTGCGTGACGCGCGCGATGAAGTCGCGGTACGTGACCACGACCGGCGTGTCGGCGGGATCGGCATTTTGCAGGAACTGGAGCGCCGGCCCGTCGGGATTGCGGTCAGCCCCGAGCCTGATGGCGTCATAGGTGCTCTCGGCCGCGACGCGATCGGCATAAGGGACCTGCTCGAAGGCTCGAACCTCTGCGTCCGTCGCCAGGTCCGGATAGTCGCTGCCGATGAGCCGATCGAGCGCATGGATGCCCGCCATGGAATTCCGTCCTCCCTCAGATGCATGTCCCCGCGCCCTGTCTTTTGACTTTTTGGGCCGCGTGGCCTCGACCGATGGGCCGGCCGAGCACGAGCAGAATGATGCATGATTTGGCGTTCGTCCATGACCTAACGGCCTCGGGCTGTGGTGAGAGGCTTTTGAACCTGCGCGCCCGATCCGGGGACCAAGAACTGGCATAGGACTCACATGCCGGCGTCCTCGCCAGCGCCCTGGCGCAAGACTGAGGTGATCATGACTACGCCCCCGCGGGATTGCGCTACCCGGCTGTTCATCGCGCTCGCCGTGACAGCGGGGATCATGACATCGGTGATCGCCCTGCCCCGCGCGGCACTCGCCGAGGACGGCCAGCTCGACAAGATGCGCGCCAAGATCTCGGCCTTCATCGGCGACAAGATGGAGAAGCTCGGCGGGTCACGCATCGTCTACAAGGTGGACACCGATGGCCTGCGCGAGAGCGTCGTCACGGATTTGCGCGACGACGTCTACAAGAACCTGCGCGAGGGCAAGATCGCCTTCTCCGGTCTTGCGATCCGCGACGGCGGCGTCGAGTTGAAGATTGCCGACGTCAAGGGCCGCGAGCAACTCGCGCGCAAGCTCGCGTCCGCCGCGGAAGGATTGCCGTCGCATGCACTCGCCGTGACCGACGGCGGCGACGGACTGGTCAGGCTCGCGCCGACCAATGCGGCATCCGCCGCGCGGTTGCACGAACTCGTCGAAGATGCCATCGCCATGATCGAGCAGCGCCTGAAGGAGGCCGGCGTCCAGCTGGCCAGCGTCCAGCCCGATGGCACCGACCGCATCCGCATCTTCCTGCCCGGTGTGATGGAGCCCGAGCGCGTCACCGCGGTCTTCGCCCTCAGGGTCAAGGTCGGCTTCCGCCTGATCGACCTCTCGGTGCCGCCGGAGCAGGCGCAATCCGGCACGCCACCGGCAGGCACGGAAGTCCTGCCCGGCTTCAAGGACAAGAGCCTTTATCTGGTCGCCAAGGACAGCGTGCTCGACGGCGACGACATCAGCTATGCGGGCCCGGGGTTTGCGAGCGCCACGAAAGAGCCGATCGCCTCGTTCCGCTTCAACGGCCGCGGCACGCGGCGCTTTGCCCACATCACCGAAGAGAATATCGCAAAGCCCTTCGCCATCGTGCTCGACGGCAAGGTGATCTCCGCCCCCATCATCCGCGAGCCCATCACCGGCGGCTCGGGCCAGATCTCCGGCAATTTCACCCTGGAGGAAGCAAACAGCGTCGCCATGCTGCTGCGCGCTGGTTCACTGCCGGGGCACCTCGGCTTGGTCGAGCAGGAGGTCGTGCCGCCCGCCAAGCCCTAAGGCGGGGGGATCGCCCCACGCCCACGCCTGCCCCCCTCGCCCGGTCGGCCGCCGAGGTCGATCACGCCGAGGCTCGTACCCACTGGCCCCCGAATCGCGGGCGCGCCACGGCCATATGCACCGCCAAACAGGCAATTGCCGAAACGCCCGATCAGGCTAAAATTTGCCTCTTGCGGCACGGCGGCCCAAAACTTCATTCAAGCGGTCGTCGTTCGATTTCGGCTATAGGTATCGAGAATACCGACCGGGACTGAAGGCCTTACGCGGGGATAGTACCATGCCGTCCGGCAGCGCAGACATTTCGTCGATCCTCGACCGCATTCTCGAGGCGGCGACGGATAACCTCAGGATCGCGAAGATCCTGGTCCAGATGGGCCTCGATCCGAACAACGTCACCTATGACTCGATCTTCAATCGGATGCTGGAGATCTTCGTCCAAAACATCACGTTGGCCAATATGTTCGCCGCGGTCGGCGCCGGCTTCTTCGTCGCCACCCTCCTGATGCGAACGATGGTGCCGCTGCGCGTCGCCAACATGGTCGGCTGCGCGTTCTTCGCCGTCTTCGGCGCGCTCTCCGCCAACGTGTCGACCTTCCTGCTCTATCTCCTGCTGCTACCGATCAACGCCTTGCGCCTGCGGCAGATGCTCAAGCTCGTCAAGAAGGCGCGCCATGCAGCCGAAGGCGACATGTCGATCGAATGGCTCAAGCCGTTCATGACCGAACGCAAATATCGTCGCGGCGATACGCTGTTCAAGCTGCGCGATCCGGCCAACGAGATGTTCCTCACCGTCACCGGCAAGTTCCTGGTCAAGGAGATCAACATCGAGATCCTGCCCGGAACGCTCATGGGCGAACTCGGCTTCCTCACGCCGGACAACCGGCGCACCGGAACGGTCGAGTGCATCGAGGACGGCCAGGTGCTGACGATCACCTACGACCGGCTGCTCGAGATCTACTTCCAGGACCCGCAGTTCGGCTATTACTTCCTGGTGCTGACCAGCCAGCGGCTGCTGCAAAACATCGAGCGCCTGCAGAAGCAGCTGGCAACAGAGAGGGCCGCCACCACGAACAGGATCGCGTGAGCGATCGCCTCGCCGCTCAGTCCAAGAGCAGCGCCATGCCCGGGTCGCCCTTCTCCATCGCACGCCGATAGCCCGCTCGCGCACTGATGCGGCCGAGATATTTGACCACGTTCGGAGAGCGCTGGAGGTCATAGGGCTGGAAGTAGCGCATCGTGGTCAGCGAGAAAACTGTCATGATGTCGGCGGTCGTGAAGACGCTGCCCGCAAGATATTCGGCCTCGCGAAGCCTTGCGTCGAGAAGATCGTAGGCCCGATCGAGACGCCCCTTCATCGCGAGCAGGGTCGGATTGTCCTTGGCGAGATCGAGCCGGTTCAGGATCATCATCCGTCCCATACCGGGTTGCGGGCTGCCATTGGCGAAATGAACCCAATATAGAAACTGCGCGAAGGCGGGATCAGTGGGACCGAGCACGAGTCGGCCGTTGCCATATTTTGCAACGATGTAATCGACGACGGCGCCGGATTCCGCGAGCACCAGCTCGCCATCCGTGATCACCGGCGCCGTGCCGGCCGGATGCAGCGCCTTGTACTCGGCCGGAGCCAGCATGGTGACGGGATCGCGCGCATAGCGCTTCAACTCGTAGGGAATCCCCAGCTCCTCGCACAGCCAGACGATACGCTCGGACTGCGACTTGCCGAGATGATGGACGGTGAGCATGAGGCCTCCTGCGATCGCAATTGGATAGTTCGTGACCCCACACCTTACTCCGTCATTGCGAGCGCCGCGAAGCAATCGCGGGCGCGATGCTTCCTCCCATGTCCGCCCTACCCCGCCTCGTCCGTCACCATCCGCGCCACGATGCGGTCGCGGCGGATGAAATGGTGCCACAGGGCGGCGATCACGTGAATCGCGATCAAGGCGAGCAGCACATAGGCAAAGAGGATGTGGCGGTCTTCATAGACGCCAGCCGCCGCGCGGTCGGGAGCCGTGAATTGCGGCACGTGAAACAGGCCGAAGAAGTCCGAATAATCAGGGGCGTGCGCACCGGAATGCGCCCAGCCGAGCAGGGTGACGACGATGACGGCGAGGTAGAGCGCGCCGTGGCTGACATGGGCGGCGACCTTCTGCCAGCGCGAGGTCCCGGCCGGCATGGCGGGCGCCGGGTCGACGAGACGCCAGACCAGGCGAAGCACCGTGAGCAGCAGGATCACATAGCCGATATCGGCGTGGATCGAGCGGTAGAAGAAGCGGTCGGGACGCGCCGGGATATGGTTCATCCACCACCCGAAGCCGATCATGCCGATGATAGTCAGCGCCAGACTCCAGTGCAGCCATCGGGAAATGCTGCCCCAGCCGTGACTGGTATTTCTGATCATGTCGGTGCTCCGGAGTTTTGCGGGCCTGTCCCTATCCGCACCGCCGTACGGCAGCTGATACCGGGAACATGTGGCCGTCGCGAAATTGAATCGTTCCAAAATAGCCGTAAGTGCCCTTGCCGCAAAACCGCCCAAAAACCGAATGGTAACCATGGCGGGCTAGAGTGTTCACGTGACCCATTCTCCGACGATTCTGCTGTTCGATTCCGGCCTTGGCGGGCTCACGGTCTTGCGTGAGGTCGTGGCCGCGCGCTCCGACGCGCATTACGTCTACGTCGCCGACGACGCCTTCTTCCCGTATGGCCACCACAGCGAGGACGAGATCATCGCCCGCGTGGTGCCGCTGATGGGGGAATTGATCGGCATGCACGATCCTGACCTCGTCGTGATCGCCTGCAACACGGCGTCCACGCTGGTCCTATCGCATCTGCGCGCCGCTTATTCCCTGCCCTTCGTCGGCACGGTGCCGGCGATCAAGCCGGCCTGCGCGCAATCGAGGAGCCGGCGCGTGTCGGTGCTCGGCACCAGGGGCACCGTGAAGCGCGAATACACCAAGGCGCTGATCCGCGATTTCGCACAGGGTTGCGAGGTGACACTGGTCGGCTCGCCCGAGCTGGCCGCGCTGGCTGAGGCAGAGCTCAGCGGCTCTCCCGTCAGCGACGACGCCATCCTCGCCGAGCTCGCCCCGTGTTTCGTGGGCGATGCCGGGGACGCAGGCGCACGCACCGACACCGTGGTGCTCGCCTGCACGCATTACCCGCTGCTGCTCGACCGGCTGAAAAAGCTCGCCCCCTGGCCGGTCGACTGGATTGATCCGGCGCCCGCGATCGCCCGCCGCGTCTCGGATCTGCTCGGCCCGCACACCGGTGGCATCGCGCAATCCAGCGCCGAAATGATCTTCACCTCGAACCGCGTGCATGGCCTTTCGGCCATGCTGACGCCGTTCTTCGGCGGCCGCATTCCAGCCTGATCTTGCGCCTCGACGCCCCGCTGCTAGGGTCGGCCGTCGTCGTTTCCTACAGGTTCTTCCCATGTCCGTCCCGACCACGCCGCTCAACCGTCTTCGCCAGCTCTGGCGCGAGGGTCGTCCTGCCTTCGGCGCGATCGCGACGATCCCGAGCGTGCAGACCGTGCAGATCATGGCGCGCTCTCTCGACTGGATCATCGTCGATCTCGAGCACGGGCCGATTGGACTGACCGAAGCACATGCGATGATCGCGGCCACCACCGGCACCCCATGCACGCCGCTGGTGCGCATCGCGGCGAACGAGCCATGGCTTGCGAAGGCACCGATGGACATCGGCGCCTTCGGCATCAATTTCCCGATGATCACCAATAGCGCGGAGGCCGAGAAAGCGGTGCGCAGCGTGCGCTATCCTCCACGCGGCGATCGGCTCTGGGGTCCGTTCCATGCGCCATTCCGCTGGGGCCAGTCGATGCCGGACTACATGGCCAGCGCCGACGACGAGATGATCTGCATGATCACGATCGAGCACGTCGACGCCGTCAACCGCATCGACGAGATCATGGCCACGCCCGGCATCGATGTAGCTGTGATCGGCCCCGGCGATCTCGCCACCTCCATCAACAAGCGCGGCCAGATGGACGATCCGGAATTGCTGGAGCTGGTGGCGCGGGCCGAGGCCGGCATCCTCAGAAGCGGTGTGCCGATCGGCGGCGTGGCGCGGACCGCAGATCAGGCCAACGCCCTGGTCGACCGCGGCTACCGCGCGATCGCGCTCGGCTTCGACTGGTCGCTATTCCAGCGCGGCATCATGGCAGCGTTCGAGGGGATCAAGCGCTAGCCATTGAGTCTTGCCGGGAACCGCGGCGCTGCTAGGCTCAGCCGTTCCAGGGAGGAAAAACCATGCTCAAAAAGACTTTGCTCGCTCTCGCCTTCACCGGCCTCGCTGTTGCGGCCTTCGCCCAGCAGCCCGGCATCAAGCGCACCCCGCTCCAGAAGGTCGAATTTCCGGATGGCTACAACACCATCACGGCCATCGCGGAGGTCCCGGCGGGCGGCGCGGCCGGACGCCATACCCATCCGGGCATCGAGACCGGCTACGTGCTCGAAGGTGAACTCAATCTCCTCATCGACGGGCAGCCGGAAAAGAGGCTGAAAGCCGGCGATTCCTACCAGATCCCGGCGGGCGTCGTGCATGACGCCAAAGCCCACGGCGACAAGGCTATGAAAGTGCTTGGAGTTTACGTCGTCGACAAGACCAAGCCGCTGGCTTCGCCGGCGCCCTGATGCGGCGAACCGACCGGCCCCACGCGGGTTGGTTCGTGCTAGAGCAGGCGGCGAGCGGGAACCCCGCTCGCTGCACAAACTTTAATCAGGGGAAACCAAAGAGCGATGCGCGGGACGCCCAAGACCATTTCGCTGCCGCGTCGCCTGATTATCGACCTCATGCACGCCTCGATGGGCGTGCCCTTCGTGTCGCTGTCCCGTTCGCTCGATATCGGCCCCCTGCTGGAGGCCCGCGCGGGCGCGATGGCGCCAGCCGGCTGGGCGGCCATGTTCGTCAAGGCTTTTGCCCTCGTGGCCAGGGACGAGCCGGTCCTGCGTACCGTCTATGCCAAATGGCCCTGGCCGTCGCTTTACGAGCTGCCGAAGAGCGTAGCGTCGGTGGCCATTGCCCGGGTCGAGGGCGGCGAGGAATGCGTGATCCCGCAGCGAATCGCGGCTCCCGAGGCCATGACGCTGACTGCGGTCGACGCCGAGATCCGGCACGCAAAGACCGCCCCGATCGACGAAATTCCCATGTTTCGCAAGATCATGCGGGCGACCCGCCTGCCGCTGCCGTTGCGGCGGCTGTCTTGGGCGATCGGGCTGAATTTCGGCCGGCAGCGCGGCAACTGGTTCGGCAGCTTCGCGGTGAGCTCGGTGGCCGCCTATGGCGGTGGCGAGCTTCACCCGATCACGCCCGGCCCCTTCATCGTCAGCTATGGGGTGGTCGGGCCTGACCAGACCATCCATGTCGTGATCCGCTGGGATCATCGGGTCACCGACGCCGCCCCGATCGCCCGCGTCCTGACCCGGCTGGAACAGGTCCTGAACACTGAAATCGCTGCCGAATTGCGTGCGGCCGGGTCGAAGTCGATCCGGGCAGTCGGAACGTGATTCCGGGCCATTCGCATTGACAGCGAGCCCCAAATCCCCCTAAAAGCCGCTTGCTCGCGGGCCGATTTCGGCCCGCGAAGCGTTTCGCGACCCGTGGTCCTGTCCCTTAAGCTTTGGGATCGGACCTGTCAGTGCCGGGCTAGCCCGTCACACAGGAGGGCGCGTTTCCTCAAACCAAGTACCTGAAGAGGACGCGATGACTAAGCGCAGTGAGGCGAAGTACAAGCTCGATCGCCGTATGGGCCAGAACATCTGGGGCCGCCCGAAGAGCCCCGTGAACCGCCGCGAATACGGCCCCGGCCAGCACGGCCAACGCCGCAAGGGCAAGCTCTCCGACTTCGGCGTGCAGCTCCGCGCCAAGCAGAAGCTGAAGGGCTATTACGCCAACATCTCCGAGCGTCAGTTCCACAGCATCTATGTCGAGGCCAGCCGCCTCAAGGGTGACACCGGCGAGAACCTGATCGGCTTGCTCGAGCGCCGTCTCGACGCGGTTGTGTACCGCGCCAAGTTCGTCTCGACGATCTTCGCCGCGCGCCAGTTCATCAACCACGGTCACGTCAAGGTGAACGGCCGCAAGGTCAACATCTCGAGCTATCTGGTCAAGCTCGGCGACGTGATCGAGGTCAAGGAATCATCCAAGCAGCTTGCCCACGTCCTCGAAGCCAGCCAGCTCTCCGAGCGTGACACCCCCGACTATCTCGAAGTCGACCATGGCAAGATGACCGCGAAATACATTCGCATCCCGCACCTCTCCGACGTGCCGTTCCCGGTGCAGATGGAGCCGCATCTGGTCGTCGAATTCTATTCGCGCTAAGATCTGAATATCGAAAGGCCCCGGTTCGCCGGGGCCTTTTTTGCTTAAAGAGCCACACTTCAGTGGCCGTTTACCTTCAGGAGGCGTCGCATGCTCTATACCCCTCCCCCGATCGATCCCAAGGCGCCGCCGGTGCGCATCAATCTGCTCTCGGACACGCAGACCAAGCCGACACCTGCGATGCGCGAGGCGATGGCGCGGGCGGAGGTCGGCGACGAGCAGGTCGGCGACGATCCGACCGTGAACGCCCTGTGCGAGCGCGTGGCCGAGCTGCTCGGCAAGGAAGCCGCGGTGTACATGCCGTCAGGCACGATGTGCAACGTCACAGCGACGCTGGTGCATTGCCGCCCCGGCGACGAGATCCTCGCCCATGAGAGCGCCCACATCATCGCGCGCGAAGGCGGCGCGCATGCCGCGATCGGCGGCTTTCAGGTCACGCAGCTGAAGGGGCCCGACGGCCAGTTCACGCCGGAGACCTTTCGCAGAGCGCTGCATCCGCGCACGCGCTACCAACCGTCACAGACGGTGGTCAGCGTCGAGCAGACCGCCAATATCGGCGGCGGTACGGTCTGGAAGAAGGCCGCGCTCGACGAGATCGTCGCGATCGCGAAACAACATGGCCTCGTCACCCACATGGACGGCGCGCGCCTGCTCAATGCCACAGTTGCGAGCGGCATCTCTCCGCGCGAAATGACCGCGGGGTGGGATTCGGCCTGGATCGACTTTTCGAAGGGCTTGGGCGCGCCGATCGGAGGCGTGCTCGCGGGCTCGCGCGCCTTCATCGATGCGGTCTGGCAGTGGAAGCAGCGCCTCGGCGGCTCGATGCGACAGGCCGGAATCTGCGCGGCGGCTTGCATCTACGCGCTCGACCATCATGTCGATCGGCTCGCCGACGATCACGCCAACGCGCGCGCGCTCGCCCGCGGACTGTCGCAGATCGCAGGCATCGAGGTGCAGGAGCCCGAAACCAACCTGGTGTTCTTCAAGCCCGATGGTACCGGCATTCCCGGCGACAAGATGGTCGCGGCGCTGCGCCAGCGCGGCGTGACGCTTGCGATGATGGATGGCCGCATCCGCGCCTGCACGCATCTCGACGTCGATGCGAGCCAGGTCGAGGAGACGATCGGATATATCCGCGAGATCGTGCGCGGAGCGTAATCACCGCCCCATCGCCTGGTAGATCAGCGTCTTCAGCGCCAGTTGAATCCGGCCGCGCTGCGTCGGGGTCTGCACCATGAAGATCCCGAACAGATCGTCCTCGGGATCGATGAAGAAGAACGTGCCGCCGACGCCGTCCCAGCGATATTCGCCAAGCGGCCACGTTGTTCCAGGAGGCACCGAGGTGCGCACGGCGAAGCCGAGGCCGAAGCCGGAAGACCCGCCCGGATAATAGTTCTGGTCGCGCGCGATCTTCGTCTCGGGGCCGATGTGATCCGACGCCATCAGCGCAATGGTCTCGGGCTTGAGATAGCGTCGGCCGTCATAGGTGCCGCCATTCAGCAGCATCTGGGCGAAGCGGGCGTAGTCGCCGATCGTACCGACCATGCCGCCGCCGCCCGATTCCCAGGTCGCAGGCCGCCTGATGTCGCGGACCTGCGTCGTCGGATTGATGTTGCGATCCTCCGGCATCGGCTCGACGATGCGCGGGAATTTGGCGGGATCGGCGACGAAGAAAGCCGTCTCGGTCATGCCGAGCGGATCGAGCAGCCGCTCCTTCTCGAACTGCAGCAGCGTCTTTCCCGCAATGATTTCGACGACGCGGCCGAGCACGTCGGTGGAATAGCCGTAATCCCACACCGTGCCGGGCTGCTCGACAAGCGGCAGCGTGGCGATCTTGGCGGCGAATTCGGCGTTGGTCAGATCGCTGTTGAAGAGATTGGCGTTCGCATAGAGCTCGCGCACCATGCCGCCGCCGTAATAGCCGTAAGGCAGCCCCGAGGTGTGGCGCAGCAGATCCTTGATCGTGATGGGTCGCTCCAGCGGCTCCAGCACCAGGGCGACTTTGCCGTCCTCGGCCTTCTTCTCGATGCCGACCTTCATGCCGGCGAAGGCCGGAATGTATTTCGAGACGGGATCGTCGAGCGACAGCTTGCCCTCCTCGACCAGCATCATCGCCATGACTGAGGTAACCGGCTTCGACATCGAGTAGAGGCGGAAGATCGTGTCCGCGCTCATCGAGAGTTCGGTCGCGACGTCGCGGACGCCGAAATTCTGATAATAGACCGGCTTGCCGTGCTGCTGAAGCAGCAGGATGGCTCCGGGGATCTTGCCGGTGGCGACCTCGTTGCGGATGTAGTCGGAAACCTTCGCCAGCCCCGCGGGCGCGAGCGTGTGGACCGCAGGTCTCTCGGAACCTGCCTTCGCAACGATGCCGCCGGCGAGAAGGACGAGCGCCGCGATCAATGCGCGGCGCCCGAACATGTCAATTCTCCATCGCTTCATAAACCAGCTGCTTCAATGTTCGCTGCACGCGCTGGCGCTCGGTCGGGGTCTGCTCCAGCAGCACGAAGAACATGTCCTGCTTGGGGTCGACCACGAAATAGCAGCCGGAGGCGCCATCCCATTTCAATTCGCCGAGATCGCCGGGCGGCGCCGGTTTTGCGTTGCCGGGGTCGGTGCGCACCGCAAGTCCGAGACCGAAACCAAAACCGTCACCGGGGAAATAAAAATAATCGCGATCGACGCCCGACTTGAGGCCGATCTGGTCAGTCACCATCAGCTTGAACGTCTCGGGCTTGAGAATCGTCTTGCCGTCGAGATTGCCGCCCTGTAGCAGCATCTGCGTAAAGCGCTCATAATCGGCCATGGTCGTGACCATACCGCCGCTGGCGAACTGGATCTTCTTGACGACTGTCGGATCGTTGATCCGCCCGACCCGGAAATCGCTGTCGTTCGGCACCGGCTGCGCCAGCAGCTTCTGCTTCTCGGGATCGGTGACGAAGAAGCCGGTGTCGACCATGCCGAGCGGGTCGAGCAGCTTCTCCCGTTCGATCTCGATGAGCGGCTTGCCGGCCGCGACTTCCATGACCCGCGCCAGGATGTCGGTGGAATGGCCGTATTGCCACAGCGCGCCCGGCTGGTTGTGCAGCGGCAGTTTTGCGATGCGCTCGGCGAACTCCGCGAGGTCGAAATCGCCGGCATAGATGTTGGCGTCGCGATAGGCCTTGCGGACCAGGCTGTCGCCATAGAAGCCGTAGGTGACGCCCGAGGTGTGCGTCATCAAATCGTGCACCGTCATCGGCCGGTTGGGCGGCACGAGCTCGAGCGACTTGGTGCCGTCCTCGGCCTTCTTCTCGACGCCGACTTTCACATTGGCGAAGGAGGGAATGTATTTCGAGACGGGATCGTCGAGCTTGATCGTACCTTCCTCGATCAACTTCACTGCAACGACGGAAGTGATCGCCTTGCTCATCGAGAACAGGCGGAAGATCGTCTTGTCGGTGATCGGCGCCTTGCTGACGGCGTCCTGCACGCCGAAGACTTCGTGGTAGACGGGCTTGCCATGTTGCTTGATGAGGACGTTTGCCCCTGCGATCTTGCCGGTCGCGACCTCGTTCTTGAAGAACTCGGTGATCCTCGCGAGCTTGTCCGGATTGAAATGCGCGCCGGCCGGAATCTCGTAGGTGCCCTCCGCCCGCGCGAACGACATCGTACCTAACGATACAAGCGCGGCGCAGACAAGCGCGCGCAGTCCAGACTGTGAAATCATATCCCCTCCCCGGAACATGGCCCGGCGGAGTGTACCGACCACGTCATCAGGCACAAGGGCCGCCGTACCGCGCCAAAGCGTCCGCGTGCAGAGCCGCGCTCTTTTCCGAGAAACAGCAAAATATGACGTCGACGACCAACGGCGCGGCCGGCAGGGCCTCAATGGTCGCATGGACCGCAATCTTCGCGGCCTGGTCGGCTGGAAAGCCGTAAACCCCGGTCGAAATCGCGGAGAACGCCACGGAGGTCAGCTGATTGGCCCCGCAGAGCTCAAGTGCACGGCGATAACAGGAGCCCAGCGCCTCTGCCTCACCGCGAGTGCCGCCGTGCCAGACCGGACCGACTGCATGGATGACATGACGCGCAGGGAGAAGGTAGCCCTTCGTGATCTTGGCATCGCCGGTCGGGCATCCTCCGAGCTTCCGGCACTCGGCTAGAAGCTCGGGCCCGGCCGCCCGATGGATCGCGCCATCCACGCCGCCCCCACCCAGGAGCGACGTGTTGGCCGCGTTGACGATGGCGTCAACGCTCAGCGTGGTGATGTCAGCAACGATGACCTTGAGCTCCGCGCCGCCGATCCGGCGCGTCAGCTGGGTCACGTATCAGGCCGCGACAGCGACGCCCTTTTCGGAGAAGAGCTGCTGCAATTCACCGGCTTGGAACATCTCGCGGACAATGTCGCAGCCGCCGACGAACTCGCCCTTCACATAGAGCTGCGGAATGGTCGGCCAGTTCGAATAGTCCTTGATGCCGTTGCGCAGTTCGGCGGATTCGAGAACGTTGAGGCCCTTATAGCCGACGCCCATGTGGTCGAGGATCTGGACGACCTGGCCGGAGAACCCGCACTGCGGAAATTGCGGTGTGCCCTTCATGAACAGAACCACGTCGTTCGACTTCACTTCGTTGGCGATGAATTCCTCGATGCTCATATCCGTGTCCTTATGGGGCGGAGCCCACTCCAATTGCTTCGGGCTGGCTCCGCCGATCTAACCCGATACCTGGGTATATATGTAGCCCAAACCGTTGTGCATCCAAAGTAAAATGGCGGCGAGCTGCCTCTTGTGGACCGCTCTCGGCTGCACCGGCCCATTGCATGATGCCACGAATATCATCGTCAGGGAGGACTTTCATACCGTCACGGAGCCCCTATCTAGGACGAACCCGGCGTTTTGGAACCCGTCCACACCAACAACGTTCTCTTGTCCTGTCTGGAGAAAAACGTGACGAAACAAGCCTCCGCTCCGGCCCCCGCTCCGTCACTGTCGGTCGATTTGGGCGGCCTTGCCCAGAGGCTGGAAGACGCGTTTCTCGCCGTTCGCGACGAGACGGAGCGCCGGGCCGCGCCACTGTCGCCGGAGGACCAGCAGATCCAGTCCATGCCGGATGCGAGCCCGACGAAATGGCACAGAGCGCACACCACGTGGTTCTGGGAGCAGTTCGTGCTCGGCGAGCACTGTGCGGGCTACCGGCCCTTTCACCCTGACTTCGCCTTCCTGTTCAATTCCTATTACGTCAGCGCCGGTCCGCGCCATTCCCGCAATCACCGCGGCGACATCACCCGTCCGAGCGCCGATCAGGTCGGCGCTTATCGAAAACATGTCGACGCTGCCGTCGTGACATTCTTCCGCGACGCCGGCGAGGACAAGCTGCGCGAGATCGCGCCGCTGGTCGAGGTCGGCCTCAACCACGAGCAGCAGCATCAGGAATTGATGTTCACCGACATCCTGCACGCCTTCGCGCAGAACCCGATCCCGCCGGCCTATGATCCGGACTGGCGCTTCCCGGCCGCGACGCCGGCCAGCGAGGATTGGCTGACGCTGAACGAAGGCATCCACACCGTCGGTCACGTCGATGATAGTTTTCATTTCGACAACGAGAAGCCGGCACACCGCGCCCTCGTCGGCCCGGTCAAGCTCGCACGCAATCTCGTCACCAATCGCGAATGGCTCGCCTTCATGCGTGACGGGGGCTACCGGACCGCAACGCTGTGGCTGATGGACGGTTTTGCGGCCGTGAACAACGAGGGCTGGGACTGCCCCGGTCATTGGCGCGAGATCGACGGCCAATGGCATGTGATGACGCCGGCCGGCCTCAAGCCGGTCGATCCCGACGCGCCCGTCTGCCACGTCAGCTATTACGAGGCTGACGCCTTTGCGCGCTGGGCCGGAAAACATCTGCCGACCGAGATGGAATGGGAGGTCGCGGCCCGCTCGGGCCAGCTCAACGATGCCTTCGGCATTGTCTGGCAGTGGACGCGATCGTCCTACTCGCCCTATCCCGGCTATCGCGCGATCGAAGGCGCGCTCGGCGAATACAACGGCAAGTTCATGGTCAACCAGCTGGTGCTGCGCGGCTCTTCGCTTGCAACTCCGGAGGGGCACAGCCGTATCACCTATCGCAACTTCTTCTATCCGCACCACCGCTGGCAATTCACGGGACTGCGGCTCGCCGACTACGGGTAAAATTCTCATCCGACGACAAATGCGCGCCGGACAGCGCGTTCAGGAGAGTATCATGAATGTGCACGCTAGCGCCTTGGCCGAAGCCCATCTTCCCGACGAACAGACCACCGCCTTTGCCCGCGAGGCCATCGAGGACCTCTCGCAGCAGCCTAAAAAGCTGTCGCCGAAATATTTCTACGATGCGGCCGGATCTGAATTGTTCGAGGCCATCACGCGGCTGCCGGAATATTACCCGACGCGCACGGAGCTAGCGATCCTGAAGGAGCGCGGCAGCGAGATCGCGAAAATCATTCCGGAGCACGCGGCCCTCGTCGAATTCGGCGCAGGCGCGACCACAAAGGTCCGCCTGCTGCTCAACCACTGCAAGTTCGCGGCCTATGTGCCCGTCGACATCTCCGGCGACTTCCTGACGGCGCAGGCAAACGGACTGAAGCGGGATTTTCCGTCACTCGGCATCTACCCGGTGGCGGCCGACTTCACCACGCCGTTCGAGCTGCCCAAGGCGGTGGCGACCATGCCCAAGGTCGGGTTCTTCCCAGGCTCGACCATCGGCAATTTCGAGCCGCATGAAGCGCAGGCCTTCCTGAAGAGCGCACGCGCCATTCTGGGCCGCGGCGCGCAGATGATCATCGGCGCCGATCTCGAGAAGGAGGAGCGCCTGCTCCACGACGCCTATAACGATGCCGCCGGCGTCACCGCTCGCTTCAATCTCAATGTGCTGGTGCGGATCAACCGCGAGCTCGGCGGCAATTTCGACCTTTCCGCCTTCACCCATCGCGCGATCTACAATCGCGAGCGGCACCGCATCGAGATGCACCTGATCAGCAAGAAGAGCCAGACCGTGCGCCTGCTCGGCACCAGCTTTTCGTTCCGCGCCGGCGAGAGCATCCACACCGAGAACAGCTACAAATACAGCATCGAGCGCTTCGCGACGCTGGCGCAAGGCGCGGGTTGGCGGGTGCGCGAGAGCTGGACGGATGCGGCGAAGATGTTCTCGGTGCACGCGCTGGAGGTGGCGGAGTAAGCGCTCCGGCGCCAATGGCGGCGGCTCAATGCTCCTCGGCTTCTTCCGGCGTCGATCCCAGCGAAACCGACTCCCATACCGCAACAACGATCATGATCACCGTCGCGGCGACCGACAGCCATAGCGGCGACAGTTCGGCGGCAAACCACCACAGTGCCGCGAGCGCGATGATGCCAATCCCGTGCGAGAGCTGGAGGAAGCCGCGGATCGCGTGCTTGAAGAGGATGGTGCCGACCAGGAACAGCAGCGGCCCGCCGATCGTGCTCACGATGATCCTGACATCTGAATGCCCCACCGGATGCTTCAGCACGAGTTCGTCGGAGACCGCGGTCAGGATGATGCCGGCGACGATCGGCATATGCAGGTAGGTGTAGGCGAGCCGCGCCAAGCGGCCGGATTCGGCGGATCTCGAGATGCGCTCGGCTCCGGCCTCGGCGCCCTTGTGGAAATAGACCCACCACATCGCGATGCTGCCGACCAGCGCGGAGACGAAGGCCGAAATGTTGTCCGCGGTCCAGTCAAGCTCGGCAAACGTCGCGCCGTTGACGACAACGGCCTCGCCAAGCGCGATGATGACGAACAGCGAGCAGCGCTCGGCCATGTGGCCGCCTTCGACCGCCCAGGCCTCGACCGACGAGAAGCCCAGCTTGGGGACCCAGAAGCGCACCGCCGGCGAGACATATTCGATCGTCAGCGCCACGATCCAGAACCATAGCCGCGCCTCGTCATGGGCGAGGCCGCCGAGGATCCAGAAGATCGCGGAGAACGAGAGCCACGTCAGGATGCGGATTGCATTGTGCCGGACCGCAGTTCGATGCCGCGGCGTGGCAATCATCCAGAAGGCGGTGCGCCCGACCTGCATCGTTGCGTAAGCGATCGCAAACCACAGGCCCCGCCCCTCGAAGGCGGTCGGGATCGTCGTCGACAGCACGAGGCCGCCCAACATCATCAGGAAGAGCAGGATCCGGACCGGCGTCAGCTCGGGATCGAGCCAGTTGGTGACCCAGGCGGTGTAGACCCACACCCACCATACCGCGAGAAACAGCACCGCGACGTGCACCGCACCGAGCGGCGTGAAATGGTGCAGGAGTGTGTGCGAGACCTGCGTGATCGCGAAAACGAAGACCAGGTCGAAGAACAGCTCGGCATTGGTGACGCGGCTGTGCTGGTTTGGCAAGATGACGCGAAACATCGCGCCGCGCGGATTGTCCGCAGCCATCGTCATCACCCCGTCACGATCAGATCAAGCGCCCGGCACCCCGGTTTGCAGCGCCAGCGCATGCAGCACGCCGCCCATCTGGCCGCGGAGGGACTGATAGACGATCTGGTGCTGCTGGACGCGGGACTTGCCGCGGAAGGTCTCCGAGATCACGGTCGCGGCATAGTGATCGCCGTCCCCGGCGAGGTCACGGATGGTCACCTCGGCATCGGGGATCGCTGCCTTGATCATCGCCTCGATATCGTGGGCGTCCATTGGCATTCGGGTCGTGCTCCTGTCTCGGCTGCAATCAGTCTTGTCGTCGAATCGCTGCCGGGGTCCGGTTCTACAAAGCCAACCTTCCGGCGCGGCCAAACTTAGCGTGAACGGCCTTCTACGTCACGCCTTCCGGCACTATATCGGTGATCCGATCTGGATAAAGCCACGACAAAGTGCCGCGCGCGGCAGAGTGATCGAAAAAGGCGTGAAATCATGAAGCTTCCAGGGCCCGACCACCCCATCACCATCACCCCAAATCCCCGGCGCGTCCGCGTCACAGCCGGCGATATCGTGATCGCCGAGACCACCAAAGCGCTGACGCTGAAAGAGGCGAAATATCCGGCGGTGCAATATGTGCCGCGGCAGGACGCCAACATGGCGCTGCTAGAGCGCACCGACCGCGTCACCCACTGCCCCTACAAGGGGGATGCGAGCTATTACAGCGTCAAGGCGGACGGCAAGACACTGGACAACGCGATCTGGACTTATGAGGCCCCCTTTCCCGCGATGACCGAGATTTCGGGCCATCTCGCCTTCTATCCGGACAAGGTGAAGATCGAGGAATTGGGGTAGCTGCTTCCGTCATGGCCGGGCTCGTCCCGGCCATCCACGTTTTTGGGCAATCGCGGATACAGAACAACGTCGATGCCCGGGACCCGGCTCCGCCGAGGCTTCGCCGGGCTATAGGTGTTGGGCCGGCGAAGCTTCAGCGAAGACGGCAAGCCCGGGCATGACGACTGTGTGCGTGGGCAGCGCCCCCGCTACGCCCTGAATATCGTCAGCCCCAGGATCAGCAGCACCAGGAAGATCGCGACGAACACGTAGAACAGGAAGCGGGCGATGTCGGCGGAGGCGGCCGAGATCCCGGTGAAGCCGAGCACGCCGGCTACGATCGAGACAAGTAAGAAGATCAGTGCCCATTTCAGGATCGTCATCGCCAGCTCCGAAATTGTACCGCCTGCCGCGGTCCTCAAGCCCTTTTGGCGAACGCTAACTTCGTCGCAGGGAACTGGTTCCTGGCGGTCTCAGGCCTGCGGGCGTCCCAAACGACCCTTGCTGAATCCGGTTCCCGGCGGCAAAGTCCGGGCGGGACAGAAGCGCGACCGGGGCGGCCACGATGACGATGTCACATTCAGCGACGATCGGGGCAGAGGCGCACGCGGCGCCGAGGGCCAAGGCGCGCAATCTGTCGCTCGATCGCGCCCGCACCTTCCTGACGCTGGTGGTGCTGCTGCACCACGCCGTGATTCCCTACACCTATTTCGGGCACACCGATCCGGCGTCCTGGGCCGGTTTCGACGTGGTCGTGCTGGCCACCGACAGCTTCTTCATGGCAATGTTCTTCTTCCTGTCGGGACTGTTCACCTGGCCGGGCATCGCGCGCAAGGCGCCGTCAGTTTTTCTCCGCGACCGCCTGTTGCGGCTCGGGCTGCCGTTCGCGATCGCGGCGTTCACCGTCATCCCGCTCGCCTATTACGCGATCGCGCTGCGGCACGATCCCGGGCTGAGCTTCACGGCGTTCTGGTGGAAGACGATCACGGTTGGCCCGTGGCCGAGCGGCCCGATCTGGTTCGTGTGGGTGCTGCTGGCATTCGACCTGACCGCGAGCCTGCTCTACCGGGTCTCCGCGCATCTGGTCGACCCGGGCAACCGGGTGTCGCTGCGCGGATTCGACCAGCCGGCCGTATTCTGGCTGCTGCTCGTCGTCGTCACGGCAATCGCCTACGTGCCGGCGCTGCTCTATTTCGGCGGCAGCAAATGGTTCGAGCTCGGGCCGTTCTCGGTGCAGGCGAGCCGCATCCTGCTCTACTTCGCCTATTTCTTTATCGGCGTCAGCGTTGGAGCGGCCAACTTCGATCGCGGCATCCTCAGCGCCGGCGGGCAGTTGCCGAAACAGCGCTGGCTGTGGGTGATCGCCACGCTGATCCCCTACTGCCTGATGTGGGGCATGATCTACATCAAGCGCGAGATCCTCGGTAATCCCGACCCACAACCGCACTGGTATCAGGCGATCTACGGTACGTTCTTCGTGCTGTTCTCAGGCTCGATCCTGCTCGCGATTCTCGCGTTCTTCCTGCACCAGAAGTCGCCGGGCCCGAACCTGCTCGACCGCATGCAGGCGGATGCCTACGGCATCTTCCTGGTGCACTACCCGATCGCGTTGTGGATCCAGTACGCGTTGTTCGACTACAGCCTGCCGGCGATCGTGAAGGCTGCGATCGGCTTCGTGCTTACGGTGATCCTGAGCTGGGGTCTGACGGCGGCCTTACGGAAGATTCCGGGAGCGTCGCACGTGTTGTGAGGCGCGATACCCGTAGCCCGGATGAGCGTAGCGATATCCGGGAAACCTCACGACAAAGACCCGGATATCGCTTCGCTCATCCGGGCTACCGGTTCAGCCCCTCAGGCTGCCTTGCCGCCCATATACTCCGGCAGCCAGCGCTCGAACGAGGTCCGCAGCGCCTCGATCGTTACAGGCGCTTCGCCCGCGATCGCGATCGCGTCGCCGCCGGTAGTGCCGATCCGCACGCAGGGCACCTCGCAGCCGCGCATCTTGGCGAGCACGCGGCCGGCCTCGGTTTCAGGCACGGTGACGAGATAGCGCGCCTGGTCCTCGCCGAACCAATAGGCCTGAGGCACCAAGGAGGTCGGCGCCGCGAGCAGTTTGGCGCCGATGCCGCTCGCCATCGCCATCTCGGCCAGCGCGATCAGCAGGCCCCCGTCGGACAGATCGTGCACGGCGGTCGCGGTGCCCGCATGGATCATGCCGCGCACGCAGTCGCCGTTGCGCCTCTCGGCGGCGAGATCGACCGGCGGCGGCGCGCCCTCCTCGCGACCGCAGATGTCGCGCAAGTAAACGGACTGGCCGAGCCAGCCATGGGTCTCGCCGATCAGGAGGATCGCCTCGCCTTCGGCCTTGAAGGCGAGCGACGCGGACTTGGTGAAATCATCGAGCAGGCCGACGCCGCCGATCGAGGGCGTCGGCAAGATCGCGCGGCCGTTGGTCTCGTTGTAGAGCGAGACGTTGCCGGACACGACCGGGAAGTCGAGCGTACGGCAGGCTTCCGAGATGCCCTTCAGGCAGCCGACGAACTGGCCCATGATCTCGGGCCGCTCAGGATTGCCGAAATTGAGATTGTCGGTGATCGCAAGCGGCTTGCCGCCAACCGCGGTGATGTTGCGCCAGGCTTCCGCCACCGCCTGCTTGCCGCCTTCAAACGGATCGGCCTCGCAATAGCGCGGCGTCACGTCGACGGTCAGCGCCAAGCCCTTCGGGCCGTCCTGCACGCGCACAACCGCGGCATCGCCGCCGGGACGCTGCATGGTGTTGCCGAGAATGACGTGGTCGTACTGCTCCCAGACCCAGCGCTTGCTGCACATATCGGGCGTTCCGATCAGCTTTTCGAGCGCGGCACCGAGACCCATTGGCGCTGCCACCTCGCGCGCATGCACGACCGGCAGCGCGGCGGAGGGGACATGCGGGCGATCATAGAGCGGCGCCTCGTCGCCGAGCTCCTTGATCGGCAAATCGGCCATGACGTCACCGCCATGCTTGACCACGAAGCGCTTGCTCGGCGTGGTGTAGCCGACCACGGCGAAATCGAGGCCCCACTTCTTGAAGATCGCCTCGGCCTCTTTCTCCTTCTCGGGCTTGAGCACCATGAGCATGCGCTCCTGGCTCTCCGAGAGCATCATCTCGTAGGCGCTCATGCCGATCTCGCGCGTCGGCACCGCGTCGAGATCGAGATCGACGCCGAGGTCGCCCTTGGCGCCCATCTCCACCGCCGAACAGGTCAGGCCCGCCGCGCCCATGTCCTGGATCGCGATGACGCAGCCCTTCTCCATGATCTCGAGACAAGCCTCCAACAGCAGCTTTTCGGCAAAGGGATCGCCGACCTGCACGGTCGGACGCTTCTCTTCGGACTTGTCGTCGAACTCGGCCGAGGCCATCGAAGCGCCGTGGATGCCGTCGCGGCCGGTCTTGGAGCCGAGATAGACGATCGGCATGTTCACGCCGGAGGCGGCGGCATAGAAGATCTTGTCGGTATCGGCGAGGCCGACCGCCATCGCGTTGACGAGAATGTTGCCGTCATAGCGGGTGTGGAAACGGACCTGGCCGCCGACCGTCGGCACGCCGAACGAGTTGCCGTAGCCGCCGACGCCAGCGACGACACCGGAGACGAGATGCCGCGTCCTGGCATGCTCCGGTGCGCCAAAGCTCAGCGCGTTGAGGCAGGCGATCGGCCGCGCGCCCATGGTGAAAACGTCGCGCAAGATGCCACCGACACCGGTGGTCGCGCCCTGGTAAGGCTCGATGTAGCTCGGGTGGTTGTGGCTCTCCATCTTGAAGACCACTGCCTGGCCGTCGCCGATGTCGATCACACCGGCATTCTCGCCCGGGCCCTGGATCACCCAGGGCGCCTTGGTCGGCAAGCCCTTCAGATGGAGGCGCGAGGATTTGTACGAGCAGTGCTCGTTCCACATCGCCGAGAAGATGCCGAGCTCGGTGAAGGTCGGCTCCCGCCCGATCAGCTTGAGAATGCGCTCATACTCGTCGGGCTTGAGCCCGTGGGCGGCAATCAGCTCGGGGGTGATCTTGGGTTCGTTCTTCATGGAATTTGGGCTTTCGACGGCGGTTGGCCGTTCTTAGGAACATCGGACGGCTTGGAAAAGCCCTTTATGGCGCATTTTCCCGCTGTCCCACGTTTTGCGGCCGGGGGCTGCGGGAACAGGAATTGCACAGCGCGGACAGATCGGATTTAAGGACAAAAGACCCGCAATTGAAGGCCCATTTCCTTGCATGAATTGACCAAAGCGCCCCCGCCTCGCCGCCCCGACCTCCACGTCGCCACCGATGGGGAATTCCAGGGCTGGCGAACCTGGATTCGTGACAGTTTTGAGAGCCATATCGGCCCGTTCTGGCACAAGATCGAGGACGACGGCAGCGTCCGCTCGGCGTTCCGGGTCGAGAAAAAGCACCTCAACGGCTCCGGAAACGTCCATGGCGGCTGCTTCATGGCGTTTGCCGACTATTGCCTGTTCGCGATCGCCACCCACGAACTGGATGGGCCGGCGGTGACCACCAATTTCGCCTGCGACTTCCTCGACGCGGCGCGCGAAGGCGAGTTGATCGAATGCGTCGGCGAGGTCTCCCGCGCCGGCGGCTCGCTGATCTTCCTGCGCGGCAAGCTGATATCGGGCGGGCGGCCTCTCTTCACCTTCTCCGGCACAATCAAGCGGGTGAAGCGGAAGCCGGCACCGCAGCCAAACGCATAGCTCGCCGCCTTCCCTTTTGGCGCCCCCTCGCCCAGACTTGTGTCCAGCGCTGTCGCGCCGGGGAGCAACATCAAGGTGCCGCAGAGCACATCGCCGACGGGGCGGGCCACAGTCTCGCAATTGCCGTCCATGCCCGCCACAGGCGCGCGCAACTGGCGCGACTATGCGCTGCTGTTCGCGCTGGCCTGCTGCTGGAGTTCAACCTATCCGCTGGCGAAGCTCGCGCTGGATACGATCCCGCCCGTGACCTTCATCTCGGCGCGCTCGCTGATCGCGGCCGCCTTCCTGTTCGCGATCCTGTGGATGCGCGGCGTCAGGATCCCGACCGACGCCAAGGCGTGGAAGTTGTTCGCCACCCAGCAATTGATCAACTCGACCTTTCCGTTCCTGATCATCACCTGGTCGCAGCAATATGTGCCGGCGTCGAACACGGTGGTGCTGGCCTCGACCACGCCGATCTTCGCCTTCCTGATCACCTCGCTGATCACGCGTCACGAACCGGCAACGCTGTTGAAGCTCTTGGGCGCGCTCCTCGGCCTCGCCGGCACAATCGTCATCGTGGGCCTGGATGCGCTGCGCGGCTTCGGCAGCGAGATCGTGGCCGAGATCGCCATCCTGCTCGCCACCATCTCGTTCGCCTGCGCCACGATCTTCGGCCTGCGGCTGTCCGAATACGATCCGATGGTGGTGGCAGCCGGCTCGCTGCTGTTCGGCGGCCTCGTGCTGCTGCCGCCTTCGCTGATCGTCGACCAGCCCTGGACGCTGCACCCGACGCCGACCGCGATCACAGCCACCATTGTCATGGGCATAGTCTCCAGCGCGTTGGGGCTGATGCTGTTCTACATGTGCCTGGGACGGCTCGGCACGCTGACGACGAACGCGCAAGGCTATTTGCGCATCCCGATCGGCGTCGGCCTCTCCGTGCTGCTGCTCGGCGAGAGCGTGCCCTCGAACCTGGCGCTGGGACTGGTGCTGGTCATGGCGGGCGTCGCCGCGATGACGATGCCGACGGAGCGGTTGAAGCTGCGGTGACCCGCTGCTTCCGCCGTTCGGCACGAGGCGCTCAATGCGGCTTGCGCAACAATCCGCTCGCCAACGCTTGGAAGGCGTCAACGGCCTTGGTCAGGACGCCTGGCGGATCGTCGGCTGCGGCGACCCACAGCGCTGCGCTCAGCGCAGCCCCGTTCAGCAAGCGTCCCGCCGCTTCGACATCGACGGGCTTCACAATCCCCTGTTCGATCAGCGACCGAATGGTTCGCATGGTAATCTCAAGACAGGCATTCTCGCCGGGCCACTTGGATGGATCACCGAGCACGGCCGGTCCATCCAGAAGCATGACGCGCTGAATTTCAGGATCGAGCGCCATCTCGATATAGGCGGTCCCCTCTGCAAGCAGTCCTTGCCACAAGCTCGGCGCTTGCTCGCGGGCCGTGCGGAGCCGTTCCGCCATTTCGCTGTCGATCTGCTCAACGACGGCCCAGAGCAGCCCCTTCTTGTCTTCGAAGTTGTGATACAGCGCGCCCCGCGTCAGTCCGACGGAAGCAGTCAGCTCGTCCATCGACGCGGCTGCATAGCCCTGTGTGGCAAACGCCCTGCGCGCCGCGCGGATGAGCTTGGCCCGACTTTCCGCCATCGCCTCGGCGCGCTTGCCCTTCGCCATGCTTCCCAACTCCATTTGCCGACCCTATTGACATACGGTCCGTATGTGATCCATATTCCACATACGCTACGTATATGAACAGCTCGTGGAAATCCAGTGGCAGGCCCTGCCCACCACAGCTGCGACCGCCATCCATCAATCAAGGATCCAGACATGCCCAAGCGCGACGCAATCTTCCCGGCCGGCCGCCACGCCCTCTATGAAGCGCACCGCTATTCGGCCGCGATCCGGTCCGGCGACCTGCTCTTCGTCTCCGGGCAGGTTGGAAGTCGCGAGGACGGCTCGCCCGAACCGGTGTTTGAGGACCAGGTCCGACGCGCGTTTGCCAATCTGCGTGCCGTTCTCGCAGCGGCCGGATGCACGCTGGACGATGTGGTGGACGTCACCACGTTCCATACCGATCCGGCCACGCAGATCGAGAAGGTGATGGCAATTCGCGCTGCGGAGATCGGGGAGGCACCCTATCCGAACTGGACGGCAGTCGGAGTGAATTGGCTTGCCGGGTTCGACTTCGAGATCAAGGTGATCGCCCGCATTCCTGCTGCGGGGTAAGCGTTCTCGGTGGCGATGATGCCAACCGTCAGGAGCCTCGCGCTATTACTTGGCGTCGTCGGCCAGCATCTTGCGGTACTTCTCGACGTCGCGCGTCACGAGCTTTTGCAGCACCTCGGGCGTGTGCTCGTCGGGATCGGGGGCAACGGTCGAGAGGTCGGCGAACCGTTTCTTCACCGCGTCGGTTTCCACGGCCGTACGCGCGGCGGCATTCAGCATGGCAATGACCGCCGGCGGAGTACCCTTGGGCGCGAACAGACCATTCCAGCCCTGTGCCTCGAATTCGGGCAGGCCGGCTTCGGCCGACGTCGGCAGATCCGGCAGGGTCGCGAGCCGCACGGTCGAGCCGACCACGAGCCCGCGCGCCAGCTTCTCGTTGATCGACTGCGAGACCGAGGCTGCCGCATCGCAGACGCCGTCGATCTGGCCGCCGATCGCATCGGTGAGCGCGGGGGCGGCGCCGCGATAGCCGACCAGCGTCGCGTCGATCCCGGCGGCTGTGACGAAGCTCTTGCAGATCAGGTAGTTCGAGGACCCGACGCCGGCATGGCCGAGATTGATCTTACCCGGATTGGCCTTGGCGTAGGCGATGAATTCTTTCAGGTCCTTTGCCGGAAAATCCTTGCGCACGGCGATGATGCCGAACGTCTTCGCCACCATGGCGATCGGCACGAAGGAGTCCGGCGTGAACGGCAGCTTTGGATAGATCGTATAGGTCGCGGCGTTGGTGCCGGCATTGCCGATCGCAATGGTGTAACCGTCAGGCTCGGCACGGGAGGCGCGCGCCAGTGCGGTCGATCCGCCGGCGCCGGCGACGTTCTCGATGACGATGGTCTGGCCGAGCGCGATGCCCATCTGCTCGGCAACCGTGCGCGCGATCACGTCGGACGTGCCGCCGGCCGCGAACGGCACGATCATGGTGACGGGACGCTTGGGGAAATCCTGTGCGAACGCGACCGTCGCGAACGCAACGACGGCGACAGCGGCCGGCAGCCGCTTCAGCACGAACGCAATCACGCGGCTTTTTCCAGATGCGCGGTGAGGCCGGCGAACAGGCCGCGACCGTCGGTGCAGCCCATGATGTCTTCGACGTGGTTTTCCGGATGCGGCATCATGCCGAGCACGTTGCCCTTGTCGTTGACGATGCCGGCGATGGATTGCGCGGCGCCGTTGATGTTGCTGATATCGTCGATCGCGCCGTCAGCCGAGCAATAGCGGTAAAGGACGCGACCCTCGCCTTCGAGCCGCTTGATGGTCTCCGCGTCCGCCGCATAATTGCCCTCGCCATGCGCGATGGGCACGCGGATCACCTGCCCGGCATTGTAGCCGCGCGTGAATGGCGTGTCGGAGCGCTCCACGCGCAGATGCACGTCGTGGCAGATGAATTTCAGCCGCGCATTGCGCATCAGGACGCCAGGCAAGAGGCCGGACTCGCAGAGGATCTGAAAACCGTTGCAGACGCCGAGCACGAGGCCGCCCTTGGCCGCATAGTCGCGCACCGCGTCCATCACCGGCGCCCGCGCCGCAATCGCGCCGCAGCGCAGATAATCGCCATAGGAGAACCCGCCGGGCACCACCACGAGGTCGGTGCCATCAGGCAGCGACGTCTCGGCATGCCACACCATCGCGGGCTCGCTGCCCGAGATCAGCCTCAAGGCACGCGCCATGTCGCGCTCGCGGTTGATTCCGGGAAAGACGAGGATGGCGGCTTTCATGGCAGAGGTTCCGAACGAAGATTGAATGGGGCTGGCACGGCTGCCAAATCGTGAGCAGACATATCCATTTGACGGGGATTTTACCAGTGCTAGCCTTGCCCGCGAGCGTTGTGCACAGGCCATAGCCCGCCATCGGCCGATCGATTCGCCCGGGATTAAAGCCATGAATGTCCCCTCGCTGCCCGCATCCCTCTCCGAGCCGGTGTCCACCGAGGGCGTGATCGCCGCCGGTGCCTATGTCGACGGCCGGCGCGTCGCCAATATTGCCATCAGCGAGGCCTCGAGCTGGCGGGCGAAGCCCGGCCACGTGGTCTGGATCGGGCTGCACGAGCCCGACATGGCGCTGCTCAGCGCGGTGCAGAAGCAGTTCGACCTGCACGAGCTTGCCATCGAGGACGCCAACCACGCCCATCAGAGACCGAAGATCGAGCAATATGGCGAGGCCCTGTTCATCGTGGCGCGAACCGCGCAACTGATCGAGGGCCGGATCGCCTTCGGCGAGACGCACATCTTCGTTGGCGAAGGCTATCTGGTCTCGGTGCGCCACGGCGCGTCGACATCCTACACGCCGGTGCGCGAACGTTGCGAAAGCTGCCCGCGAGCGCTCGCGCGCGGCGAGGACTACATCCTCTACGCCATCCTCGATTTCATCGTCGACAACTACTCGCCCGTGCTCGAGAGCATTCACGAAGAGGTCGAGAGCATCGAGGATGACGTGCTCTCCAAGGCGATCAGCAAGGCGCAGATCGAGCGGCTCTATATGCTGCGCCGCGACCTCTTGCGGCTCAGGACCGCGATCGGGCCGCTGGTGGAGGTCTGCCGCCGTCTGGAGCACGACGAGCTTGCGATGGTGCGCGCGACGATGCAGCCGCTGTTCCGCGACGTCACCGACCACGTCCGCAACATCCAGGAGCGGATCGATTCCATGCGCGAGGTGCTGGCCTTCGCCTTCGAAGCGAGCCTGCTGGTCGGCCAGGCCCAGGAGACGGCGGTCTCCAAGAAACTTGCCTCCTGGCTCGCGATCATCGCGATCCCGACCGCGCTTGCCGGCATCTACGGCATGAACTTCAAGCACATGCCGGAGCTGGACTGGGAGTACGGCTATTACACGCTGCTCGGCGTGATGCTGACGGCGTGCGGCGCGCTGTATTGGCGTTTTCGTCGGGTCGGATGGCTGTGAGCCATCCCGTTCACCCGATCAGCTCGACCCGGTAGTTCTCGATCACGGTATTCGCCAGCAGCTTGTCGGCGGCATCCTTCAACGCCGCCTCCGCCTTCGCCTTGTCGGCGCCCGCGAGCTCGATGTCGAACACCTTGCCCTGCCGGACGCTGGCGACGCCGTCGACGCCGAGCGACTTCAACGCACCCTCGATCGCCTTGCCCTGCGGATCGAGGATGCCCGTTTTCAACGTCACGGTAACACGTGCCTTCACGTCAGATTCCTCTTAGCTCTTCACCAGCACCGGGCCGGAGCCCGCCGGACGCTCGTTCTCCATGAGAATGCCGAGACGCTTGGCGACTTCGGTATAGGCCTCGAGCAGCCCACCGAGATCCCTGCGGAAACGGTCCTTGTCGAGCTTCTCGTTCGACTTGATGTCCCACAGGCGGCAGCTATCCGGCGAGATCTCGTCGGCGACGATGATCCGCATCATCTCGTTCTCGAACAGCCGGCCGCACTCCATCTTGAAGTCGACGAGGCGGATGCCGATGCCGAGGAAGAGGCCGGTCAGGAAGTCGTTGACACGAATGGCGAGCGCCATGATGTCGTCGATCTCCTGCGGCGTCGCCCAACCGAAAGCGGTGATGTGCTCTTCCGACACCATGGGATCGTTGAGCTGGTCGTTCTTGTAGTAGAACTCGATGATCGAGCGAGGCAGCTGCGTGCCCTCCTCGATGCCGAGGCGCTGCGACAGCGAGCCGGCGGCAACGTTCCGCACCACCACTTCCAGCGGCACGATCTCGACTTCGCGAATCAACTGCTCGCGCATATTGAGGCGGCGGATGAAATGGGTCGGCACCCCGATGTCGTTGAGGTGCTGAAACAGGTACTCCGAGATCCGGTTGTTGAGGACGCCCTTGCCCTCGATCACCTGATGCTTTTTCGCATTGAACGCGGTGGCGTCATCCTTGAAGTGCTGGATCAGGGTACCGGGCTCCGGGCCTTCGTAAAGAACCTTTGCCTTGCCTTCATAAATGCGACGCCGACGGCTCATGGGGATGTACCGTGTTTTGTTGAAATCCATGTATTTGGTGTGCTCCGGTTGACGAGACTACGACCCACAGCGGAGCTGCCGTGAACGGCCCGGAACCCCTGGAAAACAGAACGGGAACCCAGCCTGAGGCAACCTATCCGATTGGCTGTCCCAGCACAATCGATCCGGCCGTCCGGCATCAAACTTATACCGCCTTGCCTGCGGCTTAACGGCTCGTTGTTTTGCCGATTCCTGCCCCCTATCTAGGCATGCACCGGGGCTCTCGCAACGAGGGCCAGCCGGGTCCAGTCAGCAGGGAATTGGAAAAGGCATGAGCACGTTGGACAAGCGCGAGGAAGGCTTCGAGAAGAAGTTTGCCCTCGACGAGGAGCAGAAATTCAAGGCGGAAGCCCGCCGCAACCGGCTGCTCGGTCTGTGGGCGGCCGAAAAGCTCGGCATTACCGGCGATGCCGCCACGGCCTATGCCAAGGAGGTGGTCGCGGCCGATTTCGAGGAAGCCGGTGACGCCGACGTCCTGCGGAAGGTCATGGCCGACTTCGCCGCCAAGAACGTCGCCATCACCGAACAGGCGATTCGGGCCAAAATGAACGAGCTGATCGCGGTGGCGGCGGCCGAGGTGAAGGCCGGGAAATAAGGCGAAGCGTCATTCCGGGGCACGTCCAAGATGCGCCCCCGGAATGCCAACCAGCTATCCCTCCTTGAACCCATATTCCGGCACGTTGGCGCTGGCGCCGTAATATTTGTACGGCAGGAATTTGCCGCTCATCGTGAACTTGACACGGTCGCCCTTCGGATTCGCCACGCGCTCGATCGCCATGTCGAAGTCGATCGCCGACATGATGCCGTCGCCGAACTCCTCCTCGATCAGCGCCTTCCAGGCCGGGCCGTTGACCATCACCATCTCGTAGAAGCGGTAGATCAGCGGGTCGGTCGGCGGCATCGGCGTGCCGGTGCCGCGCATCGGCACCTCGTTCAGCATGGCGGTCTCCGCCTTCGACAGGCCGAACAGTTCGCCGGCGTTGGCCGCCTGCGGCTTCGTCAGTTTCATCTGGCCGAGGATCGCGCCTGTTATCAGCACCTCGGAATAGCCGCCGATCTTTTCGCAGATATATTTCCAGCTCCAGCCCTTCTCGCGCTTGATGTCGAGCAGCTTCTCGGTGAGGTCTTCGCGTTTCATGTCAGGGTCTCCTTGGCTAAGACTATGTCGCGCCGGCTCATTTCCTCGAGGCAGCGGATAGACGCGACGCTTTTTTGTGCCACTTTGGCAGGCACGAAACGTGCCAATGACCGAGGCTCGGATTTACGTGCCTCGCCTCATCGCCTCGGCAATCCTTCCGTAAATCCCCTGATCGCATCGAGCACCGGCCTCTGATCACCCGCGAAGAACCAGTGATCGTTGCCGTCGAGCTCGACGAATTGCGCACCTTTGATCCGGCTCGCCACATCGCGGCCGGCCGCGATCCGTACGGCCTTGTCGTCACGACGATGCAGCACCAGTGTCGGCATGGCAATTTGCGGCAAAAGCTGCCGCACGTCGGCGTCGCGAAACGCCTCGAGCACGGCCGAGATGCCGCCGGGACTGGAGGCCGCGCGCAATAGCCCCGCCCACCAGGCGCGGGCCTGGGGATCGCCGGCAAGGCTGGGTGCGAAGGTCTCAATCCCCACCGGACCTCCCCATTGTGCGATGAGGTGCTTGCTCCAGGCGTCGTACTGGCTGGCGCGCAACGCGTGCAGATAATCCTGCGACCAGCAGCCCTTGGCCAATGCACCGAACAGGATGAGTCCGGCCACGAGACGCGGCTCGTCGACGGCGAATTTGATGCAGGCCGGTCCGCACTCGGATGCGCCGAACAGCACGACGCGGCGCGCATCCGCGGCGCGCAGCACGGTGCCGATATCCTCCGCGGTGACGTCGATATCAGGCGCCGACCCAACCCGGTCGGACAACCCGATCCCGCGACGATCGAACACGATCAGACGCCCCAGCTTCGTCAGTGAGGCCAGAAAGGTTCGGCTCGCCGGATGCTCCCAGGCGCGTTCCACATGCGATACGAAGCCGGGCATGACCAGGATGTCGAGCGGACCGCTGCCATAGGTCTGATACGCCAGATGCACACCGGCGCCCTTGACGTAGCGCGTCGCTGGTACGGAGTGTGCCGCCACAGGACTCATCAACGCCGCGGTCTCGGCTTCCGGCGTAACACCAAGCTCGTCACGCAGCCGCCGCGTCAGTGCCGCATGGTGCCGCTCTGCCGCGCTGCGGTCGCCCGCCAGCAGCAGGCTGCGGATCAGATGCCGGCCATAGACCTCGCTCAAAGGATCGAGCTCGGCCAGACGGGTCGCATGCGTGGCCGCGGAAAAGTAGTCGCCGGCAGCGGTCTTGTCCTGCACCAGACGCTCCAGCGCGTGCATCAGCCGTCCCCGCAGCGCCTCGCGGCGGAAGAACGCCCAGTCGTCGAATTCCGGACAATCCTCTGGCGAGAAGCCTGCGAGGAAATCTCCCCGATAAATCTGGCTGGCCTCGTCAAAGTTACCGCGATCGCAGGCGCTCTCGAACAGATGTGCATCGACCTGCAGCGCGGCTGCCGGAGACCATCGCAGACTGGTCCGATCGGTCTCGAACACTTGCTGGCCGAGCGTCAGCTCGATGCGGTGAAGCAGCCGCCGCAATCGCGCAAGCCCGGTCTCGCGCTCGGCCTCGGGCCACAGCAGCGTGGCCAGGACGTCCCGGGCCACAGCACCCTTGGCCTCCGCGAGATAGACCAGCAGCGCCAGGCCCTTGCGCAAGGCCAACTTGATCGGGCGGCCGTCGGCGTGGACCTCAGGGAACCCGAATGTCCCCAGCGAGAAAGCCGTCATGAAAGTCCTCCCTCCCCTTGCGGCGCCCCGGGGGACGCACAGGGGACGGTCCAGCAATAGCAGTCGGGGCAGATCGAGCCTGCTCGCCAGCGAGCAATTCAGGCTCCTGCATGCGGCACGGCTGCATCAGGCACAATAGGAAAAAACATGATCTCGCGCTTCCTGATCTTGCTCTACGCGATCGTGAGCTACGTCATCTTCACGGTCTCATTTCTCTATGCGCTCGGTTTCGTCGGCAATTATGTCGTGCCCAAGTCGATCGACATGTCGATCGATGTCGGCAACCCCACGGACCTGAGCTTCGCCATCGTCGTCAACCTGCTGCTGATGAGCCTGTTTGCGATCCAGCACAGCGTCATGGCGCGCCCGGCCTTTAAGCGATGGTCGGCCAAATTCCTTCCCCTCGCCTGCCAGCGCAGCACCTATGTGCTGCTCTCCAGCCTGATCTTGTTGCTGCTGTTCTGGCAGTGGCGTCCGATCCCGACGCCGGTCTGGCAAGCGAGCGGAATAGCGGCCTGGTTGCTGATCGGCGTGCATTGGCTTGGCTGGCTGATCGCGTTCGCCTCGACCCACATGATCGATCATTTCGATCTGTTCGGCCTCCGCCAGGCCTTCGTCGCGTTCCGCGGGAGCGCGATACCAGGTCAATCGTTCAGGACGCCGCTGCTCTACAAGATCGTGCGCCATCCCATCATGCTCGGCTTTCTGCTCGCGTTCTGGGCCACGCCCGAGATGACTGTTGGCCACCTCCTGTTTGCGCTCGCAAACACCGCCTACATCCTGGCCGCGCTTCAGTTCGAGGAGCGCGACCTGATCGCCGAGTTCGGCGCGACCTACCAGGATTATCGCCGGCGCGTTCCCATGCTGCTGCCCCGTCTTTTCGGTCGTCGGCGGGAAGATCGCCAGCCGCCTCGGCCCGCTGGAGCGTCGCAATGAATACAATATCAGCTATTCCCCGGATGTCGGCGGAGGCCGCCACGTTTGCCGATACGCTCGATGGGCTTGACGTCGGTCTTTGTCTCGTTGACGCGGAGGCGCGTCTCATTCACGCCAATACTGCCGGGCAGGACATGATCGAAGCGCGCGACATCCTGCACGAAATCCGCGGGCACCTCGCGGCTTGCGATCCGACGATCAACCGGACCCTGCAGCATTTCTTCGCCGCCGCCGGGAAGGAAAACGCGTTCCTCGGCGCCGACGGGATCGCGGTGCCGATGATCGGGCGGGATGGGAAGCGCCACGTCGCCCATGCTCTGCCGTTGACTTCCGGCGCACGCCGACGTGGGGGTGTCGCCTACAGCGCCGTCGCAGCGCTGTTCGTCCGCAGGGCGGCGCTGATGCTACCGTCTCGTTCCGAAGTGATCGGCAAGGCATTCAAACTGACGCCGACCGAGTTGCGTGTGATGCTCGCGATCGTCGAACTCGGCGGCGTTCCCGAAGTGGCGGCGGCACTCGGCGTCGCCAATACGACGATCAAGACGCATGTCCGGCGCCTGTTTGAAAAGACCGGTGCAGCGCGACAGGCAGATTTCGTCAAGCTTGTCGCGGGATATGCGACGCCGTTACGCAAACCTGCCGAATGCAGACAATCCGTTGGATCGACACGATGAGAGCAATTCTATGCAGCTCATTCACTGGCCCCGCCGATTTGCGCCTCGGCGATATCGACGAGCCGAAGCCGGCCCGCGAGGAGATCCTGATCGACGTCCATGCGGCCTCCGTCAGTTTCATGGACCAGTTGGTGGTCTCGGGTCTCTATCAGATGCGGCCGCCGACGCCCTTCGTGCCCGGCACGGAAGCATCCGGTGTCGTCGTCGCCGTCGGCGACAAGGTCACGGGATTCGCGCCTGGTGACCGCGTGGCGTGCAGCGCCTGGACCGGCGGCTACGCCGAACGGATGATAGCGAAGGAATCGAAAACCGTGCGACTGCCGGATGGCGTCGCGTTCGAGGCAGCGGCGACGGTCCTGCACAATTACGGCACGGCCTATTATGCGCTGGTCGAGCGGGCCAGGGCGCAGCGCGGCGAAACGCTGTACGTCACCGGCGCCGCCGGCGGAGTCGGCCTTGCCGCGGTCGACCTTGGCCGCCACCTGGGCCTGCGCGTCGTCGCCGGTATCGGCTCCGATGACAAGGCGAACCTGGTGCGCGCCTACGGTGCCAGCGAGGTCATCAACTATCGCACAGAGAATCTGCGCGACCGGATCAAGGCGATCACCGGTGGCGAAGGGATCGATATCGGCTTCGACAATGTCGGCGGCGCGATATTCGAGCAGATGGCCCGGTCGATGAAGTGGGGCGGACGGCTGATGCCGATCGGCTTCACCAGCGGCGAAATTCCACAGCTCCCGATGAACCTCCCGCTGCTGAAGAACTATTCCATCCTCGGCGTCTTCGTCGGCGTCTGGGCGGAGAAATTCTCAGCTGAAGCCGCCCGTATGAACGCCACGCTGATGCAACTGCTGGCCGGCGGAAAAATCCGCCCGCACATCGATCGCGTCCTCCCTTTGGAGGATGCCAGCGACGCCATGCGTGCCGTGGCCAACCGAACGGTTCAGGGGCGAATTGTCCTCAAGATCAGGTAAAGTACACCGGGAAGAGAGAACAAACCGATGACACAGATTATCATCGACAAGCGCTTTTGCGGTCCTCCCAACTCCGGCAACGGCGGCTATGTCTGCGGCCGGCTCGCCCGCCACATTCCCGGCGCCGCGGAGATAACGCTGCGCGCACCGCCGCCGCTGGACACACCGCTCGATGCGGCCGCAACCGACGACGGCACATGGGAGCTTCGCGACGGCGACAAGATCGTCGCGACCGGGCAGCCGGCAAGCGTCGAGCTCAAGCGGCTGGAGACAGCCAGCTTCGAGGAAGCCTGCGCCGCCGAACTGCTGACCCCGGTGAAGCCGCACGAGCATCCATTGCCGACATGTTTCTTCTGCGGTCCGGCAAGGGCGAAAGGCGACGGCTTGCGCATTTTTGCCGGCTCGCTCCGTGGTCACAACGCCGTTCTCGCGGCGAGCTGGACGCCGGATCAGAATCTCGCCGCCGACGACGGCCTCGTCGCGCCGGAATTCCTCTGGTCGGCGCTCGACTGCCCCACCGGTTTTGCCTGCAATTGCGATCCACAGAGCGGCGGCTTCGACAAGGCACCGCTGCTGCTGGGGCGAATGTCAGCACGGATCGAAGCCCGCCCGCGCCCGGGAGAACGCTGCATCATCACGGCCTGGCCCATCGGCCGCGACGGCCGCAAACGCGCGGCCGAAGCTGCGCTTCACGATGAAGCCGGGAGATTGCTGGCGGTGGCGCGAGCGACATGGATTGCGGTCCAGCGCGAAGTGCAGCTCGGACGTCCTTCGTAGAGGGGACATGGGTGCCCGGTACCAGGAGGGCCAGCTTTCCAGCTAACCACGGGAGCACTCCACTTTGGCCACCGTGCGACGCTGCCAAGCCTCGAGAAGCGTTGAACCCACGTTTAATCAAAGATACTCTTGCAGTTGTCGCCAAGCAAAAAAGATCCAAGAGGGTACGCGATGGTCCGCAAGTTAAAGGCATTTGCAATCCTTGCTACGGGCATGTTCATCGCTGGCGTCGCAAATGCCGAGGCACAGCAGCCGGAGCTTAATGCGCCTGACCTGGTCCTCGTTAATGGCAAGGTTCTGACCTTAGACGACCGATCGACCGTCACGGAGGCAGTCGCCGTCGCGGATGGAAAGATCATCGCGACCGGAACCAGTGCTTCGATCAAGGCGCTTGCAGGCGCCCGGACCCGCGTGCTCGATGTGTCTGGCAAGACCGTCATCCCCGGATTGATCGATACACACGCTCACTTCAAGGCCGCTGGTCTGGGCGACTATGTCGTAACCCTGGGCCGAGCCAAGACCGTTGCGGACGCGCTCGAGGCCATCAAATCGTTCGTCACCAAGAAGAAGCCGGGTGAGTGGATTGTAGGTGGCGCGTGGCACCCGCCCTCGCAATTGGCCGAGAAGCGCTATCTCACGAGGCAGGAGATCGATAGCGTTGCTCCGAACAACCCGGTCTATCTTCGCACCGTCGGGCATTTCTCGATGGCGAACACCATGGCTCTACAAGTGGTCGGTGTCGACAAGACCACCTCGGATCCGAGTGGTGGAAAGTTTGAACGCGACGCAGCCGGTGAATTGACCGGCGTGCTCGTGGAGACGGCGATCGATCGGGTCGAGAAGGCCGTACCACCCTGGACAGAAGACGACGAAATGCGGCAATTCACCATCGCCGAAGGTGTGCTGAACAGCTTCGGCATCACCAGTGTGATCGAAGGCGCAACAGAGCCGCGCGATGTCCGCACGCTGCAGAAGCTTGTCGCAGCCGGGAAAGCCACTTTGCGCACCGGCGTGATGTTTCGACCGGAGCCCCCAGCCGATGTGACGGCATGGGAAGCGATCATGTCAGGCAATGGGGCCTCATCAGGCTTCGGCGACGATTGGCTCAAGTTCGCGGGCATCAAGATCTTTTACGACGGCGGCATGACGCTGAAGACAGCGCTCATGCGTGACGTGTATCCCGATTCACACGACAACTATCACGGCATCACGCAGCAGACTCCCGAGCGGCTGAAGCAACTCATCTCCGTCTGCAACCGTTATGACTGGCGTGTCGGTGTCCACGTGGTGGGCGATCTGGGTATTGACCAGGTGCTCGATGCCTTCGAGGCAGCGGATAAAGAAAAATCGATCCGCGACCGTCGCTTCGTCCTCATCCACGCCAGCCTGATCCGGCCAGAACAGATGGAGCGTGCGCAAAGACTGGGAGTCCGCATAGATTTCCAGAACGTTTTCATGTGGGATAAGGGAGCGACCGTCGAACGATTTCTCGGGAAAGCAACCGCCGACCGCGCCGTGCCGACTAGGACGTTGATCGAAAAAATGGGGCTCAACAGCCTCGGCGCCGGGACGGATTTTCCGGTCAACCCGATCAACCCCTTCCTCAACATGTACATCATGGTCACCAGGAAGGACCCCAACGGAAACGTCTACGGCTCGGCAGAAACCATCACGCGCGAGCAGGCCCTCCGGCTCTACAGCAGCGCGGCTTCGCGTTATACGTTCGATGAAGCGCGCAAAGGGACCATTGAGCCCGGAAAGCTGGCGGACATCGTGGTGCTCTCTGCTGACTACGCGGCCGTGCCGGAGGAGCAGATCAAGGACATCAAGGTGGACCTGACCCTGGTCGGCGGCAAGGTGGTCTTCCAGCGCTGAACCGGCCCTGATCGGCCAAGGTGAGCGACAGAGACCATTCGCTCTGCTTCCCGACGAAATCTACACGCTCTCCTCGATCATCCCCTGCAACCGTACCAGCTCCGCCTCGAGATCCCGCTCCACGTCCGCAGCCCGCATCTCGATCACGCGATAATCGCGCGCCTCGAGCCACGCCCGCCGCGACGCGCGATCCGCGACGATCGTCTCGTTCTCGCCCGTGTTCACCAGTTCGATCGCGATCCGGTGCGGGAACGAGACGAAGTCCGGGATATGCCGCCCCACAGGAGTCTGGCGCTTGAACTGGCCTGCGAAGCGGCGGTCGCGTGTAAGGGCCTGCCACAGCAGCCGCTCGGCATCGGTTGGGTTGCGGCGGAGCAGACGGGCGAGGCCGCGCACGGTGGAGCCGCTGTCAGGGACGCCGCCGCCCTGACCGTGCTCGGCCAGAAGCGCACGCAGCCGCGTTGCCTGCTCGCCGTCGAGCACGCCGCCTTTGGCCGGGCCCTTGCGCCCTTCCGCGATCGCCATCACCACCCCATGGAGGGTGTGCATGTCCTGTTTGGTCGGCTCCATCCGGGTGAAGATGTTGCGCAGGTTCACCAGCATGGTGTCGCGCTTCTCGGCCGGGCGCAAAAATTCCACCCGGTCGAGCTCGCGGATCAAATTGTCGAAGAAGGCCTGCATCTGGTGCTGCGAGGCGCGCTCGGAGCGCTCCGGCATGGCGTGCGGCAGCTCGCCGGAGGTCGCCCGCTTGAACCATTCGTAGCCGACCAGCAGCACCGCTTGGGCGAGGTTGAGCGAGGCAAAGCCCGGATTGACCGGGAAGGTAATGATGCGGTTGGCGAGCCCGACCTCCTCATTGGTCAGGCCCCAGCGCTCCCGGCCGAACAGGATACCGGCCTTGCCGCCGGCGGCGGCGTGCCCGGAAATCTCGCTAGCTGCGGCTTCCGGTCCCACCACCGGCTTGGCCTGGTCGTGGGGACGCGCGGTGGTGGCGAACAGCAGGTCGAGGTCGGCGACGGCCTCACCGACCGTGTCAAACAATTCGACCTTGTCCAGAATATAGTCGGCCCCGGCGGCGGCGCGCTGGGCGGCGATGTTGGGCCAGCCGTCGCGAGGGTTGACGATGCGCAATCGGCTCAGCGCGAAATTGCCCATGGCGCGCGCGGCCATGCCGATGTTTTCGCCCAGCTGCGGCTCGACCAGGATCACGATGGGACCGTCGAGGGAAAGGCCCGCCTTGCTCTTGTCAGTCCCGGACATCTCGCTTCGCTTTCACACTGGTTCTCAAGGTCTTGGACAGGCGCTCTTCATGAACTGATTCAAGGCCGGTCCTGACCTGGTCTTGACTTCGGTCTTGGGCCGGCTGCCCGTTCGCCTGTCGTTTGCCTGTCCTGACAAAATTCTCAAGGGAAATAACGGGTTGGATTCGACTTTTGAATCTCGCCTGATACCTCAGCCCGGTCCCCGCGGCAGGGCTGCTCCCGCCCCCCATCTGCGGAGGCTGGATGAGCTAAAAGTGCATAATCCCTTGGCTTTCGCCGGCGGCGTCCCGGTGCTAAGAGGCGGCGGATATTCCCGTGGCGCGCCACAAGCGCCGTTCCCAAGAGGCTTCCCCGATCATGGCAAAAATCAAGGTGTCCAACCCCGTCGTCGAACTCGATGGCGACGAGATGACCCGGATCATCTGGCAGTACATCAAGGACAAGCTGATCAACCCGTTCCTCGATGTCGAGCTGCAATATTTCGACCTGGGAATGGAGTACCGCGACCACACCAACGATCAGGTCACGATCGACGCCGCCGAGGCGATCAAGAAGGTCGGCGTCGGCGTCAAGTGCGCCACCATCACCCCGGACGAAGCCCGGGTGAAGGAGTTTAACCTCAAGCAGATGTGGAAGTCGCCGAACGGCACCATCCGCAACATCCTCGGCGGCGTGATCTTCCGCGAGCCGATCATCTGCAAGAACGTGCCGCGCCTGGTTCCCGGCTGGACCAAGCCGATCATCATCGGCCGCCACGCCTATGGCGACCAGTATCGCGCCACCGACATCAAGTTCCCGGGCAAGGGTACGCTGACGATGAAGTTCGTCGGCGAGGACGGCACCGTCATCGAGAAGGAAGTGTTCAAGACCCCGGGCGCCGGCGTCGCGATGCAGATGTACAATCTCGACGACTCCATCATCGACTTCGCCCGCGCTTCGTTGAACTACGGCCTGCTGCGCAACTACCCGGTCTATCTCTCGACCAAGAACACGATCATGAAGGTCTATGACGGCCGCTTCAAGGACATCTTCCAGGACATCTACGAGCGCGAGTTCAAGAAGGAGTTCGACGCCAAGGGCTTGACCTACGAGCACCGCCTGATCGATGACATGGTCGCTTCGGCGCTGAAATGGTCCGGCGGCTATGTCTGGGCCTGTAAGAACTACGACGGCGACGTGCAGTCCGACACGGTGGCGCAGGGCTACGGCTCGCTCGGCCTGATGACCTCGGTCCTCCTCACTCCCGACGGCAAGACGGTGGAAGCCGAAGCCGCCCACGGCACTGTGACCCGCCACTATCGCGAGCACCAGAAGGGCAAGGAGACCTCGACCAACTCGATCGCGTCGATCTTCGCCTGGACCCGCGGCCTGTCGCACCGCGCCAAGCTCGACAACAATGCCGAGCTCGCCAAGTTCGCCAACACCCTGGAGAAGGTCTGCGTCGACACTGTCGAGGAAGGCTACATGACCAAGGACCTCGCGCTCCTGGTCGGCGCCGACCAGCGCTGGCTCTCGACCACCGGCTTCCTCGACAAGGTCGCCGAGAACCTCGGGAAGGCGCTGGCAGCGTAAGCCGTCCGCAATTTCGCCCGACTGGGCCGGACATCATCACGGGCCGCGTCGCAAGCGCGGCCCGTTCGCTTATTTGGACCTTTGCGCGGAGATGCGACCATGTCGATCAAGCTTGCCGTCCCCTGCCTGTTGCTGCTCGCTGGACCGGCTGTGGCCGCCGACCCGCTTCCCGACGCCATCGCCGCGCTCGGCGAGAGCATCGTGCTCAGCGTCCACGCCGAGGGCGCGCAGGTCTATGAATGCAAGGCCGGCACCGACGGCAAGCTCGCCTGGGCTTTTCGTGAACCGATCGCCACCCTGCTCGCCGAGGGCAAGACGATCGGCCGGCACTATGCCGGACCGAACTGGGAGCATGCCGACGGCAGCGCCGTGGCCGCCAAGGCCGCCGGCAATGCGCCGGGTACCACTGCCGCCGACATTCCCTGGCTGAAGCTGGAAGTGACCGCCCACCGCGGCAGCGGCGTCCTCACGCCCGTTACCACGGTTCAGCGCATCAACACCCATGGCGGCAAGCTCGACGGCGCGTGCGACAAGGCCGGCGACTTCAAGAGCGCGCCCTATTCAGCCGACTACGTCTTCCTGAAGAAGGGCTGAGCCCTCAGCGGTCGGTGTCTTCGCGCTCCGCCTGCGCCAGCTCCGCCACTGCAAGGTCGCCGCTGCCCTCCAGTCGCGCCTTCGCCGTCTTGTGGACGTGCGCGGCGAGCGTCGGCATGCGTTCGATCAAGGCGTGAAAATCCTGGGCGTCGAGCACCAGCAGCCGGGTCTTGCGTGTCGCCGTCACCGTGCCGCTGCGTTTTGTCTTGTGCAGCAGCGCGATCTCGCCGAAGAAGGTGCCATCCGCGAGCCGCACCTGCTGGTTCGGCAGCGCGATCTCGACCTCGCCGGCGGTGATGAAATACATCGACGAAGCCGCATCGCCCCGCCGCACCAGGATCTCGCCCTGCTCGATCGTGCGCGCCCGCAGCAGCCGCATGATGTCGGCGATCTCGGATGCGCTGAGATGCGAGAACAGCGGCACCCGCGCCAGCATGCCCCAGGTGACGACAAAGTCCCGCCGCTTCACCTCTTCCGCAAAGGCCGTCGAGATGATCGCGACCGGCAGCGCGATCATGGCAAATCCACTGATGATGGTGAAGACGGAGATGAACTTTCCGAGCGCCGTCACCGGCACGACGTCGCCGTAACCGACGGTGCCGAGCGTCACGATCGCCCACCACATCGCCTGCGGAATGGTGCCGAGCTTGTCCGGCTGCACGTCGCGCTCGATGGCATAGAGCAGCGAGGCAAACGTCAGAACCGCGCCGATCAGGATGACGATGCAGCCGATCAGCGCCCGCCGCTCCGCGTGCACGGCCGCGAGCAGCGAGCGCATCGCCGGCGAGTAGCGCACCAGCTTGAAGAACGGCAGCACGCCGAGCGCTGCCAGCGTCGCATGCCGGCCCGTAGCGAGCACGACCGCAGCCGGCAGGAACGCGAGCAGATCGATGATGCCGAGTGCGGAGAAGACATAGCTGAGCCGGTCGGACAGCGCGGACGCCGGGCGCTGGGTATGGCCCGCCACCGTCCACAGCCGCGCCGCATATTCCAGCGCGAACACGATCACGGACAGGATGGTGATCGCCGAAAACAGCGCGCCGAATTGCGCGTCCAGCTCCGGCACCGAGGCAAGGATCATCGCGGCGACATCGAGCACGATGACGCCGATGATCAGCTGGATGAAGCGCGACCCGACCGAGTAGGCCAGCGGATCATGCTCCAGCAATTCGTAGAGGCGATCCCTCAGATTGGGATCGCGAAGCCCAATTCCTCGCGGAACGGGGCGCACCTGCCTACGCGCCGGCCGATTTTTGTTCAGCCATGGCTTTTTCGATCGCCGTGAGCGCCGCGGCCGCATTCGCGCCATCAGGGCCGCCGGCCTGCGCCATGTCGGGCCGCCCGCCGCCGCCCTTGCCGCCGAGCGCTTCGGAGGCGACCTTCACCAGATTGACCGCATTGAAACGCGAAGTGAGGTCCGCGGTGACGCCGACCACGACGCCGGCCTTGCCATCCTCGGTGACGCCGACGATAGCGACGACGCCGGAGCCGATCTGCTTCTTGCCGTCGTCGGCAAGGCTCTTGAGATCCTTCATCTCGATGCCCTCGACCGCGCGCGCCATCAGCTTGACGTCGCCGACTTCGCGCACACCTGAGGCCGCGCCGTTGCTCGAAGCTGCACCGCCGCCCATCGCCAGCTTCTTGCGGGCGTCGGAGAGTTCGCGCTCGAGCTTCTTGCGCTCCTCCATCAGAGCGGCAATGCGCGCCGGGACGTCGTCGATCGAGGTGCGCAGCTCGTGGGCCGCGGTCTTCGCCAGCGCCATGGTGTCGTTGGCGTGTTTTCGCGCGTAGTTGCCGGTTAAAGCCTCGATGCGGCGCACGCCGGAGGCGACCGCGCTCTCGCCCGTCAGCGTGATCAGCCCGATGTCGCCGGTCCGCCTGACATGCGTGCCGCCGCAAAGTTCGACCGACCAGCCGAGTGCGTTGGCGCCGCGCTCGCGCGCGGTCCGGCCCATCGAGACGACGCGAACCTCGTCGCCATATTTCTCGCCGAACAGGGCGCGTGCGCCGGCCTCACGGGCCTCGTCCACGCCCATGACGCGGGTCGAGACTTCGTCATTCTCCAGCACCACCTCGTTGGCGATGTCCTCGACGCGCGCGAGCTCTTCCGCCGTGATCGGCTTCGGATGCACGAAGTCGAAACGCAGCCGATCCGGCGCGACCATCGAGCCGCGCTGGGCGATGTGGTCGCCGAGCACCTGGCGCAGCGCCTCGTGGATGAGATGGGTCGCCGAATGATGCGCGCGGATCGAAAAGCGCCTGCCGTGATCCACTTCGAGCTGCAGCGCGGTGCCGAGCTTCAGCTCGCCGCTCTCCAATGTGCCGACGTGAACGAAGAAATCACCGAGCTTCTTCTGGGTGTCGGTGACGCGGAATTTGATGCCGCCCTCGCCGGTCAATACGCCGGTGTCGCCGACCTGGCCGCCGGACTCCGCGTAGAACGGCGTCTGGTTCAGCACGATCGCGCCCGTCTCGCCGGCCTTGAGGCTCGTGGCTTCCTTGCCGTCCTTGACCAGCGCAGTCACCACGCCTTCAGCGCTCTCGGTCTCGTAACCCAGGAATTCGGTTGCGCCCAGCTTCTCACGCAGCGGGAACCAGATCGATTCGGAAGCCGCTTCGCCCGACCCCTTCCAGGACTCGCGCGCCTTGGCCTTCTGACGCTCCATCGCGTCGGTGAAGGAAGCCTGGTCGACGCTGATGCCGCGCGACTTCAGCGCGTCCTGCGTCAAATCGAGCGGGAAGCCGTAAGTGTCGTACAGCGTGAAGGCGACGTCGCCGTCGAACATGTCGCCCTTCTTCAAGGACGCGCTCTTCTCGTCGAGAATGGCGAGGCCGCGCGTCAGCGTCTTGCGGAAGCGGGTTTCTTCCAGCCGCAGCGTTTCCTCGATCAAATTTTCCGCGCGCATCAAATCCGGATAGGCCTGGCCCATCTCGCGCACCAGCGCCCAGACCAGCCGATGCATCAGCGGCTCTTGCGCACCGAGCAGCTGCGCATGGCGCATCGCGCGGCGCATGATCCGGCGCAGCACATAACCGCGGCCCTCGTTCGAGGGCAGCACGCCGTCGGCGACGAGGAAGGCCGACGAACGCAGATGGTCGGCGATGACGCGGAACGAGGCCACGGTCTTCTCGTCCGGTCCGCTTCCCAGAGCCGACGCCGTTGCGTCGATCAAATGACGGAACAGGTCGGTCTCGAACACGCTGTCGACGCCCTGCATGATGCAGGCCATGCGCTCCAGTCCCATGCCGGTGTCGATCGAGGGACGCGGCAGCGCCACGCGCTCCTCCTTCGTCACCTGCTCGTACTGCATGAAGACGAGATTCCAGAATTCGAGGAAGCGATCGCCATCCTCCTCAGGCGAGCCCGGAGGCCCGCCCCAGATGTGCTCGCCGCGATCGATGAAGATCTCCGAGCACGGCCCGCACGGGCCGGTGTCGCCCATCGCCCAGAAATTGTCCGAGGTCGGGATGCGGATGATGCGGTCCTCGGAGAAGCCCGCGATCTTCTTCCACAGCCCGGCCGCCTCGTCGTCGGTGTGGTAGACCGTGACGAGCAGCTTGTCTTTCTTGAGCCCGAATTCCTTCGTGATCAGCGTCCAGGCCAGCTCGATCGCGCGCTCCTTGAAATAGTCGCCGAAGGAGAAGTTGCCGAGCATCTCGAAGAAGGTGAGATGGCGCGCGGTGTAGCCGACATTGTCGAGGTCATTGTGCTTGCCGCCGGCGCGCACGCATTTCTGCGAGGTGGTGGCGCGCTGATAGGGCCGCTTCTCGACGCCGGTGAAGACGTTCTTGAACTGCACCATGCCGGCATTGGTGAACATCAACGTCGGATCGTTGCGCGGCACCAATGGCGAGGACGACACGATCTCGTGGCCGTTCTCGGCAAAGAAGTTCAGAAAGGTCGACCTGATCTCGTTGACGCCGCTCATGTTCATCCAATCGGGTGTGCTTGCACCCGCCTTCCAGCCACCCAAACCGCAAGTTTGGGCTGATATCTGCGGGCCAATGCGCTTTTAGACAAGGCCAGCTTCGCTGTCCAGAAACTGTGCAGAGAGATCAAGGCGTTGCCGCAGTCGCGTAATCCCGTTGGAAAGCCGCCGATGCCGCGTTGACAGGCTTGGCCGGCCTGTGGTCTTTACCCATCTGTATCGTACGGCCACGTCGGGAGAGACCGGCACTGGTGCCGGCGCCGAAGGAGCAACCGCCCCGGAAACTCTCAGGCAAAAGGACCGCGTGGCTTTGACAGCATCTGGAAAGAGGCGCCGACGGGTTTAGGTCCGGACAGCGTCCGCCGACGGGATAATACTCTCAGGCACAGCGACAGATGGGGCTTCGACTGGTGTCCACGGGAAATCGTTCCCGGGGAACCGCCGAGGGCCCCCCGATGCTTGCGCGTGACGACAAAGACTCCCTGAAACGCACCCCCCTTTACAACCTGCATGTCTCGCTCGGCGGCAAGATGGTGCCGTTCGCGGGCTATGACATGCCCGTGCAATATCCGGCCGGAGTCCTGAAGGAGCACCTTCATACCCGCAACGCAGCCGGCCTGTTCGACGTCTCCCACATGGGCCAGATCGCGCTCCGGCCGAAATCCGGCAAGGTCGAGGACGCCGCCCGCGCGCTGGAACGGCTGGTGCCGCAGGATATCATGGCGATCGCGCCTGGCCGGCAGCGCTACGCCCAGTTCACCAATGCCGAGGGCGGGATTCTGGATGATCTGATGGTCGCCAATTTCGGCGATCACCTCTTCCTGGTCGTCAACGCCGCCTGCAAGGCCGAGGACGAGGCGCATCTGCGCGCGAATCTCTCGGACGATTGCGTCATCGAGCAGCTGGCTGACCGCGCGCTGATCGCGCTGCAGGGGCCGAAGGGGGAATCGGCGCTGGCGAAATTATGTGCAGAGGCGCCCGCCATGAAATTCATGGATTCCGGCCCGCACAAGGTTGCCGGCCTCGACTGCTTCGTCTCGCGCTCCGGCTATACCGGCGAGGACGGCTTCGAGATTTCGGTTCCTGCCGGCGATGCCGAACGGCTCGCCAAGGCCCTGCTGGACAATCCTGACGTCATGCCGATCGGGCTCGGCGCCCGTGACAGCCTGCGGCTCGAGGCCGGGCTTTGTCTTTACGGCCACGACATCGACACCGCGACCACGCCGGTCGAGGCGGCACTGGAATGGTCGGTGCAGAAGAGCCGCCGCACCGGCGGCGCGCGTGGCGGGGGCTTCCCCGGCGCGGCAAAGATTCTCGCCCATTTCGACCATGGCGCATCCCGCCGCCGCGTCGGCCTGCGCACCGAGGGCCGCGCGCCGGTGCGCGAAGGCGCGCTGCTGTTTGCGGATGCGACCTCCGCCGAGCCGATCGGAAAGGTCACCTCGGGCGGTTTCGGCCCGAGCCTGAATGCGCCGGTCGCGATGGGCTATGTGCCCACCGCATCGAGCGCGATCGACACAAAACTCTTCGCCGAGGTGCGCGGCCAACGCCTGGCCGTGCAAATCGCCGCCATGCCCTTCGTGAAAAACACCTACAAACGCTGAGGACCGAGAAAATGACCACGACGCTCTACACCTCCGACCACGAATGGCTCGCGATCGACGGCGATGTCGCCACCGTCGGGATCACCGACTACGCGCAATCGCAGCTCGGCGACGTCGTGTTCGTCGAATTGCCCAAGCTCGGCCGCGTGCTGAAGAAGGCGGAAGCCGCCGCTGTCGTGGAATCGGTCAAGGCCGCATCGGACGTCTACGCGCCTGTTAGCGGTGAGGTGCTCGAGACCAACCCCGAGCTCGCGAGCGAGCCGGCGCTGGTGAACTCGGACGCGCAGGGCAATGCGTGGTTCTTCAAGATCAAGATGGCCGACAAGAGCGAGCTCGGCGGCCTCATGGATGAAGCGGCGTACAAGGCCCACACGGCGTGAAGATATGAGCCGAGCCGTCTCCCCATACTCACTGTCATGCCCCGCGAAGGCGGGGCATCCAGTAAACGCAGCCGCTTCGGCTAGAGCCGAGAGGCCGCGGCGTACTGGATCGCCCGCCTTCGCGGGCGATGACAGCAACTCCTAGCGAGGACCCATGATGACCGCGCACCGCAAATCCAACGGCGATACCACGAGCTTCGTTCGCCGCCACATCGGCCCCTCCACGCGCGACGTCACCGCGATGCTCGAGGCCGTCGGCGCAAACAGCGTCGACGCGCTGATGGCGCAGACGCTGCCGGCTTCGATCCGGCAGACTGCTCCACTCGATCTCGGCAAGCCCTTGAGCGAGACCGAGGCGATCGCGCATATGGCCGAACTCGCCGCCCAGAACCAGGTCTTCACCTCGTTGATTGGCCAGGGCTATTCTGGCACGATCCTGCCCGCGGTGATCCAGCGCAACATCTTGGAGAGCCCGGCCTGGTACACGGCCTACACGCCCTACCAGCCCGAGATCAGCCAGGGCCGGCTGGAGGCGCTGCTCAACTTCCAGACCATGATCTGTGACCTCACCGGGCTCGACGTCGCCAACGCCTCGCTGCTCGACGAAGCCACCGCGGCCGCCGAAGCGATGGCACTCGCCGAGCGGCACTCGCGGGTCGAAGCAAAGGCCTTCTTCGTCGACAAGGACGTGCATCCGCAGACGCTCGCCGTGATGCGCACCCGCGCGGAGCCGCTGGGCTGGACCCTGGTCGTCGGCGACCCCCTCACCGATCTCGACAAGACGGACGTGCTTGGCGCGCTGCTGCAATACCCGGGCTCGTCAGGCGCTGTGCGCGACCTCAGGCCCGCGATCGCCAGCCTGAAGGCCAAGGGCGCACTCGCGATCATTGCCGCCGATCTGCTGGCGCTGACACTGCTCGCCTCGCCCGGCGAGCTCGGCGCGGACATCGCCATCGGCTCGGCGCAACGTTTTGGCGTGCCGATGGGGTATGGCGGGCCGCACGCAGCCTATATGGCGGTGCGCGATGCGCTGAAGCGTTCGCTGCCCGGCCGCATCGTCGGCCTCTCCGTGGATTCGCGCGGAATGCCGGCCTATCGCCTCGCGCTGCAGACCCGCGAGCAGCACATCCGCCGCGAGAAGGCGACCTCCAACATCTGCACCGCGCAGGTGCTGCTCGCCGTGATCGCCTCGATGTATGCGGTCTATCACGGCCCCGAAGGCCTTTCGCAGATCGCGCGCAATGTGCATCGCCGCACGGCGGTGCTGGCTGCCGGCCTGCGCAAGCTCGGCTTTGCGCTGCAGTCCGACAGTTTCTTCGACACGCTCAGCGTGGATGCAGGTGGCAAACGCGCCGAGATCGTCGCGCGCGCCTCTGCCGAGAAGATCAATCTCGGTATTGGTGAGAGCGCTCTGCGCATCGCGCTCGACGAGACCACCACGCCCGCGACGGTCGAAGCGGTCTGGCGCGCCTTCGGCGGCCAGCTTGCCTATGCCGAGATCGACGCCACCACGCGCGAGGCGCTGCCGGAGACGCTCAAGCGCGCGACCTCTTTCCTCACTCACCCCGTGTTCCACGCGCATCGCTCGGAAACCGAGATGCTGCGCTACATGCGCAAGCTCAGCGATCGCGACCTCGCGCTCGACCGCGCGATGATCCCGCTCGGCTCGTGCACCATGAAGCTGAACGCGACCACCGAGGTGATGCCGCTGACCTGGCCCGAGTTCGGCTCGCTGCATCCGTTCGCCCCGCGCGAGCAGGCACGCGGCTATCACGCGCTGTTCGCGCGCCTGGAGAAGTGGCTGTGCGACATCACCGGCTATGACGCGATCTCGCTGCAGCCGAACTCGGGCGCGCAAGGAGAATATGCCGGGCTTCTGGCCATCCGCGGCTATCACGCGGCGCGTGGCGAGACGCATCGCAAGATCTGCCTGATCCCCTCCTCCGCCCACGGCACCAACCCGGCCTCGGCCGCGATGGTCGGCATGGACGTCGTGGTGGTCGCCTGCGAGAAGAACGGCGACGTCGACGTCAATGATCTCCGCGCCAAGGCCGAGAAGCATTCGAACGACCTCGCCGCCGTCATGATCACCTATCCCTCGACCCATGGCGTGTTCGAGGAGCACATCCGCGAGATCTGCGACATCGTGCATGGCCATGGCGGGCAGGTTTATCTCGACGGCGCCAACCTCAACGCGCAGGTCGGCCTTAGCAGGCCCGGCGATTACGGCGCCGATGTCAGCCATCTCAACCTGCACAAGACCTTCTGCATCCCGCATGGCGGCGGCGGCCCGGGCATGGGCCCGATCGGCGTCAAGGCGCACCTTAAGCCGTTCTTGCCCGGTCATCCCGCGACGGATGGGAAAGCGCCCGTGGGGCCGGTCTCGGCCGCGCCGTTCGGCTCGGCTTCGATCCTCACCATCTCCTACATCTACATTCTGATGATGGGCGGCGAAGGCCTCAAGCGCGCCACCGAGATCGCGATCCTCAACGCCAACTACGTCGCAGCAAGGCTCGATGCGCACTTCCCGGTGCTCTACAAGAACGAAAAGGGCCGCGTCGCGCACGAGTGTATCGTCGATCCCCGCGCGCTGAAGACGACCTCAGGCGTCACCGTCGACGACATCGCCAAGCGCCTGATCGATTACGGCTTCCATGCGCCCACCATGAGTTTTCCGGTGCCGGGCACGCTGATGATCGAGCCGACCGAGTCGGAATCCAGGGCGGAGCTCGACCGTTTCTGCGATGCCATGATCGCGATCCGGAAGGAAATCGCCGAGGTCGAGGCCGGCCGCTTCAAGATCGAGGCGTCGCCGCTCCGCCACGCCCCGCACACCGTGCACGACATCGCGGATGACGACTGGAAGCGCGCCTACACCCGCGCCGAGGGCTGCTTCCCCGCGGGCACCTCGCGCACCGACAAATACTGGAGCCCGGTCGGGCGCGTCGACAACGTCTATGGCGACCGCAACCTGGTGTGCTCCTGCCCGCCGGTGAGCGATTACGCGGAGGCGGCGGAGTAACCGTTTTGTAGGGTGGGTTAGCCACCGGCTGCGCGAAGCGCAGTCGCCGGCGTAACCCACCACTTCTGTCTCTGGCGAAATGGAAGAGGTGGGCTACACTTCGCTAACCCACCCTCCGGCACGGAACACGCATTTAGGGCGCAACCAACGAGCGGGTCTCGGGGTCCCACCGCCAGAGTCGCTCGTTGGTCAGGTGAGTGCCGCCCCACCAGCGATCAATCCGGTTGTGCCGGCGAAAATCCTGGTCGCCTCCCAACACCGCCTTTCCGAACTCGGTCAGCGTCAATTGCGACCGCTCGCACCGATCGAACTGACTTGAATCGTTGTGCATCTCTAGCGAAAACGGACCTTGATCCAGTCCCGACACGGCCGGCCTCTCGCACCGCGCAAGGCCGTCAAGCAGCGCTCCAACTTCCCAATAACCATACACATCCAGCCCGTTGCACTTCTGATGGCCCGGAAAGACATCGAAAGGCTGCATGCCGCCTCGCGCGATGAGCTGGAGTATCCGCGCTTCCGTGGCTCCAAGGCCTGAGGCGGGACGCGGAAGTTCGTTGAGCAGAGCCCTCACGTGAGGGGCGAGTTGTGGCAGCCAGCTCAAATTGGTCTTGAAGAGATCCCTCCAACTTTGCGGGGTCGGCGCGCGATAGGCCCGCCATGCACGCTTGGCCGATTTGAGTTGACGAGGTGTGATCGCAACAGCCGGCGGGTAGAGTTCGCTTCGCGGTGGGTCGACATCCCTGACACCCAAGAACAGGGAGCGCACGACAAAGTCGGGATTTGCATCGTGTTGGCGGCCCCAATGATCGAGCAGCCAGAGCAGGATCAATTGCGCATTTGGCTCCGGCCCTCGCCAAAACTCGACCGTGTCATATTCCGCGAGCAGTTCAATCAGTCCTCGATCCTTCACGCCTGATTCCTCGAGACGCCAGGACGGCGTATCGTCGAGCCAGTGAAGCCCGCGGGGCTGTGTCGTACGCGGCGCAAAGAATGCGTCCAGCTCTGCATCGGCTGGCAACGGTCCCCAGACCAGCCGGCGCTCGATGGCAATCACGAGGTCGGCAAGGCCCGCCTGTTGAATAGCGCCGGCGATGGACGAGTCGGTCGTGACAATGAGCCGCGTCATGCCGTGGCCTCAAGGCTTCGTCAAAACATTACCGTAACGCCACAGCCGATCATTGGTCAGGTGCGTGCCGCCCCACCAGCGGTCGATCGGATTGTGGCGACTGAAATCTTCCTGATGGGCCAGGACGGCCCTGCCGAACTCGGTCAACGACAACCGGCTGCGGAGATAGACCTCGTGCCGAGCTCTTAAATTTTCGCGATCGATCGTGCGCAGTTCGTCGCCCAACCCGGCCACTACGGGCTTGGGGCCGAGCGCGAGCCCCTCGAGCAACGAACCCAACTCAAATTCTCCGAACACATATGTGCGCCGTTGCGAGCGCAGGTGAAACAACGCATTCGTGTTTGCAAACCCTCTGGCAAGGAGCTCCAGAAATCGCATCTCGGTCGCACCGAGACCCGTGAAAGGCGACGGCAGTTCTGCCAAGAGATCGAGCAAGGCCGGGCGCAGCATCAGCAATGCACTGAGATCCTGGTGAAGGACGACGCACGCCTCAGGGGTCATCGCGCGGTAGGCCGACCACGCCAACCGGGCAGTCTCGAACTCCTGGGCCCTAACAGGCACGACATGGATGTGCGGCTCGGACGCAGCGAGATCCTCACCGTGTGCTGTCGTCAGCTCGGATGACACAAGTCGAAGTCGAAGCTTTGGCACCAGCGAGGAGCAGGAGCTGAGGTGGTCCAGCAGGCAGACGAGCTGCAATTGATCCCGGGGAGCTGGGTCGAACCAAAGTTCAACCACGTCATATCGCTCGCAGAAGTCTGCCAGGGACAAGTCTTTGCGGTCCTTGATACCCTTGGGCCAGCGGATGCCCCAATCGGACCAATGATCACCCGGCCCGAGATTCGCCGAACGCGCCGCGAAATAGGCTGCGAGCTTCTCGGGTGAGGGCAGCGGTCCCCACTCAAAGTGAAACGAGGATGAGATGACAAGCTCCGCCAACCCGGATCGTGCGAGCTGGCCTCCGGACGAACTGGTCAAGATCAGACGCTTCATCGCACCACCCGGTGCCCCCACGCCAAACGAAACAGGCGCCGAAGACGTCGGCAACTCAACGTCCTCAGCGCCCGCTCCTCGCGAAAAACTTTACTGCTGAAGCTTACTCGTCCGCCGGCTCCTCGCCGTCGGCGTCACGCTCGGGGCTGCCGGCGAGAATCTGCTCGGCGATCAGGCCGGAGTTCTGGCGGATCGAGGTCTCGATCTTGGCGGTGATGTCGGGGTTGGCCTTCAGGAACGCTTTCGAATTCTCGCGGCCCTGGCCAAGACGCTGGCTGTCGTAGGAGAACCATGCGCCGGATTTTTCGACGATGCCGGCCTTGACGCCGAGATCGAGGATCTCGCCCATCTTGGAGACGCCCTCGCCGTACATGATGTCGAACTCGACCTGCTTGAACGGCGGCGCCAGCTTGTTCTTGACGACCTTGACGCGCGTGGTGTTGCCGACCACTTCGTCACGCTCCTTGATCGCGCCGATGCGGCGGATGTCGAGGCGGACGGAAGCATAGAATTTCAGCGCGTTGCCGCCGGTGGTGGTCTCCGGCGAGCCGTACATCACGCCGATCTTCATGCGGATCTGGTTGATGAAGATCACCATGGTATTGGACTTGTTGATGGACGCCGTCAGCTTGCGCAGCGCCTGGCTCATCAGACGCGCCTGCAGACCCGGCAGCGCATCGCCCATCTCGCCCTCGAGCTCGGCCTTCGGCACCAGCGCCGCGACCGAATCAATCACCAGCACGTCGACCGCGCCGGAGCGCACCAGCGTGTCGCAGATTTCCAGCGCCTGCTCGCCGGTGTCCGGCTGGGAGATCAGGAGCTCGTCGATATTGACGCCCAGCTTGCGCGCATAGACCGGGTCGAGCGCGTGCTCGGCGTCGATGAAGGCGCAGATGCCGCCCTTCTTCTGCCCTTCCGCCACCGTGTGCAGCGCCAGCGTGGTCTTGCCCGAGGATTCCGGCCCGTAGATCTCCACGACGCGCCCCTTCGGCAGGCCGCCGATCCCGAGCGCGATATCGAGCCCCAACGAGCCCGAAGAGACCGCCTCGACATCCATCGAACGGTCGTTCTTGCCGAGCTTCATCACCGAGCCCTTGCCGAACTGACGCTCGATCTGGGAGAGCGCGGCGGCGAGAGCTTTACTCTTGTCCATGGAGGATCCTTCGACGATACGCAGGGCAGTGGTGGACATCGGGTCGTGCTCCTTATGACGAGGATTCGCGTGAGGGACAAACGATTGGCGAGGCGGCGCGGCGATAAAAACAATGTACCCTATTTGTTCTAGGTTCGCAATATGTTCTTTTGGGAATTTGGCTGCCTGAAGCGCATCAAAGACGGATGCGCTGTGCGCCGTCAGGATTCCGCAATCCTGCGGCACCGAACCTTTCGCGGTCTGCGGCCTTCTCCTGGATGGACTCTTGGATGGGACCTCAACTGAGGGGACTTCAGTCATGACGGACAACACGCATCACGATACGACCCGGCGCACTCCGCTGCTGGAGGCGGCGCGGGAGGAGCTGAGCAAGTTCGAGCGCAAGGAAAACGAGTTCCGCAAGAAAGACCGCGAAGAGCGTGCCGCCGAACTCCGTTTGCCGCTGGGCGCGGTCAAGGTTCATTAGGCCGCTGGGACCGCGCTGGAGACGCTGCCGGAGCGGCCGCCCGTTGATCTCAGGGACTCGGCACGCGAATCGGGATTCGGATGGCCGTGGAAGGCGAGTCCGAGGAAATGTGGTATCTAAATACTACCAATAAGCCATTGATTGAGCGGGGAAATTTGTAGGCACGCTACTGTGCATGGGGTTGTTTTCGCGTTTTTGAAAGGCGCGCACGGGCCTTTCCACCCTCGGAGCCATCTCCCGCTCCAACAGCGCCTACAGCAGAACCAGCAACCCGATGCCGATCACCAGCACGACGAAGCCAGCCGCCGTCGCGGCGGCGAATGACCGCTCTACGTTGTCCATGATGCCACCCCGTTGCCGGCACGCCACGTTTCCCCCATGGCAGCACCGTCGCCGCGAAATCTCGCCTGCGGTTGTGTCCTGAGTTGTGCGAACGGATGTCGAAATTGGGACCGGTGCGGGGCCAGTCTGCGGCCCCCGCGCTCCGGCTTTTGCTGCCACCGTCGAGCCTTGTCAGGCTGTCGTAAGCTGAGCCGGCTAGGGTCATCCGGCTATGGTGTTGCAGCCCAGCACCTCAGCCTCCAATAACCTTCTCCCCGCTTGGTTCTCCCAAGCGGGGTTTTTTTCATTCCGATTTTCATCCGATTTTCATGCTGATTTTCTTGCCGGCCGGCCGGTTTGCGAACCGTCCTCCTCCCGCGTCAGCCGCAGCGAGAAGGCGCGGATCGCCGGCGCCGCGAGCAGCACGATCGGCAGCATCGCCGCCCATGCGATCAGCCACGACACCATCCAGTGCGCCAGGAAGTCCAGCGCGTTCCCTGCGGGAAAGCTGGCGATGCCCGCGGCGATCAGCGAGGTCAGTCCGGACTGGATGATTCCGAACACGAAATGAGAATAGCGGCGGGGAATGCCCGGCATGACGCGTCCATGTTGCTTGACCGCATCGGCCAAGCAAGGCACATGCCGCCGCGTTCCGGAAGGCGCCCTTACCCATCCCAGGAACTCTGTTCTTGGCCGGAGAACCACGGGCATGAGGTCTCGCGCCGACGCTGGGCGGCCGGCGTCTTTCGAATTTCGATTTCGGTATGTTCCGGAGCGCGTGCGTTTGCGCGATAGCCGTGAGCTATCCGGGGCTTACCGACAGATTTGGCTTTCCCTTGGAATATTATGCCGCCCAGCATGTTCTCAGTGATGGAAGTGAATCGTGGGAGATGGCCATGAATCACAGGGGCATCGAGTTCACCGTCGCCAAGACGGCAATTCCCGGCATCTGGCAGTGGCAGTTCCGGATCGGCGAGCAGATCAAGACCGGCAGGACCGAGACCAAGATCGATCTGTTGGCGATCCGACGGGTGCAGCTGCGCATCGATCGGGAGCTGAAGGCGATCGGGCGCAAAACCGCCTGAACGGCCGGACCGAGATCGTCGGCGGCATGGCGCCTCTGCGCGCCGCAGCCGCCATGACTTGAGCGCAGCATGGCTTGCAGGGCGCAAGCCGCGTCCATGGGGCTATTCCGTAGCCGCCCGGAATTGATCTGCCGCTGGTTTGGGATTGGACTGCCCGCGATTATGGCCGAGGGGACGGAGCCATCAGGCGCGATCGGTGCGAACCATGCCGCTCTACTTCTTTCGAATCCGGAACGGCCGCTATTCCGGCTGTGCCGACCAGGCGTCGGAATTTGCCGATCGCGATTTGGCCTGGAAGGAGATGACAAGCGTCTGCGCCGACATGGCCGCCGGCATCGCCCGCAAGCTCCAGGAAAATTCCGAATGGAATATGGAGCTGCTGGACGAGGCCAAGGAGCCCGTATTCCGGATCCGCATCACATCCGAAACCTTCGAATAGGGGCCGGCCCTAATCCGCGCTGGGCAGCCGCCGCATCGTGAATTCGATGTCGCCGCCGGGCAGCTCGCGCCAGGTCTCGACCGCGCTCATATAGCCGGCCTTGGGGTAGCGGGCGAAGAAAGCCTGCGCCCTCTCCCGTGCCGCCGCGCGCGGCAGCGTGAAGGTCTCGCGCAGATAGCCGTCGCCGGCCGTCGGGCCGGGCTTGCCGCCCATTTTTCGCCGGCGCGCCATCCGCTCGGCGAGATCCCGCGGACGATCGGCCATGTTCTGCTCTCCTCGACGCGATACACTCCCGCGCAATGTAGGAAGCAGGCCGATCAAAGAGGAGTCCCGGCCGGAGGCATTCAACCGCCGCCGCTCGGGCGGAAGGTCAATTGGCAGTCGTGCCGGACTTCTTCTTCGGCGCACCGGTTGCGGCCGACGCCTTTGGCGCCGCCGACGGCTTCGGCGGGTCGGAGCGCATGCCACCCCAGGGATCGTTGGACGCCTTGGAGTCTGGAATCTTCTTCAGCGTTTCCTTGTAAGCCCTGTCACGCTCGGCCTCAGCGGCCTTCTCCTCGGGGGTCTTGCCAGGCCCCTCCTGCAGCAAATTGAGATTGGGCATTTGCGCATAAGCCGGTCCCGCCAGCACGGTCGGTCCCGCCAGAACAGCCAGCACCGCGGCCATACGGAAAAGCTTCATCATTGACTCCTTGATCATCCATGGCGGCGCGGGTCGCCCGCGCCTTGTCACCCCTGCCACAACCGCAGGGGCCGCTCGGCCCGCTAGAGCCGGTCCGATCTGCACGATTTCGGCGCGTGGAGCCAGTCGTCCCAGATCGGGCCGCACTTGGTGCACCCGTTCAGCAACAGGCCGAGCCCGGCCAGACAAAACACGAGGACATACCTACGCAACATCACCCACCCATACCCACTCCATGGCATCATACCGGGCGAAGTCAGGCATTTTCAAGCCGACGGGACCCGCGGCAGACCGGCGACTTTGCCGCGCCGGTCCGCTCGAAATGCCGAACATCCGGCAATACAGGAGGGAACGACAGCAATGCCATCGCAGCCAGAAGCCGAGTTCGGCATCAGTGAGGCCCGACGCATCCTCGGCGAAGTCTTTGCGCCCTGGGTCCAGGATCTCAACCTGTCGGTCGAGCGCATCGATCACCTGCCGCCGCCGGACGTGCCGGACTGGCAGCCGGCAGCGCTCCTGCGCATGCCGTTCTCGGAGCGGCTGTGCCGCAACGGTGGTGTGGTCTGCGGCCAGGCGCTGATGGCGCTCGCCGACACCGCGATGGTGATCGCGAACCTCGCCGCCAACCGCGGCTATCGTCCGATGACGACGGTCGACCAGACCACGCATTTCATGCGCTCCGTCTCCTCGTCGGACGTGCTGGCCGACGCCCGCGTGGTGCGACTCGGACGCACCATGAGCTTTGGCCGGGTCATGCTGCTCTCGGCCACCGACAACAAGCCGGTGGCAATGGTGTCGAGTGCGTTCGCGATGCTGCCGGGGTGAGCATCATCCGAAAGAAGAAAGCCGCGTGAGCGCAAAGCGCACCGCGGCTCTCAATGGCGTCATGTCGAGACGGGTAGCGCGGTTGTGATCGCGCGTCGTGCCGACACGCGGCAGAAATTACTTGCCGAGCACTTCGTCAGCCGCGGTGACAATGCTGACGTTGGGATTTTTTCCGCAATAGCTGCCGAACTGCTTGGCGTTCTCGACGAATACGTCGGTGTCGATGATCGCGTTCTCTTCGTCGCCCTTGTACCAGCCGTCCATCCAGGTCAGCACCATCTTGATGGTGTCGTCGCCGCTCTCCAGGAACTGCTTGCAGCTCATGGTCGCGAGATCGAGCTTGGCGGCGTGGGCGGGCATGGACGAGAGCGAGAGCGCTGCGGCGAACAGAAGCGAAAACGTGGTCTTCATCAATATCTCCATCGGCGCGTAGCGCCACAAAGGAACGGCTTGGGGAAAAATCCGCGGAGTGACTTCCGCTTCGACGTCGTAAACGAAATCTGAAGCGCTGTGCAAGTAGCGCCAGTATTGAGTTTAGTTCAACGTAATTTCTATGCACTACTTCACAAAGATCATTATGGATTGACGCGGATGATCGAGAAGCGTGCAGCGCAGCGTTACCGTGTTTTCAAGGGTGGAAAGATCACCTTTGAAAACAGCGGAATCACGTGCACGGTGCGAAACATGTCGGCGGACGGCGCCGCAATCGACCTCGATGCCCTCGTCACATTGCCGCAATCGTTCACGCTCGCAATCGCGCGCGACAATTTCGTGCGCAAATGCCGCCCTGTCTGGCGTAGCGATAGGCGCATCGGCCTCGCTTTCGTACAGTAGTGCATACGATGTGAACGATCATTCGCATCGCGCGCGCGATGCTGCGTCATGTTCGCGCGACACGACGTCGGCGACGCCAGCGCAGGCTTGCAACCACGAGCGCGACGATCGCGACCGCGATCGCCGATGATGCCGCAAAAAATCGTCCACCGGGGCGATCGATCGTACGCGACCACAGCGACGGCCCCTCGCCCGGCCGTGCCAGGCGAAACGCAACGACGCTGTCGCCGATCGAGGTGCCTGCCTCGGAGTGGCCGCCGGCGCCGATCGCGACATACTGCTCGCCCTTCCAGAGATAGGTCATGGGATTGGCGACGCCGGGCACGGGCAGCCGACCCTGCCACAGCTCCCTGCCGCTGCGCGCATCGAAGGCGCGCAAATAGGCGTCCATCGCTCCGGTGAAGACGAGCCCGCCTGCCGTGACCGCGAGCCCGTTGACGAGCGGCGCACCCCACGGCAGCGGCACGCCGAGCGGGGCGAGATCCTCGGTGGTGCCGACCGTCGAACGCCAGAGGATCTTGCCGGCCTTCAGATCGACCGCGACCATCTCGCCCCAGGGCGGCTTGTTGCAAAGAAGCCCGAGCGGCGACATTGCCACCGCACGCGACATCGCAAACGGCGCACCCGTCTGCTGGCCGAAATCATGACCGGGCGGAGGATCGAATCCGGCCGCCTCCGCCCGCGGAATCAGCTTGATGAGATGAACAGCCCGGCTGGTGTTGGCATAGAGGACCTGGTTGACGGGATCGAAGGCCGCACTGCCCCAGTTCACTCCGCCGCCGGTGAAGGGAAACTCCAGCGTGCCTTGCGTTGAGGGTGGCGTGTACAGGCCCTCGTTGCGTGCCTCCGCAAACTGCTTCTCGCAAGCTGAGCGACGCAGGCTAGGAACGAGCGAGAGCGCATCCTCAGTCGAGATTTTTTGTGACATCAGAGGCGGCACATGCGTCGGGAATGGCTGCGTGGGCGACAGCCGTTCGCCTTCCGCGGCCCCCTGCGGGACGCTGCGCTCCTCGACCGCCCACACCGGCTTGCCGGTGTCGCGATCGAGCACGAAGACAAAGCCTTGCTTGGTCGGCTGGATCACGACATCGCGCTGACCTTCGCCGATGTCGATGCGCGTGAGCGTCGGTTGCGCCGGCAGATCGTAATCCCAGACGTCGTGATGCACGGTTTGGAATGCCCATACGAGCTCGCCCGTCTCGATGCGCAGCGCGACCACCGAATTGGCATGCTCGTTGTTGCCCGGCCGCTTGCCGCCCCAGAAATCCGGCGACGGCGAGGACGTCGGCAGGAATACCAGTCCGCGCGCCGCGTCGACCGACATCGGCGCCCAGACATTGGCGTGACCGGCTTCGATGCCGTCGCGCTTGAGCGGCTCGAACGTCCAGCGCGGCTGACCGCTACGCGCATCGAACGCACGCACCACACCGCTCGGCGCGTCGACGCGGCGGTTGTCGCCAATCGCGGAGCCGACCACGACGACCCCGCGGCCGACCGCCGGCGGCGAGGTGATCTGGAATTCGCCGGGCCACTCCAGCTTCATGCCAATGTCGGGCCTGACCTCACCGCCCTCGCCGAAGCCGGCACAGGGGATTCCTGTCTTCGCATCGAGCGCGATCAGGCGAACATCGTTGGTGCCCATGAAGATACGCGATCGACATGCGGCATCTACAGGCGCCTCATCGTCGATCCAGTAAGTGACGCCGCGGCAGACGTAGCGGTTGGCGGGACGCTGGTTCATCGCGATCCTGGGATCGTAGCGCCATTTCTGCGCGCCCGTACCGGGATCGAGCGCGATCACCTCGTTGAAAGGCGAGCAGAAGACCAGGCTGTCCTCGACGAACAGCGGCGTCGCCTGGAATTTGGTTCGCCGCATCACCCCGGGCGGCCGCGCCGCGAGATCGCCCGTGTGGAATTCGAAGGCCCGAACCAGGTTGCCGACATTGTCGGGCGTGATCTCTCGCAATGGCGAGAAGCGCGAGCCACCGGGATCGCCACCCCAGCTCTCCCAGGCGATGCCTGGCCGCGACGAAAACAAGAGGAGCGTGATGAGAGCGGCCAAATAGCAGGAGCGGGTCGCCAAGGCCCGCCTCACCTATTTCGGCTTCTTGCCAGGTTCAGGCGGACGCGCCCCGCTCCACGGATCGTACTTCTCCTTGGACTCGGGAATGCGCTCGAGTGCGGCCTTGTAGGCCTTCTCGTCGACCTTGGGCTTGTTGTCCGCCTTCTGGCCGCCCTCGTTAGGCTGACGCCTGCCACCGCCCATCTGCGCCTGCGCGGAGGCAACCGCCAGCGCAAGCACGGCGGCCGCTATGACCAAAATCCTCATGGGCGCAATCCCCCTCGTCTGGGGTACAAACTAGCCGGCAATTATGGAATAGCCAATGCCGCGGGCTCCAGGGCTTCAGAAAATCTTGGCTTCAGGAAATCTTGGCTTCAGGAAATCTTGGCTCCAAGAATCCTGGCTCCAAGGAATTCTGGCTTCAGCAAATTTTGATCGGCCGGGTCTTCGTCGGATCGCATTCGTGCCTATGTTTTGGCCCGCAGGGGACCTTCACGGATGTTACGGATTATTGCTCATGCCGCGCTGCTGGCCAGCGCGCTCGCGCTCGGGGCCTGCGGGTTTGCCGACAGCCGCGCACCGGTGCCCGAGTTCATGCGCATGAAGGAGGCCGAGCAGCCGCCGCCCGAATCGCCCCCCGACGTCAAACGCGTCGTGCGCGAGCAGATCGAAGTCGTCTTCCTCAGCACGTCCTATCCGCGTGAGGTGCATGTCGCCACACCCCATCGTGAGGTACGAGGACCGGGCTGGACAGCTTGCGTCCGCGCCCAGCTCACCTCGGCGACCGGATCGCCGCTCGGGCCACAGACCTACATCGTGACCATATCAGGCGGAAAAGTGGTCGATCGCCGCCGCGCCGAAGCGGACGATATCTGCGGATCGGAAAGCTACGAGCCGATCTAGGAAACGGATCAAGCCGACGTCCGATCCGGTTCCGGGAAAAACCTGTAATTTTGCCGGAACGATCATGGCCTCCCCTTCTTGTTACCGCCGAGGGCAGTTTCGAGGAGGACATGATGAGGACATTCACGATTGCGTTGCTGGCTGGCGTCGGAGCCTTGGCAGCGGTGAGCGGCGCGAAGGCCGCCGACGTCTATACGACCAGCGAATACACCAGCCCCGATCTCGTCCAGCAAGTGCGGCTGGTCTGCGACGATTCCGGCAATTGCTATCGCACCCGCGGCGGCTCGCGTGTGATCGTGCGCGACTCCTACGCGACGATGCCGCGTGACCGCTACTATGAGCGCCGCACCTATCGCGACTGGGACGATGGTCCGCGCGGCGGCGTCGGCATCCGCGCACCCGGCGTCAGTGTTGGCGTTGGTGTCGGCGATCGCTGGTAGTCGATGAAGCCATGAAATGCAGGACCGGACGAGATAACTCGCCCGGTCCTGTCCATGTCAGATCTCGAGCGGTTTTCCCGGCGTGACAATACGCGTTGCCGACGGGAGCTGCGCGATGAAGCGGGCGAGCACCATGCCGGCACACATCGCGACGACGAAGATGAAGGCGGAGGCCGAGCCAAATCCGAGCGCGGTCAATGCCGGGCCTGGACAAAAGCCTACGAGGCCCCAGCCGATACCGAAGATGGCGGGACCGGCGATAATTCTCGGATCGATATCGTTTCGCGTTGGGACATAGAAGCGGTCGGCGAAGACAGGCCTTGCGAGTTTCAAGACGCGGCTGAAGCCAATGAAGGTCACCGCGACCGCGCCAGCCATCACCAAGGCCAGGCTCGCGTCCCACGTTCCTGCCGGGATGCCGCCAATGTCCAGGAAATTCAGGACCTTTGCCGGGTTCGACATGCCTGAGACGATGAGACCAAGGCCAAAGACCACACCGATCGCGAACTGAATGAGGATCGTCATCGCGGTCAGCTCCAGTGCCGCATCACGAAGACGGTCGCCATGCCCGCCGCCATGAACGTCATGGTCGCGACTAGCGATCGCACCGACAACCGCGACAAGCCACAGACGCCGTGGCCAGAGGTGCAGCCGCTGCCCCACACCGCGCCGAAGCCGGTGAGCAATCCCGCGACGATCAGAAGCGGCGTTCCGGCGCCGATCGTTTGCGCCGGCAGGCCTCCCGTGACAAGGCGCACCAGAACGGGCGCGACGATAAGGCCCGCGACGAAGGCGAGCCGGCCGGCGAATTGCCGATCCTGGTAAGGCGGAAACAGCCGCGCCGCGATACCGCTGACCCCGGCGATCCGTCCCGTCGTCCACATCAGCAGCACGGCGGACAGGCCGATCAACGCGCCGCCAAGGAGCGACTCAATCGGCGTAAAAGGTGTGGCGACCATGATGATCCTCCGGCTCGAGAGCAATTCTGGCGTCCGTCGGCGCATTCGGCCGGCTCGCGGCCGGATGCTCAACGAGACGTTAATATTACCACTCGAATTGAAGCGGTGTCCCAACTGTATTTTCCAATCTTTGCGCTAAGCATGGCCTCCTGAACGGGGACGACGGGACGTGGTCGATATCGCGCACCAGGCTGCGATCAATCCGGCATCGGCAAAGCATGCCGCGACGGCGCGCGCGCGCGTCCCGCTCACCGCGATCGAACCCGGCCAGTGGCGCGCACTCGCGCAGCGCGCGATCGAGCCGAACGGATATTACCTGCCGGGCTGGGAGCTCGCTGTCAGTGCAACCGCGCGCGGCCGCACCGATGCCTCGGCGCTTTCCGCATACGATGGATCGCGGCTGATCGGGCTGATGCCGGTGATCTCGCTCTGGCGGGCATGGAAGATCCCCCTGCCCGCGCTGGTGAGCGCGCATCCCTATGGTACGCTGTGCAGCCCGCTGATCGACCGCCATGCCCCGATCGAGGCAGCGGCGCGCCTGTTGCAGCAGGCCCGCGCAACCGGGGCGCATGCGCTCGTGCTGAACGATGTCGCGCTCGATGGGACGGCAATGACCGCCCTCAGCCAAGTTCTGAATCGCGACGGCCTGAAGCCGCGCCTCCTCAACTCCTACATCCGCGCCAGCCTCGACGCGACCCAGGACGGTGAGACGCTGCTGCGCGACGCGCTCGGCACCAAAAAGCTCAAGGAGCTACGCCGCCAACGGCATCGCCTCGAAGAACATGGCGCAATCGTGTTCGACGTCGCGCGCAGCCCCGACGAGATCGGGCCGGCGCTCGAGACATTTTTGCAGCTCGAAGCCAGCGGCTGGAAGGGGAAGCGCGGAACCGCGCTGGTCCAGCACGCGGGCGATGCAACCTTCATCCGCCGCGCCGTTTCCGCGCTGGCGGAAACCGCGCAATGCGAGATCGTCACCCTTCGCGCCGGCGCGACGCCGGTGGCCGCGGGCATCGTGCTGCGACATCAGGATCGCGCTTTCTTCTTCAAGCTCGGCATCGACGAGCGCTTTGCAAGATATTCGCCGGGCGTGCAGCTCACGCTCGAGCTCACCCGCCGCCTCTGCGCCGATCCAGCCATCGCCAGCGCGGATTCCACGGCGAGCGCCGATCACCCCATGATCAATCCGATCTGGCGCGGGCGCTTCGCCGTCGGCGACGTGTTGATACCGTTGCGGCGGAACGACCCCATCGTGGCGCTGGTTCACGGAGCGCTCGCGGCGTACGGCATCGCCTACGCGGCGGCGCGTCGCGCAGTCCGCCTGCTTCGTAAATAGGATAGCTCCTACTCCGCCGCCTGGGCGTTGATCTCCGCCGAGACCTCGCGGATGGCGCGCGCGAGCATGTTGGGATCCTGCGCGCCGGAGACGGCGTATTTTTGCGCGAACACGTAGGTCGGCACGCCGGAGATGCCTTTCTCGGCGGCTTCCTGCGCGTCCGCCGATACGCGCGCGACGTCCTCGTCGGTGGCGAGGCGCCGGCGCACGTCGTCGGCATCGAGGCCGACATCGGCAGCCGCCTGCACAAGCACGTTCAAATCGGTGAGGTCGCCGCCGTCGCGGAAGTAGAGCTCCATCAGGCGCTGCTTCATCTCGGGCGCCTTGCCGATCGCCTCGGCCCAGAGGATCAGGCGGTGGCAGTCGGTGGTGTTGGGCTGACGCGCGACAAGCTCGGGCCGATAGACGAGCCCCTCTTCGCCCGCGGCCGCAACGACGCGTCCCGCAATGCCCTTGTAGGCCTCGACCGAGCCGAACTTCTTGGTGAGATACTCCTCCCGGCTGATGCCCTCGGACGGCACCCAGGGATTGAGGAAGAAGGGACGGAAATTGAGCTTGACCGGAACATCGGGCACCAGCGCCAGCGCACTCTCGATCCGGTGCTTGCCGATATAGCACCAGGGGCATACCACGTCGGAAACGACGTCGATCTGAAGCGGTTTCAACGTGCTCATGTCGGACGTCTCCTTCGGACGGTACGGGTTCGTCGGAAGATAAACCGAACCGGAGGCGGCGCAAGGCACCGGTCCTGCATGACTCACGACTTCACCTCTGCGGTTATTGTGACAGGCCTCACCCGACCCGATACTCGCGGCCACGATCAAGCACGAGGGGAAACCGCGATGACCGCTATTTTCAAGCCGGAAGGCCAGCAGTTCCGGGCTATGGAGCATGCCGGCGGCCCGTGGTCGCCTGACATGTTGCAGGGAAGCGCCACCACCGCCCTGATGACCCGCGACATCGACCGTCTCGCCACCGAATCCGGCTTTGCGGTGCGGCGCCTGACCTTCGACCTGTGGCGACCGGCGGGCCTGCGCGTCTTCCAGACCACCACCGAATTGTTGCGCGACGGCCGCAAGGCCAAGACCGCCCAGGTGCGGCTGATGGACGGAGAGACCGAGATCGGCCGTTGCACGGCGCTCTTGACGGCGCCGAGCGGAGAATCGCCCGTCGATCCCTTCGCCAGGCCCGCGACTATCGACAAGACGCCTGAGACAGGCGCAGCACCGCCGGCCTTCGCGCAGAAATGGAGCCGGTATTTCCAGAACGTGTCGGTGCGGCTGATCGAGGGCGCGCTGGAGAAGCCCGGCCCGGCCGCCGCCTGGATGCGACTTGATGCACCCCTGGTCGAGGGCGAACCGAACACACCACTGCTCCAAGCGGTGCAGGCCGCGGACTTTTCGAGCGGCGTTGCGCAGATCGTCGACATGCGCAACTGGACCTTTATCAATCCCGAGATCAGCCTCTACTTCTTCCGACCGCCGGAGAGCGAATGGATCCTGATCCGCGCCGCCACGCGCGTCGGCACCAACGGCGCGGGCCTGACCATGGCGACACTGAACGATCTCAAAGGTCCGTTTGCGGAGGTGATGCAAGCCATGAGCTTTGAGCGCCGCGACGCCGAGCGAGCTCAGGCCTCCTGAGCCGCAAGCGCGATCAGAGTGGCCTCGGACACGGCATCCGCCGGCATGAACATTTCAACGCGAAGCTCCTGAAGCGTCACGTCTTGCGGGGTCCCGAGCGTCAGCTGCCGCGCACGCGACAACAACGCGGTCGCGACGATGGGCCAATTCTCGACGAACGGCGTGAGCTCGTTCGGCGCGAGGAACATGCGCATGTGATTGAGCGGCCGCTGCATGCGTTCTTGCCCAAGCAGCATCGTCATCAGCCGCGACGCGGCGCAGTTGGCCTCCATCACGTTCCAGCGCCGATCGGTCACGATCGCGGGAAACGGTTCGTGCCGCCGGAGCAGAAGATCGATCGCGCGCCGCGCGTCGGCAAGCTCCGGCGCTGAAAGATCGCGCTCGCCGTATAGTCGCGCGAAACCCCCGGCCTCCAGCAGCGCATTGCGATCACGCAGCGACAAACCGAGGGCGGTCGCGAGCTGCAGGAGGATCTCCCGGCTTGCCGCCGCCTTGCCGGTCTCGACATAGCTCAGATGCTTGATCGAAATGCCGGCCTCGAACGCCAGCTCCGCCTGGCTCAATGCACGCCGCATGCGCCAGCCGCGCAAAAGGTCGCCGACCGGATTGGCCGACCGTAATGGCCGGGACGAGCGTGTGTCCATCCGGGGATTATGCGAGCGCCACCGCCTCCTGTAAACGGCACTACTGCAAGCCAGCCGCCATCTGCTTCAGCCGCTCGGCAGTGCGCTCGTCGGCCGGGAAGAAGGTTTCCAGAGCCAGCTCCGACAGCGTGATGTCGACGGGCGTACCGAATACCATGGTGGTGGAGAAGAAACTTAGTATCTCCCCCTCGTGGCGCAGCTTGAAGGGGATCGCGACATTGTCGCTCGACAGCGGCGCCGCGCGCGCCGGGATCGGATAACTCTTCAAGTCGTTATACAGCTTGATCAGCTCGGGATCGGCCGTGGCCTCGCATTGCCGGTGCAGCCGCTCCAGGAGATGTCCGCACCATTCCGCGAGATTGACCGTGCGCGGCGCCAGCGCCTCGGGATGGAAGGCAAGCCTCAGCACGTTGAAGGGCTGACCGAGCAGCCGCTGCGGGATGCCGGCGAGCAGCGGCGCCAGCATGCGGTTGGCGGAGACCAGATTCCAGTGCCGGTCATAGGCCAGCGCCGGATTCGGCTCATGCGCCCTGAGGACGAGGTCGATCGCCTGGCGGGCTGATTTCAAGGCGGGATCCTCCAGCGTGCGTTGCGGAAAGGCCGGGGCATAGCCGGCGGCGACCAGCAGCACGTTGCGTTCGCGCAGTGGCACGTCGAGACGCTCGGCGAGTCTGAGCACCATGTCGCGCGAGGGCGCGGCGCGGCCGGTCTCGACGAAGCTCAAATGCCGCGCCGAGATTTCGGCCTCACCGGCGAGATCGAGCTGGCTCATGCGGCGGCGCTGCCGCCATTCGCGCAAATGGTCGCCGATATGGACCGGCTGGCTGCGTTCGGCCTGTGCGGTGGATGCATGTGCGTTCATGGTCGAAAACCTAGCACGCAGATTTCGGCCCTTCCATTACGTCGGAGGTAATCGAATTGGGGCTCGGGCCGGCGCATCTTGGGTCGCAACAGGAGACGACCATGATCGCATTGCTGCTCTACCGGACCGTCACAGACCAGCTAGTTCCCTGGGCCATGGCGCTCGCAACCCGGATGCTGGCGCGCAGCCTCAACATGCCGGAGCCGCTGGTGCATTCGACCGGCGACTACGTCGTCGCGCAGGTCACGGCCTTCGAGCACAGCGTCGGCAGGAGCCTCTGCCCGTTCCGCCTCGCCCGCCTGCTCCGCGCCTGGTGGCGTGGATTGCACTGAGTTTCACCTCGAGCCCACCCCAACCATGGAGACCCACGATGATCGACGCATCCACCTTCCTTCGCCGCGCGCTTCTTGCCGACGCGATCTTCAGCGGCGTGGCCGCTCTCGGTTTCACGTTCGGCGCCAGCGCGTTCGCCTCGCTGTTCAACCTACCCGAAGCGCTGCTGCGCGAGACCGGCCTGTTCCTGATCGCCTACACGGCGCTGGTCGGCTGGCTCGCCTCACGCGCCTCCGTGGCAAAGCCGCTCGTGCTGCTGGTCGTGGTCGGCAACGCGGCCTGGACCGTCGGCAGCATTGCGCTGCTGCTCTCGGGCGCGGTGTCGCCGAACCTTGCCGGCGAGCTCATGGTCGTGGCGCAGGCGATCGCGACCGGCGTGTTTGCCGAACTGCAATATGTGGGATTGCGCAGGAGCGGGAGTGTGCTGGCTGCCTGAGGCCACATCACTCGCTGTCGTTGCCCGGCTTGACCGGGCGACCCAGTATTCCAGAGGTAGTCGTCGCATACGGAGCTGCGGCGTACTGAATGCCCCGCTTTCGCGGGGCATGACAGTTATGCCAGAAGCTCGAACTCAGGCTAGGCCCGCGCGCGGCCCTTCGCCTTGCCGACGGCATGACCATTAAGCTTCTTCTTTTTGGCGAACTTCACGCTCGCCTTCTCGGCTTTGCGCTCCGCGCGCGCCTTCACCTTGGCGCGTTCGGCCCGCGCCTCGGCGCGCAGCTTCTTGCGCTTCTTCTCGCAAGATTCGCACTTGCAGCCGATCGGCTTCAGGTAGGCTTTGAAATAATCGGTGCCGTAGTCGTAATTGATCTCGTCGCCCGGCTCGATGTTCCTGATGGCGCGGATGAAAACCTTGCGCTCGCGCGGCCGCACGTCGGATTCGGCGTTGGGCCGGCACGAATGGTTGATATAGCGCGCGAGGTTCTTGCGCACCGAGCCGTCGATGGTCCAGCGGCCGTTGAGCTCGAACAGGTATTTGTTCTCGATGTCGTCGTGCTCGGGAATCCGGGAGTCCAGGATCGGTCCGTAATAACGGATGATCCGGGTGCCCTTCTTGATCGGCTTGGTGGCGAAGAGGCCGAGCCCGGTCTTCGAGCGGCCGACGCGATAAGGTTTGTTCGACGAGGTGGCTGGCATGATCACGAAAAACGAGGACGCGAACGAGGCTGAAAGAGCCCAAGCGAAGCCGCTCTTCTAGAACGATTCCGCGCCGCTGTCAGGTGTCTGTTGACCCCGTTTGAACCTTGCCCACAATCAAGACGTCTGATGGTACGGAGTTCCCACTCGATCAAAGGCGTCGTCATGTTCCGAATCACCACCGCAGGCTTGGCCTTATTGCTCTTGGCCATGTTGCTGATGTGCAATGGTCTCGACCGCGCCGACGCCCGATCCGTGGGCAGCCAATATACCTCGACGGCCACGAAGGATTGCCGCCAGATCGGAAAGCCCAGCGAGCTCGACGGCAGCACCACGCGGGTCTGCAAGGGCAAGGATGGCCTCGTGGTCCTGATCGCCGAAGACGATCTTCGCGAAATCGTCTCCGTCGGCCGCAATCGCGAGGCCGCGGCCGAGGAACCGGCGGCTAAAGTCTGGTTCGCTCCGTTCAACTCGTCCGAAACCACCGTCGAATGGCGCACCGCTGGGGCCAAGCCGTTTGCGATGATCCAGCGCTGGCACATCGCCGATGGCACCGATCCCGACAAGCAGGGGCGGCCGAACACCAAGGCCATGCTCATCGTGACCCGGCTGCCACCCGGCCCCGTCTGCCACGTCGCCTATGTCGACGCGATCGCCAACCCGAACGCCAATGAGCTCGCGCGCAAGGCCGCGGACGAGTTCGCCCGCAGCTTTACCTGCGGCAAGGACGAGGTGAAGATCATAGGCGCACGCGGCCGCGCGGTCGAGCTCGCGACGATGCGCTAGGCGCTCGCCGGCAATCGATCAGGGGCCCGGCGGCTTCCCCGTCACGGGCGACATCAGCATGGCCTCGAGCAGGCGTTCGGGAGTCGTGCCCTCGGGCAGACGCCCCAGAATATCCTCCAGCCGTCCATCGAGCAGCAGCATCGTAAAACCGTGCACCATCGACCAGGCGCGCGCGATCGCAGCGCCCTGATTGAGCGTCAGCGCGTCGCCGCGGATCTGCTCCTGCCGCATCATGCCGACGGCATTGGCGAGCCCGGCAAAGGACGCCTCGGCGGCCTCGTGCAGCGACGGCCTGGAATAGTCGAGGCGCTCGGTGCGGAACATGATGCCGTACATGCCAGGATGAGCCTGGGCATAGGCAACATAGGCTTTCGGCCGCGCCAGCGCGTGCTCGAGCGGGGTGGTGGCGGTGTCAGAGGACGACGCCATCGCCGCATTGAACTGGCGGAAGCCGACGGCCGCGAGCTCACTGAGAAGCCCGGTGAGGTCGCCGAAATGATGGGTGGGCGCGGCATGCGAGACGCCCGCCTCGCGCGCCACCGCGCGCAATGTCAGGCCGGCGAGCCCGTCACGCTCCAGCACCCGTTCGGCGGCCTGGAGCAGCGCCTCGCGCAGCGCGCCGTGGTGATAGGGCGCCTCGGACTTGACGCTCGCCGGTCGTCGCGCGGAACGCGCCGGCGCGCTCGCCTTCTTCAAAATGCGCCCACCGCGCGCGGTTTCTGTCCTGATCTCACTCTTGCCCATGGGCCAGCTATAGGACGCAATATTGACAGTGTAAAGATTTCACTTGACCAGACCCCTCGTACGGCTATTTGATCTTTACGATGTAAAGATAAGGAAGGGATACGCCGTGCAGCAGGACGCCGTTGCCGAACGCCGCCACAACCTCGGTCCAATTCCCTTCGAGGCCGACGCGCCCTTCTTGAAAATCATCGGTGAATTGCCGCGCGAGCTGAACGGCACGCTCTATCGTAACGGCCCCAATCCGCAGTTCGACTCGCCCGGCGCGCACTGGTTCGTCGGCGACGGCATGCTGCACGCCTTTCACCTCGAGAACGGCCGCGCCAGTTATCGCAACCGCTGGATCCGCACGCCGAAATGGCTGGCCGAGCACGATGCCGGCCGCGCGTTGTTCGGGGGCTTCGGCCGCAAGCTGCCGGATGCGCCGCAAGAGCTCACCGACGGCGGCGTCGCCAACACCAACATCATCTTCCATGCCGGCAAGCTGCTTGCGCTGGAAGAAGCCCATCTGCCGACCGAGATCGAGCCGGGCACGCTCGCAACCCGCGGCTATCACAATTATCAGGGCCGTGTCGCCGGCAGCTTCACCGCGCACCCGAAGATCGATCCCCTCACCGGCGAGCTGGTGTTCTTCGGCTACAACGCCGCGGGACCGCTGACGCCTGCCCTCTCCTACGGCTCGATCGACGCGTCCGGCAAGGCGACGCGCTTCGAACGATTCGAGGCGCCCTATCCCAGCATGGTGCACGACTTCATCGTTACCGAGAACCACGTGCTGTTTCCGATCCTGCCCATCACCGGCAGCATGGAGCGCGCGATCAGCGGGCGGCCGCCCTATGCCTGGGAGCCGGACAAGGGCGCCTATGTCGGCGTGATCAAGCGCAAGGGCAGCGCGAAGGACATCGTCTGGTTTCGTGCTGAAGCCTGCTACGTCTTCCACGTCATGAATGCTTGGGAGGACGGTGACCGCATCATCGCGGACGTCATGCAGTTCGAGGAAGCACCACTATTTACGCATCCCGACGGCACGCCCACCAATCCCGAGAAATCCTTCGCTCGCCACTGCCGCTGGACCTTCAATCTTGCCGGGAAGACCGACCGCTTCCAGCAGACCTATCTCGACGATCTCACCGGCGAATTCCCGCGCATCGACGACCGCCGCGCCGGATTGAAGAGCCGTCACGGCTGGTACGCCTGCGCCAATCCGAAGCTGCCGATGTTCGGCGCGCTGTCCGGCGTCGTCCATGTCGATGGCAATGGAACGCGCCTCGGCCATTATCTGCTGCCGGCCGGCGACACCATCTCCGAGCCGGTCTTCGTCGAGCGGTCGAAAGATGCGGCGGAAGGCGACGGCTGGCTGCTGGCGGTGGTCTGGCGCGCGCGGGAAAACCGCAGCGACCTCGCCGTGTTCAATGCCAAGGATGTCGAGGCCGGCCCCGTCGCGCTGGTGCAGCTCGGCCATCGCGTGCCCGACGGTTTTCACGGCAATTGGGTCGGCGCGCGGTAGCTCTCCTCTCGACATCGCTGATGTCACCAATAAGGTCTCTCATGCATATGCCCTCGATCACCGCGGACCGCCTCGCTGTCCTGATCCTGTTCCTGATCTGCGCCGGGATCACGCTCCCGATGATCCGGCCGCGGCGGAGCGGCCAAACCATCTTCAACGGCGGTATCTTGCTCGCCTTCGTCCTCTCGATCGCCTGCGCGTTACCTGTGCTGCCGCACCTGTCCTGGGCCGGCTTCATTGATGAGATGGCCGACCAAGCCGTTGCAGCAATCCAATTTTTGGAAGTCGCTTACGTCATTTTGACACTGTAAAGATTTGACTTGACCACGCCTCGCTGCTGACATATTGATCTTTACACCGTAAAGATAAAGCCGGACCGAGGCGAACCATGGCGATTTTCCTGATCCTCGCGCCCTACGGCGCCTTCACTTTCCTGATGCTGATGACGTCTGCCACGATCAGCGTATTCGTAGCCTCGGCAACCTGTCTGGCCACCGTGGCGATCGATGTCGTGCGCGGTCGCTCGCTGAAGATCCTGGCTATGGGCTCGGCGCTGCTATTCGCCGCAATCGGCCTCCACCTCGCGCTGTTCGACCCGGCGCTTGGCACGCTCGGTGTCAAGCTGTCGGTCGACATCGGCATCTTCGTCATCTCGCTCGGCTCGATGCTGGTCCGGCGTCCCTTCACGCTGCAATACGCGGTCGAATCCGTGCCGGCCGAGACCGCGGCAATGCCCGGCTTTCTCTATGCCAATTACGTCATCACGGGCGCTTGGACCGCGGCTGCGCTGCTGATGGCGGCCGCCAATCTCGTGCTGCTCTATGTCCCCGGCCTGCCGCTCTGGTCGAGCCTTGCGGTCGCCTTCGCCGCCCGCAACAGCGCGATCTATTTCACAAAATGGTATCCCGAATATCGGCAGATCAAGTACGGTGCGCCGGCCAGCCCAATGTCCAACTCCCGCTGAACAGGATCGACGATGAAGGACGTATTCGCCCGCCTCGCCTCCGACCTCTTCTCTGCCATCGTCTTCCTGGTCATCTACATCATCACCGACAACGTCGTCCTGGCAACGTCGGTGGCGATTGCCGGAGCGATCGCGCAGGTGATCTACGCGCGCGTCAAGGGGCAGCAGCTCAATTACATGACCTATGCGAGCGTCGCGCTCGTCGTCGTGCTCGGCACGGTCACGCTGCTGACCAACGATCCCCGCTTCATGCTCGCAAAGCCCTCGATCGCGCATTTCGCGATCGGCGCCATCATGCTCAAGCGGGGCTGGATGCTGCGCTACATGCCGCCGATCGTCGTCGAGACCGTTCCGGAATATGTGACGGCTGCAGGTTATGCCTGGGCCGCGCTGATGTTCGTAATCGGCGCCGGCATGATCGCCGTCGCCTCCACAGGCGATCTGAAGCTGTGGGCGTTCTACATCACGGTGGTCGCGGGCGGCGCCAAGATCCTCGCCTTCGCCGTGCAATACGTCGTGCTTCGCCTCATCGTCACCAGCCGACGACGCGCCGCCGCCCGCGCCTAAATGCCTCCAACGGAGCGTTAGGCGCGAGCGGCGAGTTGCGCTATACGCTCGGCCGGGACTGGCCCGCGGATCGTCGCGGTCCGCCGGGATCTTGGGAGACGCGAATGGCCGTCGACGGCAACTGGACTCTGACCCTGACGACCCCCATGGGCGAGCGCAAGGCGACGCTGAGCCTGACGGCTGCCGGCGGCACGCTCACGGGGACGCAGGGCGCGGAAGGCGATACAGCCGAGATTTTCGATGGCACCGTCAGCGGCGATGCCGTCAACTGGAAGGTCTCGATCACCAATCCGATGCCCTTGACGCTCGAATTCATCGGAACCGTCTCCGGCGACAGCATGAGCGGTGAGATGGGCATCGGCCCGATGGGCAGCTTCCCGTTCACCGGCACGCGCGCCTAAGCGGCGCGGCAACGGTGCGCGCGCTCGGTCTCATCGCGGCGACGATCCTGTGTGTCGCGACACAAGCGGCTAGCGCGGACGACGCCGAACCGGCGTGGCGGGCAAGCGCGCTCGCCATGCTACCGGCAGGCTATGTCGCCGGCACGGCCTATCGAACCGAAGGGTTGACGGGCTACCTCGCCGTCTATCCGATCTCGTCGAACGATCCGAAGTCACCTGCAAGCGTGTTCGCCACGCGCCAGGCTCTCGTGGTCGCGCTGACGCCGGATGCGACGCGCGCAATCTCAGCCGAATTGAAGCCGCGTAGCGGGCCCGATTCTGACAACGACGACACCGACTTCGCAAAGCTGCATGCCGATCTCGCCGCCAGGCGCTCAACGCTTCCCGACGGTACCGAGCCCTGCGATTTCGGCGCATGGTCCGTCGACAAGGATCCTGATGGCCTCAACGTGCGTGCCGAACCATCGATCAAGGCGCGTGTGCTCGGCACGCTTCCGCCGCCCTACCGGCTCAAGCTCGGCGGCAGCGAGAACACGCCGGATGGCGGCTGGCTTACCGAATTCCGCATCATCGGTTTCAAGAACGGCTGGTTTCTGATCGAAGGCGCCAAGCCGCCGGGCAAGGACTACGAGGACGACAAGAAATATCCGCGCAGCGCGCCAAAGCCCTATGCCGGACGCGGCTGGGTCGCCTCCAACAAGGTCGGCGCGTCCTACGCCAATGGCGCGACACGCATGGGCGGCCTGTTCCAAGCACCCTTCGTCGATGCGAAATGGATGCCCGCCCAGCGCGAGCTCGGCGGTCCGATCGACACCGACGGCGGACCGAAGCACATCTTTGCCTGCAGCGGCCTCTGGGGCTTGGTCGAGAGCCAGGACGGCGTCCGCGGCTGGTGGCGCGGGCTGTGCTCCAACCAGGTCACAAATTGTAGTTGAGCGAGTAAGTCTCGTGTCCCGGACGCGACGCAGCGCGAAGCGGTGCATCGCAGAGCCGGGACCCAGCCCGCCATGGGGACCCCGGATCAGCAGCGCATCATTTCATGCTGCGCAGCGTCCGGCGAACGCGGCCTCAGCCCAGATTCAACTCCTTGAAGAAGTCGTTCCCCTTGTCGTCGATGATGATGAACGCCGGGAAGTCGACGACCTCGATGCGCCAAATCGCTTCCATGCCGAGCTCGGGATATTCGAGCACCTCGACCTTCTTGATGCAGTGCTCGGCAAGATTCGCCGCGGCACCGCCGATCGAGCCGAGATAGAAGCCGCCATACTTCTTGCAGGCCTCACGCACGGCCGGCGCGCGGTTGCCCTTGGCGACCATCACCATCGAGCCGCCGGCGGCCTGGAACTGATCGACAAAAGAATCCATACGGCCCGCAGTGGTCGGGCCGAACGCACCGGAGGCATAGCCCTCGGGCGTCTTGGCGGGGCCCGCGTAATAGACCGGATGGTTCTTGAAATAGTCCGGCAGCGGCTCGCCCTTGTCGAGAAGCTCGCGCAGCTTGGCATGCGCGGAATCGCGCGCGACGATCATGGTGCCGGTCATCGATACCCGCGTCTTGGTCGGGTACTTCGAGAACGTGGCAAGGATATCCTTCATCGGCTGGTTGAGGTCGATCTTGACGACCTCGCCGCCGAGCGACTGCTCGACCTCAGGCAGATACTGCGCCGGGTTGTGCTCGAGCTCCTCGAGATAGACGCCCTCCCTGGTGATCTTGCCGAGCACCTGGCGATCGGCCGAGCAGGACACGCCGAGCCCGATCGGGAGCGAGGCGCCATGACGCGGCATGCGGATCACGCGGACGTCGTGGCAGAAATATTTTCCACCGAACTGCGCGCCGACGCCGAGCGACTGCGTCATCTTCAGAATTTCCTGCTCCATCTCGAGATCGCGAAACGCGTTGCCGTCGGGCGAGCCGTGGGTCGGCAGCGCGTCGAGATAGCGAGCCGACGCCAGCTTCACCGTCTTCATGCAGAGCTCGGCCGAGGTGCCGCCGATGACGATCGCGAGGTGATAGGGCGGGCACGCCGCGGTGCCCAGCGTCAACACCTTCTCCTTCAGGAAGGCGAGCAGCCGGTCCTTGGTCAGCACCGAGGGCGTCGCCTGGAACAGGAAGCTCTTGTTGGCGGAGCCACCGCCCTTCGCCATGAACATAAACTTGTAGGCGTCATCGCCTTCCGCGTAGATCTCGCACTGCGCCGGCATGTTGTTGGCGGTGTTCTTCTCCTCGTACATCGACAGCGGCGCGACCTGCGAGTAGCGCAGATTGCGGCGCAGGTAAGCATCGCGCGCGCCTTCCGACAGTGCCGCCTCGTCGTCACCATCGGTGATGACGTTGCAACCCTTCTTGCCCATGATGATCGCGGTGCCGGTGTCCTGGCACATCGGCAGCACGCCGCCTGCAGCGATGTTGGCGTTCTTGAGGAAGTCCAGCGCGACGAACTTGTCGTTCGGGCTCGCCTCGCCATCCTCCAGGATCGCGCGGAGCTGCTTCAGATGACCCGGTCGCAGATAGTGGTTGATGTCGCCAAAGGCCGCTTCCGACAGGGCCCGCAGCGCGTCGCGGGACACCACCAGCATGTCCTTCCCCAAAACCTTCTCGACCCTGACGCCCTCGGACGAGACCTTCTTGTAGGGCGTCTCGTCCTTGCCCAGCGGAAACAGCGGCGTGTGCTTGTAGGGCGGAACGGGCTTTGCGGGATCGGGAAAGGCGGTAGGAGCGTTCATGGGCGGGAATCTCGGGGTTTTGGAGCCCTCGCATGGGCCCCGTTCATAGAAGCGTTCTAAGCTTTTTTGCTGCAAAGGGAAGGCGCTCTGGTGCGGTCGGGGCATCCCGATTCGGCGACACGGCGACCTATTTTCGGCGGCTGTCGGCGGACACCAGGCCCTCATGACGCCAGTGAAGACCCTGGGTGCACCCCTTGCGCTACGCGCGAGACGACGGTTGAATGCGCCCGCTAAGGGGCTTTCATCATGACATTGAACTTACACGTCCGCGGCGCGATCCTGGTCGCCGCCGCCATCACCGGCCTTGTGACCATCGCCTCGCCCGCCCGCGCGGACCGCTGCGATGACAGCGCCAAGGAGCTGGCGAACCAGGTCGATCGCCTCAAGGTGAATTTCCGCGCCGCCAATGTGGTCTACTTGACTCATCCCGCGGCCAAGGAATTGTCCGTGGCTTGCCGTGGCGACAAATATTCGATCGAGCTCTATGCCAAGGGCGATCGCAAGCCCAAGCCGGAGTTCTTTGCGCTGGTGGGGTCGATGGCCGCGATCGTCTTCACCGTGACCAAGGACGATACGACGACGGGCGCGACACGCTGCCTGAAGCGGATGGGGCTCTTGCGCGGCGACAAGATCAGCATGCGCTACCGGCGTCTCAACATGGAATGCACCCGCACCAAGACGGATGCGTCGATCGCGATCACGCGCGGCAAGGACGAATAGGCGGCTCCCGCGCGGTGTGCGTCTGACAGCACACCGCCCATTTCGGACTCCGTCATTGCGAGCGTAGCGAAGCAATCCAGAATCCCTCCGCGGAGACAGACTGGATTGCTTCGCTGCGCTCGCAATGACGAGGAGAGGTCTGTCCTCTCGCGGAAACAGCGCTTGTGGCGGCACGAAAGCGGCCTCCTTTGCCGCACCAGATCCCTCGCATTTTAACGATTGGCTTGAAGGAAATTTCGCGTCTCGCGGCGCAGGGTCAATTGTTCCATACGTGAGGATTTGTGGATGAGCGTTTCTACCGTTTCGCCGCCGCCGATCGCGATCGTGGTGCCGAGCTACGACACGACCAAGCAGCAGGACGATCAGACCAAGACCAAGGACAACGACCCGACCTACAAGCCGCCGCCGCCTGCGCCGCTGCCGCCGGGTCAGGGTACGCGGATCGATCAGCTCGCCTGATCAGCCGCGTCGAAGATGAAATGCCCGATCCGGTCGATCGGGCTTTTCGCGTGTCCGGCCGCATCTTCGCCGGATAGCGGGACCAATATCGTGCGCGGCTACCCTGAGACCTGCGCATGATCGCAAGACTGCTGTTGCAGAGCACGATCACCACCGCCGCCATGGGCGCGCTGCTGTTCGCGTGCGCCGGAACCCTGCACTGGCCGTCGGCTTGGGTGTTCCTCGCGACCTCCGCCCTGCTCGGCCCGCTCTGCGGCTGGTGGCTTTACCGGGTCGACCCCGCACTGCTCGCCGAACGCCTGCGGCCGGTCCTGCAAAAGGACCAGCCCGCTGCCGACAAGGCGTTCATGGCCGTCTTCGTCGTCGCGATGCTGGTCTGGCTGGCGGCGATGGGGCTTGACCGGCGTACGCTGTCCTCCGACATGCCGATGGCGCTGCAGATGCTCGGCCTCGCCCTGTTCCTGCTTTCGACGCTGTTCATCCTCTGGGTTTTCCGCGAGAACTCGTTCGCGGCGCCCGTGGTGAAGCTGCAAGCCGAGCGCGCGCAGCGCGTGATCTCGACGGGGCCTTATGCCCATGTACGCCATCCCATGTACAGCGGCATGATGCTGTTCTTCGCCGGCGTGCCGCTGCTTCTGGGCTCATGGTGGGGACTTCTGATGGCGCCCTTGTTCCTCGTCTTGTTTGCGGTCCGCATTCGCATCGAGGAGCGCACGCTGCGCGAGGGCCTGCCGGGCTATGCCGACTATGTGACGCGCGTGCGCTATCGCCTGCTGCCTGGCGTCTGGTGAGCGCGCGCATCACTCTGTAAATCGCAGAAAAGTGTTCCCTCCGATCGACTGACGTCGGCCGAAGCGTTCGCAGGCGCTCTAGCCATCCAATTCGCGGTAGCGGCGGAAGATGCCCTGCTCGTTGAAGGGAATACGGCGCTCGCTTTCGAGATAAGCCTTGATGTTCGGGCGCGCCGACACGCGGTCGTGCATGCCGACGAGGGCCGGGATATCTGTCTCGAACGCCTTCATCCGCTTCGGAAACGCATAGCGTAGTCCCGCGACGAGCTGGAACAGCGAGAGATCGACATAGGTCAGCTTGCGGCCGGTGACATAGGCGCCGCCATTGTCCTGAAGGAGGTGCTCGAAATAGCCGAGATATTTCGGCACGCGCTCGCCCCAGAAGTCGGCGGTGCGCTTCTTTGCCGGCGGTTTCTGATCTTCGTAGTAGAGCGAGGGCCCGAGCGGGTGATGGGTGTCGTGAATCTCGACCACGAAATCGGTGATCGTCAGCTGGAGCTGATGCACCCAGAGTTGACCCGCTTCCGACTTCGGGGCGAGGGCGTGGCGGGCGCCGAGATAGAGCAGGATGTTCGCGGTCTGGCCGATGACGAGCTTGCCGGCTTTGAGGAACGGCGGCGCAAAGGGCGGCGTGCCCTTGTGTGCGTCCATCATCTTCATCATCGCAGCTGTACCGCGTGGGCCACGCGCCACGTCGATGTAAGCCGCGCCAGCCTCCTCGAGCGCGAGCCGCACATATTCACCGCGGCCCTGGATCTCGGGCCAATAATAGAGCTCGTATTTCATGGAAGGGTCCGTGAGCGTGGAAGCGACAGGACCAATCTATCACGCGCGACAAGGTTCCGTCAGGATCGGGCGGAAGGGCGGCACCACACGCTCCGTCATTGCGAGCGCAGCGAAGCAATCCAGACTGTCACCCTGGAGGGACTCTGGATTGCTTCGTCGCTGCGCTCCTCGCAATGACGGAAGCCTCAATTCGACGCGAAGCAATACAGCAGGCCGTCGCCGCCGGTGCTCTTCAGATCGGCCTGCGAGCAGCCGCCGTCGGGTCCGCGCGAGGGGTGTGCGGTGTTCCAGGATTTGACCGTCGGGTTGGTCGCAGGGCCGTTGATGTCGGAGTGGCCGAGCATCGCCGCGCCTTGCGTACTCGACGTCCAGTTTTTGCAGGTGCGGTCGTCGGGACCCGCAAACGCGGTGCCGTCGGACTGCGATCCCGTGAGAATGTCGTGCCGGTTAGGCTGGTCGCCATAGCCGTTTACAATCTCGCCCTTCTCGGTCAGCGCTGTCTCCTTGCTGATCTTGTTGGCGCTGTGCAAATCGGCCACGTCCTTGGCGATTTCCACGCCCTTGGCGTTCTGCCACGGTCCCTTGCCGATGCGGTCGCGCGCGTTGACGGCCGGCTTGCCGTCGGCGGCCTGCGTGGAGAGATAAGCGCGCCAGGTCTTACTGCCGGCGCCGCCGGCCTGGGCTAGCTTCTGGCACTGCGCATCGGCGCCCTCCAGGCCGCCGAGATCGGCGCCTTTGCCAGGACCGTTGGAAGTCACGAAGAACGTCATGTCGGCCGACTGCGCCTGCGCCGATGGCGCCGCAAGCAAGGCCGCAGCGAGCGCGAGGCCTAAAATCGTCACGGATCTCTCAATGCGGATCATCCTGTCCTCCATTTTGTGGTGTCGTTGGCCGCCAGATTTCAACCCGACGCAGGCCCGCTTATTCCGATGCCGCGATGCGAGACGCCCAAAAGAAAAAGGCGCCGTGCAAGAAGCACGACGCCTTGTTCTCATGTCGTCTGCGGTCAGTTGGTCTGCTGGATCGCCGACAGTTCCCAGGCGCCGCCCGGCCGTCGGGCAAAGGTCCAGACTTCGGTGGCCTCGCCCGGCTGCTCGCTGCCGGCGACAATTGCGCCGGTATTGCGGTCGAGCGTCTTGTCAGTCAGCGCGAAGCGCAGCGCCACCGTCGCGTAATCGGTCTCGCCTTCGCGCCAGGATTCCGCGAGGTCGCCCTGCAACAGCGTGACGTCGCTGACCTTGTTGACGACGTTGCGTGCGCGGTTCTGGCCGAGGTCCTGCTCGAAATAGGAGACCATTTCCGGCGTCGCGAGCGTGTGCAGCTTGGCCACGTCCTCGTTGGACCAGGCGGACTGGACGTCGCCGAGCAGGCGCTCGAACGCCTCATAGTCGTCCGGCTTGATCTCGAGCGGCGCGTTGTTGTTGGCGCCGAAGCCGAAGCCGCCGCCAAGACCACCACCAAGACCACTACGGTTGTTCGCCTGCGGTCCCGGACCGGCACTGGCGTCAGCATTGGCATAGGCCGCCTGCGGGCTGTGGCGGCGCTGCCACCAGGACATCGCCAGCCGAACCACGACCACCACGAGCACGATCTGGATGATCAGGCCGATGATCGACGACAGGCCGCCGAGGCCGCCGAACAGGCCACCGCCGAACAGCATGCCGAGCAGGCCCGCGCCGAGGAAGCCGGCCGCAAGGCCGCCCATGAAGCCGCCGGCCCGGCCGAACAGGCCGCCGCGCGCGGGCGCAGCTGCGGCCGAATTCATGCCTGCACCCGGCTGGGTGTAGGTGCGGTTGAACTGCGAGGTCGAGCCTGGCGCGGTCGTGGTTGACGGCGGGGCCGAATAGGTGCGCGAACCGCGCGAACCCGACGACATGCCGCCACCGACGCGCGCGTCGGCGGACGAGATCGCCAGCGCAGTCGGCAGCGCAAGCGCCAGCACGACGGCAATCGTCTTGAAGAGACTGCGGGAGCGTTGCGAGAAATTCATGTTGGTTTCCCAGATCCCCGGCATGGGGACGTGCCCCTAAGATGGGCGGCCTTCCGTAAAAAGGAAGCCACTATCGGAACTTGTGACTGCGGCCCTCAGTCGCGGGGATGTGGCAAAAGCCCATCTTTGGCGGCAGCTTGGCCGGGTATGCGAAGGCGCCGCGGTCGCGGGTTACCGGTGGCTTTTGCGACGGGAATTCCGCTTTTCCGTCGTCATTGCGTTGAGGCCCTCACCCCGCCTTCGCCATCGTCTCCTTCACGGCCGCCACGAGCTGGCTCAGCGTGAACGGCTTGGGCAGGAAGTCGAACTGCTGACCTTCGGGCAGGCTCTTCTCGAATGCGTCTTCCGCGTAGCCGGAGACGAAGATGAACTTGATGTCGGGGTTCTTCTCGCGCATCGCCTTGAGCAGCGTCGGGCCGTCCATCTCCGGCATCACGACGTCGGACACGACGAGATCGATTCCGCCACTCTGCTCTTCCAGCACCTCCAGCGCCTCGACGCCGTTCTCGGCCTCGACCACGGTGTAGCCGCGCGAGCGCAGGCCGCGTGCGTTGAGCGCGCGCAGACCCTCCTCGTCCTCGACCAGGAGGATGGTGCCTTGTCCGGTGAGATCGGTGCGGGGCTTGGCGTCCGCCGCGGACCCGGCGTCCTTCGCGGCACCATTGCTGGCGCCCACGACCGGCGCCTGCTGCTCGACCTGCACCTCCGCCTCGGCATGATGGCGCGGCAGGAATATCTGGAACGAGGTGCCCTGCCCCGGCTCGGAGTCCACGTAAATGAAGCCACCGGTCTGCTTTACGATGCCGTAGACGGTGGAGAGCCCGAGGCCGGTGCCCTTGCCGACTTCCTTGGTCGAGAAAAACGGCTCGAAGATCTTGTCGCGGATATCGGCGGGGATGCCGGTACCGGTGTCGGCGACCTCGATCCGCACGTAGTCCGCTGCCGGCATGCCTTTGTAGGCCAGCCTGGCCGCTTCTTCGGTGGTGACGTTGGCGGTGCGGATGATCAGCTTGCCGCCGTCGGGCATGGCGTCGCGCGCGTTGACCGCGAGGTTGACGATGACCTGCTCGAACTGGGAGACGTCGACCTTGACCGGCCAGAGATCGCGGCCGTGGATGGTCTCGTGCTTGACCTTCTCGCCGATCAGGCGGCGCAGCAGCATGGCGAGATCGGAGAGCGCATCGCCGAGGTCGAGCACCTGCGGCCGCAGCGTCTGCCGGCGCGAGAACGCCAGCAATTGCCGCACCAGCGTGGCTGCCCGCGTCGCATTCTGCTTGATCTGCATGATGTCCTGGAACGACGGGTCGGTCGGCTTGTGCGCGTTCAGCAGGAAGTCGTTCGCCATCATGATGGCGGAGAGCACGTTGTTGAAGTCGTGGGCGATGCCGCCGGCGAGCTGGCCGACAGTCTCCATCTTCTGCGACTGGTTGATCTGGTTCTCCAGCGCGCGCCGCTCGGTGGTCTCGAGCATGTGCACGATGGCGGCTTCCGCGTCGTTCTCGGCCGCGTCCACCGGCGTGACGAAGAACTGGCCCCAGCGCTCTTTGGTTCCTTCGAGCGCCACTTCGACCGGCGCGACGTCGGCCTGGCCCTCCGCGGCCTGGTTGATAGCCGCGATCAAGAGATGCCGGTCGCGCGAATTGACCGCGCGGAAGATCGACTTGCTGGCGCTGTCGAGCCCCAGCGCCTGCCCGAGCTTGGCGTAGCGCGCATTGGCGCGCACGACATTGCCGCCACGGTCTACCGTCGCGATCGCCATCGGGGTATGATCGAAGAAGCGCATGAACCGCACTTCGGCGGCGCGGTCCGGATCGCTGCGCTCGTCGCGAGCACGGCTGATCACCAGCGTGCGCGACGGCCCCGGCGCGCCGTCGGCGCCGAAGGCGAGCTTGTGATAGAGCCGCACCGGCATGGTCTTGCCGGTGCGCATGCGCAGGTCGATATCAAAGACTTCCGTCTTGACCTCGCCCGGCACCGCCACGATCGCGGTGAGCAGCGAAGCACCATCGCCGGAGACGATGTCGGTGAGCTTCAGCCCGCCCGAGCCGATCTCGGCGAGGTCGTAGTCGAGCCAATTCGCCAGCGTCGCGTTGACGTAAGCGAGTTCGCCGGCCGGATTGACCGAGAAGAAACCGCAGGGCGCGTGATCGAGATATTCGATCGCGTGCTGGAGTTCCTGGAACACGTCCTCCTGGCGCTCGCGATCGCGGGTAATGTCGGCGATCGACCACACCGCGTATCTCGTCTCGCGCTTGCCGGTGCCGAGGGGCCGCACCCGCATGCGCAGCCAGCGGCCCTGGCTGCCGTCATGGCCGGAGATGCGCACCTCTTCCTGCTGCCGCTTGCCTTCGCGCGCGGCTTTCAACAGGCGGAACACCGCTTCGGAGACGTCGGGGTTGCCGATGAAAACGCGTTCCACGGGGCGCACGTCCTGTGGCCCGGCGGCGCCGGTCAGCGTCAGATAGGCCGCATTGGAATAGACCACATGGCCGCGCGGGTCGGTCACGGCGAGGCCATCGAAGGCGTGGTCGGCGATGCGCCCCATCACGGGATCGTCGAGATTGCGGTCGACGAAGCGGATGATGCCGGCGGCGAAGGCGAACAGGTTGAACAGGCCGACCATCGCCAGCACGGCGAGGATACCGAGGATATAGGGCTGGGCCTGCGCGCGCCCGAGCGTCATCAACCCGACGGCAACGGCGACGAGGCCGGCGGCCACCAGCAGCACCAGCGCAATGCTGCCCGAGCGCGGCGACGGCTCGTGCGCCGCAACGGGCTCGCGTGTGAGGTCGTGGTCGGTCTCGGCAGTCATCTCAAGCTGGCACAAGCCTGTCGGCAGAGAATCAACGCGCTACAGGGCGCGCAGGGTCCTCCCTGCCTGAATCGGACCCGCAGGCGCAAGGGCAGCAGGGGCGAAAGGTACGCTGATTCCCAGATTACGGCCATTTCCAGTACTTTTCAGGGGTTTTATTGCCGGGTGGCACCGAATCCGCTCTTTAGACGCATGACGTAGCCGATGACTTCGGCGACCGCATGGTAGTGCTCGGTCGGGATTTCCTCGTCGATCTCGACGGTGGCGTAGAGCGCGCGGGCGAGCGGCACGTTCTCGACGATCGGGATGTCGTGCTCGCGCGCGATCTCCCGGATCTTGAAAGCGAGGTTGTCGACGCCCTTGGCGACGCAGATCGGCGCCGACATGCCGCGCTCGTAGGACAACGCGATCGAATAGTGGGTCGGGTTGGTGATGATCACCGAGGCCTTGGGAACCGCCGCCATCATGCGCTTCTTGGAGCGCTGCTGGCGCAGTTGCCTGAGCTTGCCCTTGATGTGCGGGTCGCCTTCGGACTGCTTGTACTCTTCCTTGATCTCCTGGAGCGACATCTTCTGCCGCTGGAACCAGCTGCGATACTGGAAGAAATAGTCGCCGATGGCGATGATCGCGAGCGCCGCGACCACCGCGGCGAGCAGATGAATGGTCAGGCTGGTGGAGGCGCCGAGCAGGGAGGCCGGATCGAGCCTGACCATCGCCTCCATGCGATGCCGCTCCGGCCACAGGATCACGGTCATGACCGCGCCGAGCACGATCAGCTTGCCGAGACCCTTGAGGAAGTTCGCCGCCGCTTGCTTGCCGAAGATGCGCTTGAGGCCTTCGGCAGGCGACAGCTTGCTGAACTTGGGCTTGAGGGATTCGGCCGACCAGACCAGGCGGTGCTGCAGCACGTTGCCGGCAATTGCCGCCAGCACCAGCATCAGTAGCGGCACGCCCACCGCCGCCAGCACCGCGACTTCGATCTGCTGCATCAGGGCGAGCAGAGCCCTGCCGTCGGTCTTGATCATCCAGGAATTGGCGAGCAGGTTGCGCATCGGCGCCAGCAGTCCGCTGCCAACCGATCCCGAGAAGCTCGAGACGACGAGCGTGGCGCCCGCGATCATGAACCAGGTGTTGATCTCCTGGCTCTTGGCGACGTCACCGCGTTCGAGCGCCTCTTCGAGACGTTTTTGCGTCGGGTCTTCTGTTTGACTCTCTGGATCGTTGTCTTCCGCCATCGATCACCCGGTCACTTGAGAGGCATCATCTGGTGCATGACACCGATGAAGTAGTCGAGAAAGGTGCCCATCATCGCCGTGAGCACGACGGCAAGCACCAGGAAGCCGGCGAAGATCGACAGCGGCACGCCGACGAAATAGACCTGCATCTGCGGCATCAGCCGCGCCAGCACGCCGAGCCCGATGTTGAAGACGAGGCCGAACACCAGGAACGGTCCGGAAAGTTGCAAGCCCAGGCGGAACGCGGCGGCAAAGGCGCGCGTCGCCAGTGCGGCGACATCGCCGCTCGACACGGTCTCGCCCGGCGCGAAGATCGTGTAGCTGTCGTTCAGCGCCGCGATCACCAGATGATGGCTGTCGGTGGCGAACAGCAATGTCACCCCCAGTATCGTCAGGAAGTTGCCGACCAGCACGCCCTGCTGTCCCTGAGTCGGATCGACCGAAGTGACGAAGCCGAGCCCCATCTGCTGCGCGATCACGGCACCGGCAACCTGCAGCGCCGACAACGTCACCCGCGCGGTCGCTCCCAGCACGATGCCGATCACGATCTCATGCAGCATCAGGACCAGCAGCGGCGCGATCGAGCCCATGTCGACCTGATAGGCATTGCGATGCAGCGGCAGGATGATCAGCGTGAGCAGCAGCGCGATCGACAATTTGATCCGTGTCGGGATATTGGTCTCGCCCAGGCCCGGCAACAGCATCACCATCGCGCCGACCCGGGCAAAGGCGAGCATGAAGGAGGCGGCAAGCGCCGGCAGCAGCGAGACGTCGATGCGCATGATAGGCGCATAGTGCCTCAACCGCCGATGATTCGCGACGATATCCGCAGCATGTGGGAATGCAGTGCGTCTGCCATGAATGGCAAGGCCAACAGCATTGTGGCAAAGATGGCCAGGATTTTCGGCACGTAGATCAGCGTCTGCTCCTGGATCTGCGTCAGCGCTTGGAACAGCGACACGACGACGCCGACCACGAGGCCGACCACCATCAGGGGCGACGACACGATCACGATCGTCCAGATCGCATCACGCGCGACGTCGAGGGTTTCCGGTCCGGTCATTTCGCAGTTCCTTTATTCAACTCTCATCCCCACCGCTTGATGAGGACCACACGAACCAGAAAAATCAGATCGGCATTTTCATGATGTCTTCATAGGCCGCGATCACGCGGTCGCGGACCGAGACCAGCGTGGACACGGCGACGTCGGTGTCTGCGACCGCCGTCACCACGTCCATCACGTTGGCCTTGCCGGCGGCCATCGCCACCGTCTGCGCATCGGATTTGCGGCCGGACTCCAGGACGCTGCCGACAGTGTCTTTCAGAAGAGAGGCGAAGGACTGCCCGCTCGGCTCGCTGCCCTTGCCGGCACCGCTGTTCTCCAGCACGCGGGCGAGGTTTGCATAGGCATTGGCGGCAATTGTCGGTGTTGCCATGATTCAAATGTCCTGTTCAGCTCTTGAGGATGTCGAGGGTGCGCTGGATCATCCGGCGCGTCGCGCTGATGATGTTGAGGTTGGCCTCGTACGACCGCTGCGCGTCGCGCATGTCGGTCATCTCGACCACCGAGTTCACGTTGGGATATTTGACGTTACCGGTCGCATCCGCCGCCGGATTGTTCGGCTCGTATTTGGTGCGGAAATTGGACTGGTCGGGCTTGATCCTGCCGAGGGTGACGACCTGCGCGTCGAGTGTACGGTCGAGCGCGGAGGAGAAGGTCGGCACCTTGCGCCGGTAAGGATCGCCGCCGGCGGTCTGCGAGGTCGAATCCGCATTTGCGATATTCTCCGAGATCACCCGCATGCGCCCGGCCTGCGCCCGCAGACCGGAGGTCGCGATCGCCATCGAACGGGCAAAGTCGCTGCTGTCATTCGCCATGATGCGCTTCCTCTAGCTCTAGCCTTTGCCGATCGCGGTCTTGAGCAGATGCAGGCTCTTCGAATAGAGCGAGGTCGCCGCCGCATAATCCATCTGGTTGCTGGCGGCCTTCATCATCTCCTCTTCGAGATTGACCGCGTTGCCCGCGGGGCGGGTCTCAAAACCCGCATTCTTGTTCTGGTCGAATCCGGAGGCCGCGCCTGACGGCGCCATGTGGGAACCGCTGGTGCGGGTGAGCGCCAAGGGACCCATCGAACCCGTCACGGCGCCGCTCTTGTCCAGCTTCGGCTCGACCAGGTCGCGCGGTCGGAATTTGGGCGTGTCGGAATTGGAGACGTTCTCGGACAGGACGCGCTGGCGCTCCTGGTGCCATTGCATCTTGGTGCGAAGCGCCGATAGCACCGGAAGATCGTTGATGGACATCGTTGCGGCTCCTTCCGCCTCTCGGACCAGGTCCGAAGCTAGGCAGAATTTGCCGCCTGTATGGTTAACAGCCGGTTAAGGAGGTCGCAGGCAGTTGTCCCCCGGCGGGACACCACTGCGCGTGCCCCGTGATTCTACGCCTCCAAAAGCGGCATTAACCCAACCGCTTGGCGGGGCATGCACAGGCCAAGAAGTCGTTTTGGATCGAGCGATTCATGGGTTATTAAGAGTTGGGGACGGCAAAACTTGCCGTGGGACGTTAAGAAATCGCAGTTTGGGCAACGTAAGCCGGTGGTTGGCGCATCTGACCACTGGCCCGAGACAAGCCGCCATTTGTCGGGGACAAGTATGCAAGGCAGCCCTATCACCTTCATCGTCGCGTTCATCGTCGTTCTGGCGTTGATCGGCGTCGCTGCATGGCTGGTTCGCCGATTCGCCACCAGCCGGCTTGGCGCAAACACCCAGCGCGGCCGGATGCCCCGGCTCGCCGTGATCGATGCCGCCGCGGTCGACGGCCGCCGCCGTCTGGTGCTGGTCCGGCGTGACAATGTCGAGCATCTTCTGATGATCGGCGGCCCCACCGACATCGTCGTCGAACCCAACATCGTGCGCGCAGCACCCGGCCGCGACCAGCTCCCGCAGCGTTCCAATGCCGCCGAGCCGCCGCGTCTTGCGCCGATGCATGATACCAGCAGCTGGGCCGACGAAGCACCGCGGCCCGAGCTGCTCGATCATCCCGAGCCGCAAATGCCCGAGCCGCCACCGCGGCCCGCGCGCCCCTCCTTCGCCGACGAAGTGCGCCGGCCCGCTCCCGGGCTGGCCGAGCGCCGCAACGAGCCGCCACTGGCCGGCTTCACCTCCGAGCCGATCGCGCCGCGCCCCGAGCGCGAGCTGCGTCCCGATCCTATTCCGCCGCGCGTTGCGCGCAACGAACCCCCACTGATGCCGCGTCCGCCGCGCCACAGCGAGCCCGCGAAGGCGCCTCAAGTGCGCGCCGAGCGCGTAACCGCGCCACCTCCGCCTGTGCCGCAGGGTCCGCCCGTTCCGCCCCCGGCGCCCGCTCCTGGGGCACCATCGAGCGCCGAGCAGAATCTCGCCGAGATGGCGCAGCGGCTCGAAGCAGCGCTGCGCCGCCCCGCTGGCGAGACGCTTGCCCCTCCGGTCGCCCCGGAGCCCCCGGCCGCTCCTCCGCGTGTGGCCCGCAGCGAGCCGCCGGCACCACCGGCCCCTGCCGCAAAGCCGGCTCCGGAAAAGACCAGCTTTGAAAATCTCGAAGACGAGATGGCCTCGTTGCTCGGCCGTCCGAAGCCGTCTTCGTGAGGCTGCCGGCCCTCCCGCGTAGAGTTTTTCTTCTTTCTGTCCTGATCGGCGCGGCTTCGCTCGCGATGCCGGCGCATGCGCAGGACATCAGCATCAATCTCGGCGGCGGCGGCGCTGGCGGTGGCGGCGTCACCGAGCGCGCGATCCAGCTGATCGCGCTGCTGACGGTGCTGTCGATCGCACCGTCGATCCTGATCATGATGACGTCGTTCACGCGCATCGTGGTCGTGCTGTCGCTGCTGCGCACCGCGATGGGCACAGCGACCGCCCCGCCGAACTCGGTGATCATCGCCCTGGCGATGTTCCTCACCTTCTTCGTGATGGGACCCGTCCTGCAAAAATCCTACGACGAAGGCATCCGTCCGCTCGTCGCAAATCAGCTCGGCGTCGAGGACGCGCTTCAGCGCGCCTCCGTCCCCCTGCGCGGCTTCATGCAGAAGAACGTGCGCGAGAAGGACCTCAAGCTGTTCCTGGACCTCTCCGGCGAGCCGCCGCCGGCAACCCCCGACGAGCTCGGCTTACGCATCCTCGTCCCCGCCTTCATGATCTCGGAGCTGAAGCGTGCCTTCGAGATCGGCTTTCTGCTGTTCCTCCCCTTCCTGATCATCGACCTCGTCGTCGCGTCCGTGCTGATGTCGATGGGCATGATGATGCTGCCGCCGGCAACGATCTCGCTGCCGTTCAAGTTGATCTTCTTCGTGCTGGTCGACGGCTGGTCGCTGGTGGCAGGCAGTCTGGTGCAGAGTTACGGGGGGTAGCGGTCCTGGGCAGCGGTCAGCGACCCTATCCTCTCTAGCCCGATGCTTGTAGGCGTGCACTTGAGCTTACCAGCGCAAGGCGGAAGCCTGCCATCGTCAGCGCGTTCGGCGGCTCGTGACATATCGGAATATGCTCAGGTTGCGCATTCAATGGGTCATTGATATGATGGTCATCATCCCTAGATCCGAAGCGGCTTATGACCAGCAACGTCGAAAACCATCTGCTCGCTCGGGTCGTGCCGCTTGGTCTTCAGGTCGCCGTTCTTGCTGCGTTGTCTGCGAGTGGCACGTTGGCCACCAACATTCTGTTGCCTTCGCTACCGAGTATCGCCGTCGCGGTAGGCGTCACCAGCGCTCAGGTAACGTCAACTATCACCATATTCCTCGCCATGTTCGCGGTCGGACAACTCGTTGTCGGTCCGTTGTCGGATCGTTTCGGCCGGCGCATACCCGTGATGATCGGGTTTGCTGTATTTTTCGCAGGTAGCATATGGTGCGCGTTAGCCAATGATTTGGCGGCACTATTGATTGGTCGCGTTGTGCAGGCCGGTGGCGCATGTGCCACGTCTGTCCTTTCGCGAGCTATCGCAAGAGATCTTTTTCAGGGCGAAAAGCTAGCGCGCGTGCTCACCTTTGTTATGGTTGCGATGGCAGCGGCGCCCGGATTCTCGCCCCTGGTCGGTGGCGCGCTGGATCATTTTTTTGGCTGGCGTTCAGCCTTTGTGTTCGTCGGAATCTTCGCCGTCGTCGCCGCTTTAGCATTTCTTGCGGCTTTCGGAGAAACGCACCACGCGCCACGCGCCGAGTTCGATTTCTCGACGATCTCCAAGAATTACTGGTCGCTATCGACTGACCGCCGTTTCCTGGTTCCTGCCGCAACTGTTAGCCTCATCTTAGGTGCGCTGTTTGCAATGTTTTCGGCGTTGCCGCGTGTCTTGATAGAAGGCCTCGACTTCACACCCATGCAACTCGGCCTGTTCTTCGCAGGCACTGTCATGATCGTCTTTAGTGCTGGCATTATCGCCACCAGAATTGTTCCGCACCTTGGTCTCGACCGATCGATTTGCATCGGTCTCGCGCTGGCCTGTGTCGGCGGCGGCATGGTGTTGCTATTCGCGCTTTTCGACGGGCGCTTTTTGCCATTTCTTGTCGGCGCATGTGTATTCCTGCTGGGCATGGGCATGGTCAATCCGCTCTGCAGCGCGCAAGCTCTTTCGCCATTCGGCGATCGCGCCGGTGCTGCCTCGGCCCTGTTGGGTTTCTGGCAGATGTTGGCCGCGGCGCTGGGCGTATCGCTTGCGGCGGTGATTGCAAGGAACCCCATGATCGGGCTTGGTCTTGTGCTGGTGCTTGCGTCGACCTTGGGCTCGGCAATTTATCAGGTCCGGGCAAAGCTCAATCAGGCCCGTTAACGTCGCTTGCTGGCCTTAGCTGCTTCGCTGTTTCTCCGCGCGGGCTGATCAGGTTGATGAGTACGCGCCCCCTGGGCGATCGTCTTCGGCCCCTGCCCGTCGCTTCGAGGAGCTTGCTCACGGACACCTCTCGCGAGGCCCAGAAGGAGCAGCGATCCTACCGGTTCATCTTGATCTGGCGCACCACAGGGATCGTGGGCAGCGAGCCGGTGTGGTCGGACTCGTCCTTGGCCTGCGGCGAGGCCGGCGCGCGGGCGGTGGCATCGGGGAAGCGCTGCTTCATCTCGCGCAGGAAGCCATCGAGCGTGTCGACGCTGGCAGCCAGCTTGGCGATATCGGCAAATTCGGCGCTGGAGGCGCCGGTCGGTTTGCTCGCGATGTCGAAGGCGAGCCGATCGGCGCTCTCGCTCATCAGCGGCGCATATTTCTCGCGGAAGCGCGACATGCCGATCGAGTCGTCGGCGAGCGCATAACCGACGGCGGCGCGGATGATGTCGCTTTTCTCCACCGCGTTGAGCGGCTTGAAGTCGCGGAAGCGCTCGCCGTAATAAAGCTCGATCTGCTCGGCGGATTCACGCCAGCGCCGCGCCGCCCAGAAGATGTCGGAGCGTAAGCGCAGCACTTCGCGCCCTGTAACGTTGGAGACGATGTCGAGCGCGAGATCGTGGCGGCCGACGTCGCTCTGCGCACGCGCCTCCAGCAGCAGGCGTTGCTGCCTGAGCTCGCCCGAGAGGTCGCTGATACGGCTCGCGCGCAACGCCGTGATCGCCATGTCGGGTCTGCGATTGGCGAGATAGATCATGGACAGGCGCGCGGCGACCTGTGCACGCGCCGCGCCTTCGAGGCGATGGTCGACCTGGTATTGCAGGAGCTCGGCGGCCTGGTCGAGCAGATCGATCGAGGCGAGGCGGTCGGCGAGGCGTCGGATCAGTTCGTCGCCGCGGCGGCCGATCGGCGTCAGCTCACGGAACTCGTAGAACATCCCGAGCGATTCGATCGGCGGCAGCTCGTCGCCCTTGGGTCCCAGGAAGAGCTGCGTGAACAGGTCGGAGGCGAGGTCCTGCGCCTGGCGCGAGGCTTCCGCGTTCGGCTGCAACTTTGTCGCGGTACGCGCCGCGGTGAGCGCGTCCCGGTAGCGCCCATTCTCGGCAAACATCTGCGACAGCATCTGCAGCGTCTTGACTTCGATCGAGTCGCCGCGCCAGGTCATCGAGAGCGTTTCGAGCTCGCGCAACGCGTCTTCCTTGCTGATCTCGTCGCGCTTCTGCCGCAGCGCGACCTCGAGCTGCTTGGCCTCGGCCGCGGCCGGCCGGTCGGACGAGCCGACCGCGAACTTGTAGTCGTCGAGCGCGTCCCTGTCGTGGCCGAGCGCCTCGGCAAGCCGGCCGCGCAGCACGGCAAAGCCGGGCGCGGCCTCGGGCGAGACGCCGACCACCTCGAGCTCGCTGCGGCGCTTGGAGGCGCCCGCATAGTCCTTCACCTCGAGCGAAGCGCGCATCGCCTCCATCGTCACGATGCGCTGGATGTCGAGCGGCAGCGAGGCGATGGCGAATTCGACGTTCTTGAACTTCTCGCGCGCGTCCGCCCATTTGCCTTGGCGCGCATAGGCGAGCGCTTTCCAGAGCTGGGAATCGTGGCTGTTGCCGATCACGGGGTTAGCGAGGTCCTTTAGGCCCTGCGCCGGCCGGCCGATCAGGATGCTCGCGATCGCATGCATGATCAGCGCACCGCTCTCCTCCTTGTTGAGAGGATCGGCGAGCATCAATTCGGTGACGGCCTTCGCCTCGTGATACATCGCGCGCGACATGTAGAATTGCGCGAGGTCGAGCCGCGGCAGCGAACGCATCGCCGGCTCGACGTTGGAGATCGCCGTGATCAGCTCGTTCTGGCGCGCTATGAAATTTTCTGACTGGCCCTTGCGCCAACCTTCGGGGCTGAAGACCGGCCGCACTGCAGTCGGCGCGCGCTCGGCCGAGATGTCGACCGGCGACAGCGTCAGCCCGCCCTTTTTGCCGAGGATGACCTTGTCGGCCCCGACCTCGACGCCGACCTCGTCGGAATTCGGCCGGATCGCGATGCCATGCGCGGATTCCAGCAGCGCGAGATCGACGAGGTCCTGCCGCTTGATGAAGCCGCGCACCGGCCGCTGCGCGGTGATGACATAGAGCGTGTCGCCGGCATCGGGATCGGTGAGCTTGTGCAGCAGCCCCGGATTGGCGAAGGGGATCGCGATGTTGGCGAGCGCCGGGTCGGTGATGTTGCGCGAGATCATCAGCGGCAGCGGCGTCGCCTGGATCTTGTCGGCGAGGGTCAAGAGCCAGTTGGTCTGCTTGCCGACCTCGTCGCTCGACAGCGAATAGACCAGCGGCCGGGTGAGACGGATGCGCACCGCCTGTCCCTTCTCGAGCGGGACGCGGCCGACCTCGCCGATCATCGCGCCGCCCTTTGTGCGGATCGCCTCGACGTCGATCGGCTTTGCCGTATCGAATACCAGCCAGACGGTGTCGCCACGGCGGAACGCCGCCGCAGGCGTTGCGACCTGAAGCGGGAAAGTTACGCGCAGGCCGTCGCTGTCGCGGCGGACATCGACGCTGGCACCAGTCGGCTGCGGCGCAGCGGGCGCCTCTGCTGGCGCGGCCTTGACGGGCTCCTTGACCGGCTCTTTGGCAGCATCCTTCACCACCTCTTGAGGCGCTTCGGCCATGACCGGCTTGGCAGGCGCGACCGCAGCTTCTGCAACTGGCGCGACAGACTTCGAAACTTCCTTGGGCGCTTCCTTGGGCGCTTGCGCGGCGGGCGCGGCTTCGGATGCAGGAGCCGGCACCGATTTCGGCGCTTCAGCGGGCGGCATCGCGGTGGGCGCTTCCGGCTTCACCTCGGGCTTGGCATCGATCCTGGCTTCGCGCGCGATCGTCTCGGACGTCGGCGGCGCGATCTCGCGATGCGCGTCCTTCGGCTTCTCGGCCGCCGGCTTTTCAGGCGCAGGCGCCGGTCCATGAGCGGCGGGCTTGGCCTGCGCGATCGCAGCTTCCGCCGACGTGGCCATCTTGCCCTTGTCCGGCTGGAAGGAGATGTCGACGACGTAGTTCTTCTCGTCGCGGAACGAATGCACGTCGGAATCGCCGATCAGCGCGATCTCGACACTGGTCTGGTCGATGTCGGCCTTCTGCTTGATCGAGGCGACGTTCGGCGGCGCTGCGACGACCGCGTCCGCCAGATCGAAATTCAGGTTGGCGTTGAAGGCGAGCGTGAGCTTCTGTTCATTGAGCACGGAGGATACACCGACGCCGTCCGGCATCTCGAACACGAAGCGGACGAAGGTCGGCTGCACCGACGCGCGCACGCGGATCTGCGGCCGTTTCTTACTCTCCGCCGCGGCGCGCTGGGCGCGCAGCGCGCGTTCGGCGACGCGCGCGCGCTCGGCGAGTTCCTTGACCACGTCCATCGGCAAGCTCGGCGGCGGCCCCTTCCAACCCTCCGGCAAGAGGTCGATGAAGGTACGTTCGCCGGCATTCATGGTGTTCACGGTGACGCGCCGCGCCAGCGACAGGCGGATGGCGCCGCCATCGGGATCGCGGCGGGCGGAGTTGACGTAGTCGGGCGCGCCTTCCGGGACGCGATCGACGGGAACGTCGACCGCCCGGTCGAAACGGATGACGAGAATGGAGCCGGCCGTCGTAACCTCGGAGGGGACGTCCTCCCCGAGCTTGATCACGAGACGGGCAAAGCCGCCGCTGGCCGAGAAAGTCGCCTCGCCCCTGATCGCGTCGGCCGCCCGGACAGGCGCCGTGAAGCCGATCAGCAGGCTGGCTGCCAGCAGCGGCGCCGCGCGGACATGACGCGACAGCCTCCGCGCCAGGGCGCGGGCTCGCGACACAAATCCAGCGGCAGCGTCTCGCGCCATTGGCGGCATTACTTCCGGTTCGACGGTCCACGCCGGCATTGCTGCCGGCCCCTGCCCCAGACTGTAGATTTTGGCAATTAAGGACTTCTTAAGTATGAGCCCTCAATTCGGCTTTTGCGTCGGCTTGCCGTCGATCTTGGGCAGCTCGCCGGCCGAGGCGGACTGATCGCCGCCGCCATTGGCCCTGCGGGCCATCTCGACCGTCAGCCGCTCGGCGGCCTCCGGGGACATCAATCCCATGATGTCCGACATTTTTCGCGGCGCGATCTGCGAGGCGATCTCAATCAGCACGCCCATCTCGAGCCGGTCAAAGACCCGCGCGGCGTCCTTGGGCTTCATGCCCTCATACATGGTCACGAGGCCCTTCATGCGCTGGGCTTCGGCGGCCTTCTGCTCGGCCTGCGTCGCGGAGATACGGGTTTCTACCGCCTTCATCTCCTCGACCTTGTTTTCGATGCGCTTCTCGGCGGATTTCAACAGGCTCTCCCGGATGTCGATTTCGCGCTGGCGGGCCTCGATCTCCTGGCGACGCGACTGCAGGCGTTCGAGGATCGCGCGCTCCGAGGCGGAGATCTGCGGCTGGGCTTCCTCCTTGACCGCGGCGCCTTCGGACTTGGTGTCCGGTGCGGCCGGCTTCGGCGCCTCCTTCGGCGCGCCATGGGTCGAGCCCGTGATATCGGGATCCTCGCGGCTGGCCGGGAAGTTCAGATTCTCCTGCGCCCACGACTTCTTGGTCTGGCTCGGCTTGTAGTCGAAGACATAGCCGCCATTGATCACAAGACCCGTGACCTTCAGCGTGGCCAGGCCAGCGACGGCAACCAGCACGATCGGAATGACGCGGATGTTGCGAAAAGACTTCATACCCTGACTTTATGCGGCAAGACCGTTGGATCGTCGGCGTTCGGAGAAGGCTTCGGCCGCAGCCGCCACCGCCTTCGCCGACGAAGGCTTGGCTGCGGGCGCGGCGACCGTTTCCGGGTTCGTCACGGGGCGCGCGGCGATCGCGATCTTGGACAGGCGCCGCACCACGTTGTCGGCTTCGCCGAGCTGCTTGTAGAGCTGCTCGGACATCTGGGTCGCCGACGCAAGCTGGCTGCCGAGGTTCTCGTTGACGTCGCGCACGGCGAGCTTCAGCCCGCCGATCGCGCGCTCGGCGATCTCGGTTGCGGTGATCAGCTCGCCGATGACCGCCTTCAGCGAATGCTCGTCCGCCTTCAGCCGCGTCAGTCGCTTGTTGAGCGTGACGCAGTAGACGATGGTCAGCATCAGCAGGATAGCCACCAGCGTCTCGATCGCCATTCCCAGGGAGTGGTTCATGGGGCCTCCATCATCTTGTTCTGCTCGTCGACCTTTTCGAACATCGCAAGTGTCGTACTTGGCTTGCGCAAGGGTTTCGTCACCCGTATCGCGACGCGGTCGCCGACCCGGCCCATGCGTCCTTCGGTGATGGTGACGTCGCCGCAGCGAACGGTGACGCTGGCATCCGCGCGCATGTCCAGCGGCAGCGTGTCGCCGACCTTTAACCGCATCAGCTGCTTGAGCGGAATGTCGGCTTCGTAGAGCACGGCGTCGACGGAGATCTCGGCCTGGACGATCTCGGTGGCGAAATGGCCTTCCCAGATCTGGTCGCGGCCGAACTTTTCGCCCATGAACATCTGGAGCAGGACGCCCCGGATCGGCTCGATGGTCGCGTAAGGCAGCAAGAGCTCGATGTTGCCGCCGCGATCTTCCATGTCGATGCGCAGGCGCACCAGGATCGCGGCGTTGGCAGGACGGCTGATCGCGGCGAAACGTGGGTTGGTCTCGAGGCGGTCGATGGTGAAGGTCACCGGCGACAGCGGCCGGAACGCCTGTTCGGCATCGGCCATGACGACTTCGACCAATCGCTTGACCAACTCTGTCTCGATCGTGGTGTAGGGCCGTCCCTCGATGCGCAGCTGGCTCGAGCCGCGACGGCCGCCGAGCAGCACGTCGATCATCGAGTAGATCAGGCTGGAGTCGACCACGGCCATGCCGAAATTGTCCCACTCTTCGGCCTTGAAGACGGTGAGGACGGCGGGCAGCGGGATCGAGTTCATGTAGTCGCCGAAGCGCACCGAGGTGATGCGGTCGAGCGAGACTTCGACGTTGTCGGAGGTGAAATTGCGTAAGGACGTCGTCAGCAACCGCACCAGGCGGTCGAAGACGATTTCGAGCATCGGCAGACGCTCGTAGGAGACCATCGCCGAATCGATGATGGCGCGAATGCCGGAATGATCGTCGAGCGTGACGTCGCCGACCGCGAAGCCGAGGAGGTTATCGATCTCGTCCTGCGACAGCACGCGTTCGCCGGAATTCTTGCCGGCGCCGAGATCGCGGCTGCCATCCTCGACCATGGCCGCCCATTGCAGGGCCATGGTCTCGGATAGTTCGTTTTCCGCAGCAGCCTTCGCGGCCTCAGCGGGATCCTCGGAATCGAGCGAGGCCTCCCATTGGGCGGCAATTGCATCCTGGTCTGGTTGGTCGGTGCCTGCCATGATCCCTAGCCCGTCATGCTCACTGGATCACAACTTCCTTGAACAGCACCGCGCTGACCTGGACCGGAGCAACCGCGGCGTTGACGCGCTTGGTCAGCTCTTCCTTGAGGCGGAAGATGCCGGCGGAACCGTTGAGGTCGGAGGAGCGCAGCTCGCGCGCATAGGTCTGGAAGATGTCGGTGATGCGCGGCATCGTCGGCTTGATCGCCTCGACCTGCTTCTCTTCCTTCAGCTCCAGCACGATCTTGAGCTTCAGATATTGCACGCGCTCGCCCGGCGCGCCGGCGAGGTTGACCATGATGTCGGGAACCTCGACGAAAGACGGCGGCTTCGGCGGAGGCGCCGCCTCGGCGTGATGCTCGTCGTCGCCGTGACGGAAAAAGAAGAACCAGGTCGCGGCGCCGCCGCCGAGAACGGCGAGCAGGCCCACCACCATGATCATCAGCTTGAACTTGTTCTTGGGCGGAGCGGCTTCCGCGCCGTCGGCGGCTGCGCCGCCTTCCGCTTCATTCTCTGCCATGATCGCCGCGCTCGCTCATCTCTCAAAGGGGTCGAAAGAGCGAAGCTCCTGGCAGACAGTGACGCGATACAAATGCCCCAGCGCAGTGCTCCTCTTACGCGCAAACGCTACGGTAATAATGGTTAACGGAACCTTTCGATTGGGCCTTCGCTAGGAAAAATCTGCCGGGCAAACATGGCTAACAGACCCTTTCTGCCGCCTCTCCGCGCCCTCGAAAAACAATCAAGATCCTGAAATTACACAATTTTCCAGCTTGGCACGAGTTTCGCTGAGAAAGGACCGAGACCCAGGGTTTGGGAGAACCCGAGGTCTCGTTCACGGGATCGGCCAATGCGCTTGGGAGAGCGAGCTGGCAGATCTCACTCAGGGGAGATTTCCGATGCAGAACGCGCTTCTGATCGGCTTGTCACGACAGATGACGTTGGAACGGCAGATGGATGTCATCGCCAACAACGTCGCCAACGCCAACACCAACGGCTTCAAGGCCGATCATTCGCTGTTCGAGGAGTACCTCAACTCGAACGCGCGTGAGGACAATTTCGTCGGCTCCGACCGCCGGGTCTCCTATGTGCAGGACCGCGGCACCTTCCGCGACGTCGGCCAGGGGCCGATGGAGCCGACCAAGAATCCGCTCGACATGGCGATCAGCGGCAACGCCTATTTCGCGGTTCAGGCCAATGGCGCCGAGCGCTACACCCGCGACGGAAAATTCTCGCTCAACAGCACCGGCCAGCTCGTCACCTCCGACGGCGACCTCGTGCTGGGCACCAGCGGCCCGATCACCTTCCAGCCGACCGACCACGACATCAACGTCGCGCCGGACGGCACCGTCACGGTGCTCGAGGGCACGGCCAAAAACGATTCGATCCGCGGCAAGATCCGCATGGCCTCGTTCGACGATCCGGCCAAGCTGACCAAGCTTGGCGCCAACCTTTATGACATCGGCTCCGCGGTCCCGCAGGCCGACACCAAGTCGACCGTGCAGCAGGGCTATGTCGAGAAGTCGAATGTGAACTCGGTCGGTGAGATGAGCCGCATGGTCGAAGTCATGCGCAGCTACACCGCCATCGCCAACCTGCTCCAGCAGCAGAGTGACATGCACAAGTCGGCGATCGAGAAGCTCGCCGACGTTCCGGCCTGATTGAGGGAGAACTGACATGCAGGCGCTTCACACCGCAGCAACCGGAATGGCGGCACAGGAACTCAACGTTCAGGTGATCTCCAACAACATCGCCAACCTGCGCACCACCGGCTTCAAAAAGCAGACCGCGGCGTTCCAGGACCTGATCTACGAACACGTCCGCCGGGTCGGCGCCCAGTCGTCCGACCAGGGCACCATCCTGCCGGTCGGCGTCGACATCGGCGGCGGCGTCAAGACCGTCGGCACGCCGCGCAGCATGACCCAGGGCACGCTGTCGCAGACCGGCAACGACCTCGACATGGCCATCACGGGCGAAGGTTTCTTCAAGATCCTGATGCCCGACGGCAGCTACCAGTACACCCGCGACGGCACCTTCCAGATGGACAATCAGGGGCGCATCGTCACGGCGCAGGGCAACCCGGTGCAACCGACGATTACGATCCCGAACAACGCCTCGGGCCTCACCATCAACGTGCAGGGCCAGGTCTCGGTGACGCTGCCGGGTTCGTCGACCTCGGCCGTCCAGGGCCAGATCGGCCTGACCCGATTCATCAACAAGGCGGGCCTCCAGCCGGTCGGCAACAATCAGTTCACCGAGACGCCCTCCTCCGGCCCGCCGCAGGACGGTACCGCGAGCTCCGAGGGCTTCGGCAACATCACCCAGAGCAGCCTCGAGCAGGCCAATGTCGACGTCGTCTCGGAGATGAGCGACCTGATCGCCGCCCAGCGCGCCTACGAGATGAACGCCAAGGTGATCAGCGCCGCCGACCAGATGATGCAGTCGACCACGGCGTTGTTCCGCTGAGGTGATGACGATGATCCGCACCACCCTCGCCACGATCTCCGCTCTCCTCGTGCTGGCGCTGCCCGCACGGGCCGCCGACGACTTCATCGCGACGCCGACGCTGCGCGCGAGCATCACCGTGACCTCGGACGTGGTGCGGGTCGGCGATCTCATCGACAATGCCGGCTCGGCCGCGCTGATCCCGGTCTACCGCTCGCCCGATCTCGGCACCACCGGTGCGCTGCCGGTCGCCCACGTGCTGGCGGTGTTGCGCGCAAAGCAGGTGATCGGCGTGATGACCGGCGACATCAAGGAGGTCCAGGTCACCCGTCTCGCCCGCACGCTCGTGAACAAGGACCTCGAGACCGCGGTCGCCTCGGCGCTCGAGCGCCGCTTTGGACTTGGCGATGCCGCCAACATCACCGTCACGTTCGACCGCGGCATTGCCGACATGCGGCTGGATGCCTCCAACACCGGCGTGCTGCAGCCGGTGGCAACCCGCTACGACGCCCGCAGCGGTCGTTTCGACATCGCCTTCGAGATCAACAACGACAACAATCCGGCACCGACCAAGCTGCGTTTCACCGGCACCGCGACCGAAACGGTGGAAGTGGCCGTGCTGACGCGCGACATCGACCGCGTCGATCTCCTGAAGGCGTCCGATGTCGCCATGGAGCGGCGGCCGAAGGCCGAGGTCACCGGTGAGGCCGCCTCGCGCGATCGCACGCTCGGCATGCAGTTGCGCCGGCCGATGCGGGCGGGGACGCCGATCCGCGTCGCCGACATCGTCAAGCCCGACTTCGTGCAGCGCGACCAGAACGTCACCGTCATCTACCAAGTTCCCGGAATCTATCTCACCACGCGCGGCAAGGCGATCGAGAGCGGCGCCGAGGGCGATACCATCAGCGTGCTCAACCTGCAGACCAAGCGCACGCTGAGCGGCGTCGTCACCGGCCGCGGCCAGGTGACGGTCCAGGGCGCCAGCCAGGCCGCGCCGATGCCGGCCGCGGTCGAGCAGACCTCCTCGCTCAAGCGCGACGAGGCGCCCGCCCCCGTCGATACCGCAGCCCTCGTCCGGAACCTGGTCCAGACCCCGGCATCCCCGGCCCAGATCGCACAAGCCCAGATCCCGCAAGTCCGCGTCTCGCAAGCTCCAGCCAAGTCAGAGTAAGTCATGTCCACGTTCAGTTCGGCTTTTCGTCCCCGCCGCATCGCGATCTCTGCCCTGCTGCTGGCGACGTGCGCGCTGGCGAGCGGCTGCTCCTCGATCGACCGTCTGTCGCAGATCGGCGAGCAGCCGAAATTGTCGGCGATCGACAATCCGACGACGCAGCCCGGTTACAAGCCGGTGCAGATGCCGATGCCGAAGCCCGAGGTCGCCTCCTACAATCCGAACTCGCTGTGGCGCAGCGGCAGCCGGGCCTTCTTCAAGGACCAGCGTGCCCATCAGGTCGGCGACATCCTGACGGTGGCCGTGAACATCACCGACAAGGCCAATATCGAAAACGACACCCAGCGCAGCCGCACCAACAAGGAAGATTCCGGGATCACCGACTTCATCGGCGCCAAGACATTGGGGGCCCAAGCGCAGAAAGTGTTGCCCGGCCGTATCCTCACCGCCGACTCGACCGCGTCCAGCGAGGGCAAAGGAAGCGTGGACCGCAAGGAAGCGTTGCAGACCAACGTCGCGGCGGTCGTCACCCAGGTCCTGCCCAACGGCAACCTCGTGGTCGAAGGCAAGCAGGAGATCCGCGTCAACTACGAAATCCGCGAGCTCATCGTCGCCGGCATCGTCCGTCCCGAAGACATCCAGAGCGACAACACCATCGATTCCACCAAGATCGCGCAGGCCCGCATCGCCTACGGCGGCCGCGGCCAGATCATGGACGTGCAGCAACCGCGCTACGGCCAGCAAGTCATGGACGTGCTGCTGCCCTTCTAGCTTCTCCCGAGCTCCCACATCGTGTTCGCGAACCTAGGCGGACGACGATGTACGACGCGGCCCTCGCTAGCTCCCCTGGCGAGGGCCGCATGTATTTTGGCGATGGCTGCATACAGCGCTCAGCGACGCGCGATTGTAGCGACGCCGCTATCCCTCTCTCCGCCCCCTCGACTGTCATCACCCGCGAAGGCGGGCGATCCAGTATTTCGAGACGTCAGCGATGAACGGAGAAGCCGCGGCGTACTGGATTCTCCGCCTTCGCGGGGAATGACGACGCAGTGCCCGCGGCGCCTACGTAAACTCCGCCTCCACCGTCCCCAGGCCGTCCAGCTCCATCCGCACCTTGTCGCCGGCCTTCAGCCACAGCGTCTTCACCAGGCTCCCCGTCAGCACGAGCTGTCCCGCGTGCAGGCCCTTGCCCTCGGCGGCGAGATGGTTGGCGAGCCAGGCGAGTGCATTGTGGGGATGGCCGAGCACGTCGGCGCCGGTGCCGTGGCTGACCTCTTCACCGTTGACGATGGCGCGGCCTTTGACGGCCTTCAGGTCCGGCACCGACGAGCGCGGCACGATCTCGCCCAGCACGCAGCCGGCGGCGAAGAAATCGTCGGCGATCAAGGTCGGCGCGCCCATCGTTTCCCACTTCACATAGCGGTCGTCGACGATCTCCATCGCGGGATGATAGGCCTCGACGGCTTCGCCGACCCATTCGGCCGTGAACGGCGCCTCGCCGGCGGCGAGATTGCGCTTCAGCCGCACCGCGATCTCGCATTCGACGCCGACGCGGACATAGTCGGCAGCCGCGAGCTGCACGCCGCTGTCGTGCACGCCTTTCTGGAACACGCCGCCGCCGCATGGGTGTGGAATCCCGATGTAATCCTGCATCACCTGGCTGGTGCAGCCGATCTTGTAACCGACCAGCGGGCCGGCATGCGGCAGCAGCAGATCGTGCAGCGCCCGCTGGACCTGATAGCCCTCGGCTTCATCGGCCGGAGGAACTTCGAGCGCCGCGAGCGGCGCATGGTTGCGGCGCGCCAGCGCGATCGCCTTTGCGGCTGCGAGAATTCTGTCCATCGGCGCCGGCTCCTACACACCACAATCGAGGGCGGCACTTCAGCATCCCCGCCGGGGCGTGACAAGCGCAGGGCGCCGCGCGGCAGCACGTCATGCCAGCCCAGGCTGGATGAGCTGCGGACGCTGATCGTCCACATCATGGCAAGCCTCACGGGCGGCGCCGGCGTTTAAGGAAATATTGAGCTGGTCCGGGCTTTATGGGGATGCACGCCTTGTAGCGTCGCAACAGGCCTGATTGCAGCAATGTGTGAAGCTGCTGGATCAGCGCCTCAGCATTCGAGTCGATGTCCTTGACGCGACTCGCAAAACCTGCCGCACCTGAAGTGAAGGCTGTTTCTCATCCGAACTCACGTGAGCTCGGAGGAGTTAAGTCTAGCTCATTGATTGCGATTCATTTTTCGCGATTGCGCCCGCGCGCCGAAACGCGCGGTTGCAAGCGACAGGCAAAATGCTGATCACGGCGCGAAAAGGCGCACCTTGCGTTCAAATATGCCCGCACCACAAGACCGCGTCGACTAAGTACTTGATTTCGCACGACCGTGTTCCGGAAGAATGGATCGGTTGGCACAATAAGAACGGGGCGATTGATACGAAAGGCTAAGACCGGGTCGAGGCTAGTAAGCGTCTCGTTTACCCGCACTTTTCGTAGGGCGGCTTTTGGCCCGAACCGAGCCGGCCGATCCGCCTCCTTGCCCCGGCGGCTCCAGGGGTCCTCTGTCAGCAGCGTCGGGCATTCCGGCTTGCTGGACGGCCTTCTAGGGGGACTCCCAAAGAGGAGATTGCCATGGACGCCACGACGTTGCTGCGCATCCAGGAATTCAACTGGCTGAATTTCGACTGATCACGGGGAAGCACGATGATCCGGAATGGGTCGAGATCACGACGCCGGAGCAGGCGGAGTTCGCCGACCGTGCCTCGAAGACATCGGTGCCCCCTCACTTCGGGGCGGAGCGGCGCGACAGCGAGGTCGGCCGGCACCCGCCGCTGGTTCAAGCTCGCACTCGTCCATCCGATCACGGGCGCGGTCCAAGGCGACGTCGTCATGGCGGGTGCCCGGGCCCGGCACCCGCCTGCGGCATGCGATCCGCCACCTCGGGCCGTCGCACAGCGTCGCCTTGGGGGGAGAATCTATAACCCGGCTGCCGGACGAGATCGACGAGCTGGTTAGGCGAAATCTCATCTCGGAGACGAAGAAATCGGCATCCTCGTCCAGCAGGACGCCATACGCCAGAGGCAGGCGACCTGCCGAAGCCGACGAACGCTTCGGATGCCTGCCGTCTTTGAACTTGGCGGCGCCGTAGGCATGCAGGAGTTCGTACAGCCGGGGGGTGCGGCTTTCGATCACGACACCGGCGAAATTGGGCTGAACCGGATCCCGGTTACGGCGAGGAGACGTTCGGAAAAGCCTGGGATCCCCGCCAAGCAGACGAAGCGCTGGGCAAGGTGAAGGCCGACGAGCTGCGCGCCCTGTTCGGCTGGATCGACGCCACCGACGAGATCAGGCTCAACTCGGTCGCCTGAGCCCGCGCGTGGTTGCCCCGGCCGCGGACTCTCTAGTTTTCAGTTCCGCCCCGCTCAGCGGAGCTTCCGGGCGGTGCCTTTGCGGTCAGGCGACCCGCAGCCTCCCGTTCGTATCCGAGATCCGCGATGAACTTGGACATGATGCCATAGCCGACCTTCGCCCGCTCCTTGTTGAACGTCTGCCAGAATGCATGCACTCTGATCGATGGATTGGCTTCGATCGCTGAGCGGATGTAGTCCTCATGGCCCTCGAGCTTGCTCGCGGCGGGCACGTCCCCGTGCTCGATGAAGTAGGCGACCCATTCGGTGACTGCCTTTGCGCTGACGCCGAGCCGTCGCGCGACGAATTAGGCGCTCAACCCCGTCCTGACCTGTTTGACTGCTTCCCGCCTCAGGTGCGTCGGGAATCGATCGCGTAGCTCAGTTGGAGTCGCGAATTGGTCAAACAGGTCGCAAAGGACGTCGGAGAAGCCGTCCGTCATCACGCACATCGAATTGATGTACCCCAGCGCAATTGCCAGCACGCCGTCGACATTCAAGCTGTCCGTTAGAACTGCGTGATCAACGAAATCATGGCGGCGGCCGACGTGAACAACGCTGGCCGTATCGAGGCAAATTGAAGGCCGCGTACCACAGGCTGCGCGAGGAAGACGAGGAGCGGCCTGACTAAGGACTCCGGTCTTCTTTCGTGCGCTCTCGAGCAGGACGGCGAGCGCGGGCGCGCCAGTCGTTGGTAAGTCGAGGTCCAAGATCTCGAGCAGCGAGGCAGCGAGCATAAGATTACTGGTAGACAACAAAAAGCCCCCGCTTTCGCGAGGGCTCTTGAGGTTAAGACTACTCGCCGTTCAATACTTCGCGGGCTTTGTCTTTCACTCCGCCGACGGCGTTCTGGGCCTTGCCCTTCACCTGGTCCGCTTGACCTTCGGTTTCTGTCTTAGCATCGCCGGTCATCTTGCCGACGCCTTCCTTGATCTTGCCCTTGATGTTTGTTGCGGCGCCTTCTACGCGATCTTTATCCATGTTCCACTCTCCTCGTGCTGAGCGAGAATAACCTGCGTTAAGCGGAGAGGTTCGGGTGGAACTGCGGCCCCTCTCTCACGTTTCCGGGAATGGCAAAGAAGCAGGTAGGAATAGAAGTCATTGAGGAGGGGACCGAGCGCTTTCTCGTGAAGACGTTCGACGATGGTTCCGAGGAGCGTCAGCCGATCGTCAAGGAGCCGCGCAAGAAGCAACCGCGACGCATTGACTGGAGTCGGAAGCTGAAGTCGGGCCTGAAGAGAGGGGTCTAGGGAGACATAGCGCCGCGCTCGTTATTGAAGGGAGCGCGCTCATTCAGAACAAACCCTGGTCTGGCATTTGTACACGCTACGGCTGTGGGGGAATTAATTTTCAGGCATTCCGGTTTGCACTTTCCTCACCTCAGCGAAGCGATCACCGCAGTGGGCTCGACTGCGGGAGTGCCTCCATGCCGGGATGCTGTTAGGCGGCAATCGCGAACATCCCACTAGGGTCCGTCATTCATGGCGTTTGCGGCTCATGGCCGACTCCCGCAAGCGGTGGTGGAGGGGCCGGACGCGGTCCGCCGCTCCGGGAACAATTTGTGCGCCGAACTGTTCGCCGACTACCTTCAAGCTGGTGCCGCGTCAGCGGTTAAGGTGCTTCGTGGCAGAGTCCGAGAGTTCCGACGATCTATTGCAGGAAAGCGTTCCGGCCGCGGACGCGCCAGCCATCACCTCACTTCTGTCGTTTCAAATCGGGATCGTCGTAATAGCGACGCTCTATTTGGCGCGCGAAGTGCTTGTGCCGATCACGGCCGCAATACTTCTTTCGTTCGTGCTGGCCCCACTCGTCGATCTACTCCGAAGGTGGCGACTGGGACGAGTACCTTCTGTACTGATTGCTGTTTTTGTTGCGATTGCCATCATCGGTGCGATTGGGACGGTGATCGGATCGCAGGTCGCACAATTGGCGCCCCGCGCACCTGAATATGCAGGCACGATCGAAAGGAAGATCGAGGCCGCCCGCACCTACATGGCTGAGAAGGCTTCTGGCCTACTTGAGCGCATCGGTTACGATGCAACGCCGCTGCAGACGGTCCCGCAAGGCTCGGCTGGAGCCGAGACCTCGGTCAAGGGTGACCAGCCCGGCTCAAAACCAGCGACGTCGAGCCCGCTCGAGCTACTTCAAAAGTATCTGTCCCCTATCCTGTCGCCGTTCGCAACGCTGGGAATTGTCCTCGTGATCTCGATCTTCGTGCTGCTGCAGAAGGAAGATCTGCGCGATCGGATGATCCGGTTGTTCGGTGCCACGGACCTCCATCGGACGACGGTGGCGCTGGACGACGCCGCTCAGCGGCTGAGCCGATACTTTCTGGCTCAACTCGGATTGAATTCGGCGTTCGGTGTAATCATCGGCGCGGGATTGTTCTTCATCGGCGTGCCCAATCCTGTGCTGTGGGGCATTCTTTCCGGGCTGCTGCGCTTCGTGCCTTACATCGGCTCGTTCATATCAGCAGGCTTGCCCATCACGCTCGCGACAGCCGTCGATCCGGGATGGTCGATGGCGATCTGACAGAGATCCTCTATATCGTGGTCGAACTTGGAGTAAGCCAGGGCATCGAACCGATACTTATGGCCACAGCACCGGCCTTTCGCCATTAGCGGTTGTGGTATCTGCGATCTTCTGGAGCTGGCTTTGGGGCTCGATTGGCTTGGTGCTTTCGATGCCCCTTACGCTGTGCCTGGTTGTGCTCGGCCGATATGTTGATCGGCTAGAGTTCCTGGACATCCTGCTTGGAGACCGACCGCCGCTCACGCCCGTCGAGAGTTTCTATCAGCGATTCCTGGCGGGAGACGCGGACGAGGCCCAGGATCACGCCGAGCTGCCGCTGAAGGAACGATCGCTGTCTTCCTATTACGATGAAGTCGCTCTAAAAGGCCTGCAGCTGGCTGCCAACGATGCCGAACGTGGCGTGATCGGGCAAAGGCATCTGGAACGTGTGCGGAATACGATAGAGGGGCTCATCCGCGAACTGGCCGAGCACGAGGACCAGGATCCTTCTTCGCTGGACACGCAGCCTGCCGGCACGCCTAGAGATCAACGGGGCATCCCCAGCAATGCGGCGCCCGAAGATTGCCCGCACAGATCCGCGCTTTCGGCCCCATGGCAAGGAGCAGCCCCCGTTCTATGCCTTGCCGGCAAGGGACCGCTCGATGAAGCAGCGTCTGCGATGTTGGCGCAACTTCTCGGGAAGCATGGTCTGGGCGCGCGGGTCACGAGGTATGACGCCGCCTCGCGCGAAGCCATCAACGCGCTGGAGGTGACAGGTACCGTCATGATCTGCATCTCCTACCTCGATATTCGGGGCAGCCCTTCGCACCTGCGCTACCTTCTGCAGCGATTGAAGCGAAGAGCTCCAGGCGTACCCGTCCGTCGGATTGTGGCCAGCCGAAGATGACGTTCTGAGAGACCGACAGGTTCAGACTGTGATCGGCGCCGATTACTACGTCACCTCGCTCCGGCAGGCGGTAAACGTCTGTGTATCGCAAGCTCGTAAAGATACGCGGTCATCCAGCACCGCCGGGGCGTAAGCGCGCTAGAGCGAAGCGCAGCACCACTCCTTTGCCCTGACGTCCTGCGCACCTCAGCTGCTTAACCCTCCTTGGCGCCGGAACCCTTCCAGCGGAGGTCCGTTCAGCCGGTGCACCGGAGAGGTAACCAGATGTCACACGATCTCACCACCTATCTGGGCGGACTTGCTGCCTTCCTTGCTTCGCTCTCCTACGTCCCACAGGTCCGAAAGGCGTGGCCCCGCGGATCTACCGCCGATCTCTCCATGGGAATGTTGGTAGCGCTGACCACGGGGTTGGCTTTGTGGGTCGTCTATGGGGCGATGCGCGGCGATTGGGTCATCATCGCCGCAAACGCGGTCGGCGCTTCTTTGGCCGGGATCGTCCTCGGTTGCAAAATCCGCGACTGCCGTGCGTCGACGCGCGAAGCGGTACAGGAACGATCGTGACTGGAATACAGTTGTCCCGGCTCGAAAGGCAAGGACGACAGAAGCATGACTGAACACCCAGACGTTTCAGAGCGGCAGTCGATCGGTTGGTCACTGGCGTCCACATTGGCGGTTCTCGGCCTTGCGCTCATCTCGGATCGCTTGCTGCCGACGCAACAGGATCGGGAGGAGAGCCCATCCATCGTTCCTTCCTCGCAGACGCGACCAGATGGCGCTGACGAAGACCGAGGCCGCCAGGCCACAACCCCCTCGGAGATCCCGCCACGCGGCTGGAAAGACATCCTTCGGCGAGTCTACGCGAACATTTCCAAGCACCGCATTCTGGCGCTGGCGGCCGGCATGACCTACTACAGCATCCTGGCCATTTTTCCCGCCATCGCCGCGCTTGTCGCCGTGTACGGCCTTTTCTCGGACCCCACTACCATAACGCGACACCTCGATCAGCTGGGCGGATTTCTCCCCGGCGGAGCGATCGATATCGCACGCGACCAACTCACCAGAGTTGCGTCCAAGGGCTCGCAGACGCTCGGCATTACCTTCGCCATCGGCCTTGGTACTTCGCTTTGGAGCGCCAACGCGGCCATGAAGTCTTTGTTCGACACTATGAACATCGTCCACGGCGAGAACGAGAAACGTGGGTTCTTCAAGCTCAATGCCGTCTCACTAGGTTTTACGCTCGGCGGCATCGCCTTCGTCGTCGTCGCTCTCGGATCCATTGTCGCAGTACCCGTTTTCCTGGACTATGTCGGCCTGTCCGGCGCAGGCGACCTTCTGCTCCGGATCGGGCGGTGGCCGGCGATGTTTCTCATCCTGACCCTCGCGCTCGCAGTGATCTATCGATATGGGCCGAGCCGGCAGACGGCCCGCTGGCGTTGGGTCACTTGGGGCAGTGCCATCGCGGCTCTGCTGTGGATCGCGGTTTCCGGGGCCTTCTCCTGGTACGCCGCAAACTTCGGCAAGTTCAACGAAACTTACGGCTCACTTGGGGCGATCATCGGCTTCATGACTTGGCTGTGGATCTCCGCCATCGTCATCCTGCTCGGTGCGGAGGTCGACGCGGAGATGGAACATCAGACCGAGCGCGACACCACCACCGGCACATCCAAGCCAATGGGGTCGAGGGGAGCGAAGGTCGCCGACACCGTAGGCGGCAGCCGCTGACGGCATTGCTCCAGTTTCGCAGCCTCCATTCGCCAGCCTGGGTAACTTACGCAACGCATCTGTTAGAGATCCTGCTAACCAAAGCCACGGGCACCCGCAAATTCGTCCATCAAGAATGGTCTGAAGCGCCGCTCGGGCGAGTTCGGTACCGGACATGCCCGGCATGAGGTGACCCGTCACGACGAAATCGGGAGTGAGCCCCCGGTTCAGCAGTCGAAGCGCCTCTTCGGCCGATCCCGCTTCAACCACATCGTGCCCGAGCGCCGAGCACATCGACCAGATGGTGCTGTTCTCGGGCGACGGCGACTTCCGCTCTCTGGTCGAGGCCGTTCAGCGCCGCGGCGTGCGGGTCACCGTGATTTCCACGATCGCCAGCCAGCCGCCGATGATCGCCGACGAGTTGCGCCGCCAGGCCGACGTCTTCACCGACCTCGTCGAGCTGCAGTCCAAGCTCGGCCGCGACCCGTCCGAACGTCCCGCTCCGCGTGATCGTGAACCGCGTAACCACATGCCGAAGTTCTTGCAAGAGCCGAAAGGAAATGACCCTCTCGAGTGAGACAGCCTTCCTCAATGGACTTGCGGCTAAACCAGGACCCATAGCTGGATTGTTATTGGGGCGTCACAATCGACGTCCCGTCTCGATGCAATCGCGCCGTTTCGGCGAAGATCGTAGAACTCTTCGCGTGACCTGGCGCGCATCATGGCTTCGTTAGTCGAAAAGACCGGCTGCCGGCGCCAGGTCGATCTGGTCAGGCTCGCGAAATCGCTGACATTTCCGGTGTGAGGCCCGGGAGAGACGGCGCGGTCGGCCGGACCTCTGCGCGGACGGCGCCGGAACCTGTCGAAATGATCATTCCGCGGTGATCTAGGGCCTGTCCTCGTTCGTTCCCAGACCTACACGTCGCTTGTCGAGGCGCTATGATCGCTGCTATCCGAGCTTTAGATGCGCCCATCCGGGCGAAGGCTGGTTTTCCCCGGAGGACTGAAGCGCGGCTGTCGACTGGCACGAGCAAAGGGCCGAACACAAAGGTGGACTGGGCTGATCTGATCGGACGCGTCGCCTCGACCCGAGACCGGGAGGCCTTCAAGCGCCTGTTCGAGCATTTCGCGCCACGCATCAAGGGACTGATGCTGAAGGCCGGGTGCAGTTCAGACGAGGCGGAGGAGATTGCTCAGAATGCCATGATCGCGGTCTGGCGGAAGGCAGGCCAGTTCGATCCGGCGACGGCCGGAGCGGTGGCATGGATATTCACCATCGCGCGCAACCTGCGCATCGATTTGTTCCGCAGCAGAGCGCGGGCGGACCGCCTGCGGGGCACCGCTGAGCTTCCCGAGACGCCGGATCCCGCCGAACCGGCGGATGCCGTCATGTCCCGCGTGCAGGACGCCGCGCGGATCAATTCGGCGGTCGAGCGGCTCTCGATGGAGCAATCCATGGTGGTGAGGTTGTCGTTCATCGAGGAGATGCCGCACCCGGAAATCGCGAGCCTGCTTGGCATTCCGCTCGGAACGGTGAAGTCGCGGATCAGGCTGGCGATGAACCGCTTGAGAGACATATTGGACGAAGAAGCATGACGATCAGCCATCATCCGCCGGAAGATCTTCTGGCCGACTTTGCGGCCGGCAGGTTGGAAGAAGCCCATCAATTGGTGGTGGGGGTGCACGTTGCGGGTTGCGCGCGGTGCGGCCGGTTCGTGCAGGCCATCGAGCAACTTGGCGGCTTGGCTCTTGAAGATGTCGAGCCGGTGCCGGTCGCATCGGATGCGTTCGAGCAGGTGATGTCGCGCATTCACGACGCTCCTGAAGAACGAGCGGCGCGGATTTCCGAGGCCGCTCGCGGCAGCGAGCAGGATGTTCCGGCGGCGCTGCGAAACTACCGCATCGGCAAGCGCAGGCGCATCGCTCCGGGTCTGAGCATGCGACCGATCGAGTTGTCCGGATCGGGCACGGCGCGGGCATTTCTGCTTCGCTCCGCGCCGGGGAGCCGCATGCTCGAACACACGCACACCGGAACCGAACTGACCCTCGTGCTCCAGGGCAGCTTCAGCCACGAGGGCGGCCGATTTGGTCCGGGTGATTTCGACTATGGCGACGATGAGATCGATCATCGGCCTGTGGTGGGCGACGAGGGCCCATGTCTTTGCCTTGTCGCAATGACGGGCGACCTACGCATGAACGGCCTGCTCGGCAGGCTGATCGGGCCATTCGTGCGGCTTTGATCCGCTCGCCTCCTTCTTCCGCCGGGTGATCCGAACGCGAGTCCGGAGCGTTTCGATGGAAACGCAAGGGAGACAGATCATGGCCGGCTTAAGCCTGACACGACAGGCGCAGAGCGAAACATTGCCCGAACTGCTGGCATGCGTTTCGGCGGGCGACACACGGGCCTTCGCAGCGCTGCATATGCTGACACGGAGCAGGCTGCGCAGGACAGCGCTCGCCGTCGGAACTCCGCCCCACGACATCGAGGACATTCTTCAGGAAACCTATCTGAAGATCTGGCGCAACGCGGGTCGGTTCGACAGCGGCCGTGCTTCAGCGATGACCTGGATGTCCGCGATCGCCCGGAACACCGCCATCGACCATCTGCGGGTCAGAACCCTGCCGACTCACGAGCTCGACGAGGCACTTCTGGTCCCGACAATTGCTGATCAGCCGTCGATCGACGATTTCGACTACGCCCGCGCCGACCCGATCGCACGCAGCGTGCTGGCTCGTTTGCCGGAAGACCGCCGCAGACTGGTGGCGCTGGCCTATCTCGAGGGTGAGAGCCGCGCGAGCTTGTCGCGGCGCTTCGGTGTGCCGGTCGGCACCATCAAGACTTGGTTGCACCGAACCCTTCTGGCGGTGCGCAAGGATTGCCTTGCCGCATCGGCTGCAGCCTGAAGCAGACGAGGAACCCGCGCGTGGCCGCAGAGATCATCGAATTCCCAAACCGTGGACACCAGGACCCGCTTGTGTCCTCCGTTGCGAGGCTCGAGCAGATGGTGAAGGAGGTCGACCGTCTGGCCGCCGAGCAGCCCGCTGATGGGCTCGATCAACTGCTCGTTGTCATGGCGCGCTTCGGTGATCGACTGGTCGATCTTGCGCACCTGGTACTTGACGACGATGCCAAGCGGAGTGTCCAGATCGCATTCACCTCGCTCTCCGACAAGATCGCGGCGACCCGCGACGCGTTTGACGAGTGCGATGGAGCGACGGATCTCTGAATTCGGCGACGCTCACCCGTTCGACGCTATGAAGTCAGCTCTGAGTCTGATCCTAATTGAGACGGAGCAACGAGATGTTCAGCAAGGTCGCAAAACCCACCCAGCCGGCATAGGGAATGAAAAGCGCCGCTGCCAGCCGATCGTTCGCCCATTGTCGCCAGACGAAGGCGAGGATCACGGCGAACAGCGCAACAATGACGCCGAGCGCCACGTCCATGCGATGAAGCGAAAAGAAGATGGGAGACCATGCAAAATTCAGGATCATCTGCAGAGCCCATAATCTCATCGTCGTTCCGCGCGGCTCCGCCTCGAAGGTGCGGAATCCCGCCACGGCGATCATCAGGAACAGAGCCGTCCAGACCGGTGCGAACACCGCATCCGGCGGATTGAACGATGGCTTGTCGAGCGCCGCGTACCAGACTCCTGGACGGTTCAAGACCCCGATCAGAATCCCCGCAGCAGGAACCAGGAACAGGAAAGCGGCGCATCGGTACCAGCTGCCGCGCTTCCGGTCGCCATCGTGTCGCAGTGCTCCGTTGTGCGTCCCGTCCATGATCAATGCGCTATTTTTTGAGCGACGAGAAATCCGGTCCAGGCGCTGACACCGGCGAGGACGGATCCCCAGCACACGTCCGCAACAGTGAGCCCCGTCGACCAATTGCGCAGCGTGGCCTGGTTGGTCAGATCGTAGGTCGCATAGGTGAAGCAGCCCAGCATCACGCCGGACGTGAAGGCACGCAGCGCGCCACCATCCTGCTGAGCCGGCAGCACCGCGAACCAGATCAGGCCGACGGGATAGGCCAGATAGAACACTGCGGCGGCGGCGAGGTCGGGCTGCGAGCGCAACATGTCGCCCAGCACCGGCCGGTAAAGTCTCTCAACCATGGTCTTGAGCCAGATCATGTCGAGCGCAACGAAGGTCGCAGCCACCGACAGATACGCGAAAAGCAGGCTCATGTCCGGTCTCTCCTCCGGTGGTGTCGCAACCGGTTTGACAAAGGCAACGCCTGTAAACGACGTGAGCCCTTCGCTGGATCACGCTACGCGCTCGTTCCCCCTTGCCGCGCAACCCTGTCACGCCCTTGAACCAGATCGTGCGGCCGGAGCTCCGATCATTCCGGCGCCTTCTTGGGCGGCCGTGGAAAGAAAGCGCTGGTGCGTGCCTGATAGTCCCGATACCGACCGCCGCGGGATCGCAGCATCTGGACTTCTAGCGGGGGTATTCCGGTCACGTGCACGAGTATCCAGTACATGATCGCCGGCGCGATCAGGCTCGCCCAGCCCCATGCGTAGCCCGGCGACAGCGCGATCATCGGATAGGCGAGCCATCCGAGCCATTCGAAGAAATAATTCGGATGACGCGACCAGCGCCAAAGCCCAATATTGCAGACCAGGCCCGCGTTTGCCTTGTTGCGCTTGAAGCGTCGCAATTGCTCGTCGGCGATCGCCTCGCCTGCGACGGCCGCAAGCATGATGGCAGCGCCGACATAGTCCTGGACTCCCAGGGCGGCCTGCGGAGCGTGTGCAGCCAGGAAGACCGCGAATGGCAGCGGCACCGAGGCGAAGGCCTGCGACTGCAGGAAAGCAAACATGTGAAGCGGCGCCTGTGAGCCCCATTCCTGCGCATAGCTTGCATAGCGCGGATCGTCGATACTCGCCGCGGCGCGCCGGGCGATATGCGTCCCGAGCCTCACCGACCAAAGCAGCACGAGCCCGCCTACGAGCATCTGGCGCACTTGCAGCGCCTCGCCGAATGGCAAAAGGGCCGCCACCGCCCCAACGAGGCCCACGGAATAGGTCCAGATCGTGTCGACCCACCCGGAATTGCCGGTTCGCTGCTGAACGATCCAGGCCAGCCCCATCAACAGCGAAAGCGCAAGCGCGATGCCGGCGACGATCAGTATCTGCAGCAAATCCATGTCTCACCATACTCAAACTCGGATCCTTACGTCCGCCCCGTGCCCCGGTTTCGCGAGTGATCCACACTGTCCGCCGGAACGTTTCCTTAAGCGCGGGTGGACAGATCAGCTATTGGAGCTGTCCTGAGCCAGGCGACGGACGACATTGGCCCGAAACCGGATGTTCCGGCCGTCGCCGGTGGCATTGGGGGCGACAAAGCATGCGTTTGGCGGTGATCGGGACGGGAATTGCCGGCAATGCCGCCGCATGGCTCCTGTCAGAACGTCATGCCGTGACCGTCTACGAGCGCGAATTGCGACCGGGCGGACACAGTCATACAGTGCGGGTTGACTACGATGGCGAAGAAATCGACGTCGACATTGGCTTCATCGTGTTCAACGAGCCGAACTACCCGGAATTGACGTCTCTGTTCGCGCACCTGGGCGTGAAGACCGAGGAGACATGCATGAGCTTCGCGATGTCGGCCGACCAAGGCCGATTCGAATGGCGGGGCGGCGGCGAGACCTTCCTGCAGGTCGCCTCCGGCCTGTTCGCCCAGCCGCGCAACCTCTTCTCCCCGTCGTATTTTCGCATGCTGGCCGAGATCCGTCGTTTCAACAAGGCAAGCGTCTCCGACTTGCGGGCCGGCCGGCTCCAGAACCTCACACTCGGCGAATATCTGCGCCAGGGAGCGTTCAGCCCGCGCCTGTTCAGCGATTATCTGGGACCGATGGGGGCCGCCATCTGGTCGTCCCCCTCAGCCGAGATCCTCGCCTTTCCCGCGGAAAACTTCATCGCCTTTTTCGACAATCACCGGCTGTTGCATCTGGATCGGCCGCTCTGGCGGACCGTCCAGGGCGGCAGCCGGCGCTATGTCGAGAAGCTCACGGCCAGGTTCAAGGCCAGCATCCGGCTCGGCTGCGCGGTGACGTCGATCCATCGCACCACGCACGTTGTGACGATCGCCGACAGTCACGGCAATCAGGACTGTTACGACGCTGTCGTCATGGCCTGTCACAGCGATCAGACTCTGGCGATGCTGTCGGATGCCGACCCACGCGAGAGATCGATTCTCGGCGCGATCCGTTACGCTTCAAACACGGCCTATCTGCACCGCGACATCAAGCTCATGCCGAAACGCCGCAATGCATGGGCGTCCTGGAACTTCTTGCGCTGGCGACGCGAAGCGCCTGCCCAGAACGACGTCGCGGTGACTTACTGGATGAACCGGCTGCAAGGCATCGACGACAGCAAGCCGCTATTCGTCAGCCTCAATCCCCCTTGCGAGCCGGCGCCTCATCTCACTTTCGGCAAGTTCACTTTCGCGCATCCACAGTATGACGCGGGCGCGTTCGCCGCGCAGAGGAATCTCCCCGAAATCCAGGGACGCCGCCGTACCTGGTTTTGCGGCGCATGGACCGGCTACGGATTCCACGAGGATGGCTTGCGCTCCGGCATCGCCGTCGCCGAGGCACTTGGCGGTGCGGTGCCGTGGCGACAGTCGGACGCGTTGCTGGCGCAGGCTGCCGAGTAGAAGATGTTGCAATCGAGCGCTCCAGAACGAACAGCGACGTCATCTGCAGCCGCGCTCTATCTGGGCCGGGTGATGCACGCACGTATGCGGCCCGTGCACCACAGGTTCGCTTACCGGGTCATGAACCTGCTCATCGACCTCGACCGGCTTGATGAAGCGGATCGACAGTCTCGCCTGTTCGGCGTCAATCGCGCTTCAGTCTTCAGCTTTCACGAATCCGATCACGGCAACCGTGACGGTGCGTCCTTGAGCAATCATGCGCGACGCCTGGCCGAACAACGCGATGTCGATCTGTCGGGCGGGCGCATCCTCCTTTTGTGCTATCCGCGGCTCTTCGGCTACGTGTTCAATCCACTTTCGATCTACTTCTGCTATGGCAACTGCGGCAATCTTGCGCTGCTGATCTACGAAGTCCGCAACACTTTTGGCGAAATCCATTCCTACATCCTTCCGGTGGAGGACCCAGTCACCGGCGGCGACATACGACAATGCCAGGCGAAAGGATTCTACGTCTCGCCCTTCATGGAGATGCAAACGCAATATCGCTTCAGCATTGCCCCGCCCGATCAGCAAGTGAAGGTCAGAATCGTGCAGAGCGATGAGCATGGTGTGATATTTACGGCCGCATTCTCTGGGCAACGCCGCCCGCTGACCAGCCGCTCGCTGTCGGCGACGCTCGTCACTCTGCCACTTCTCACCTTCAAGGTCGTCGCGGCCATTCATTGGGAAGCGATCCGGCTTTGGCTGAAAAATGTTCCTTACGTCCCCCGTCCGAACCAACGCTGAATGTGAAGCCATGGATCTCGCAGCCACTCACCAGACTGCTCGTTTCGATGACGTTCCCTTGCTCGCGCGGCTCGCGCTGCGGCTTGCCTCGCGGCTCAAGCTCGGCACCGTGGATGTTCGCCTTCCCGACGGTAGAACGGTGGTGTTGCGGGGAACGCATCCGGGTCCGTCCGCGACCATCGAGCTCAACAGTTACGCCTTCGCGCGAAGCCTGGTCCTGGGCGGCGATATCGGCATGGCCGAGGCTTACGTTCGAGGCGATTGGAGCACACCGGATCTCTCCCAGCTGCTGTACGTGTTCTGTCTCAACGACGACCTGGTCGACAGCGCCTTCGCCGGCAATGCATTGGTCCGGCTTTGCCGGTGCGCGCTGCATCGGTTGCGACGAAACACGCGACTGGGATCGCGGCTGAATATCCACGCCCATTATGATCTCGGCAACGAATTCTTTGCGGCCTGGCTCGATCCGAGCATGACCTACTCGTCGGCATTGTTCTCGCCCGATGCGACCGACCTGCTCGCCGCTCAACGGCACAAATACGAACAGCTGGCGAAAGCGATCGAGCTGCGGCCCGGCCACACCCTGCTCGAGATCGGCTGCGGCTGGGGCGGCTTTGCCGAATATGCCGCCAAAACTTGCGGCGCCAACGTCTTGGCGCTCACCATCAGTAAGGAGCAGCACGCATACGCCAGCCGGCGAATCCACGAAGCCGGGCTCGGCGAAAAAGTCGAGGTCCGGTTGCAGGATTATCGCGATCAGGACGGGCAGTTCGACCGTATCGCCTCGATCGAGATGATCGAGGCCGTCGGCGAGCCGTTCTGGCCGACATACTTCAATCAACTTCATCAACGGCTCAAGCCGGGCGGTCTTGCCGGTATCCAGGCGATCACCGTCCGCGACGAGCTCTTTGACAGCTACCGGCGGCGCGTGGACTTCATCCAGAGATACATTTTTCCGGGCGGGATGCTGCCTTCGCCGAATGTCCTGCGCTCGCTCGGCGAACGCGTGCAGATGCCTCTGATCCGCGAGCGGGTCTTTGGACAGGATTACGCCAAGACGATCGCGGTCTGGCGAACGAGCTTCGGCCACGCCTGGACGGGCCTGACCTCGCTCGGCTTCGACGAGCCGTTCCGGCGGCTGTGGGAATATTACCTCTGCTACTGCGAGGCAGGTTTCAGGGCCGAAAAGATCGACGTCCGACAGCTGGTATTCGCGCGCCGAAGCTGACGAGACCATCCTGCCGCGGCGACCTCGAGGAGCCCTATTGCATGCTTGAGTGAGTGAATGGTGGCCAGGGCGGACTGGACATCGAATCTAAAAGATCCAACAATGTCAATTACTTACCGCGACGACCACAATGCAGCTTGTACCACTCCAATGTGCTCCTGTCGACCGGGCTATCAGGCCTCGCACGATAGAGCGCCAGTCCCGATGTCTTCATGATCCGAACTGATCGGACTGCCAGGTCGCGCGGTGCGATCACAAGCTGATGGGACATCCGTTCCTCGATGGGCATTCGCTGCTGGGCTTTTCACGCCCAAAAGCAGGTTCGGGCGTACTGATCCTATGCTCTACCAAGTGGATCTTCAGGGGTGCCAATGTCAAAGGCGCCCAGACGGTATTCTTCGCCGACCGACATCTCGTTCGGCAGTTGCGGTGAACGTTGCTTCAGGGAAGCGCGTCCACACGTCGATGTCCTCTGGCGTGACCGTGACGAAACCGAAGAAGCACTTATATCGGCCCGGTTCCGTAACGCGACCGACCTTGTCCCAATTGATCTTGTTTACGCGCATTTCTCGCTCGATCAGAAACCAGAGGTTCGATTCTCTGTGGGGAAACGGGTCTTGATGTCTATGGATCGGCAGTCCCCCGTCACATCATAACTGGCCGCGATCGGTTTCCGCTCGGTTACTGCCAAGGACGCAACTTGAACGGCGAGCTCTAATTCCACTCGTTCTCGGGCAAAGAGCCGGGCGGAGGCCTCAACTCCTCCAATCCCGCTTCGATAATGGCGATCTCGTCCTGGACGGCCGCAACCGAGCTCGCCGGATTGATGCCGGTCACAGCTTGCAGCTCTGTAAGCAGCTTGCGACGGTGCGCCAGTAAGTCGGCCAGAGCGCGTCGGTCCCGCACCCTTATGTAGCCGGCGACAATCATCTGAATCGCATTCGACAGGCCGCTCTGGGGCGATTGTCCGAGGAGTTTACCCGTTATTTCCTAAGCCAACGTTGCGTGCTGCACGTTCATCGCGCCAGACGTGCTCCGCCAGAGCGCAGGAAGTTCCACGCCGAGCGAAAAGCGCCAGGATGAAACGTGCAATGCGGTGCCTTATCTTCGCGATTAACGATTGGGGCAGCACATTGGACGCGGAAGCGATTGACTGCATTAGCGCGGAAGAAGCTCTACAGCTTGGCTCCGCCGCGGTGGAGGACGACCCTGTTGAGGTTTGGTGTGGATCACGGCGTCTTGCTCGTTTTGAGCCGGACCGGAGGGTGCGGCCATTTCCGCGCCTGCGCGAGCGCTTGATCAAAGTCGAACGACGTATTCGCGAAGGCGAGCAACACATCGCCCAGCAAGAGAGGGTGATCGCCGAATTAAAGCGAGGGGAACGCGATCTCGCAATCGCGTTTGCGGTTCTGGACACCGTGATCGAGACCCAAAAGGCTCATTTGCAGGCGCGAGATTTGCTGCTCGCGGAGCTGGCGAGGCGGTCCGCGTAAGGTTCTTTCCCCGCCTGCGGTACGCTAGGCCGGAGAGCAGGTTGTCAAGCTGTGCTGGCAAAGCCGTGCTGCGGACTGAGATGGCTGACCGAAGCGGCACCCAGAACGTGGGGCATATTGCCGAGTTTTCCTGTAACTTGGGGGCGCTCTGCCCCCAACTGAGCGCGGCTTTTTCCATGCGGTGCGTGGCCGCCGGACGAGATGCAAGTCCATGCCCTTGTCCGGTCGTTTTTGGACAAAGGGACGGCCCGCTTGTGCGCCCGCATGGAGATGGCTGACAAACCTCGTTTCCAATTTCGCGGCGATCATCTCCCTTGGCTGCTTCCCACCCATGCCGGGCGGGGCCGTGCGGGAGACATACCGCGGCCTTGTGCTTGAGGCAGCTCAGCGAACCGGAGAGTTAGAGGCCATCGGTGCGCGGATCTTCAAGCGCATCACTAATCTTGAGCTGGAGCTTGCCGCGCGACTTCAACAAGCCTGAAAAGCCAAGACGGTGATAGATGACGAAGGAGGACACTGGTTCCGTCTACGATCCACTCCGAAGGACGTTGGTGGGCGTCCGGCAGAACGCTGTGCGGTTCACGTGGCGTGGCGGCAAGCTGGCTTAGTTCTGCTTACGACGCACTATCCGACAGCTCCGACAGGCGCAGACTAGATAGAAAGGTGATCCGGCCTCTCGGCTTCAGGTCCGGCTCGTACGGCTTCGATGCGGGTTGTCAGGAGCAGCTGAAACATCGCGCGCGCGGCCATGTACTGAGCCGCTGGCCTTGTTCGTTCCGTCTCGAGTAAAAGTACGGTTCCCAGGTTGTCGGAAACGGACCAGCGCCAGACGCGGCCTCGCTTGGCAATCGCGCAATCAAAGAGAGCAAATTCGCAGGCGGTCATGACGTGCCGCGCGCCCTTGAGATAAGTGATTTTCAGCAAACAGAAGGCGTGATTCAATAAGCAGAAAGTATGCCACACTGGCCAGACACAACTTGCCGCGCCAGACCGAGTTCCAGAGCGCCGCATCGCCAATACAGCTTGAAGCAGATTGTGCTACTGACTATCTCAGGTAGCTATTCTTCATAGTGCTCCCGGAGTATGCGACCGAGGTTCTGCGCTGCTCCCAGACCTCGACTCGCGCTGGCAAAGGCTCGATCAGAATGTCACCTCCCTCTCGCGATAGGGTCGCGCTCTTCATCGATGGAGCCAATCTCTACGCGACGGCGAAAACTCTGGGCTTCGACATCGATTACAAGCGCCTGCTGAAGGAGTTTCAGAGCCGCGGGACGCTGCTTAGGGCGTTCTACTACACCGCCATCATCGAGGATCAGGAGTATTCCTCGATCCGGCCGCTGATCGACTGGCTCGACTACAACGGCTACACCGTCGTCACCAAGGCGACCAAGGAGTTCATCGACGCCTCCGGCCGCCGCAAGGTCAA
>NZ_JBHTFN010000024.1:285919-328649 GCF_042666195.1 Bradyrhizobium sp. GCM10028915
TATGGAGCTCGCCGAGCAAATCGACGAGATGGTGCTATTCTCGGGTGACGGCGACTTCCGCTCCCTGGTCGAGGCCGTTCAGCGCCGCGGCGTGCGGGTCACCGTGATTTCCACGATCGCCAGCCAGCCGCCGATGATCGCCGACGAGTTGCGCCGCCAGGCCGACGTCTTCACCGACCTCGTCGAGCTGCAGTCCAAGCTCGGCCGCGACCCGTCCGAACGTCCCGCTCCGCGTGATCGTGAACCGCGTAACCACATGCCGAAGTTCTTGCAAGAGCCGAAAGGAAATGACGCTCTCGAGTGAGACAGCCTTCCTCAATGGCCTACTTGCGGCTAAACCAGGACCCATAGCTGGATTGTTATTGGGGCATCACAATCGACGTCCCGTCTCGATGCAATCGCGCCGTTTCGGCGAAGATCGTAGAACTCTTCGCGTGACCTGGCGCGCATCATGGCTTCGTTAGTCTTGCAAGCGCGATGTGCATGCGGTGCCCCAACTTCTTTATTCTCGGCCTCGCGACGCGCGCGCTCGGTGGCCTTTTGCCGTACCTCGAACCTTTGCCCGAGCGACCGTTCTGCAGGAGCTTGCCGACGAACCAGTTTTTTTCCGTGCAGGTTGCGGGCCTCGCAGTAGCTAGACCCCAGGGTGTCGAAGGCAACCAGTCAGCACAAGTTTTCGCTGTCTGTCAGCGATACGATCCCTATGCGAGGCAGCTTCTCCTGCGATTTGATCCCCATCGATTGCTCCGTTAGCTGCCCGCCAATAAGACCGGTCGCCACCGCTGCGATCAGAACAACGAGGGATGGACAGCCGGGTGGCAAATTCCGGGGAAACCCGCACGAGTGCCGGCGAGGTGCTGCGCGTCGAAGGTTTAACCGTCCAGTACGGCGCGCTGGTCGCGCTGCGCGACATGAGCTGGTCGGTTCATAGCAACGAGATCCTCGGCATCATTGGCCCTAACGGCGCCGGCAAGAGCACCTGCTTTGCAGCCGTTACCAACGCCGTGACCTATCGAGGCCGTGCCTTCCTCGATAGCAGCGAAGTCTCCGCGCTCCAAACATTTGATCTCGCCAGCCGCGGCCTGCGCCGAACCTTCCAGCAGAACTCGTTCTTCGGCGAGTTAACGGTCCTGCAGAATGCCGTTTCGTCGATCTTCCGCGACTTCTCGACCAATTTGATGACTTCGCTTTTCGCACCGTGGCGCGAGGCCACGACCCGCCGTTCCGCCGAGACCGCCGCCGCACAACTACTCGACTTCTTCGGCATCCCACGGCATTACCATGGCCAGCTTCCGGGCGACATTCCCTACGGCGTGCAGCGGCTGCTGTCGGTGGCGCTTGCCTATGGCACCGGAGCAAAAGTGCTGCTGCTGGACGAGCCTGCCGCCGGCCTTAGCGGTGGCGACATGAAGAAGCTTGCCGACGTCCTGATCGGGTTGCGCAAGCGCGGGCTGGCCCTCGTGGTGATCGAGCATCACATGGACCTGATCATGTCAATCGCCGACCGCATCGTCATGATCGACCAGGGCGCTATGCTGGCGACGGGAACGCCGACCGAGATCCAACGCGATGCCCGGGTTCGCGAAGCTTATCTGGGGCGGGACGAATGACCGGCGTGCTGAGCAGCGACAATCTCTGCGTCCGCTACGCCGGCAATGTTGCGGTGTCAGGCGTTAGTATCGACGTTCCCGCCGGCCGGATGGTCGGCCTTGTGGGCGCCAACGGTGCCGGCAAAACCACGCTGGTCAACGCGCTGGCCGGCTGGTCACGCGGCCACGCCGTTGTAACAGGTCAGGTCCAGCTTGAGCGCCGCAACATCGAGAGGCTCGCGGCCCACGAGCGGGTGGGACGCGGCCTCACGTTGGTACCGGAAGGCAAGAACATTTTCGCCGAACTGACGGTGGACGAGAACCTCGAGCTGGTGCGTCCCCCGGCCGACGCGACCGGCAGGCACCTCTTCACCACCCCGGAGGTCTTCGACTTTTTTCCACGCCTAGCCGAGCGCCGCTCGCACAAGGGCGCGGCACTGTCCGGCGGCGAGCGGCAGATGCTTGCTGTGGGACGCGCACTGCTCGCTGGACCGCGCGTTCTGATGCTGGACGAGCCCTCCGCGGGGCTCGCGCCTCGACTGATCACCGACCTGCTCTCCCGCATCCGCCTGCTGGTCGATCGCGGGCTACCGGTGCTGCTGGTCGAGCAGAATGTGAAAGCGGCGCTTAAGGTAGTCGATCATCTCTATCTGCTGGAACGCGGCCGGGTCGTCGGCGAAGGTGCGGCCGCGGTAATGGCGGCCGATCACCGCATCATCGAGGCCTACCTCGGCACGATCGCGGATGCACCGCCATGAACGTCGCGCAGCAGATCATCAACGGCATCGTGCTCGGTTCCGGCTATGCATGCATCGCCCTCGGCTGGACCATTTTGCTAGGCGTGGCGCGCCTCGTGAATTTCGCACACGGTCAGCTCTATATGCTCGGGGCGTTCGTCACCTTGTACGCCATCACCAAGCTTGGTCTGCCCTATCCGCTCGCCATCCTCGTGGCAATTGTGGTGCTCGGAGCAACCGGCTTTTTAATGCAAAGCGCGATGATGCGCCTGGTGATGACCCAGAACCTAACCAGCCTGATGATCGTGACACTCGGGCTGGGCTATGTACTCCAGGGCGTAAGCGCCCTGATCTTCGGCGGCAATCCGCAAATCCTTCCCGGAACATTGGCGCGCGCCAAGGTGGATCTTGGTACGCTGTGGTTCACTTGGCAGGACGTGCTTGTGCTTGTCGTGACGATTCTGCTCTATGGCGCCGTTTGGGTATTCACGCAGCGTACCCGCTTCGGCGCAGTCATTCGCGCCGTCGCCGAGGACCCCAAGCTCGCGGAGCTGTTCGGGATCAACGCCAAGACGGTCTATCTGCTCGTCTTCATGTTCGAATGTTCTGCGGTGGCTCTGGGCGCGGCGCTGGTTGCGCCCCGTTCACCGATCTTGACCAGCATGGGCTTTAACGAGGTTATCATGACCTTCGTCGTTGTCGTGCTGGGCGGTATCGGTTCGATCGGCGGCGCGCTCGCGGCCGGCATCGGGCTCGGCCTGTTTACGGCTTTCTTCGGCGCATTCGTTGCGCCCGCCTACACGACGGCGGCTGCCTTTGCGCTACTGCTGGCTTTGCTGGTGATCCGTCCCGCGGGGCTTGCGACCAGATGACCACTATCGAAGCCCCCCGGCCGCTATCGATCCCGTTCCTGCGCCTGGTCGCAATCGCGGCTTCCGTCGTCATCGGCTTCTTCCTGCCGCGCCTGCTCGGCGGCACCTCGGTTGCCTATTCGACGCTGACCACGATCGCGATCTTCGCGGTAATGTGCTACGGTGCCGATATCATTCTGTCTTATCTCGGCGAGGTCAGCCTCGGGCACACCGTGTTCTGGGCCATCGGCGGCTATGCAGCCGCGAACCTGTCCGTCAGCTACGGCGTTAACGGATGGATCACAGCTGCGACGACAATCGCGCTGTGCCTCGCGGCAGCTGCTTTCCTCGGCGCAGTCACCTTGCGGACCCGCGAATTCGTTTTCTCGCTCGTGACCTACGCGGCCGCCGTCGTCGCCTACGAGATCGCCTTCAACTGGGACGCGGTGGGCGGTTCCGATGGCATCGTCGGCATTCCGCCCTTAAAGTTGCCTTTGATTTTCACGAATTTCTCCGGCGCGATGCAAGAGGATCTCTGGCCGATCGCCTTCGCTCTGCTTGTGTTGACTTTGGCCTTCATCGCACGCTTTCGTCGCTCCCGCCTCGGCACCACTGCGCTGATGGTGCAGATGAACCCGGCACTCGCCGCGAGCCTTGGCGTCGATCCACGCCGGATCAGGCTCGCAGTATTCGTGATATCCGCGCCGATCACGGGGCTCGCCGGCTGGCTGTACGCGTATCAGCGCGCCTATGTCGGCCCGGACATGTTCGAATCCTACTTTCTGGTCCTTATGCTCACCGCCATCGTGCTGGTCGGACGCCGCATCCTGCTGGGGCCCCTGATCGGCACCGCACTCCTGATCGCCCAGCAGAACCTGTTCTCGCTCGGCGGTGACTGGAACAAGATCGTGCTGGGATCCGTGCTCGCACTGGTCCTGATCTTCTGGCCCACCGGTCTCGTAGGCCTCTATCGCCGTATTACCAAGAAGTCCTAAAGACACATATTGGGAGGAATAGCATGCATAAGACGAAACTGGCTCTCGCGCTGCTGGCGGGGCTCACATCAATGCCGGCGATGGCGCAGGACATCAAGGTCGGCACCATCTTCCCGCTGAGCGGCGGCGCCGGCCCAGACGGACAGACCGTGACCAATGGGGTCAAGTTGATGGTGCAGCAGATCAACGACAAGGGCGGCCTGCTCGGCCGCAAGCTCACGATGATCTCCAAGGACGACGAGAGCACACCCGCAGTTGGTGTCAGCCGCGCCAACGAAATGATTGCCGAGAAGGCCGACGTGGTCATTGAAGGCTGGAACTCACCAGTAACGCTCGCGATGCAGCCGATCCTCGCTCGCGGCAACGTTCTCGACATCACGGCGGTCTCGAAATCGGAGCTGATCCTCAGCGGCGAAACCAATCCGTACGCGATCCGCATCAACAGCTCGAACGGCTTTGACGCTGCCGTGATCGCCAAATATGTGGTCGAGACCATGAAAGCGAAGAAGGTGGCTTTCCTGACTCAGAACGACGTCTACGGCAACGGCTTCCAATCCGCGGTCGAAGCCGAGTTCAAGAAGCTGAATTTCTCCGGCCAGGTCGTCATGACTGAGAAATTCGCATTCAAGGATACTGATTTCCGCGTCCAGCTCACCAATTTAAAAGGCGCTAATCCGGACGCGGTTATCGTCACCAACTCCTCGAACTCTTCGGGCCTGCCGGCGATGGTCGAGCAGTACCGCCAGGCCGACATCAAGTCGACCTTCGTCGGCGCGGTCGGCATCATGTTGACCACCGTATTCAAGGTCGCCGGCGATGCGAATAACGGCGTGATATCGGCGGACATCTTCTTCCCCGACCTGCCGCCGTTCACGACCATTCCAGAGAGTAAAGCGTTCGTGGCCGCTTACACGAAGGCCTATGGGGCCGCTCCCGACAAGAGCGCCGCGTTGGGCGCCGCTGCCGTGCAGGTGTGGGCGCAGGCGGTGGAGTCGACAAAGTCGCTTGATCGCAAGACCGTTGCGGAGGCGATCCGCGGCAAGCCAGTCAAGGGGACGGTGTTCGGCGACGTCCAGTTCCTGCCGAACGGGCAGATGCAGCCGCACTATGTTATGTTCAAGGTAGTCGACGGCAAGAGCGCCAAGCTCGAGGCGCTGCAGCCATAGCTTCGCACGCCCACTGGACACTTCTAAGCCCGCCATCCCGTGACGGGCGCCTCGACCAACCGCAGCGTGATACGGTGCGCTCACCGTCTCATTGGCAGTAGTAATTTGCTCTCTGCGTGCTCGATTGCCTCCGCAGGTCGAGAATTCTGTGTCCGCATCTGGCTTCGTCCGGTGCTTCCGTGGAGGTCGCCGTCCAATCGCGGTTTACTTGAAGCCTACTGGCGGCGAAAACCGCCTCCGTTTGCATAACACTGAGCCATCACAGCTGCGGCTTCATTGGCCCTGCTCATTCACTGTAGGATCGCTGTTGCCCCGATTCGGCCGTCTCGTTCGAGGCCAAGCAACGCCGCGCCCGCTCTATCTGGACGTTGGTGGCACCCTGACTACGGGCATACATTTCAGCCAGCGCTGCTGAATACCTTGCAACGTAGTATCTGACTTCCGAGCAGGAGATCCGGTCGCCGGGCCTGTGTTGGCGTGCGGCATACGCGGCAGAGCTCATCGTGATGAGGAACAAAACGGCAGCTCCGATTCCCGACGCGACCTTCATTGCTACCTCCGTACTTGGTGGTTCATTGCACAGAGGTGGCCTGACTCGCGGTCGTTGCGCAAATTAACATTTGTAGTCTCGCGCAACGCCGTGCGGGGTGTTGCTCTCTTGCGCCACAGTCAGGGTCGTAGAAATGTGAGCGTCACGATGGCGCAGCATCTGGGATGGCTCGTTGCTCCGACGACGGCCGGCTCACAAGCGCCCGACTTGCGTCGGCGCGGAAATCCAATCCCCCACAGACTCACCAGCCGGTAATCAGTAGCAACCGTATTGCCACGTTGGCATCATTCGGCCCCTATCATTTGCGCGCGAACGCCTGACAAATTCCGAGACAAAGGCTTCGTTGCTGAGTCGCCGCATTAAGCCGATGGGTTCCTCGATTAGGTCGCGTGTGGATTCACGACTGTATATCCGCGCAATAAACGAGCATGAACCCGTGTTGCATGCCCGCCAGAGTTGGAGTCGTACGCCATCCACATGTCGCCACCAACGTGCTGTTCCAATACAAACACGTGGCCGCGGCGTGCGGCGACCATCCCCGGTGCTGGCGATGTACGGGGAAAACGGAGCCAATTCGCCGCAAGGTTCAGCTCCGGAATCACCCGACCGAACACGCGGAGCGCGGCGCCACAACCGCAATATGAGGAAGGGCAGCCGGCCGGACGACCGCGGATCACGCGCCCCCTCCGGCTCGCTCGCGATGGCGTGTCGCAGCCCGATCCTACCGGAGAACTGCCGGTGACCACCGCAAAGCCGCCCGCCCGCTACAGCGCTATTTGAGGGGCGCGTCCGGCCGGCTTTGCTCTACCGAGCTACACCACCACCTGGGACACGACCGCATCGACACGTTGCATTCGGCGATTTGCTGATTGCGGAAGGGACGCGCTTCAGATGGGATTGAGCCGGTGATGAAAACAAGCGAAGTGAAAAAGACTAGTTTCAACATGCAGGACTCCTACGCGTGTCCTGCCCCGCCTGCAGAGGCTAAAAAACAATTTGGTCAATTGAAGGCTATTCGGCTTCTGCGGCCGTCCTGCTTAAGTTAAACCTGCTGCTGACCGATAAGGATTGCCGACAATGCTTGTCGGTCTAGAACAGTATCTCCGCTTCGGATTGATACAAGCAAGCCGAGTGATGCTCCGTCCTTCAAATTGTCATCAGATTGGGTGCCACTTTCCGTCGCTGCGCTCGGCTTCAGGAACGGATGGCGTCAATCGCGTGAGCTATCAGGACCGCAACGCTGGCCGCGAGTATGATGACTAGCAGCCAACTGATCACGCTCGTCTCCATCAACGTCATGGAGTGAATGCGCTCAATCCCGCACAGTCAAAAAGAACCCGCCGGAAAGCTTAATTTCTGCGAGGGGCTGAGGACTTAAGGCAACTCTTGCGTCCGCAGTCGGTCCTATCAGGGAAATGCCAGTAACCGGGTCTCAACCGAGCCCACCATGACCGGGACTCTGTGCCGCGCCCTCTCGCTTCGCAGCCGTGAAAAACGGAATTGTTCCGCCTTCGGAACAGAATGCCCGCCTTGGTGTTTTTAACCCGGCTTCATTTGACGACGCGTGGGCCGCAGCGATTTAACCTCCCGCTGCGGCCTTCGCCGCACGGGACGCCCGGCAAGCCCCTCAGGGTACGCCTGTCGTTGGGGCCTCAGAGTCGGAGGACCGTGAGAACGGCTCAAGCGTCTCCAGCCGCAGTTTTCCGTCTGCTCCGCTGATCGAGTTTCGCGGGAGCGGCTCGCCCTGGGCATTTAGCCGTTGGGACAGTTGGCGCCCAATCGATGCCGGTTGCACGAAAGGGGCGGAATCCGCATTATGGTTTTGCTGGGCGAAGCGGATCTACCGTGGCTCTGAAGAACCCCGACGCTATTGCGGCAGTCGTGACTGCGCTGCGGCTTACTTACGGCGACGAAACGGCACGAGCCATGCTGGTCGGCGGCATGAACCTGGCCGCTCTGATAGAGGCGATGTTCTCCGCCTCGGTTGAGCGACGCGATGCCGTTCGATACGTTGCGTCTGCCTTGGACGACTTCGCCATCTCGCCGGAACCCGGCCCCGTCTAGCACCTTCGCTACGTTTACGAAAGTCATGGCTCGTTTCGTCGATATGGAGATTGCGACGCCGACCGGCACACTGTCCAGTAAAGACGTCTGGCTTCGTCTGCCCGTCTAGCTATCTCGCCACCTCTGCGATGTGGCAGGTGCTGTCGCCAATCGGCGAGCGCGCGGTGCCTTGCTTGACGGCCTTGTAGGTCTTTATCTTTCCGGCTGGTAGTTCCTGGATGTGCGAATAGCCGGCGGCGCGAAGCTTAGCGATAATCTCCTCCGACGTCAGGCTGAGCGCGGACGAGGATCCCAAACCAGTGCGAGGGCAGCCATGATGAACGATCGCAGCACTTGGCTCCTTGCGCGCACGCCGCCGTCGGGTTGACTCCTTAGCTTAGCCGCCGACCGGACCCGACAACGTCTTCAGTCCCGCCTCGATTGCCGCGATGTCCTGCTCGATCTGCGCAATCGACAACCTGCAGTCAAAGCCCACCCAGGCTTTCAGGTCTCCGGCAAGTCGCCGGCGATGGATCCTCAGCTCTTCAAGCGACTGGCGGTCCTTCACTCTCGCGTAGCCGTCCACAATCAACTCAATCGCACTCGACATGACGCTACTCCACAAAAATAATTCGGATCTAATGAATGAAGCTTATTGCAAGCCGCCCGGTCGGCGCAACTTCGGCGCTGGCTTTGTACAGGATGCCTCTCCGCCGGCTTGCGCTTCAGCAATGGAGCGGCTGGGGAACAACAAGAGCCAGAGAGCGCCTCGAATGCCCAACCAGGCCGTCGTCAAAATCGGTCAAGATCATTGACGGGTTGGCATTGCACTCAGCGTCCAACGGCAAATTCTTCGAAAACGGTTGAGCACAGGGTTTTGGTTTTTTCTAGCTTTTCCCGAACTGGGGGCGTCAAGCTTGCGTCCATTGAGAACGTATTTTTTTAGGGGCATTGCGATGGGAAAACCTGCCGTTTCCCGTGATGCCTTCCGGGGACTATTCGCTTTGTATGCGGCGAAGGCTCATCACGACCATAAGGCCGAGGCCGAACATTCCCTTTTGCGGATGTTCGGATCTGCGGACGATATACCCGATACGTTGCTGCAGCAGTGGTCGGACAGAGCTGAGATGCTCGGCTCCGAAACCGTTGGCCGCTTATTGGATCCGCTCGTCCGTCAAATCACGAACGGCAACGCGCAGTATGACCATGCCAGCGACTTTCTTCACACGCTGCTGAGAGACCTCGGGCAGAAAATGCAGTGATCAAACCGCCACGCGTTGGCGCCGCAGTCGTCAGATGCATAGACTTGACGGCTTTTTTCCTGCGCTTTTGATCGACTTGGACTTCATAAGAAACCATTCTGGCCTTCAGCCAAGCTCGATGACCCGGCGCGCCCCACTGTGCTAGGCATCCATACCGCTGTTATCGGGCTGATGCAGCCGACCCACGCCCGCTAAACCAACTGGACTATGTCTGCTGCCACCTAGGCGACAATCGCAAGGCCGTGTGAAATAGTTCACAGATTGGGAAACCAAAGCTCGCTACCATGAAGAGTGCGGCGGAGATGCTCCGGGCTGTTGCTCGTTCGCCTGCCCATCCAGCTTGATCATGAATCGTTTTTTGTCTCAGTAGCGGAAAAGGCGACGACGATGATTGACGACGATTTGGTCCGGGCACATCGCAACAATATTCAACGCTATCACCTCTTATTGCAAACCACTCTGACGGACTTCGAACGGCAGTATGTCGAAAGACGTCTGAGCGAGGAGCAATCGAAGCTGGATAGGCTAACGACTCGTGCTCAAGCAAAGCGAGACGGCCAATCGGCTACAGATCACGCAGGGTAGGACACGCGATGCGGCACACGGGTTGCTGTTAAGGGCTGCGGCAGAAAAGCTTATGCGAGCAGCTGCGCGGCTTCAGCATTCGGAGCCGAGAGACAACTAGCCGAAGCACGGCAGCACGACCTAAACACTTGCGCTCGCCCTTCGGTTGCGGTTGGATCGTCTTTTTAGGATTGATCCAATGGCAATTCAATTGCTTGTGGCGAAGGTTCTCAGGGACGAGCTATCTTCAAGGGGCATTCAATCATTAAGCGTTGAAGACTCCGAGGCGATTGCTGCTCGCATCTTCGAGCGGATCACTGAGCTTGAGCTGGAACTTGCCGCCCGGGGGTTCAACATCCCCGCAAGCGGCGATGATAGACCGACGTGACGAGCCGAGCGTCATGTCCGTTTACGATCCGCTATCCAGGGAGCTGGGGCGCACAAGGGCGCAAACTATTCGGCTCACGTTCTCGGAAATCGAGGAAATTCTCGGGAGGTCGTGACCGCCGTCAGCTTACAAGTTCAGTGCCTGGTGGGGAAATGAGAGTTCGCGCAAGGCTGGGGCACACGCGGGCCACGGCGTGGCTGCAGGCAGGCTTCGCGGCTAGAGTTTCTCTGAAACAGCGGGCGGTGGAATTCCATCGACCCTGAAGGCTTTCACGTCGCGCCGCCTGCGAGCTTTCCCGCGCGTCCGGGCACTGTCACTGCACGGAGAACCCAATTCGAAGGCGGCGGACTGTTCTAGCCCGTCGCCGCAGCCCTTCAGCTCTTCAGCCCTTTTTATCCAGGGCTGCGTTCAAGAAAACGAGGTGCAGAACGGCATTGTTTGAAACAAAATAGCTCCCGTTCGAACGCCCAGTCCCTGGCTCGTCGGCTCAGGCCGAATAGCGGCTTACGCAGCAGATGACGAAGACTTTTCCCGTATTGCCGATTTCAAGAGCCAATCGGTCAGGGCTGCAATCCGAATCAATAAGGCAATGGGCGCCATCGGTGGTACCGGACAGATGATCCAACAGTCGTCAGCCATCGAGGTTGTGGTGCAATCGAGAGGCCGCTGTAGCGTCGCCGCATGAGCAACACCGTGGCTCGAATTCTAGCTCGGGGAAAGGCGTACGCCCGAGCTCCTAGCATCTGCCGGGCGACGCCTGGGCAGGCGCCAGCCTAGCGGTCCCGGAAAGCTGTTGGCGATGCTCAACGCGCGGTTCTCGTCGGTTTCAAGAGCTATTTTCTGGGCAAGCATGACGTCGCCCTGAGCCAAGCCACCTAACGGGACGAAGCAGCGCCCCGTTCCGAGCCGCCCGTATTCGTCTATCTCGTTCACGTTGGCGGACGTCCCGCGCCGGATTCGGTACCGCTTCCCAGTATCGCATCCCACGACATCAAAATATCCCTTCCTATCAAAGTCCGCCCTCTGCTGAGGCGAAAGCCAAGAACGAAGGAGGCGTAGCGCACGAGCGTGAATCGATTTCTCGTCCTTGGATGCTTCATAGAGCTTCCCAATAGAGAGGCTACGGAGGGGCCACCGGCTGAGTCGAGCTAAGTTCCTCTTCACCTGGCCATCACCCACCGACTAGGCGCGGAAAAAACAATGTCTCTTCGGCGGTCGGATCAAACGTGGTGATCCTGGTTACCTCCTCCGGGCTACTCCGCACCGCTGCAGTGTATCCTTTCCCGGTGAACTCCAGAAAACGTCTCTCCGCCTGTACCAGAGCATCAGCGCTGGAATTGTCGAAAAAGTAGCGGCTGTCGCCGCTGTGATCCATCACGATCTGCGTTGCCATGCTGAGGCTCCCGATTGCACTTCGGAAGGAATGTGAAAGCGGAGACCTCGTTCCTATTTTCGTAAGCGCCGAGTGATTTTTGATCGTGCGCCTCACTACGGGAACGTGTCTCCCGCCTGGCACGACGTGCCGGGCTAGAGCTCGCATCGTCAATGTCGTCAGACTGAGCACGATTTTGGAGCTGACAGTGCCCGAGCCTGAGCGGGACGAGATCCCACCAGCCCGGTGCAGCCGTTGCGAGCCGGTGCGATTTCCGCGAGACGCCCGGGCGGTCCAAAACGGTCGAGGGTTGGCGGATGTGCCCAGTGTCATGTGAATACTTGCGCAGGGCGCGCGCCTGCGATGGAGAGACCATCGCCAGGTCCGGGACGGCACGACTCAACCAGCGTCGGAGGGGCCGCGCCGTCCCGTTGGGCGCAACACTAGAGCCGGCGGCACCTGGGAGGAGCACCTCGGAGAAACTGCCAGCGTCAAGGTCGCGGTATGTGGACGTTGCCGCATTCTCACCCGCATCTGCATTTCACTATGTGAATCAGGTCGACGATGGCGGCTCGCAAAAGCGAGCTCAGGAGCCGAGACCTGTGGCCGAGGGTTACCTTCCCTCAGCTCAGCCTATAATCAACTGTTCCTGCGGTCAGAGGCCTCCTTGGGCAGGGCTGCCCGCGTAAACGGTCTCACCATCGTCAGCCGGGCGGAGAACCGCTCGCGCATTCTGCTGAATCCGCAACAGCTTGCCGACGACCGGCCACGGCCCCAACCCAGGCGCCCGACCGGGGCCGTCTTTCCACGATTCGTAGTGTCGGAGTAGGCGTAATGCTTCCCTCGCCGTCGATCGTGCCCGCCGATTGGCCATCGCGACGTCTATCTCTGCCGCTCTACGACAAGGCGCCCTTCCAAAGAAGCGGCTTACGCGGGCGGGGTTTTGCTGCTTCCGCGAGCCCGATGCCGCCGACGTGGCGCTATTCGACTTCGGACTAAAGCCGTTTGTGCGGGCTTGCGCCAGCCGCCCCGGTGACGCAGCGGGCCGATTTGCTGCCGGATGCCATCTTCAGAGGCAATTTATCGAGACGGTCAATCGAGCCGGGGCGCGTTCGCGGTGAATGGCGCTCGCCGAGGTCCTATAGTCGGCACCGTCATCAGTTCAGCCAACGTCTGCTCTAGCCGCTCCTTGAGTGTTTCCAGTAACGACAGTCTTGTATCAGGCGCCGCAACTTGCGCTCCCGCTGCCGGTACGGGAATAATATTCAACGGTTTCGCTGCTCGACGGTTAGAGACTTTTTTCGCAGATTCTCCTTTTGCAGCACGCTTCGGATTCAAGACCTCGCCGCCTGATTTCGGAGTGACCGGTTTTGGGGCAACGTCAAGTTCTGAGAATGCGCTCTGCAGAACCCGAGCAGATTGCATTGACGTCATCGATGCAGAAGGACTGATGTTCGACGGAGCCACAATGGTCGGCAAGCTGGCATCGATTATTACCCGTTCAGGTGCCCGCTCGGCGGAGCTGATCTTTATGGACGGTCGCTCTACGTCACTGTTACCCGGGTCCATCGCCTGCTGCGGGAAGCACCAGCTGATTGCGATCAGCAACAGGACGAGAGCGCTGCCGACAAATCCGAAATATTTCATCAAAGGCACAGCCGCCTCCGTTTGGCGACGACCTTGCGACCTCGATTGTTAGCAAAAAGCTAAAGGTAGATTAAAACAGAAGACATGGTTATCACGCATGCTGCGACGCAGCGGCTATTTCGCGGGCGTCCGTGACTTCGATGCTGCATCGTAGATCTCGACCTTCAGCATCGGATACTTGGCCAACAGTTCAAGGGCCGCTTTAGTCGCGGCGTCCTGATCAAGAAATTCGGTCTTGAAACGACCATCGACGAGAATCGCATAACCGGTGGCCGGCGCGACGTCAGCACGCCGAACTTGGCTTGGTTGCGGACGTTCAAGGTGAAGGGTTGTATTGTTCATTCCTTACTTATCCGGTTGGAGAACGCCCTTGTTGTTGAGGCTCTCGCAATTCGCCGAATTGAATGCCTGGGGTTTCCCAACCGGCGTAAGCAGAGAACAAGAGAACAACGATCCGAAATGCAATCGACATGCCGCCCGCCCTTTTCTTATTGGGGGCGACGGTACAAGCAAGGCCTTACGGGCAGCTTAGGAGAAAGGGTTTGCGCAAGGTATACGCCAGAGCGAAGAGGGACGTTGGCTTGGCCGAAGCCACATTCACATTTGTGTCGGTGATCGCTCCGATCCAGCATTCATAAATGAATTCGCTATCGTGACCAGGTGTACTGCGGCGGTGCCCAGCTGCTCCATTTCCTTGTCAGCAGTGTAGGCTGAAGCCGCTCGTCGAGGCGATTGCAACGGTTGCGTATGCATCCGTGATTAGTACAGCTGAATGGTCGTGCGCATCCTTGGCTTTCCGATCACGTACTTGGACGACTTTTGTCGCCGCCTGAGCGGCTAGTTCAGCAAGCTTCTCGTTACTTAAGCTCGGATCATCAATACCAGGCTGACATGCAGAAGCCGCGCCGGCGATTGCCCGATAGTATTGGCGCTTTTGCCACTCATTCGCCGTCAGGTAACTCTGCAGCAGGCGGCGAGCCCTCACTTCAAGCTGCTTTCGATCGCTTCGGATCTTTTGATGATCTGAGCTAAGCCAGCGGAGCATCGTTTGCCTATTCACTTCGGCGCCTAACGCAAAGATCATGGGGCTATAAAGTTCCATCAGAACACTTGAGTTCGTTCGCCCAGCGCCCTCGGGAAATGTTGAAGTCGATTACAGCCTGCAGGTCTCGTGAATGAGACCGAATTCTACTATGAATCAACTGAGGGAAAGAGGGAATTGAGCGTAGGTCGAAAGTAAATTGCCTCCATGTTGCTTTGTCCGCCCTGAGATGGATGCGTGCCGTCAGGGTGTAAAGCTTGGTGCGGCAAGTCAGGGCCCCAGGTCGGATCGATAGCCCAATCGACGACAAAATCGCACTTTCCTTCACTTGGAAAAAGCCGCAGAGCCCCACGGCGGTGACCCGATTAACATTGACGACACTATCGTCCCAATACGACAATTTACCTCTAAGTGCTTCTTTCTCGCGTTCGCGATCCATACTCTTCATACGTTAGCGGCTGCCTTGCAGATCACCACCACCGCCAGCAGGAAGTCGATCGTAAATCTCCCAATGTCCACGGCGCTTCCTCACCCACGACAGCCGGTGGCAGGAGCACGGCCGGACCTACCAGGAATCGATAATTTGCGATGTACTTACGATGCCGCTTGATGGCGGCGTGCGCACTCGCCGATACACGAAAGGGTCCGGTCGTTATCCGCCCGGCAGCCCCGCGGAATCGTTGGCTGACATGTGACCTGCAGCATCCAGTGCTTGAACGGCCCCTGCCATCGCAGGGTCGGCGTGCGACTCGACGCACTCTCCCAGATCAGCCGTGGTCCCGCGTCGGCTTGCGCCTGGTCTGCTCAAGATGCGGCGCGGCAGGATCTGTGCATATCGTCCCGAACTGGCATGACAGTCGCGGGCAAGTCAGGCCAAGCAGGGACGTGAGGTTTTGATTCCAGCGATGAAGCACGTCACCGAACGCCCTTTTGCCGATCCACAAGCCGCAGCCCGCAAGCTGATCGAGCTCGCCGCCAGCATCGAGCCGGTCCAGGATGGGCGCATCCACATTGAGAAGATCAACTATCCCTTCGTCTCCACGCTCAAGGGAAGCGGCCCGGAGTTCGGCGCCGGCATCAGGTGCGCCATCGAGAAGGGATGGCTAGAGCTGCATGAGAGTGGAACATACGTGCGGCTGTTGGCACCTGGGAATGACCTCATGGCGCTCCGTTAGGAACGGGCCGGGCACATTCGGCATGAATCCGCGCTGGCTCGGCGCCCTGAGCTGGCGGAGCGGCCCCGGCCCCTTAACCCCAGGTCTCCCCAAAGCCGGGGCCGTCTCTCGGCGAAACCACGCAGCTGGGAGCATCCGCGCTTTGGCTGGTTTTTGGGAGGTTCGCTCTTGCTCACCGGCGACATGGGACGCTAAGGCGCTCGCTTAGGTGGCGGCATTCTTCCTGACGGTCGACACAGCTTCGATGAGGACCGAGCACTTTTCATATTCCTTAGCATCGCCCGCGACGGTACCGCGAAGCTCCCTACATTCGCCGCCGTCGAAGAACCACTTGGCTTTGCCAATGGCGACGATCACCTTGCATTTTGGGCATTGCACCTGCATCTGCCTACCATGCGCTCAGAGTCGGCGCATTTCCAGTCACAACCTCAGCGAGTTTGGATGGAAAGCTGCCAAAAAAAGCCTCGAAATGAAGGTCGGCCCATGGGAAAAGCCGCAGCGTGGTTCCAGCCCCACTGCGGCATTCCCGGGCAACTTGAAATTGGTTGGTATTTAAATCGCGCCGGTGTTCTCACAGTAGAACACCCCGTTCCGAAAATGGAGTCGGTATAACTACCGGAGTCTGCCTCGCTAGGAATTTTCGCCACGGGGCGAACATGGCAGGCTTAAGTTTCCAGCCCCATGCTCCCGGCTGCCAATCCAATTGCGGATCAGAGCGCCGGAGCCTCAAAGTGGAGGTCGCAGGAACGGCTAAGAAGCTGCTCCTGCGACCAACGCCGTGGCCTAGTCCGTATTGACCCAGCCCAAGGTGGACCCGCGGACGCAGGTCGGGCCAATCCCGGAGGACCGTGTCAGCGCGTTTAACTCCAAATTGACGCTCGTTCGTGTTCCGGCCCAGCAATCCAAAAGCTGTAGATTTGATCTGCCATTAAAATGGAATTGAAAATGCACACTCTTCGCCGCTTCATCGCCGACGAGTCAGACGCAACCGCTATCGAATATGGCTTGATAGCCGCCGGCATCGCGCTGGCCATCATCGCCGTCGTCAACAACCTCGGCGTGACGCTGAACAAGAAGTTCACCTCGATTAGCACGTCGTTGAAATAGAAAACCATAAGGCCGCCGGTTCCTGGCAGGCTCAGCGCTGCATCACTGCCACACAGCCTAAGTTCCTTGAAAGGAACAGCATTTCGTTCGCGCGATGAAACACGGCTCAAACAATCCAGTATCCCCCTGCTGCGGCCTTCGCCCGATCGCCGTCAGCGCGGGCATCTGTTAGGCGCTCGCTTGCTCAGTTATGCTTCCCGTGCATGCAGGCGATCACAAACTCCCGCTTCGCGTGCCCTTGTCCCTTTGCTCTTCCGCCCGCGCTCGAAAAACCGTGTTCGGTAGCGAGCTGCTGGCACCTCTCCCATTTCTGAGGGTTGCGAGACCCGCCCTGCTGAGCCTGAACTGCGCCGCCGACCAGAACCACTGCAATGGAAGCAAATACAATCGGCCTAATCATCCTGCGCACTCCCTCCCTGCAGTCGATCAAAACAGCGAACGAATAGTGGCACGCCCCTCGGCTCTGCTCTGAACCAATGCGGGCGAAGCACCCTCATCCGGTGTCGGGACGTTCCGCACAATCGGCGCGGCATCCCGATGCTAGCACAGAGGCTCGCCAGCGCGAACCGGCGCGCGCCCTCGAATTGCAATGCACCGAGAGGTGCGCTGAAACTTCGCGCGCTTCTGTTCGTAGTATCAGTATCCGGGATTTTGTTGATCCCTCTCGGGGCTGGACTAAACCCATCGCCGCCGGGACATGTGTTTTGAACCCGGCGGCGTTATTTTGGCTTTGTCGGCTCAGTCGAGCACCTGCCTGCGTGAGAGCTTCAAGCGACTTTTTCCCACCCAGACACTCAGTAGCTCTCGCCCGTCTGCAGCTACTAGGAATCTTAATTTGCGCGCTACTTGCGATGCCGCTCTGATGGCGGCATGCGCACTCGCCGGTACACGAAATGGACCGGCCATTATCCGCCCCGCAGCTCCCGCGTAATGGGTTGGCTGACGGCTATGTGACCTGCAGCCGCATGCGGCGCCGCACGATCTGACCGTGGCCGAAGCAAATCAAGAGGCGACCCAAGCTCAGTCGGACATCGCAGCCGAGGAGCAGCGCCGCAACCTCGCAAATCGATCGGTAGGCGCTCAAGAGTCGGCAGCCGCAGCTGCGTGGATGGCATCGCCTTCGGTAGTTGTAGTGCGACGCTAGAGTCTCAGGTCCGGGTCCGACGGCGGCTGATCGTTTAGGAGATCTACTCTGGCTTTTCAGATCCTCTCTTTATCCGGCGGGGGCTTTATGGGCCTCTACACGGCATGCGTTCTGGCCGAGCTCGAAGCGGAGATCGACCGCCCCATTGCACGATGTTTTGATCTGATCGCCGGCACCTCGATCGGCGGCATCATTGCCTTAGGTCTCGCTGCAGAGGTGCAGGCTGGGGCCATCAGAAATGCTATTGCTGTGGATGGCCCGAGGATATTTTCACGCAAGCCGCCCCCTCAAAGCAATCTAGCGAAACGCCTGGCCCTGTTGTCGAACGCGCGCCGTGCGAAATACCGCGCAGGAAAGCTGCGGACAACGATCACGAGCATCATCGACGAAAAGAAAAAGATCGGACACCTCCAGCATCGCGTCATGGTGCCGGCTGTCAATCTCACGAAGGGATCACCTCAAGTCTTCAAAACCGACCACCGCCCGTCGTCCATCGAGACTGGAAGGTGACTGTGGTCGATGTCGCGCTCGCCACATCCGCAGCGCCAGCATTCTTTTCACTTCATCAAATCCGCGGCGAGCTATTCGCCGATGGGGGGCTTTACGCTAACTCCCCGGACCATCTTGCGCTCCACGAGGCCGAGTACTTTCTCGAACAGCCCCTCAAGGACATTTCGATCTTGAGCATCGGTACGACCACGTCACGCTTTTCGTTTCGAATTCGGGAGAGATCGATCTCGGTTGGATGGGATGGATGGAAAACCAGCGTCTGCCGCGCGTGATGATCTCGGCTCAGCAGCTGAACACCGATGCCATGATCGGGCATCGCCTTCAAACCCGCTACCTGAGAATCGATCATCAGCAGTCCCCCGAACAAGAACGGAAACTGGCTCTCGACTGCGCAAGCTTGGGAGCAATCAACGACCTTCGAGCGCTTGCCCCCGTCGCGTGGGACGTCGTTGACCCGCAGCAACAACGCTCGACGCGTCCCGCTAGACAGCGTAGTAACACTCCCCGACCTTGTCCCGCGTTACACTTGGCTGGCACTCACAACCCACCAGAGCCGACTGAATCGGCTTTGAACACAACCCCGATGCGAGTATCACTAGACCAAACGAGACGACAATCTCCGATGATGCGGTCTCTTTCCAACATCATCTTGAATGTGGCACGCATGTGCATCTTTGTCGGTAACTCGATCCCAGCCCCGTCCTCCGAGATGTTGAACACGCGGCGGCGTTGGCTGCCGCCATCTCCAAAAATGTAGGCGACCAAGTCGACCTCCGAACGATCGATCTTCCGGCGATCCGACATGATTATCCTTGAGTTGACGCGGCTGTCTCGGGTCCTTCATTGGCCGAAGCTATTTCAAGCAGTCTAAACTGCCGGGCAATCCGTGTTGCCAAGCCCGACCGCTCTTTGGCTAGCTCTCTCTCATGGTCGGATACGTCGTATCCGTCTCGCTCAAGGACCTCGATCAGGATTGTTTGGCTCTGAACATAGGTCACCTTGTCAGCGATCTCTCGCGTCAATACAGCCAGTTCGTCATCATTATCTGATGTCACGGCGATCTCCTTGGTCGGACTGATCACGCGCAGAAAGGCGCTATTTTGCATGCCCAATACTTACAGATCGTTACGCGAGCACCCTGGACCGCGTGTCTTGGGCCGACGTTACACGTGTCCCTGGGTTTGCGAGCGCGAGTCGGGCGACGTCCACGGCTCCTGAACTTATCGTTTACGTTCGTGACGTAGGATGGCGCCGCGCAGCGCTCTGGCATAAAATCGATGTCCAACAATCGACAAGAGATCCGCCCGTGGTCGGCCGACGAGGAAGCGCAACTACTTGCGCTACTCGATGAGGGCATGACTGCAGCCGAGTTGGCCGAGCGGTTGGGTCGCAGTCGCCAGGCCGTCTACGGTCGGTTACAACGTTTCCGCAAGCAGCGAGGCCGAGTAAGCCGCACCAGCAGGCGCGCCTTCGCGCAATGGATCGGTTAGCCGGCGGTGTCCCTCCCCGGCACAACAGCCGCCGCGGCGTTGCATCATTCACCGCGGCAACAACCTTTCTCGGCAGTGCCGCGTCGTGTTGCGCGCGCGCCAGCTGGACGATCGCAACCGTCGAGGCGACGTACCGTTGAAGGGCGTTGACTTGCGCTGACCCTGAGGGAATGGACGGGATAGCGGAGAATTGCCTAAACTGACGCGATGCACCGGCGAAATCAAAGAGATGCTGATCGGTTCAGGCATCATAATCCTACTCGGCATCGGCATCATCGCATGGCCGCCCCTCGGCCTATTCATTGGCCGCTACTTTTTCTCGTACTTGAGACTGGCGCTGCAGTGGGCCATCTCTTGAAGCAAATCGGCACCCACACTGAGACAGTTTCAGATGGCCCTCACCGCAGCCTCCAAGGTTAGCAATCAATGCCCGAAAATCTATTGAGTAACGAAAACGTCGCCGAAAGGCTCAAGCTCGTGCGGAAAGCCGTTGCCGGGACGCAGACCGCATTTTGTAAGCGGATCGGGATTGAAATCCCCCGTTGGAACAATTTCGAACGTGGCTTTCCGTTGTCGAAGAGCGTCGGCATTTTGCTGGTGCAAAAGATTCCCGGCCTTACCCTGGATTGGTTATTTCTAGGGAAAGCGGATGGGTTGCCACTCCAACTTCGCGATGAGTTGGAGTCCATAACGCCGCAGCTACAACCCTGACCATGCGCGTCACTCCTGTCGGTGAAGGCGCGTTTAAATTTTGTTGCGCGTAGTGGGTGAGTGCGCGGCTTGCGAACTGCGCGCTATGTTGTTAGAGCGCGCCTTCAACATCGAAGGAGCGTCGCTTTGCCTAAAAGGAAACAAGTAGTTCGCCGCGAGTGGACGAAGGACGACATCAAGGAACTTAGAGCGCACTCAAGGCGCGAACGCCCGTCGCCAAAATATCCAAGGCAACCAAGCGCACCGTTGGTGCGCTCCGTCAGAAGGCGCTCAATCTCGGAATAGGCCTCGGGCATCAGCGGTAAATTGACGCTGGCCTCGGTCATACTGGTCCGTTGAGCGAGCCGCCAAAAACCGATGTTGTTTAGCGCTCGGATCTGCGCCGATCACGTGCAGACCGCTGCATCCGTTAAAGCCGCCGGAGAGTTTCGCGGCTTTGGGGTTGGGGGCTCGCCTTCCAGCCCCGGCGGGCCCTGCCTCAGTCAGCAACACTGACATTTAAGTTTCCCCAAGTGTGACATGGACGACACTGCGGACTAGTGCCGTCGCTGTAGGCTTATCTTGCCGGGGCTGGAATCAATATTTCACGTCTTTATTTTATCCGGCGGGCCGCAGTGGTTCGCCGCTGCGGCCTTTTGGTGTGGCGCCTATCTTCACGGCGCGTTTGGAGGCTCACCCGACGCGCAGATTTTCCGCCGAGTCTTTTCCGCGATTGTTCACGACGTCAAAGCTGACCTTGGCTCCCTCGTTGAGGCTGCTCAAGCCAACCTTCTCGACCGCCGAGATATGGACGAAGACGTCCTTGCCACCGTTGTCAGGTTGAATAAACCCGTAGCCCTTCGTCGGGTTGAACCACTTCACAGTCCCCATAGCCACTTAACTTCTCCATTTTGCAAAATCGAAAACTACTACTGGAACTCAGACCAAAGCAAGGCTGGTGCGGACGCGCTTTTGCGCAAAGGGTGGGCTGGGGTCCTCCCCGGCATCCGCCATCTTGGCGTCCTTGACCGCAGCGCCAAACGCGCGGTGAGGCCCTCCTGCTGGAGACACAGTGGTAACACTGCCGATGCGGCGTGCGCCTGTACGACTGCCCAACCTGTAAGCGGTTGTTTTCGGGATGCCAGCCGCCATAATTTGCCTGATCGCGATCCTACTTTATCTGATCGGCAGCGGGTGGAAATGGTCCGAACCGGAGCTCCAAAGAGTTCGACGATTTGGTCCGCAGAGGACGACGAAATGCTTTTACGGATGCGAGCGAGCGGAGCGTCATTCACAGACATTGCAGCAAAACTCGGCCGTAGCCAGGCATCAGTCGAATCTCGCTATTCCAGCTTAAAGAAGCAGATTGAATCTGCGCGGTCGTTCCTAAAACCTTAAGCCCGGCCACCGGCGGGATACGACTGTGAACACGCCTTGTTGCTCAATGCGATTGTACTGAAATGTGCGGCCATGAGCGCGGGCGAAGATTTAAGCCTCTGCAAGCGCGAGCGCGTCATTCCCGCCGAACGCATACTCGATGTACCGGTCGCGAATTATCACCTGCTGGTCCGCCCCGACATCATCTAAAACGCTGGCCAGCCTAGCAGGTAGTCTTCGCGCCTCTCCCATGAAGGCGTCGGATCAACTACCGGCCTTCAACGATTTTGCGGCGTCCAGGTGCTTTTGCAACGTATCAATCTGGCCGGAGGCATATTCACCGGCAGCATCCTTAGTTTTAGATGCCTTCTTGTACTCGGCGATGTCCTTCTGGTGGTCTGCGACCATGTGGGTAGCGAACATCTTGTCGAACCCTGCGCCGGACATTCTTGCCATCTTGTCATGGTCGGCTTTTTGCTTCGCATTCGGCCCGCTGGGTGGGTTCATTCCCAATGCTTGGGCAGCATTTAAGGCCTTCTGATTGGCCGCAGCGTGGTCTGTGGAGAGCATTCTGCCGAACGACTTGACGGCATCGCTCTGGCCGTTCTGCTGCGCCAGCTCTCCCATGCGCACTTCAGCGAAATTGCCCTCGATTGCCTTCTTGAGGAACGTTTCGCTTTGCTTATCCTTCGCAGTTGCGTTGGCAACAGAGATCGCCATCAAGGTTGCTGTCCCGAGCGACAAAAGCATTCTGTTCATCGGCCACTCCTAGCGGGTTATTCGCCGATGAACACGCCTATGGCTGAAGAAGTTCCAATTAAGGCAGATCGGGCCGCGTTGGGCCCGGCAGACCCCTCCAGTGGCCTCGGCGCAGGCGCCACCGCAGGAGCGCAGTCCGTAGTTAGCATGATGTCCAACAGCACCGAAGACAGCGGGCGCTATTACGTCGCTATGAGCGATCGGGTTCTGTATGAATGCAGCAATGGCGACATCTGGTATTTGTCGCGGCAACCGCCTTCGAGCACGACAGTCGTGAAGCATCGGCCGAATGCCAACTCAGGAGGACCGACCTCGTACATTGAAATCGGCAAATTCCTACTGGACAGCGCTAACGGTCCTGAGCAGCAAGCGCTGCTCAACCTGATCGGGACCTTGATACCAGACTAGCGAGCACGCGATGCGGTATCTTGGATAGTGGCACCCCTTTTTGCAGTCGGAGTCATCGCCTGGGCAATGCTAGCTGAGCGTCCCCCAGAGACCCCCCTGCGGATCGAGGCGTCCATGGCGGTGGCCGCCGCCCCCGACCTTCGTTTGGTCTCAGAGCGCAGCCCCTTCATGCGGTCAGAGCGGTGATAACGAACACACTGGTCAAGGCGTCGCTACTGGGCGTCTCGCTGAGCACTCGATAGGCAACGTTGGAATGGGAACAACATTGCGAAGTTGTTGAATTCGGAAAGGCGCAACCGGAAGTGTTTGGTCGAACGTCCGAGGGTTGAGCGGGGCGATGGTGGGATTTTGAGTCTGGGAGTTGGGCTTGCGGTGGGAGACGGAGCACTCGGTTTCGCGCCACTGGTGGTCGTAATCATCTTGGCCGCTGTGGTCGGCTTGATAGGCAACCGGCTCGGCACCCTGCCCGACGGCAATCGACTTAAGGCGCCAACACCCCCTCAACATTTGATTTGCAGACGCGCGTAAAACTGGGACCGACCGGTCCGCGATGGCGGATCGCGTCCGAAAACTGCCACGCCCTTTCCGTACCGGCCTACAGCATGCCCTCACACGCATGGCTTCACGCCTTGCGGCGATGCCGCGTTGGATCGCGCGGGGCGCGCGGTTTGTGAAAGAAGATGCAACTCAGCCGAGGCCAAGCATGCAGCGGCTTCAATACGGTCCCACTTGAAGCTAGGGACGCGCGTCAACAAAGACGTGGGTCAGTTCAGAAACTTCACAGCGAGACGGCGCTCATCACGCCATACAACGGAGCAATCAATATTCAGGCCAGCACCTGGAACGCGCAGCCCAAACGCCGCGGGGACGATAGGCGCGTTATCGATTTGGACGATCGCAGAGCAATCCGTGAGGTGTCGGACCTTGCACCGCGCAGGACTGCCGTCGACCAATATCTGCGCAGTATAGACGTTACGTCGCCGTCCATTCGCCACGTCTCGCAGTCTCCCCGCTCTAGCGCGAGAGATATTGATCGGAGATTCCAGTCTCAAATGAGGCTGGACCATGGCTTCATATCGGACAAGAGCCAGCTCAGTTCCCTGGTGGAGGAGCTTTTGAAGGATGGGCAAGGACCTTGCCCCTTGGCAATTTGAATCCCTGGACATCGCTGCACTATCTAACCTTGGAAGATTAGCCTCCACGCCGTGAGAACCGCCGGCCTCAAGAGCCGGCGGAGCCTTGCGGTGTGAGGCCGAGGCACCCAACCGTACTCTGCCCGGCTTGCCCGGATTGGAATTAGCGCTATCCTTTTCCTCACCCGCGACGCGCAGTAGCTCGCGCGCTTTCGCCTCCTTCTCGTGGTTGTGAAGCCGGCACAGATCGTGAGGGAACAGTCGGAGTATCAGATAGGGGCGGTTGCGGAATTGGAGCTGACCTATGCGCTCGGTTTTGGCGATGAGTTTCTTGATGCTCCTGTGCACCTCGGCCGACGCTGCAAAGGTGCGTCACTCTCGGGCGCGCCAACCCGCGGCGGAACGTCCGAGCCCGGATGTCAATTCTCGGGCGCGCTTCGCGGTCCCCGGATGGAGTGACGACGCAACGCGGCGATGGCTGGATAATGCTTCCTCCAATGTCGGTCGCGGAGGCTAACAGCCGACATCGGTTGCGGGCACTAGGCCCGCGCCAGACATTTCGTACCGCGTTCGAGTGGAAAGGGAGCCAATGCGTACTCTCATAATCGCGGGGATCGCCCTTGCTTCGCTCGTTTCAGCCGGGGCGGCCGATGATGGTCCCGCAGACAAACCCAAGAAGATCGACAGCTGCAGCTACATGCTGATGGATGGCCAGTTGGTCCATCTACCGGTTGGCGCGAACGTTTGCGTCCGCTCACCTGCGCTATATACCAACGAATACGCCCTGCTTCACTGTTATCCGCCCCTTCAAGAGGTCGCCCTCGTAAAGCGCGGTGATTTCCGGTGTAGTGAAAAGTACGAAGATCGCGAGCGAAAAAAATAGAGTGGCGTGAACCCGAGCTGTTCGCTCTGGTCCGAGTCGCGGCTCGACGAAAAAGCCCTAGCGCTGCTTGAATGCGCTAGGGCCCCATTTTGCACCGGCCCACTCGCAGTTAAGACGCCGATCAGTGAAGCGATATCGATCAGCTTGGCCGATGTTTCGCGCTGGAGTTCTCCCAGGCGACCTTGAAGCGGCGCGCTTGGCTTCATCGAGCGAGCCAGCTTCCCCGAACGGCGGACTGGGAAGCGGTTACGATGCAGGCCAGTGCGGTAGCCGCACGACGTCCTTATTCGCCCGGTACAGAAGAGCTGGCGAGTGCATCTGAGGAAGCCGATCGCCTTCCCAAAGCTGCACGTCGTGCTCGCCATACATTTGCTAGGCTCGACGTCTCGCCGCTTGCTCGTCAATACAGTCAAGCTTTGCTGCGCAGATCACTTGCCGCAGTCCACCACGAACACTTTGTACCCGCATGATGGCAGTCCCATCCAAAAAGGGGATCGTCAGGTTAATCGAATGTCCGTCTAAGGCAGCGCCGAACTGAGTGCAGGCGCCCGGAACCTTTGTACGTGTGGCAATTCGGCTATAACGGCGTGAACTCATCGATCGCGGGGCTGCGTCAACTAACCCGCTCAGTGTACGCGCATCGGTGGCGTAGCTTTACTGTCTGCCGAACCGTGCGGTTCGAGCTTAAAATCGAAAAGCCCCCCAGCGTCATCAGCAGCACACCTAACGAGGTTACCGTCCAGCTGCGCGGCTCGTCGCGCACCTCTTCATTGTGCGCGGCCATCGGGATAGCTGGAGGTGAGTCGGCTCGCGCGGCCGCGGCAAGCTTCTCCACGTCAACTTGGGGCGGCACGGAGTGCTCGGGCGTGAGCTGGGTGATAGGAAGATCCGCGACGGGTCGCGCCGGCATGGGGGCCGGCGTGCCAGCATCGAAAACAGAAGCGGCATCGGCCACGTTGAGTTCGCGTGCCGGCGGCGTCGGCTGAGCCCCCTCGGCCGCCGATGAGCTTGGCAACTCCGCGCGCGCATCGATCACGGGGCTCGCCCTTTGCTGCTCGGCCTCGTTCTCGACGGAGCTGGCGGCGCGGTTGGCCACACGACCATGAGCCGGTTGTCGCACCGTCGCGGTGCCTTCGGCTAGGAACCAGCATTTGCGGTGGCCGTCCCGCCGATAGACCCAGTGCTGGCGTGGGCCATGCGAGTTGCCGGGCCGCGGCAAGCATTCCGGCTGCACCGATGAGGTTGCAGCGGGCTCGCGCGGAGCAATATTGAACAAGTTAGTAAAAGGGTCGGAGCACGCTGGTGCCGCCGGAAGACCTGCGACAAGGACTAAACCGGCGAAGTAAAATCGCAAATGACGGGACATCGAAAACTCCCGGTGCTGCGCCCCCTACTCGGCACGAACCTTCGCGGCGACATGGGCTCCGATGCGGCTTAAATCTGGCAACGTGATGGATTAATTGTGCTCCTGGCCATCCGAGTTAACAGGCCATCCAACACTCTACGGTTGCAAAACGGGGCAGCGCGTTCAATTAAGTCGAGCCACATGCGTTACGTGGGGCGTCGATCCCGCTCGCGATCCGCGATGCGGCCGCCCGGTTGATCACCTCGCGGCGGTGTTTGCGCTCACCTTCGCAATGGCAATGTGGAAGCGCAACTGGTCGAGCGGTAGGTTGTGGATAATACGATGCCGGTGTGCGGGCCGGGTGAGGATTCGCCTGGCACCAAATTAAATGCTCCGTCACGATATTACCGCCATCGCGCCTTTCTCCCGTTCTACCTCCTCATTTAAATGTGGATTGTACGACAACTACATAACTGATGGCTTGTCTGCTCCTTCATTCCCGACTTGTCTGCCTGGGCCTTCCGCCAAGAGTTGGATCGAGCGATGAACACCGAGCATTTCAATTCGCTTTCCCTTGACGAACTTTGGATACTTCACCAACAGGTCGCCGCCACCCTCAGTCAGAAAATTTTGGTGCAAAAAGCACGGTTGGAGGAGCGGCTCCGCAAAATTGGACTGGCCGAGAAAGCTGTACGGTTCGATCGTAAGCGCCGTCCATACCCGCCCGTTCGCCCCAAATATAGCAACCCAAAGAACCCGGCGGAGACATGGTCCGGCCGCGGCAGACTGCCTCGATGGCTGCGGCCGCAGCTTCGAGGTGGCCGGAAGTTGGACGATTTCCTAATCGACCAGGCTTCGGTTCAAAAGCGGCAGACAAATTGAGCGCCGCGATCACATTAGGAAGAAGGCCCACTGCAATGATTACGACGGACGTCCAAGATCAGGCCATAGTCGCGAAGATGACCGGATAATTGACTTCGAGAGACAATCGGCCAGACTGCACGTCAATAGCGAGCAAAGCAGATTGCACCGCATCGCTGGTGCCGGACACATGATCCATCAGTCCGCGACCGCCGAGGTGATGGCAGCCGTCGACGAGGCCGCTGCATTCATGAATAGCGATCAGCCAAAGAATGCTGCCCCCGGGCGATCCATAGCAGACTAAGCAAAGCCGCGCGGCGACGGAGCTTACGGCCACCGGCAGCCACTCTTCTGCAACTGGCCGCCCGTCCCCGCCGGGCAGCTTCGGAGACTCGATCGTGTTCAATCTCTGCTCCATGAAGAGAAACGTGCACGCGACCCGTCGCCTGTTCGGCCCGCTCAACAGCAGCGTTGGCAACTTGCCCGGCATGCCGGGCATCTTCCCGGACTGCCCCGCCCCCTCGTCCGCAATGTGCCTGCGGCGGTGGCCCACAAAGGGAAGCGGGATTGGGTCAGCGACGATCTGGACGCACCTGGAGGGGCACGACCGTGTCCGGGTCGCTGTGACCGGAGCGCCGGCTTTGCAGCTTCACCACCTGCTCGAGTTCGAGAGCCTCTATGGCGAGCTCATCTGCCAAGCGTTCGAAAAGTGCGCGCTTTTGCGGGTCGCTCGATCGCCGGCTCATAAGGGCCAAATCCGCGGCATCGGCACGGAGTTTGTCCAATTTTTCCCTTAGGTCCGCCATGGTATCGGCCCCGTCCTAGACCCACCTCGCCATGCGTCACGGGATGCAGGTCAGCGGCGGAACACGCTATGGGTTCTTCGTTAATTGATTGTTAGGCCGACATTCGTGAAGGCCGAGATGTGTGAACCAGCGCCCGCTGGCCTTGCCGAACGCGTCTGCGGCTATCCGATCAATGCTTCAGTGCGCACACGTGGTCAAGAGCAGCTGTGTCCGGCTGCATTGCTGGAAACTGCGGAGCGCTGGACATCACCGTGCCACCCTCGTCGCTCACCATGGGATCTCCTCATGAGCGATGTAGGGACAGAAACGACAGCCGCAGCCGTCGGACGGAACACTTACCATGCTTCAAGAGGTATTTAGGTGCGACGAATTGCGAGGCTGTTCACATATACAGGCCAGACAGCATGCTATTGTCGGTGCGATAAGACCGAACTGCTTTGAATGGAGATTCGAATGCGATGAAGTAGCCGAACCAAGGTTTGGCTCTGACATGCTGAATCTTTCGTACACACCAGGGTCCGGCCATGGAAATCAAGACTTGGCTGAGAAGGCTAGGGCTGGGACAGCATGAGTCCCTATTCATCGCGAACGCCATCGATTGCGATGTGTTGCCGCAATTGACACAAGTTTCCCAATGCTCATCCCCGAGTGGGGTAATGCAGTCGGGCCCCTCGCCCCCGGAACCGAGCCGTTTCTCTTTTACCGCATTCAAGAAGGCCTGACACCGAGCCTGAAGTATTGAACTTCTACTTTTACTCTCGCGCTAATTGCTCTGACGCCGTCCTGATAGTGCTTTTTTTGCTGGGGGAGGACATTATGCGAGGCTCTCGCGCAAACCTTTACGAACGACTTAGCGAACTCGCTTCTCAACTCTCAGAGTTGGAAGATCTTCGGGATCTGGTGCAAGAAGCTGAGCGAAGCGCCCGCGGTGTGCCTCCATTACGCTTGGCACATCCACCGTCGCGCCGCGTTCGACGTCGTGAACGGGGCGGTTTGTCTGTTCGCCTCCGTCGCCACGCGCCACTAAACGGGAATGCAGGAGCTATCAGCCCCCCTGACAACGACAACCAAGTCGATTGGACTTTGCTGGAGCCATTCCCCGACCAATGGTGGGCTTCCTCCTAAAACCTCTCCAAGCGCTGACTCGACGAAGAGAGCGATCCAATGCTGGCGGCCCACCCACCCTGAGGAGCAGACAGCTAGCGGCCCTTGCAGCCCGCGGGTGCCGAGGCTGGTCCGGCCGCACCTGTCAATTCTGGATCACCCTTCGCCAAACTCCGGCAACCTGCAACGGCGAGTGAGACCGGGAAGACGGTCAGCACGACCTATGCGGGCTTGAGGTGAGCAACTGCAAAAGCGAATGTCACTTGTCGGCGAGAACACCGGCGTCACGCTAAGGCGATCTGGCCAAAAGTCTGCTACAATCCTGACAAGTGGGGGGGCCGTCCACATCTGCAATCTTGAAGGTGGGGGCATCAGACGCATGGAGTCAGTGCGACGTTCGTCCGCAAGTCATCTAGCCCGATCGCTGAGCTCAAAGCTGGATCGCTAATTTGAGTGGACGGCAGGTCGAAGAAGAAGCGCAGCCGAACAGTTGTAAGGACACTATAATCGGCGCTGTCGCCGAGAAACGTGACCTGCTTGCACGAATCTTGTGATGATCCGAATTCGTCGGGGCAAAAGGAACCCCTCGGCTGTAGTTCTCCGTCAAATGCCAGGGGTCGGCGACCTGCATCGCGTGCGCTAGGGCTTTTGCTGCTGCTTCGCCATATCCCCCGCAACGATCGCGGGCGACGACCGAGATAGTTGGGAGCAGCCAGCCGAAAAGATCCTGGATCAATGCGATCCAACCTGAAGTTCCCATAATTCTCTCAGCACCACTTGGCCGGCGTGCTCAACGGTGTATTCCGCTTTGTAGGTGCCCAGATCCCAGCCATTGGCGGGGCGTTTTCGACCCGTGAACAGAAAAGCTTGAGCCTTATTGTGCTCGACGGGCGTAGCGTTATCTTGGGCGATCACGTTGCCGGAGGGACTGCTGACGACAAGTCGCTGCAAGTCGCCCGATTTCAAGCCGATGATGCGGACAAAAGCGACAATGGCCGCCGAGGTCGCCGAAGGCAATTCCGCCGCATCGGTTCTTCCATCCTCGATGAATTCCATCGTCACCGGGGCACTCGCAAAGCCCGTGTTCAGAACGGAGCGCTCTTGATAGCGGAGCCGCGCCTGCAATGTGGGATCCCAGAGCATCTCTCCTCCGCCGCAGGATTCCGGGCTCGAGCCGAAGGCGAAAGGATCGATGATCGAACCGTTGTGCCGTACCGTGAAGTGGAGGTGAGGATACTCGGTCAAACCCGACAGACCTACTCGGCCGAGCGGCTGCCCTCGTGTTACCGAATCGCCGGGCTTCACTTGAAGACTGCCCGTTGCCAAGTGACAATACTGGGTTTCCCAGCGGTCCGCGTGTTCGATCAAAACGCCATTGCCACATTCGACATCACGCACAGCCTCGCGGGCGGCCTTGTGGAACGCGCCGTCCGGCAGATTTTCCCGAGTTCGGATGACGCGCCCATTTGCAGATGCGAGAACGTCAACGCCATGGCGTTGTGCCTGCAGCGAGGGGAGCCGAAAATCAGTTCCGTTGTGTCCCTCGTATGTCAGCGTGCCGCACTTGTAGTCCCTTGCTGCCGGTGAGGGGTCCCGATCCGTATAATTCTGAATGTAGCAAGTCCTGCCGGGCTCGCAGGCGATCGGCATCCCCAGTTGGATGGGTTCGGCAAGGGCAATTCCAGTGACTGCGAACACAAGGATCCCAATCCCAGACGAAAGAGGAAATGAGCTTCCTGCGAGCGGACGCGTTGGTGTCATCATGAATGCTTCGCACATAAATCTTGAAGTCGTCGATCAAGCCTTTCCACGCATTGCACCTATCCGCTCAACCGAGAGGCGGACCCAAGGCGGCGGACCGACTTCTCGCGCAGACCAGAGCCGAACGGCGATTGCGTGAGATGATGAAGCACAAAGAACTCGGATTGCCGGTTGATTCCCATTTTGAGCATGATGCGCTTGGTGTAGGTTCTCACTGTTGCTTCAGTCAGCCGGAGCTCAGCACCGATCTGTCGTGGACACTTGCCTTGAAGGATCCGAGTGACAATCCGCTCTTCCGCGAAATTCAAGCCGAAAGCGGCGGCAATACGGTGCGCTCCCGCCACCTCATCGAACTGCGGCACGATGACAAGCGCTTTTCCGCTATCGCAAGGCGGCGGCGCAACTCCAATTCTGGCAAAGGCAAACCGCTCGCGCTCGGTTGAAAGAGGCACGGTTGTCCCCAGCCACTCCCGATCGGCGCCCGAACTCAACGATTCGCGAATCGCCTCCCTCAAGGCAGCCGTCACCGAACTGCTACGCCCCGCCAACCGGTTACCATTCGCCTTGAGGAGTTCGCCCTTGGCCAATAGCGATTGCCCGCTGTCGTTGATTTCGTGAACATGAAGATCTTCGTCAACGACGAGGGCGGGAAATCCCAAAACTCCAAGCCAGGCCGCTGCATCTTCTTGGCGTTGCTGCAATCGTACCAGATCGTTTGCAGTCTCCCAAATCGCATGCACTGCACGCACCAAGCACGGAACCTCTGCCCGAGTAAGTCCCGCTGAACGCCATCCTGCGATGAAGACGACCGTCACATCATCGCAAGGAGTGAACCTTCCTATCACAGAATGACCTTTCAGATCCGGTTCGAGTCCTATCAGCCTTCGCACGAAGGTAGTACGCGTATGGACGGGTTCGAGAAGCGTACAACCTTTACTAGCGCCCTTGCCGACAATTCGCGCCACCATGGCCGTGCACGAGGGATCGATGGCCGCCTGCCCGATCCGCACCTGTAGCAGTTCCCGGCAAGAAGCCCGGCGTACCGCCGCCGCAACGTAGCAGCTGCGGCATTCGAGGAGCTTCGCAATCCCCCTACCAAAACACTCCATCGTCGTATGGCCGACGCTCTGGTCAGCAGGCACCGCCGACTGTTCAACCCGGCCTTCGGCATCAATCGTCGAACGTGCGCCCGCCGCGTGGAAAAAACCAGCTCTGTTCTGCCAGTGGGGCAGTACCTTGCCATTCCCGTGCAATCGCTCCTCCCGCAATATCAATGCAGCCGGCTTTGCGGCAGCAGCTTAACTCTCCCTGAAGGCGCGGTGGATCCGCAGCACCATAGGCTGCAGCAAATACTCCGCAAAAGTTCTTTCTCCCGTCTCGACGAACACCTCGACGGGCATTCCGGGCAACAACGACGAAAGGTAGTAAGCCGTCTGCGTTGTGGTAGTTAGCTCGAGTTCCGCCATGTACGTGGCCGCGCCCGTCTTCGGGTCATTCAGAGCATCTGCGGCAACCGCAACGACCTTCGCGTCTAGCATCGGTATTCGCCGGATGTTCAACGCGAGGACGCGCACGCGTGCCGTCTGTCCCACGTAAACCTCTTGCCGATCCGTCGGCTTCAGCGTTGCCTCGATGACAAGCCGGTCTTGGAGGGGGACGATTTCCAGAAGAGTTTCCCTGGGTGCAAGCACGGCACTGAGGTCCCTGCTGTTGAGGCCGACGACTTTTCCACTTTCAGGTGCACGCAACTCGGATCGAACAAGCTGATCGCGCAACGCGGCAATTCGATGTCGAAGATCTCCAATCTCTTCGCTGGTGGCATGCAACTGCTTTGCGATGTCTTGCTTCTGGTTCAACTCCAACTGCCGACGCCGATCGTCCAATTCGGCGATCTTTGTTCGTGCCTGCGAGATTGATGCTGCATTGCGGGCGATCTGCCCTTCCGTTTCAGCCTGACTGCGTTGCAGAGCCAGTAAACGCGGCTTGCGCGCGAGGCCCTTCGCGAGCAAGGAGCTCGTGTCTGCGATTTCTTCCTTCAGAAGGGCAAGTTGCTGCTCTGCCCCATTTGTGTCGCCTTCCAGTCCACGAATAGTGTCTTCAGACTGCAGCATCTGCTGATCGATCTGCTTTCGCTCGCCCTCGATCGCGGTCAACCGCGCCGCAAATTCCGCTTGCTGGGTTCGCACGGCAACGCCCGCGGCCGCAGCAGAGCTCGTTCGCAGTTCGTCCGGAAATCGTATTGCTTTTTTGCCGGCCTGTTCAGCGGTCAATCGCGCTTCCATCGCAAGGTCCGCGAATAATTTCGTCTCGAGCGAGCCAAGCATTGCCTCGATCTGCGTGGTGTCGAGCCGCGCAATAACTTGACCAGCCTGGACACGATCATTTTCCCTGACCTGGATAGACTTTATGATACCTCCCTCTAGATGCTGCACGGCTTTGCGCTTCGAGTGCACCTTGATGAAGCCGGACGCCACGACCGCACTGCGGAGCGGAACGGTGGTCGCCCAGACGCCAATGCAGCAGAACTGCAGAATGAGCAACACACACCCCCACGTCACGATGCGCCGCGTGTCGGAGCGTGGTTCGGTGAACGTTGCCCACCGATCGCCGGTCACCACTTGGCGGGACATGACGATGTTGCGACCTTGGTCTTGCGAGGTCATCGACCTGCTCCTCCGGTCCTAAGCACGCGGGGCTCTGCTTCGCGGTGGACGTCGGTCGATTTTTGTATCGGTCTGACGTCAGACAGACGGAGCGGCAGAACCTTGCTCGGCGGACCAAACGCGAGCTGCATGCCATCTCTGAGCAGCAATACGGCATCTGCGATCGTCAAGAGGCGGGGTCTGTGCGTCACGATGACCAGCGTTGCGCCCCGCGCTTTGACTTCCAAAGCCGCAGAGCAGAGCGCTTCCTCACCCTCTGGGTCGAGGTTGGCATTCGGCTCGTCCAGCAGCATCAACTTGCGGTCGCCGTAGAAGGCTCGCGCAAGACCGATCCGCTGGCGCTGGCCACCTGAGAGCTTGCTGCCGTCGCGCCCGATCTCGGTCTGATAGCCACATGGCAGGGACAAGATCATGTCATGCGCTTGCGCGAGCATCGCTGCCGAGGTGATGTCTTCGTCGAGCGCGCTTTCGTCGAATCCGGCGATCGCTTCTGCGACGGTACCGCCAACGAGCTGTACGTCTTGGGGAAGATATCCGATGAACTTGCCGAGTTGATCGGAATCCCAGTTGTGGAGAGCGGCGTGATCCAGTCGGATCGTGCCGCTACTCGGCGGCTCGAGGGCCGCCATCAGCCGCAGCAGGGTCGATTTCCCAGCCCCCGTCGGACCTATGACAACTACAATTTGTGAGGGTCGGCACTCAAAGTTTATACCTGCGAGAATGGGGCGTTTGGTTCCGGCGGGCCGGTAAGCTACGCGATCGATGACCAGCCGGCCGGACGGCATCGGAAGCAAGGTCTTTCTCTTCCGCGCCAACACCGGCGCGGCGGCGGCCTGGACTTGTGTCCAAGCCTCCTGCGCAGATGCGAGCGCGCGCCATGCCGAGATCAGGCTTTCCATGGGCTGGAGGGTGCGCGCGACCAGCAGTGAACTAGCAATCAGGCTGCCTGACAGCACTTCATTTTGGAGCACCAGCCAAGCGCCCGCTCCGATCGCGGCAATCTGCAGGGTTGTTCTGACCATGCGCGCGGCAACGCCAATCGCACAGACACGTTCACTGGCTCGCACAACGGGCGACAGTGCGTGATCGTTGAGCCGCATGAATTCGCGAACTGCGCCGAGAGTCCACCCCATCGCGCGCACGAGGCTGGCATTCCGGACGATCCCATCCAGGGCGGCCTGCGTCCGCAGGGCGGCTCCCGAGGCGTCGGCTGTCTCGGTGCGCGCGATCCGCCGGCTGATGATGCCCATCACAAGCAGAATTGCCGTCCCGACCAGAGCGATGGCGCCATACCAGGCGTGGAGGAAGAATAGAATGAGAATGAAAGCAGGGAGAAAAGGCGCATCGATGAGCGTTATAACGGTGCCGCTTGACAGAAAGGTCCTTAGCTCGCGGACCTTGACAAGATCGTGCGTCCTCCCATCGCCGCGACTTGCCGCCTCCACGATGGTGCCTTCGAGAACAATTGGTGCGACGCACCGCTCGAAGCCGACTGCGAACCGACTGAGGAGCCGGCTACGCAAGATATCGAAAGCGCCGCTAAAGACTAGGGCCGCTGCAGCAATCATCGTAAGACCGACAAGCGTTTCAACGCTACCGCTGCTGATCACTCGATCGAACACCTCGATCGAATAAAAGGGAACGACCAAAAGCAGTAGGTTCACAGAGATGCTGAAGGCCACGACCCACACGATTGCGGACCGCCCCGGGATCAATCCGAGCAGCGATCTCTTACCAGTCGCTGGGTTCTCAGGCGAACGCAAATACATGACCGGCAGGCAACTTTACCGACTGACTATTACAGATTGCAGAAACGCAGCGGCGGGGCGGATCGGTAGCCGCCCCGCCGAAAGTGCCTCACACGACTTCGATGACCGTGGCTCCCGCGGCCACATTGATATCCTCGACCGTTGTGAATGGCGTTGCGCCTCCCGTGACGCCGTCGAGTTGAATCGTTCCGAAGCCGAAGTCGAGCACGGTATTGGTGCCATCGTCGCTGACTACGACCGAGTTTGGATCGAATCCCGGTGCAGCATCGACGTGTATCAGATCACCATCGGTGAGACTGAAATCTGTTATCTCGTCATTACCGAAGTTGGTGGTGGTGTTGTCACCGAAATTATAGGTATCGGCGCCCGCACCACCTGTCAGCACGTCGTCTCCCGTACCCCCGCTGAGGACGTCGTTGCCGTTACCGCCATTCAGCTCGTCATCGCCTGCGCCGCCGGCGAGAGTATCGTTGCCATTTCCGCCCGCGAGCGTGTCGGCTCCGTCGCCGCCATTTAGCGTATCGTTGTTGTCACCGCCAGCAAGCGTATCGTCGCCCCCGTCGCCGTTCAGCGCATCATTGCCCGTGCCGCCGCTGAGCTCGTCCGCGCCGTCACCACCATTCATGGTGTCATCTCCGGCTCCGCCCAACATAGTGTCGTCTCCGGCGTCTCCGAACATCGTGTCGTTACCGGCACCGCCATCCATAAGGTCGGCTCCGGCGTCCCCATGCATGGTGTCGTTACCAGCGTCGCCGTTCAGCGTGTCACTGCCGGCGCCCCCATTCAAGACGTCATCATCGGCGCCGCCACTAAGCGTGTCATTTCCGAGGCCGCCGCTCAGCGTGTCATTTCCCTCGTTGCCGTTTATGATATCGTCGCCGATACCTCCGTTCAACGTGTCGTTCCCGAGACCGCCGTTCAAGATGTCATTGCCGGCATCGCCATTTAGCGTATCGTTGCCTGCGTCTCCCCAAAGGGTGTCGGCTCCGGCGCCACCGTGGATGGCATCATCACCATCTCCGCCGTGTATGGAGTCGTCGCCCGCATCGCCAAAAAGTTGATCGTTTCCAAGGCCGCCGTCAATCGTGTCGTTGCCTGCGTTGCCGTGGATCGTGTCGAGGCCAGCATTGCCCGAGAGATTGTCGTCCCCGGCGCCGCCGCTGATAGTATCGTCGCCGTCGCCACCGGCGATGGTATCCACACCGGCATTGCCATTCAGAGTATCGTTGCCAGCGCCGCCATCGATGTTGTCGTCGCCCGCACCTCCATTCACGACGTCGTTGCCGTCCAACCCGGTGATCGTATCGGTGCCTGCCAGCCCGTTGATCTCGTCGTCGGCTGCCGTTCCAGGAAGGATATCGTCGCCTGCCGTTCCATTGATGAGTGCCATGATTTCCGCTCCTTATTTCAAGGTTTTCGTGATGCGGGTAGGCTTGCTTTCGTGGTGCTTTGCTTGGCTGACCTCCCATCGTCCCTGTTGTACAGTTCGAGCAACGCAACCCTGAATGAAAATTGGGCAGCGTCGCAATCCCCATTTGGGGACAAAAGAATCGTGCAAAGAAGCTGGGCGAGTGGCGCGACGGAGGTGGAGCGCCCAATCTGCCCTTTAGGGAAAGCCCTGGAACCGCTCGGCCGCATCCGGCGGGAGTTACGGAGCGGTGGCTTCGCGCCGACGATCTTTCCCTTGTTTCACGGAGTGCGCTTCGAAACGGCAGGGGTACGCTGCGAAACGTTCGTTTCCCTTGGTCTTCTCGTCTGCTCGTCTGCTCGTGGCCGACAATCAGCCCAGGATCCGGCCCCATGCGTTTGAACTAAATCGATCCCTCTTTCGTGACGTGCAAGCGACGAACGTAACCGCTGTCGCTGGACGGTTGACCTAATCTCGTCGCTTACTTTGAGAATTCTTTGTCTGCTCTTGCGCCACTTATCCGCAGAGTCCGGGTATCGCGGAGCATGCGCTTAGAATTAGCAAGTCACGCTTCCAATTGAGATAGACATCAAGCACTTTTCGCCCCCACTGATTTTGTCGAAGTGAGAACGAAAGATGTTTCGGTCATTCTGAGACCAGCTTACTACCCCGAACGGCTGTGCGGGTTGCAAATGTGCAACGCTCCGCGACTCCGGGCGCTCACGCACAGCACGCCACTAGAAATGATGATCTGCATTGTACTTGATGCGGGTATGCGCCTCCCCGTCGGTACACAATGGGCGGGCCAATATCCGCCCTGCAGCCCTGCTGAATGGCTGGCCGACGGCCATGTGACCTGCAGCCATCAGTGCCTGAACGGTCGTTGCGATCGCAGGTCGACGTGCGGCTCGACGCGCTTCGTGGTCACACTTCGGCTTGCGACTGTCTGCTCGGCATGCGGCGCCGCAGGATCTGTGCATATCGTCCCTAACTGGCATGACAGTCGCGGGCAAGTCAGGCCAAGCATGGGGTCGAGGTTTTCAGCAATGAGACTCGTGACAGAACGTCCCTTCGCTGATCCGGAAGTCGCCGCCCGTGAGCTGGTCGAACTTGCGGCCGCCATTTAACCGGTGCAGGACGCTCACTTCCACACTGAGAAGGTCAACTATGCCACTTAAGGGAACCGGCGCGGAGTTCGGCGCCGGCATCAGGTGCGCCATCGAGAAGGAATGGCTAGAGCTGCATGAGAGCGGAACATACGTGCGGCTGTTGGCGCCTGGGAGTGACCTCCTGGCGCTCCGTTAGGAACGAGCCGGGCACATTCTGCATGAAACCGCGCTAGCTCAGCGCTCTGAGCTGGCGGAGCGGCCCCGGCGTTACCCCCAAGGTCTCCCAGGCTGCCAATCCAATTGCGGATCGAGGGCCGGGAGCCTCGAAAGTGAAGGTCGCAGGAACGGCTAATGGCTGCTCCTGCGACCAACAAGGCGACGGTCCGCACGATCGGCGCGGCACCCCTGATGCTAGCACAGCGGCCCGCGAGCGTGAACCGGTGGGCCCCGACAATCCAGACGACCTTATGAATTGAGCGGCTTGTCTTCTCGGCTGAGAAACCCAAGCCGTCGCTCCAGCTCTTCCTTCTTGGCCACGAGCCTCACGGCAAGAACGTCATTGACGAGCGTGTGGAGTCGCCACCGCTCTTCAACAGACCTGCCCTCAAACGGCTTCCGTTCCATGAATCCCCCCGACTCACGAATTGTCTATAGCTTGGGGCACGAGGGGAAGCTGGCAACTAGTCGTCTGTGGAGCGCGGAAGGTTAGCGGCGCCCGCGAACTTTAGCTGTTCTTCTGACCGATCCTCTCCGCCGTCGCTGCTGCGTGCCAGTTGCCGCTCCATATCAGGATGGCGATCCACTCTTTGTTGCAAAGCGCTCCAAAGCCTTGGGCGCCGACCTGAGTTCACCGAACATGTGCAGACCGGTTCGCTCGATCACTCCCTCTGCTGCTCCAGCAAGCGTTAGCGCCACGTCAAAATGCCCACGGAGGAACGCATCGATCGCTGCGTCGGCCTGACGACACATCGCTTCTTCGATTGTAAGCGTCAGCGGCAAGCCAATCGGGACAGTCAGGAGTGTTTCCGGCAGATCTGACATCAGTTTTGCAAAAGGTAAAAACATCACGGGAGCCCCTGCCTCGTGCACCTCGACTGCCCGGACTGCCGGGTGAACCTGCATTGCCGGGGTTACCTGGATGGCCAATGTTTCCGAAGTTCCATGTGCTTGTCTACGACCATGTCACCATCGAGCTCGCCGACCCAGTTTCCGGATAGCTTGTGAACGTGCGTGCCGCTGAGTTGGCCTACGGCATTGCCGCGCATGTCGTGGATGTAGCGGCCGCGGATGAAGCCGACAGCGTTGCCCTGAGTACTGTAAATATAATTCATCACTTCGATGCCCCCTTCAAATCCCTGCTGATTCGCCGACTAAGGATGGGGCCTACTGAACATCGAGCCATGGCAGGTAACGTACGGAGCGTCTTAGGCGGCTCGCGGCCTCTCGCCCCACCGAACTGTGGCGGTCCGTTCAATGTCCTCCTCGTGTCTACAATCGGGCGAAGACATTCACGCTAGTGATTGAATCGCCTGCGCCTACAGGCGGTGTTGACGCTCGCTTCGCCAGAGAGCTCTAGAACTGCTGCCGAGTAACGTGGTGCGTTGCAGCGAGCTATCTGCTTGCTGCACTGCGTCTACGTTCCGCCATGGGTAGCACATCACCTTTCTACATATGAACCGGGGATGTGCCGGAACGTGCCTTATGAGTATGCATTGTTTCTTTGTTTTGTGATTTGTAGCGAGGTCGACCATGCGTCCGCTTTCTGGAATGATCGTGATTGCAGCGGTCTCAACTTGGACGGGGCTTCACGCGACCCCTGCTGTCGGGCAAACCTTCAATGACAGATGGTCCATCGTTCCAAAGGCTCACGCGGAGCCCGCTCCTGACGGACTCGATCAGGCAAAGAAGGAGGAGCCGCAAGCGCAGTCGCTAAACGGAAAAGAGCCTTTGAAAGATCGTTCAGGCGCTCAATCCTTCAATCGATTCATTTCCGGAAAAGCGTCCTACTATTCGTATTCCAAAGGCAAGACAGCGAGCGGTTCATCGTTTGATCGGAATCTACTAACCGCGGCGCACCGCCGTCTGCCGTTCGGCACGAGAGTCCGCGTCACTGATCTTGAGACGAATAAGTCGGTGGTCGTTCATATCACCGACCGCGGACCATGGGTCCGTGGCCGTGTCCTCGACCTCTCGCTGGCGGCTGCGCGCAGCTTGGGGATTACAAATCGTGGCGTTGCGCAGGTTCGTGCTGAGGTGTTGTAGCAGATTGCCCTGCGAAAGCACGCAACGGCCGCCCACGCGCCCTTACGTCAACAGTCCGGCTTTTGGCCTGAAACGAATCTGCCGTGTCTCTAAAGAACCCTGACGCTATCGCGGCCCTCGTATCGGCCCTTAGGCTCGTCCACGGAGACGAAGTCGCGCGAACCATGCTCCAGGAAGGTATGAGCCTCGCCACGCTGATGGACACGATGTTCTCCGCGCCGATAGCACATCGGGATGCAGTTCGATACGTCGCGAGTGCCTTAGATGACTTCGCCATTACACCAGAACTTGGCCCGGCCTGGCATCTTCGTTACCTGTATGATGATCAGCCCGGCTCATTTCGCGTCGTCGATATGGAGATAGCCACGCCGGCCGGTACGCTGTCCAGCAACGACCTTTGGCTTCGGCTGCCCGTCTAAACTAGTTCCAGCTCTGCAACGCGGACCTTGCTTCGACGATTAGCCGGGGTTCCCTGCCCTACGTGCCGGCCTTGTAGCTCTTGATCGTGCCGGCCGGTATGTCACCGCATGAGAGTGCGCCGTTGCAGCTCATCGATGCCTTTCTCCACAGGCTGCGTCTTTACATGCCATGGCCTGAGCCCAGTTCGCCGCGATGATCCAACTGCTCCCCCGCCCGTTCACGTCGGCGAAATTGCGAGACGGTGACGCCGAGCGAGGTCAGAAATCTTGATCTAACTTGCATCCTGCGTGCAGGCTGGCAGCTCTCTTAAATCCGGGGGGGTATCGACCTTCCGAGCACGAACGCGACGAAGAGCGACTGCAAGGAAGATTTTTAGAAGCTACCAATTGAAACCGGCGTGTGCAGAAAGTATTCGCAGTTGAGCCGCGCGAGGCGTGCAAAGGGACACTATGCCTGTCGAAGTCGCGAGAACCCAGCAGGACGAAGAGGTTCAAATCCTTGCAGGCGGATGCCCATAGTGGCATCACGTATTGCGATTTGGCCGAGTTAACCGTAGTTCATTACCGTAGCTTATTTCTAGAGCCGTCCAAGGTTTGCGAAATTTGAACGTCTTCGCGAGGGTTTAGCGCCCACAGTTTGGAGGAGTGGATATCCTCGGCGCGGCGAGAACCAGGGACCAGTAGCTCGCCCCCTTCCGCGAAAGCGCTCTGCGTTTTTTCAGCGCGGAGCTTGCCACTTCTACGGTTCGAGCCACGTTGACACATTAGATCGCGGGAGCCGCTAGGCTCAGTCGCGCTTGACCGAAGTGAGGTGTGGGGCTCCCGGCTGCGGCTAGCCTCACAAGCCACCTGCGGAATCCTCCGCGAAAAGTGTGGAGAGGTAGTCTGGAGCGGCCGGATTATGGGCGCGATGATCCATGCGCAAGGAGCCCGCGAGCGCGCCCAGGAGGCCGTTCGAGAAGCCGACCGGGCGGAGGCGGAAGCCTGGTCCGTCCGCATGGAATGCTACGGGGGCCCTGCGCAGCCCTGCCCGACGATCGATCAATGCTTAGTGGTGGACTCGCCTGGCTGGAGGTTGAGTGCGCCCGCTGAAGACACGCGAGCCTGCCATTCGATGTCATACAACGGCATAAGCACACGCCGCTCTGGAGTTTAGGCGCATTTTCCTGCCTCGATCAGCCTCGAACTTTCGGCGATCGGACTCATTTGCCGACGGCGCCTTCGCGTGCAGCGCTGGGCCCGAGCGCACAGGCTAAAACTGTGCTAAACAACGAAAGTCAGCACCGTCGTCAAGGGTTCATATGGAGCACCAAATGGCTTCCACGCGGGACGACAGCGTCGCGGAACGGCAGATCGCGGAGGAGCTTTCGCACCTGACGCGCAAGGCGGAAGACGGTCCCTCGGTCCAGCCGACCATGGAGACGTCTCGCGCACCGGCAACGAACCATCAACCGACGAAACAGCGCCACGTGGCCTTCGTCTGCTCTCTGTTGGCTGTGTCCTTTGCTGCTTGGTGGTGGTGGTCGTCCTCCGCTCAACCGGCGATGAGGGCCCCTTCGGACCCTGCACCTCTGACGCGGGGCCCCCGAGATGCTGCGGCCCTGAAAGACGCGGCGCCGTCTGCAATCGCCCTGGTTTCCGACTTGACGCAGCAGCTGCAGTCGATGACGCGCGATCTCGCTGCCTTGAGGCAAGCAGTCGAACAGCTTAACGTGACGCAAGAGAAATTAGTCCACGACAATGAAAATGTCGCGCGCCAACTCAAGACACGCCAGGAAGAACTCGCACGTAACAGCCGTGTCATCGACGATATCAAAGGGATCCAGATCCAGATGGCACGGGAAAGTCAAACGCTCAGCGATCGCCTCAACGCAAACCAAGAGCAACTCGCCCGCGCCACGGCGAACGCCTCAGCACCAAAGGAGATGATGCCTGAAGTTACGAACGCGATCCCAGAAAAGCCACAGGTCATGCAGGAAGTACCATTGCCGCGTCCACGGCAGTCGGCCAATGTTGCCCAGGCGCCAAAGCCGGCGCCAATTGCCAGACCGCAAGCTATAAAACCGCAACCGTCGTTATCGTGGCCATGGTCGCGCTAAGCCGCGACCGACCTGCTCCTGCGGCCGAAACTAAAGCTATGGAGACGGGCGCCGTTGACTGCGGCTCCTATTCAGAACTTCGGATCTGGCCCGCTGTCGCCCCGCGGTCCCTTTCGCTACGTAATCGTCCTCCCGTAAACCTTGTAAACCCGCGAAATCATCAGGATGATCGGCGAGTCGTAGCATCGCTCGCGAGGCCTTCATGCGAAAATGCGAAGTCGCCGTGCTGGGTCTAGGACTCA
>NZ_JBHTFN010000024.1:328854-338354 GCF_042666195.1 Bradyrhizobium sp. GCM10028915
GCCCAACTACACCAGCCTGAGCGACGAGGCTCATGCCGCTTGGATCCGGCTGCAGGCCGAAAGCCGTCAAACGGTTCTGACGGAAACCCCTGTTTTGGAGGCAGGCCTCCCGGGCTCTGCGATGGTGGCGTCGTCACGCGCGGCCGCGATCGCGAAAGGGCGCCATGATCCGATGTTGACCGCGACCGTAGCGAACAAGGAATTTCCGGCTTTCACCCTGCCCGACGACTGGGACGTCGTAGTACAAGACGGTGGCGCGATACTGTGGACCGGTGTCGTCATGAGACTGATGCGCTCACGCGCCGGGAACCGTGTGATTCCGGAACGCGCGAGCTTCACGCCGCACCACGACGGCGTATCGATCCGCACGGTGACTGGGCGCCATGTTGATCCTAACCGGCGTTTGGGCTTTCTCGATCTGGGGAGCCAGCAGCGGGGTCGAAATGGGCAATCATGGCTGGATAGCTCTTGGCCTCGGAGCTTTCTTCTCGCTGCTTATCGGCTGCGGGCTGATGGCGCTGATGTTCTTCAGCAGCCGCAGCGGCCACGACGATGTCGCCGATCCGTTCCGTGGGCGGGACGGCGAGGATAGATAGCCGCAAGGGACGTCCGGCCCAACCGACGAGAATGACCCATTTGTATGGACCGGCCGCGGTTCGCAATAGAGATAGTGCGTGGTTGCGGAGGTCGCTGATATGTATCCGGCCTGTTTAATCGGCTCGCGGACCGTGGCTTTGATGGGAATACACACGCATCGTTGGTATCATTAGCGGACAGGTTGACGAGCAACCATTTGGTGGGCTGCTTCTCCGGATGCTAGGGGGTAGTCTTTGCAGACTATCCCTGCGAGGGAAGCAGCCGGTCCATCCCATTAGCAGTCGTTGCTGGAAATCAACAGGGTTGAATGCTCCACCACGACGGGGCAATGCCGGGGCACCCGGGACATTGTCAGAGTGCGATTGTTTCCTCGACTACATGTTTCAGCGGCGTCCCCTCTGCGGACACGGTCATTCCTAGTTTGAGCTTGTCACCTTTCACCGCCCCGCTACGCACCAAGTTCTCAATTTCACGCTGCGATGTAACTCCGACATGCTTCAAAAATTTACGGATAGCCATATTGAAGCGGCTTCATCGAACTCGGCGGTCATGGCTGTTCTCCTTGGTCTGACAGGCGAAGTCTAACACTAGGCAAGCAAAGACCAAATATCGCGGCCCAACTCGCGTCACCGCCGACTTCCTCCTGAACCTGATTGCGGTGCGCTCGGGTTGCTCGTCTGTTGCGTCGGGATGAATGCCGCTGCGAGCAACAGGAAAACACCGACGGGTATGATGAAGGCCGCCTCGCGGGCGGATGATCCGGTTTAGGATCGAGATCTCCGGCTTCGCGCGAGTTCGCTGACAGTTGTCATGTCGGCCGGTTCGAAGCCATCAGGCCTGCGCCGGCTTCCCGTGGGCCCGCTTGCTCATCCGCAGGCCAAAACAATGTCGAAATGCGCGACAAGGCCGCAGCGTTTGAGATGCGGTGGAGGTGTTTGTAGCGCCGCCACCAGTCGTTCCGGGCGCGGAGCGGCATTGAGCCAGCGGTCTGTCTTGTTTTCGGGTTCGCCGGCGAAATAGAGCTGGGTTACCAGACGATCGAAACGCCCTTCGACAGTGAAGTGGATGTACGGCGGCCGGATGTCGCCCCCGGCTGTCCGATACCGACCCGGTTTGATCGTGCGGAAGCGGTAACGTCCCGACGTATCAGTAACCAGGCGCGCGAAACCCCTGAAATTGGGATCAAGTGGCGCCGGGTTCTTGTCGCTCGGATGACGGTACCTCCCGCGGCATTGGCTGCCAGATCTCGATACACGCATGCGATACCGGTTTGCCCAAACTGGTCAGCACGCGTCCCTAGATGTAGAGGAGCTGGCCTTGCGCTTCGGCGATGCTGCCACTCGGACGCGCGAGGTCAGCCGCCAGGTCAGGCCGCTCCGAGACCGGATAGAACGGCCCGACGATCTCCGGCGGCGTGATGTCGAGCACTCGGGCGCCGGCGGGGGTGATCACGGTTTTCGGATCCGCATATTTCATTGGGGCAACTTGATATCCGCGTCTTTGATGACCTTCGCCCAGTGCGCAACGTCGCTCCGGATTCCATCGCCAAATTCCGCCGCCGTGCCGCCCACCGGCACGGCTCCGATCTGCTCAAGCGTGCAACCATTTTCGGCTCGATCAGGACCCTGTTGATTGCCTTGTTGAGTTGGGAGGTGATTTCGACAGCCGTTCCCCGCTTCGCGGCAAAGCCAATCCAGTCGGCCGTCACCAGGTCGGGAAAGCCCGCCTCAACCACCGAGGAACATCCTTGAGAGCTGCAATCCGCATTGGAGCGGTGACGGCAAGCGCGCGCGGTTTACCCGTCGCGATTAAATCGATCACCGGCAGCGTGGTGACGAACATGTATTGAACGTTGCCGCCGATCACATCGGGGATCGCCTGGGGAAACTGCTGATACGCACGTGGGTGGCGTGTACGCCCGCCTGCACTGCGAACATCTCGCCAATTAGATGGGACGGCGTCCCGAACCCGGCTGACGAGAAACTGAGTTTGCCCGCCAACCCGTCAGGGGACTTCCCATTGTCCTTAGTCTTACCCACGCTGGCGGGGGTTCAGATCTGCGTGCCCCAGCTCGCTCCTGGCGATCAACGGACGCGCTTTGTTGAGGAAAAAATGCTTTGAGGCGGGAAACATTTGCGCGTAGCCTCCGACCTGTCGGAGCTCGGATTCCGCCGTAGAATGCGGGTGAGCGGAAGCGAGACCGCCGGCCGACCTTACCTAAAGCTTTTTGCCTCTGACCGAGAGTCCGGATGGAAGCGCCTGTTTCCGTCCTGGAAACCAATTTCCGGCAGCGTCCAAATGTCCGCACCGAGCAGGATCGCGCTCTTCATCGATGGCGCCAATCTCTACGCCACGCAAGGACCTTGGGATTCGACATCGATCACAAGTGCCTGCTGAAGGCATTTGAGGGCCGCGGCACCCTGGTTCGCGCCTACTACTACACGGCCGTCATCGAGGATCAGGAGTACTCCTCGATCCGCCCGCTCGTCGACTGGCTCGACTACAACGGCTACACCGTCGTCACCAAACCGACCAAGGAATTCGTCGACGCCGGCGGCCGCCGCAAGGTCAAGGGCAACATGGACATCGAGCTCGCGGTCCACGCGATGGAGCTCGCCGGACAGATCGATGAGATGATCCTGTTTTCCGGCGACGGCGATTTCCGCTCGCTGGTCGAGGCTGTGCAGCGCCGCGGCGTCCGGGTCACGGTGGTCTCCACCATGGCCAGCCGGCCACCGATGATCGCCGACGAACTCCTCCGCCAGGCCGACGTCTTCACCGACTTGGTCGAGCTGCAGTCCACGGTCGGCAGAGATCCCTGCGAACGGCCCGCCCCGCGCGATCGTGATGCGCGTGGACACATGCCCAAATTCTTGCAAAAACCGAAGGGAAACGACCCGCACGACTAGACCCTGAAGGCGGCGCCCGCATTCCGACATTTGTCGCTTGAGATATGTTGGCGTCGGCTCGATGTCGCTTGCATGAAAGGGGTAGCATCCGGCATCATGTTTTTGCTGGCGAAGCGAACCTGCTGTGGCTCTGAAGAACCCCGACGCTATTGCCGTCATCGTGACCGCCCTCCGGCTTTCTCACGGCGACGAAGCTGCACGAGCCATGCTGGTCGGCGGCATGAGCCTGGACGCGCTGATAGAGACGATGTTCTCCGCACCGATCGGGCGACGCGATGCCGTTCACAACATCACAGGCGCGTTGGACGACTTCGCCCTTTCGCCGGAACTCGGTCCGGTCTGGCACCTTCGCTACGTTCACGAAAGTCATGGCTCGTTTCGCGTCGTCGATATCGAGATTGCGACGCCAACCGGCACACTGTCCAGTAAAGACGTCTGGCTTCTGCCCGTCTAGCTATCTCGCCACCCTCTGCGATGTGGCCGGTGCTGTCGACGATTAGCGAGCGCGCGGTGCCTTCCTTGATGGCCTTGTAGGTCTTTATCTTTCCGGCTGATTGTTCCTGGATGTGCGAATAGCCGACGGCGCAAAGCTTAGTCCGACGTCAGGCTGAGCGCGGACGAGGATCCCCAAACCAGTGCGAGGGCAGCCATGATGAAACATCGCAGCACTTGCCCTCGCTTGCGCACTCGCCGCCACCGGGTTGGCCGTTCGCCTAATTGGCCTCAGACCCCGAAAGCGCCTCCAGCCCAATGTCTATCGCCGCGATGTCCCCCTCTATCTGGGCAATCGCCGACCTGCAATCAAAGCCCTCCCAGGCTTTCAGGTCGACCGCTAGTCGCTGACGGTACATCCTTAGATCCTCAAGCGACTGGCGCTGGCGGTCTTTCAGTCTCGCGTAACCCCCACACCCTAAGGACCTCATTTTTAGCTAATTTTCAGATTTAATTTGATTTAAAAGCATATTTAATGTGACAGTCCAATTTAATGTGGTATTTATTTAAAGCTACGCCGGGTTGGATCGGCTACCGAGATTCTAACGAACTCGTTTTGAGGCACTAATCGACGTGCGCTCTGCGGGGTGCCCCCTTTTCTCGGAGAAAAACTATGGAGCAGAACAGTTCTCATTCGACACGCATCCCAAAGTCCGGCACAATCAGCTTCGGCCGTTCTAAAGCAAATTGCTTGATCCGCAGCATCTCTGTATACGGTGCCGCCCTTGATATTGCAGGAAATGAAAAGATTCCCGACGAATTCGCGCTGACTGTCATTCCGGATGGTGACCCACGTCGCTGTTCAGTCGTCTGGCGTAAAGAAAAACGTATCGCCGTCGCATTCTACTGATACACCTCCAACTCATGCGGAAGCAGGATTTCGGCAGCGGCAAGCCGCCTCAATTTGCAACCTCGAGCGCTCGGTAGCCAACGCGTATTTTGCCAAGGGCAAGGCGCCGCCAGCCTGCGTAATGCGCGATTACGGACTCGCGGCCCGACGCGTCTTTGTCCGGTAAGACGCGCCGGGCCTAACCATTCCCTGCTTTCCCCGTAAGGTTTGGCTGAGCCAGCATAGAGCGATTCTACAAGCGACTTATACGCGTCTGTGCAATCCCCAGAACGCGATCAGCAGGAGGGCCACGGCCCCGACCCCCAGCAACATGAGAACGGTTTCCAGCATGACGAATCAAGCTCCGGCTCGTGTGCAGGATAGCCGGGACGAAATTCGCCTGATACCCGCTCTGATGGTGGAGACGGGCCGACGATCTTTAGCCTCTTCATCCGTCGGAAAAAAAGAATCCGCCGGCAGAAAGGCGCAACTGAGGGCACCTTCCTTATCTCTCTTAATGCCTAGCTGCGAGGAGTCTTGTCTTCTCGGTTGAGCAGGCCAAGCCGTCGCTCCAGCTCTTGCTTTTTGACCGCGAGCCTCACGGCAAGAATGTCATTTACGACCGCGTGGAGTTGCCACAGCTCTTCAACCGACATGCTCTCAAACGGCTTCCGTTCCATGAATCCCCAACTCACGTGTTCCCACAGCTTGGGCTTACAAGCGGGAGCCGGCAACTCTTTGTCGGTTGAGCGCGGAAGGTTATCTACTGTGACGGCGTGTGCGCGATTTTTCGGAAGCTCGCCGACACGACCTCGACAGGTAGCGTCGCAACTCAGCTTGCATTAATCGGTGTCGCAACACGCCCAATTCTGCAATCTGATGTTCTAGAAATGCGACACGTTGATGCAAGGCGATAGCGGCATAGGGGATACGATCAGAAATACTCATCACGACCTCAAAATTATAAGACCGCAAAAACATCTCGACAATCTGAGCATTACACCAGACGACCGGCACAATTGCAAGGCGAAGCCTTTCGCGCCATTTGCACACAGCTAGCAGAGACGTTGGCCGCGAGTTGAGGCTTTGAAGGAACGAAAAGGCGCGCGGGCATTTGAATTCGCACTAGCTCGCCCAAGCTGGCGGAGCGGCCCTCGGCGCCCCCAAAAGCCGGGGCGGTCTCTCCGCCATCAATGCCTAATGAGAGAGGCCGCTTACTGAGACGGCCTTTTGAGGGCCTTCGGCAGCACTGCCACGAAGGGGAGTGAATATACTTCCGTGCCGACTCGTCGGTGACTACCACCTCCTCCGGCACATCAGGTTTTCGGGCCTTGATTGCGTGCCGTAGTTCCCGAGCAGCTTGTTCGGCCTCCCGTGTCGCGGCCGAGATGTCCGGTAGGTCCACGCCGTCGTCGTCCGTCCGTGCTTTGTCACCGCTCTTAAAGTGGAAGTAGTACCGAGCCATTAAGTGCTCCTGTATCGGAAATCCAATGGGAGCGCTCGGCGATAGTCCTAAGTTTGAGACATTCACTCCCATTTCCAAATCAGGCCACTGAGGTCGGAAACAGGCCAGTACTCCAATCTGCATGAGGACGGAGAACAAATCCCGCAAGCGCGAACCTGCGGGCTTTGTGAAGTTTCAATCAAAGGCTGGAACCTCCGGCGCGCTGTACAGACCTAAGGACATCCGGGAGTTTGCTAATCCCGTCCGGGGCTGGACGGATATCAAGCCGCCGGGACAAGGTATTGTTTGCCCCGGCGGCTTCATTTTCGTTTGTCGGCCCAGGGGAGCACCTGCCGGCGTGAACCGGCGGAGCTTTCGGCGACTTTTCCCCACCTGCGACAAGGGGTAGCTCGCGCGCGTTCCGAGCTACTAGGAATCGATAAATTTTGCGCGCTACCTACGATGCCGCTTTGATGGCGGCATGCGCACTCGCCGATACACGAAATGGGCAGGCCACTGCCCGCCCCGCAGCCCAGCGGAATGGCTCGCTGACGGCCACGTGACCTGCAACATCCAATGCCTGAACGGCCTCTGCCGTCGCAGGGTGGACGTGCGGCTCGACACACTCCCGCAGGATTGGCCGTGGTCGAGGGTCGGCTTGCGCCTGGTCTGCACAGCATGCGGCGCCGCAGGATCTGTGCATATCGTCCCGAACTGGCATGACAGTCGCGGGCAAGTCAGGCCAAGCATGGGGCTGAGGTTTTGATTCCAGCGATGAAGCACGTCACCGAACGCCCTTTTGCCGATCCGGAAGTCGCCGCGCGCCAGCTCGTTCAGCTAGCTTCGAGGATTGATGCGGTACAGGACGGCAGAATCCATATCGAGAAGATCAACTACCCATTCCTCTACACGCTCAAGGCAAGCGGCGCCGAGTTCGGCGGCAGTATCAAGTATGCAGTCGAGCGCGGTGGCTCGAGCTGCACGAAAGCGGCGCCTATGTGCGGCTCCTGACACCAACGGAATCGGGCCCATTCTGATTGAAGCCGCGCTGGCTCGCCGCCCGAGCTGGCGGAGCGGCCCCGGCCACCGTCAAAGAGCCCCCCTGAAGCCGGGGCCGCGTCTCCGCTGGCTCTTGGAGACTTGGGCGAGCCCATGAAAATACCGAGAGGCAGGTGCATCGGCGAGCGCACTGACAGTGCACCGGCAGATGAAGCAGAGCATTTCATCAAATGCCCGACTTGCGGCGGATGGATCGATATGCGCGACCTCGGTTCGGTTTTTGACCATGAGGGGCCGTCGCCCCATCCCGGCCAGGATCGGGCACAATAGACACCGCCATGATCGTCAGCTTGAAAGAGGCCCGCCAGCGTGAACCGCGCTTGCTCCTGAATCGAGACTCAGTTCTCATTCTGCTCATTGCGGCCAAATTGCTTTCGGGGGGCGATCGTGAACAGCGAAGCCGGATGCATCGTTTGTAGCCAAGCTCGGTTGCTCAAGGCTATTTTCCCCGTGGCCGAAGGCTACGAACTGAAGCTGTATGAATGCGCCAGCTGCGGCAGCGATTTGTGGCTAGTTACCAGGGCGTCCAGATCATCCGTAGCCAAGCGGCAGAGGGGAAGATCTCGCCGAGGTACGCGGCTCACTACCATCGAGGCCGCGTTGAAGGGCGCCACTCGTGCCGCGGTTAAGCTGAAAAGCCCGCCGGCGTGAACCGGCGGCCCGAGCCCTGCCGTTCCAGCCACAAGCCCGCCGAACGCTCCTTGGCATAACGGATGCGACCGATGCGCTGCCCGTTCTCATGGACGGTGTAGGAATTGGGGGGCGATCACGCGCAGCGTGAGCATGGCGGTGGGTTTTCGTTTGGGGCGGCCTTCGCCTCTCGGGAACCTTAGCTCGTTCCGTCGCTTGGCAGAAATGAGCGAGGAGGCCGTCATCATATTTCCTGGGATGCGCAAGGCCCTTCGGCTGGCCCGGGTGCATGGCTTTTTGGTCGAGCGCGAGGACGGGCTGCATCACCCGGGAGGCAATCAACCTGCGTGCTCGATGGGTTTGGCGCGCAAGATGGTCGAAGGTGGCTGGCTCGTGAAGCACGGCTGGCGTTACGAGCTGACCGAGCCGGGTCTGAAAGCGGCGGAGTGCTCCAACGCTAGCTCCCCACCGCGGCCGACGGCAAAAGCATTGGATTAAAGTCAAGAACCGGACGCATCCGGCGATGTCGCGGGAGCTGTGAACGGTGGCAAACAGATCTGGCAGGCACGCACGCCGGCTTACCAAGGCAAAGCGGAAGTCTGCCGCCTTGGGCGTAATCGGCGGCTTGTGACCATTCCGAACGTCCATGCTGGCCGAAAGAGAGCCGCCATGGTTAAGATTATTGGTCGAACAGAAGCGTACTCGTCTTACCGCATTACTGTTTTCTCCGGCTGACTCTGAAGCTGATTGTCCAAGATAGTCAGAACGACGCGATGAAATTTCATCAAGCTGAGTTTGGAATGAGCCAATTGCCTGCAGACGAAGTGAGTCAAGATTTCCCATTGATAATCGCAACGATGCCGGCAAGCTCGCGGCAACGAGCAGTAGCAGTCGGTGTCATCGTCGTTTTGATGGCGGTGGCGGCAGTTATGGCACCATACGCGAGCATACAGGTCCGCCGAATTGATTCATTCATTCCGGTTTTGCAAACCGTCTTGGCCGTTGCCGATCTCCTTACGGCAATTTTTCTGTTCGCTCAATTTTATCTCCAACCGCAACGCGCGTTGCTTGCGCTCGCGAGCGCTTACATATTCAGCGGCTCATTTGCATTCCTGCAGACGCTCGCCTTTCCGGGCGGGTACGCGCCCGACGGTCTGATTGGTGATGGACCTAACACGCCAGCTTGGATTTACGTGCCTTGGCACAGCACGTTTACGGCGGCTGTCCTTGTCTATGCGATCTCCAAAGACACCACAGGAAACAGCAAGTTTCCGGTCAGATCGAAAAAGGCCCCGATCATAGTTACTGTTGGTGGTGTCCTTGCAACGATTGCTGTACTCACTTGGATCGTATGCACAAAGACGGAATACCTGCCAAGCTTCTTGGCGCATCCGCAAGCGCCAACATGGGCTGCAGACGATTAGGCAGGGTCGATTTGCGGGCCATGGTAGGCTCTTTCTACACGGCCGGCAGAGGCCGAAACGAGGAGGACGGAGGGCGAGCCCGCGCGGTATCACCAGCCGCGACCATCCCGCCGGCC
>NZ_JBHTFN010000025.1:0-2465 GCF_042666195.1 Bradyrhizobium sp. GCM10028915
GCGCTTCGCCGTGCGCCTCTGCAGTGCGCGCGCCCAGCGGCATATCTTGAGGTGCGTCGGCGAGAAGCTGCCCAACGTCGACTTGGCCCGGCACGGAGTGTTCGGAGGTGAGCTGGTTGGGAAGATCGACAATGGGGGCCGCCGGCCCCGTGCCGAGATTGGAAGCGGCATCAGCTACCTTCATTTCGGGTACAGGCGGCTGAGATTGCTCGGGCGGTGCGGAGCGCAGCACCTCCGCGCGCGCATCAACGACCGCGCTCCACCTCGTCCCGTTCTCGTCCAAACTGGCGCTGCGGTCTTTGGCCATGCGAGCCCGAATCGGCTTCTTCACCGTCGCGATGCCCTCGGCCAGGAACCAGCATTTGCGGCGACCGTCCATTCGGTAGACCCAATGCTGTCCACCAGTGGTCGAGGTACCGGGACGCGGCACGCATTCGGCTTGCGGCGGAGAGGTTACCGTGGGTTGGGGCGTAGCAGTATTGAAGAAGTCGGCAAGAGGGCTGGCAGACGCAGGCGCCGCCGATAAACCTCCGACAAGCACCAAACTGGCGAAGTATAATCGCAAATGACCGGACATCGAAAACTCCCGGGTGCGCCCCACCCCCGCTCGAACCTTAGCGGTGACAACGGCTCCCATGCGGCTTAAATCGGGCGGCGCGATGAATTAATTAATTGTACTCTTGGCTACCTGATTAACATGCCGGTCACGAGGCAGCGCGATTCATCGAGCCGTCCGCGCCGCCGTCCGGTCGATCGCCATCTTTGCGCTCGTCCCCGAGCACGAAAGCGCAACTGGCCGAGGGTGAGTTTGTGGAGGTCACGAGACGCGGCTACCCCGCGCGGCGATTTAAATACTCCGCCACGATATTACCACTGTCGCGCCTTTCTCCCTGCTACCTCTCGTATTAAATGTGGATTGCACGATCAATATTTCACTGAGGGCTTGTCTGCTCCCGGATTCCCGACTTGTCTGCCTGGGCCTTCTGCCCAAGATTAGGGATGGAGCCATGAACACCGCGCATTTCAATTCGCTCTCCGTTGACGAGCTCTGGATATTTCACCAAGAGGTCGCCGCCAAACTCACTCAGAAAATGTTGGTGCAAAAAGCACGTTTGGAGGAACGGCTCCACAGGATTGGACTGGCCAACGAGGCCACGCGGTTCAATCGCGAGCGCCGTCCATACCCGCCCGTTCGTCCCAAATATCGCAATCCGAAGAACCCGGCGGAGACATGGTCGGGTCGCGGCAGGCTGCCTCGATGGCTGCGGCCGCAGCTTCGAGGCGGCCGAAAATTGGACGATTTCCTAATCGATCGGGCTTCAGCCGAAAAGCGGCAGACCAATTGAGCGCGCGTTGCGGCATTTTGGGATGGAAATGCTGGCGCCTGCTGTTCCCCTGGGCTCTGAGCTTCTCACATCATCGTTGAAGCGCGGGTCATAACCATGCTTCGAGGCATGGCCATAGCGAGAGCGCTGGGCTGATGGTCTCGCTGAATCGCTCGGGGGGCCCGCGGCGCAGTGAGGACATCGACGAGACTCTCAAGCGCGCGATGGCCCGCATCTAGTCGTGGTGCCCTCTGAAGTGCCGCCTAACCGCATTCCACGCTCGAAGGACTGGAAGGATGAGCACGACGAAAAGAACTCTGATTGCAACCGGCGTCATCCCGCGCAGCAGGAGTGGTGGGTAGTGATCGTCCGAGCGACCGGCCGTTGTGTTAATCGTCACCGGAGATGGAATTCCTGCTCGCCGAGTAGGTGCCGGTCTGCGCGAGGGCAGGACAACTACAACGAACAGAACGTTCACCAGTAGCCATATTCCCACAATGAGAAGAAAAGTACGCACGAGAACGACCATCGTTGATCTAAATCTGCCGAGCTTACTCCTGCCTCATACCCGGCACGCAACCGGCAACACTGCGTTCGCGGACGGAGCCGCTTCAGCGCAGCCGGCACATTTTCGCATCTCCCCGAGGCCGTTGGGCCCCGAGCGCTTTGCGAGCGTCCAGGATCGCTCCCAGCCTAGTCGGGCGCAACACTCGCGTCTGTGCGCTTTCGAACATTCATGTCCCCTTCAGGTATGCTAGTTCTATGCATCATCCGGCGAGAGCCGGACAGGGATGGCTCATCGGCCAAGACGGCCGTCCTCAGCCCGCAATCCCTGAACAGGGGCTGGGTCATGGAGCGTGGCCCAAATATCGCAGCACGAAGAGCGGCGAATTTGGCGGTCCGCATAGAACCAGTATCGAGTTTCGGCAGTTGACTCCGGGTGGATCCGAACCAGCAAACTGATTTGTTCGGGCCAAGGATAAGTTTAAAAGCTAAGCCGGCACCCATGAAGGACCTCCGACGACGTTTGGAAAAGGTCCGCGCTGACGCCAGAGAGTTTATGCTGATGAGCCAGCAAGCGACGGACATAGAAAAGCGCGAGCTGTTTAAGCGCTTGGCGGATGAACTCGCCTTCGAGGC
>NZ_JBHTFN010000026.1:0-14006 GCF_042666195.1 Bradyrhizobium sp. GCM10028915
TCACGGAATTTTCCCATCAGCGTCTCGCCGGCATGCGCCAGCGCTTCCAGTCGCGGCAATCCGAGGAAGCCGCACGTGCCCTTGATGGTGTGGACCAGCCGGAAGATGTTATCCAGGATCTTGGCGTTGTTCGGCTCCTGCTCGAACTTCACCAGCTGATTGTCCACGGTGTCCAGGCTCTCGCTAGTTTCCGTCAAAAACTCCCGCAACAGATCATCCATGAGCTACGCCTTACAGACCTGGATCTGGACCTCGACGCCCGAGCCGCGCTGGCATGAACGGAAGTCCCCACCTTGGATCGTTAGACATCCCCTTTCACGGTCCCGTTAATTTCATCCTCCGTGCTAATACGGATATTGAAGACAAGTTTGCCGTTCGACTGCATGGGACAGCGTTTTTCGGCAAAACCGGCCCCACGCCGCAGCGGCGAGACGCGTTAGGTGAACGTGCCGATAACGGCGGGACCAGGCGCGCGGGAAAGCCCTGCTTGTGAAGGACGATATGCGCGGTCTTCGCGCAAATTGTATCGAGCCGCCTGCAATCCGGGGCGGTCTCGCCACGTCGCCTGGTGCTCTGCCGGGATATGCATGACCCGCATTTGCGGTAAACGAACCGTTACCCGCGTCCGCTGCGGCCGGTGCCGCGCTAACGCAGGCGCGCGGCCGGGGCAAGCTCGCCCTGGGGACGGTGCTCCGCCAGGCAATCGTTGATGGCGGCGAGCAGCGCGTGCGGCGTGAACGGCTTGCGCAGACAGCGCGCCGCACCCAGCTCCAGCGCCACCGGAGGAAATCCGGGGCCGGCGAATTCAGATTTGCGAACGCGTAGCGGACATCGCTATCAGCGGAACGGCCGGCGCCCGCTCGTGAAAGATCCGGACCGATTCGAACCCGCGCATGTGCGGCATGAAGATATCGTGATCATCAGATCGAACTGTTCGTGTTCGAGCGCGCGAAGTCCGGCTTCCCCTCCTTCGGCGATCGTCACCCGAAAACTGTTGCGCTGAAGATAGACTTCGATGGCCATGCAGACCATCGGGTCGTCATCGACGACGAGAATATCGCGCAGATCTTCTGTCCCCGTTTGAGCTTCCCGATTTGGCGATTCAATAATTGAACCGTGGCGCACGCCATGCTCCTTTGCTCGAGAAATGGACTGTTGAGAGCGTCCTTCGGAGCCGGAAAGACGATTGACGCAGAATCTGCGGCCGCGCGGCGCCAAGGCAACTCCATGACGACGACGCGGCGCGGATGACCTCGAAACGCGCCGGATCAACCATGACCGCGAACAAGCTCCAAACCGATGCTCCAGCCGCACCATCTGGATCTGCTGGTTCCCGCTCGGTAGGAATTGGGTCAGGGAATCTGTCTTGGCGAGGCCAACGTGCAGCGGCACTGACTGCGATCGGACGTCTTGTCCCAATTGCCAATATATCCCGACGGGAACATGATGGAACGTGGCCGAACGACAAGCAGTTCCCCGTGCTGGTCCGGGAGACGGGAGGCTACTTTGGAAACAATGGTACGTTCCTCCAACGGTTTCCTGTCCGCGCTGTCGGCGGACGATTATGAATTGATCCGCCCCCACCTGCGGACGGGCGATCTGCCGCACGACGCGGTGCTGGTCGCGACCGGCGAAACGCTCAAGCGCGCCTACTTTCCCCATCGCGGCGTCATCTCGCTGGTGGTGGAGCTCGCCAGGGGCGAGCACGTGCAAGTCGCCATGATCGGCCGCGACAGCCTGCTCGGAACGCTCTCGATCATGGGCGATGCCTGCGCGCTGAACACGGCCATCGTGCTGGTTCCAGGCTCCGCCTCGATGATGGACCTCGACCGGCTGCGCGTCGCGGCCGACCAGAGCTGCACCCTGCGGACGCTGCTCACGCGTCACGGACTGGCGGTCTACGCGCAGGTGCAGCAGACCGCGGGCTGCAACGCCGCTCATCCGGTGGAGTCACGGCTGTCGCGCTGCCTGCTCCACACCCATGACCTCTCCGGCGACTACCGGCTGCTGCTGACCCAGGAGGCGATGGCGCAGATGATCGGCGCTCGGCGCAACAGCGTGTCGCTGGTCGCCAACACCTTGCAGCAGGCGAATTTCATTAACTACAGCCGCGGACACATCCAGATCCTCAACCTGGACGGCCTGCGCCAGACGGCGTGCGAATGCTACGCCACCGTGAAGGCGCAGTATGACCGGCTGCTCGGCCCGCGCTGACTGGCGCTGCGGCGTGGTAAACCGGCCGCTAATTCCGGCCCGCAAACACGGAATGTCCTGCTACCGGAACTGAAATCCAGATGCCGTAGACACGGATGTGCCGCGCGCGCCTGTACGGGCCGGCGGCAAACCGTGATCAAGGCAGGCCAAACCATGTTCGAAGTCACCGTCGCGCCTGCGCAAACAGTGCTTGATGCCGAACCCGCGCGCGAGCCGGGCGCGTACCAGGCGCTGGTGCGCGAGATCGGCGAGGATGGTGCTTGCGAAGTGCGCGACGTGTTCTGGAGCGAAACCTGCGCGCGTCTGCAATCGTTCCGCACGCTCTCGCTCGCGCAGCACCACGGCAGGATCGCCCGCGAGGCGCATTCGCTGAAGGGCGCGGCCGGAACGTTCGGCTATGTCAGGCTCGCGGTGCTGGCGCTGCGGCTGGAGAAGACCGCGGAGAGGCTCGGCGACGCCGGATTTTGCGACCTCCTGGACCTGATGGACGCCGCCTACGCTGCCGCGCGCGCGCAGGAGCCGGAGGGCTGACGCGCTCGCTCGAAACGCTCCAACCACTCACGCGTGCATGCCCGCCGTACTTCTACGGCTTGGGATTTTCACAGATGGCTAATCATAGGCAGCGATAGTCGCCGGAAACCAGGAGGGTTTCCATGTTCACCTACGAGACCGCGGACCAGAAAGAAGTTCGCCGCTTCCGCATCGCACAGTTCAACGGCCGGATGGCGACGGTGGCCGCTGGCGAGGCGACGGTGACCGGCTTCGTACGTTCGGTGCTGGAGCAGGAATCGAGCATGCCGCCCCGCTGGACCATCACGATCATTCCCAACGTGCCGAAGGACGAGCTCAAGCCGCTGCGGCCCTCGTCGCGCGCGCGTCCCTTCGCCGAAGATTATTTCTGAGCACGGTCGGAGCCGCGGGTCTTTTTCGAGAAATGCCTCACGCTTGGCCCTCGCCCGCTGCCGGGCGGCCCGACGCAAGGCCCTTCAGTCGATCGAATGCAGCAGCGCCGCACGGACGAGGTCCGCCGTGTTGCGCGCACCGAGCTTCCGCATCGCCTCGGCGCGATGGCTCTCGAAGGTGCGCGGGCTGATCTGCATCCGAAGCGCACCCTGCTTGTTCGAATAACCCTCGCTGATCAGCCTCAGCACCTCGCGCTCGCGCTTGGTCAGCCGCTTCTGGCCTGACAGGCCGAGGATTTCGGCGCTCGGCACGCGCTGCAGCTGTGGCGCGCGCGCGAACTTCGATTCGGCGCCCTCGGCCCTGGACGCGATCGGCAGGCCACCCGTGTGAGAACCGGCAAGCTGTTTGACGAGGCCACAAACCCGCTCGGTCTGCACCAGCGCATTCTCCACGACCCGCTGCAAATAGGCACGGTCGCCCGTCACCGGCGCGAGCTGATCGCTGTGATGCTTGATCTCGCCCATGTAGAGCAGGAGCGCCGTGAGGGGACCGTTGAGCTCGCGGGCGATGGCGGCTGCCATTTCGTCGGCCGCCTTGGCACGGGCGGCGTTCAGACGGACGGCATCGAGCTCTTCAGTTGGAGCGGCGTTGCCTTCGTACCATTCCGATGGCCGCGAATCAGTGGCCGTATCATTCTGTGACCCCATGTCACTCGTTTAGCGGAACCCAACGCGGTCTGTAGTTAACTTTTTGCTCCGTAAGACTACGGTGAATTTGGCAGTTTTGTGCTGAAACCCCGGCAGAGGCACACTTTATGCTTGAGTGGCAACGTCCCTCAACATTCTTAGGTTGCTGAACCTGCCCACATGATAGGCGGGTCACTCGACGCCTTCTTAACGATCAGATCCGCGCCGATTACCTGCGGCCTTGGATTTTACGGATATATTAACGGCAGCTTGCTTCTCTATGTCGCAATTGAGAGCGCGCAAATGCCTCCATGCATGGGGTCGGTAGGCCTGCTGGAAACGTTGCGGAAGATTGCGTGCCATGAACGAGATCGACCAGCTATCGAACTTCCTGCAGAAGCTGACGCCGCTGTCGCGCAGCTGCCTGCTCAGCGAGCTCGAACGGCTTGAGCTGTGCGGCATCGACATGCCGGGCTCGTCCGACCTGCAGTCCCGGTTGCGCGCCGAATTTCGCAAGGACGGATCGAACCAGGCGCGCGCCACCAGTCCCTCGCGCCATTTCTTTGCGCCGCTCGAGCTGCTTCTGATCGACGGCGCGCCCGAGCATGCCAACATGGGGCGGATCTCGCGCAACACCCTCACCCCGATCTGGGAGTGGATCTGCCGCGACCTGCTGCCGACCATGGCACGCGACTACATCAAGGCGATCAACGACCAGGTCGCCGCCAACAACCAGAAGGAAGTGCTGAAGATCGCATCGACCTTCCAGACCAAGGTCGTCAAGGTTCTCGAAAGCACCCTCGCATCAGCGGAGAGCACCGAGTTCGCGCGCGGCAAGCTCGCGCAATACACGGCATCGCGCACCGCCTTCGAGGACGTGAAGAAGATCCAACATGTGCTGCGCGCCGGCGCCGCGCTGCCGAAGTTCAACGACAGGCTGCCCGAGAAGATCGCGAAGTTCGACGACGGCACGGTTGATCAGATCACCGCCCGATTGGACGCCTTCAAGAAGGCCCATCCCGAGGCGCTGCCGTTCGCGCTGACGCTGGTGGCGAGGCGGCTGAAGACGTTCTGGCAATTGGTGCGCCTTGCCACCAAGGCCGCCGCGAGCAAGGGCGCCGCCGATGTCGCCGCCGCGCCCTATGCCTGCGTCGTTCACATGGTGCTCGACCAGCTCGACGACAGGCGCCTCGCCTTGCGCATCGCGCTCCGGCACAATCGGGTGCTGATTGCGCGCGACCTGCTCGCCGAGATCTACGAGACCGAATATGCGCTCAAGGTGCGGATCGACGGCATCGAGCATTGCGAATGGGGCATTCGGCTCCAGCAATTGATGGACGCGATCGCGGCGCTGGTGTCCGCCGAGGTGAGCCGCTTCCCCTCCAATGTCGGCCACATTCTCGGTTCGCGCCGGCTGCGCAGCCACGACACGCTCGGTGGCAAGCTGTCCTATCTGGCCTGGAAGGGACGCGATGCGATCGAGGACGGCGCGGCCGCGTTGCGCAAGCTGATCGGCCAAACCTGATCCCGCGCTAATGCGCGCGCGGCAGGCACAGGAAACGATCGAGAAATCGCCCTGACAGCACGAACCTGAACCACCAATACATTATTCGCCGCGACGTCATTGCTGCGATCCTCGACAGCCCACCACCGGCTGCCCAGAGCAATAGCGCACGTGCAGCAATCCGCTTGTGATGTGCTTCACATTGGCGCCAGCGCGCACCGACGCATTGTCGCAGAACCGTCACGAGCGAACCGGGAAAAATGCGCGCGTCGCGCGCAATTGAGGCGCTCCATTATTCAATTGGGCGAGGCGCGCGTGGCTTGGTCCAATTGCAGGACAGTGCGCGACCATGCAGCCGCACTGCACGTCGCGAGATCTCCAGTGATTGTCGCAACCCCGCGCCCGGCGCGCGGGTAGACGTAAAAACTTCCCGACCGAGATCCAGATAATTTTAGACGTGATGGGCGCTTTAACGTTACTCAGATAATTCGACAATCGACTGAAGCCTTCCATATTTGAAACTGCTCACGTCGCTAACACACCGGCACGGAACGGGAGTGCTTGCGATGAACGACGAAATTGTAGAACTCGCCGAACGAAGGCCGAAAACCTTCGGACGGCGAAAGGTGAAGCCGCGCGCCTGCGTGGCCGACGGCAAGCGCCATCTTCGCGCGTTTCTCGCGGAAGTGCTGGAGGATCTCGGCTTCGTCACCACCGAATGCGCCAGTGCCGAGGAGCTGCAGAGCGTGCTGACAAGCGAATTGCCCGACCTGATCCTGCTCGGCATCGCCGCCGACGGCATCGAGCCCGGCACATTTCTGGAGACGCTGGTGCGCGAGGCCTTCGACGGCAGGGTTCTGACTGTGGGCGCCCGCGAGTCGATCATCGTCAGGGCCGTGCAGCAGGTCGGCGAGGAATACGGCCTCAAGATGCTGCCGCCGCTGACAACGCCGTTTGCCGCGGAGACGCTGCGCGACCGTGTCGCGATGCTGTTGCCCGAGGAGCCGGCGCCGAGCCCCGCCGTGCATGTCGGCGAGGCCCTGCACGCCGGCTGGCTCGAGCTCTGGTACCAACCCAAGATCGACGCGCGCACGCTGATTCGCAATAGCGCCGAGGCGCTGGTGCGGATGCGGCATCCGACCTGGGGCGTGGTGCCGCCCGCCTATTTCATCCCCGAAGAGCACGACCCGAATATGCGCGACCTCTCCGAATTCGTGATCGAGCGCGCCATGCAGGACTGGCACTATCTGCTGGAGCAGCAGAGCCCGGTCGATCTCGCGATCAATTTGCCGGCGTCCTATCTGAAGGAGCCGCAAGCCGTGCGCGATCTCTGCCGGCGCATGCCGACGCATCCGGCGTTCGGCGGGCTGACGATCGAGATCGACAGCGAGGAGGCGATCCGCGATCTCGATCTCCTGGCCGAGGTCGCCCGCGAACTGCGTCTGCACAATATCGGCCTGTCGGTCGACAATCTCGGCGCCAACTGGCCGTCGCTGATGGACCTTGGAAAAATTCCATTCATCAAGCTGAAGGCCGACCGGCACTTCGTCACCGGCAGCGGCACTGATCGCCTCAAGCGCACGGTGTGCCGCCACATCGTCGAGCTTTCGCATGGCTATGGCGTGCGCGCCATCGCCGAGGGCGTCGAAAGCCGCGCCGACCTCGTCGCCGCCAACGAGCTCGGCTTCGACCTCGTGCAGGGTTTTCTGTTCGGCAAGCCGATGCCGCTGAAGAAGTTTGCGCGGAGCACGCTGACGCGGACGGTGATGGGGTGATTCAGTGCGCGAGCGGCGGATTACGCTGTTGCCGCGCACCCCTCAGCCGTCGAGCGCAGGGAGCTCGTTTCACCATTCGGGCTGTGTGCCTCGACCTGCTCGACGTGAAGCGCGAAGCCGGTCGCGCCGGAATGCCCAAGTCCCGCGCGGAGCCGCATGCTCGGAATCAGGTAATCGCCGCTATTCTGGCGCCGGTAGGGAATCGGCGGTGTGGTCGCAAGCGTTCGCATCCTCTCGCGCAAACGTTCGGCAGTCGCCTGGAAACCCGCTTCGTCCAGTTTGTCGGCCTTGTAGACGACGAACGGCGGAAGCACGTCATATCCGGGATAATAGAGGATGCCGTGATTGATCGGGAACAGCAGGTCGTCGATCGGCCCGTTGATCCCGCGCGCCGAATAATGCTCCTGCCAGCCGCCGGCGGTCACGATCAGCATCGCGCGTTTGCCCGCCAGCCTGCCTTCGCCGTAACGGTCGCCCCAGCGCTTGTCGCTGTGCTCGCCGACGCCATAGGCGAAACCGTAGGCGAACACGCGGTCGACCCAGCCCTTGAGGATGGCCGGCATGCTGAACCACCACAGCGGGAATTGCAGGATCAGAACGTCCGCCCACAGCAGCTTCTCGATCTCGGCCTTGACGTCCGCCGTGAGTGTGCCCGACTCGAACGCCTGCTTGGAGGCGGCGGCCGGCGCCAGCCGCGCGTCCGGCGGCAGCAGCGGAAAGTCGGCGCGGCCGACCTCGGATGTCCATCCGTGGGCGTAAAGGTCTGACACCCGCACCTCGTGTCCCTCAGCCTCGAGTTCTCTGACAGCGACATCGCGGAGCGAGCCATTGAGGGAACGCGGCTCGGGGTGAGCGAAGACGATCAACACTTTCATGATCAGCACCTTGGTTGACGATTGCGAGCAGCAGGTAGCGCCTCCGACTGCAATCCGGTAGTTGTCGCCGATGGATAGGATCATGCCGAAATATGGATAAATCGGACGTGACGCTCGAACGCATGCGCAGCTTCGTGCGGGTCGCCGAGCGCGGAAGCCTGTCCGCGGTCGCGCGCGAGCTTGGTCTCGGCCAGTCGACAGTGACGCGACATCTTCGGGAACTGGAGCAGGCCGTCGGCGTGCCGCTGCTCACGCGGACGACGCGCAGCGTGACGATGACGGAGGAGGGGCGCCGCTATTACGCCGACTGCGTGCAGATCCTGCGCCTGGTCGAACTCGCCGGCGACGAGGCGCGCAGCACACGCGGCGCGCCTGCCGGAACGGTACGCGTCTCCTGCACCGCGGCTTTCGGCGTGCTCCACGTCAGTCGTTTGCTGTTCGCGTTCCAGGACCGCTATCCGGACGTGGCGGTGGATCTCAGCCTGACCGACGAGCGGATCGACCTTGTGCGGGAAGGTGTCGATATCGCCCTGCGCCTGGGGCCACTCCCCGACAGCTCGATGAAGCTCAGGCTGCTTGGTCAGTCGCGGCGGGTGCTTGTGGCCGCACCGGACTATCTGGCGTCGCGCGGCAGGCCCGCGCGCCCGCAAGATCTCGCCGGCCACGAGGGTGTCAGGATGTCGAACATCGCCGGCAGCGACGTGCTCGTGCTGCACGGGCGCCGCGGCGGCCGTCATGTGGTCCCCTTCGCAGGGCGGCTGCGGGTGGATCACGGGCTTGCCGCACGCGAGGCGCTCGTGGCCGGGCGAGGCATTGCGCCGGCGCATCTTTGGCTCGTCGACGACCTGCTTGCCTCCGGCCAACTCGAGCGCGTGCTTGAAGACTACGCGCCGCCGTCCGTTCCGCTCAACATGCTGATCGTCCCGGAGCGGTCCGGCATCGCGCGGGTCCGGCTGCTGGTCGATTTTCTCGCCAAGGGAATCGCGCAGCTGCCGGGGATTGAAAAACCGCAACCGGGCAAGAGGTAAGGCCGCATCAATCCGGCCTCAGGCAAACCGCCGTGCGAAGAAGACGCAGGCGACCACCAGCGCGGTCGCGACGATCATGCTCCAGGCCACAGGTTCGTGCAGGAGCAGGCCTGCAAGCGCAAGGCCGAAGAACGGCTGCAGCTGTTGCAACTGGCCGACGCGGGCGATGCCGCCGATCGCAAGCCCGCGGTACCAGAAGATGAAACCGACGAACATGCTGAAGACCGAGACGTAGGCGAGCCCGATCCAGGCGGGCACGCCGACGCCACTCCATGTCGAGGGCCAGGTGAGAATCGCGACCGGCACCATCAGCGGCAGCGACAGCAGCAGCGCCCAGGAGATCACCTGCCAGCCGCCGAGCCGGCGCGACAGCGCGGCGCCTTCGGCATAGCCGAGCCCACACAGCACGATCGCCGCGACCATCAGCAGATCGCCGGTGAGCGATGCGACGCCATCGTTGGAGAGGGCAAAGCCCGCGACGGTGGCGCTGCCGAGAATAGAGAACAGCCAGAACATCGGCTGCGGCCGCTCGCCGCCGCGCAGCACGCCGAAGATCGCGGTCGACAGCGGCAAGAGCCCGATGAAGACGATCGAATGCGCCGAGGTGATGTGCTGGAGCGCAAGCGCCGTCAGCAAGGGAAAGCCGACCACGACCCCGATGGCGACGATGGCGAGCGAGACGAGATCCTTGCGCTGCGGCCGCGCCTGACGGAGCAGGCCGAGCACGGCCACGCCGATCAACGCGGCGATGACCGCGCGCACCGAGGTCAGGAACAGCGCGGAGAACCCGCCGACCGCCACGCGCGTCGCCGGCAGCGAGCCGCTGAAGATGATGACGCCGAGAAGGCCGTTGCCCCAGCCGCTGCCGGAAGATTGCATGGTCGTTTTGCCTTGACGGTGGTGATCGCAACTGGAGTGGCCAGCCGGGGTGGCGCGACGATTACCTGTAAGCTTTCCAAGACCCAACAACAAAAAGCGCGAAAACAACCCCATGCACAGTAGCCGGGGACTGCAAGATCAATGACTTACGCCGGGGCGGAATCGTGTTTCTAGACCGCGATCGTGATGCGGCGGGCGCTGAAGGCGAGCCGGGGATGATTGCCGACGAGCAGCAGGGCTGCGTGGGCGACACTTAATTCGCCTTGATGCCCGCTTCACTGATCAGCTTGCCCCATTTCGAGCTTTCGCTTTGGATGAAGCGGCTGAACTCCTCCGGCGAGGTCGGTGCAGGCTCTGCGCCAAGCGTCCGGATCTTCTCGACCACCGATGGATCCTTCAGGGCCTTTCCGAAGGCTTCGTTCAACCGGCCGACGATATCGGCTGGCGTGCCGGCCGGAGCAACCAGCCCGAACCAGCCAACGGATTCGAAACCCGCAATACCGCTCTCGGCGAGTGTCGGCACATCAGGCAAGGACGACAGACGCTGCGCAGACGACACACCGATGGCGTTGAGCTTACCTTCGAGGATCAGTTGCCTCGATGCGGGGATATCCAGTACCGCGAAGGGGACATGGCCTGCGAGAACATCGACCGTCGCCGGCGCGGTCCCGCGATAGGGGACCAGCTCCATGGCGATCCCGGTCTTCTGCGTGAACAGTGCCGCGGTCAAGTGCATGGCGGTCGAATTGCCGCCATGCCCGATCGACAACGCGCCCGGCTTGGCCTTGGCGAGCGCGATCGATTCCGCGACCGTATGCGCCGGCACGTTCGCTGACGCAACCAGCACGAAGGGAATTTTCGCGAGCAGGGTGATCGGCGCAAGATCCTTCGGATCGAACGGCATCGACGAATTGAGATGCGGATTGACCGTCAGGCTGCCTGCCGGCGCAATGCCGAGCGTATAGCCGTCAGGCTTGCCCTGCGCGACCGCGGCCATGCCGATGTTGCCTCCAGCACCCGCGCGGTTCTCTATCACGAGACCCTGTTTGAGCTCGGCAGTGACCAGCGGTTCGAGCGCGCGGATGACGGTATCGGCGCTGCCGCCGGGCGGAAAGGTCACGATGATCTTGATCAATTGCTCGGGATAGACCGCTCGGACCGCCTCCAGCGGCAGCACGGCGAAACTCGCGGCCGTCAGCACGGCCAAAATGCGGCGGCTTGCAACGTGAAACACGTTTCCCTCCTGGTGCGAGTCTTTTTTTGTTTTGTGAACCACGACTTTGTAAATCACCTGCCGGCGGACTTCGCCGCGAGACCGTCCGCTTCAAATCGCCTTACGCCGAAGCGCCGGTGATGCGCGTCAGCAAGCCTTGTGGGTCCGCTGGCGCGGCCTGCCCGCGCCAGGCGACGTGCTGATCGGGCCGCGCCAGCACCAGCTTCTCGGCATACGCGCCGTTCGCTTCGTCCGGCGCAATGTCGAGCAGCGCGAGCGGAATGCCGCGCTGCTCTGCGGCAGACTTCAATGGCGCTACATCGATCGCCGGATCGAACCGCAGCAAAGTGTAGCCGACGCCGAAGGCATCGTAGAGCGATCGCCCGTCCCGCAGAAACAGGTGCGGCGCGCGAGCGCCCGGCACGGTGGAGGGGGTGAAGCTGCCCATCGCGTAAGCGGGCGGCGTCTCGCCGTCATAGGCGATGATCGGCGAGGCATCGTAATAGTAGCCGAAGTTCAATCCGGCACAGCAATATTGCTGCACGTTGAGATCGTAGGCCGCCCTGGCCAGCGCTGCGCGCGCGGCGTGGCCGCGCGGCGTGTCGTCCTCGATCTCCGCGGAGACTCCACCACGCTGCGCCATCATCTTCATCGCATGGTCCATGGCAAAGCGCGACACCTGTTCGGTGATGGGCTGACGCTCCGCCTCGTAGGCATCCAGGATCGAAGCCGGCGCCCACCCGTTCAGATGCGCCGCCACCTGCCAGCACAGGTCGACGGCGTCCGCAATCCCCGCATTCATGCCGTAGCCCGCATACGGCATCCACAGATGCGCGGCGTCGCCGCAGATGAAGACTCTGCGGTCGCGGAAGCGATCGGCGACAAGCCGGCGGCCGACCCAGTCCTCCTTGCTGAGGACGCGGTATTCGAAGCGCTCGTCGACGCCGAGAATGGCGCGGATCGCCCAGTCCCGATCGACCGAATCAAATTCGGGCTCGTCTGGCTTCAGGTGATTATGGATCAGCCAGCGGTCCTGACCGTCGATCGCCACCGTCGTGCCTGAGCGTCGCGGGTTGAGCGAGAGCACCATCCAGGCCGGCTTGTGCGCGCCCATCAGCTCCTTGAGCTGCGGCGCTTCGATGAAGGTCGATTGCACGCGCTGGATCACCGGCGTGCCGGACAGGTTGGCGCCGATCGATCTGCGAACCAGGGAACGGCTGCCATCGCAACCGATCACAAAGGAAGCCTCGATGCGGAGCGAGCTTCCGCTGTCGAGGTCGCGCGCCAATGCGACCACATGGTCGTCATTCTGCTCGATGTCCGTGATTTCCGTGCGCGCCAGAATGGTGATGCGCGACTGAGCGGCGGCATGGCTGAACAGGATCGGCTCGAGATAGACTTGGTTGATCCGGTGCGGCGGCTCCGGCGTCGGCCACCAGGTGTCGGGGCCGCCGGTGGCGCTGTAGCGGCGTGCGCGCGAGGGAATGTCGATGCGGCACAGCTCGATGCCGGTCGCCGTGGTCCGGTAGGAGCAGTCGTTCGGGAAATCTGCGGGCAGGCCTGCGTCGCGCAGCTTTGCGGCGACGCCGAGCCGGCGGAAGATCTCCATCGAACGCGCCGAGACGTGATTGCATTTGACGCTGGGCGGATCGCCGGCATGGCGGATCTCCGCGACCACGACGTCGATCCCACGGGAAGCCAGATCCATCGCCGCGGTCAATCCGACGGGCCCGGCGCCCACCACCAGCACCTGTGTCCTCATGTTCGTTTCCAATCCCTTGGCGATCGCCGCTTCACCGACCACGGCATGCATTTTATTGCATGCTCGCTTATGTGATAAGCCGGAAAGAACTCATCAACTCATGAGCTTTGCCTATGAACGTCACCTTACGGCAATTGCAGGCCTTCACCGGCGTGTACCGTACGCGCAGCATCACGCGGGCTGCGCGCGAGCTGGGGATCACGCAATCGGCGGCGAGCCTGTTGATCCAACAGCTCGAAGCGCAGCTCGGCGTCAAACTGTTCGATCGCTCCACTCGTTCGGTGCAGCCGACGCGGGCCGCTGACGAGGCAGTTCATGCCGCCGAACGGATGCTGGGCGATGCGCTGGGCCTGTCGCGGCGCATGCGTGACCTCGCGCAGGCGCGCGCCGGCCGAGTCGCGTTTCTCGCCTCAGCCGGTACCGCATCGGCACTGCTGCCCTCGGTGCTGGCAAAATTCCGGGCAGGCTATCCCGACATCGAAATCGACATGCGCGACGTCGCCGCCGACGATCTCGTTCCACGTCTGATCGCGACGGATGCGGAGTTCGCGATCGGCAGCGTCGAGGGAGAATTCGCGGAGCTGACGATCGAGACGCTGACCCGCGGCCGCCTGAGCGCCATCGGCCGGCGCACCCCCGACTTCGCGGCACGGCGCTCACTGACATGGGACGAATTGGATCAGATGCCGACGATCGCGATGCGGCGCGAGACGCGGATACGCATGCAGATCGATCAGGCGCTGGGGAGCCAGGGCAAGCACCTCAACCCGACCTATGAAGTGACGCTGATCAACACCGCGCTCGCCATGACGGCGCAGGGCCTCGGCCTTGCTATCCTTCCTGCGACGATGCTGCCGGCCGATCAATTTCCAACTCTGATCGCAAAGCCGCTGATACGCCCTGCCATCACCCGCCCGGTGTCGCTGCTGCAGCGCCAGGGTCGGACGCTGTCGCCGGCCGCGCAGGCGTTCGTGGCGACGGCGCGGACGGTGCTGGCGGAGCGAGAGCCGGCAAGATCAGACTGATCTGCCGAGCTTTCTGGAAAGCCGTTTTATTGTGGCGGTGAGCGGCCCGAGACATAGGTGACAAAACGTACCGGACACATGGATTACACTTTCCGCTTTTGTTCTGCGGGAGGTGTGGATGCCGTGGAAAGCGAGTTCGGTC
>NZ_JBHTFN010000027.1:0-844 GCF_042666195.1 Bradyrhizobium sp. GCM10028915
GCGGTGCGCTCGGATGCCGAAGGCCACGGCGGCAGGGGCGGCAGTCCGAGGGCCTTGCGTACTGGTCCGAACGACCTCCGGTGAGCTGCGCATGCACCAAGCCTGGCGAGCGCCTCATAATGAGCCGGCACCGGGTAGCCCTTGTGATCCGCGAATCCGTAGCCGGGGTGACGCACGTCGAGCGTCCGCATGACCATATCGCGCTCGACTTTCGCGAGGATGGAGGCGGCCGCAATGCTGGCGGACTTGGCGTCACCTTTAATGATGGACTGCTGAGGGATCTCGATTTCCTTCAACCGCCTCGCATCGATCAGCAAGTGCTGCGGTGTCAATCCTAGGCCCCGGACCGCGCGCTGCATCGCCTGGATGCCTGCCCAATAGATGTTGATTTCGTCGATCTCCTCGACCTCGACGAATGCTACACACCAACTCTCTGCCTTTTCCTTGATTTCCTTCGCGAGTTCTTCGCGAGCGGCGGCATCGAGTTTTTTCGAGTCGTCGATTCCGATTATCCGCGTGCCGGGCTTCAGGATCACGGCGCCAGCAGAGACTGGCCCGGCGAGAGGGCTCATTCCCGCCTCGTCCACGCCTGCCACGGCATGATGGCCGCTTTCCCAGAGAGAGCTCTCGAAGCGGAGCATCTTTCGCAGGCGCTGCCCCTCGGACCTATTTTCGGAGCGCCGTTTATCGATTGAGGCCAGGATGGCACGGGCTCCCGCGCGGGCGTCGGCCCGCAAGATCTGCTCGATGCTGGCTTCGAGCGGTCTTTTCTCGACGACATAGCGCCGCCGCAATTCATCGAGTGAATACTGGGACATGGCGGCCTTCCTGAAGATTGACTGCG
>NZ_JBHTFN010000028.1:0-5504 GCF_042666195.1 Bradyrhizobium sp. GCM10028915
GACCCAATCACCATGTCGGCCAAAGCGGCTGCTCACGATCGCGCGAAATGCCTGCTAACCATCGCGTGAAATCACCGCTCACCATCAGCGAAATGCGCACATAACCGTCATAGGCATCGCATTGCAGGAAGCGTCCGTTAAAGCCATGCAGGAACTGCTCCGCGAAGGCGCCGCTGCGACCGGGGGCATATCGGAACAGCACGATCGGAGGACTTGGGCCGCTGTGGCCGCGGTCGTCGGAGACAATCGCTCAGAAGTAGCCTTTCTTCGTTTGGCCACGCCCCGGATCGAACACCGGTGCCGTGGTTTCGTCCATGAACAGACGATCTGCCATGGCCAGGCGGCGGCGCATGTGATCGGCGATCGGCTGGAGATGGAAGCAGGCGCGGCCGGACCAGTTGCCCAGTGTCGCCCGGTCAAGCCGGATCCCCTGGCGCGCATAGATCTCGGCCTGACGGTAAAACGGCGTATGGTCGCCGAACTTGGAGACGATCACGTGCGCAATCGCCGCTTCGGTCGGCAGCCCACCAGGCACGACGTGCTCCGGCGCGTGGGCCTGCACGACAGGGCCCGAGCAGCGGCGACAGATGTATTTCGGGCGGCGCGTGACCAGCACGCGCCATTGCGCCGGGATCACGTCGAGGCGTTTGCTGAGGTCCTCGCCGATCTTTGTCATGGCGCCGCAACCGCACGGACAGAGCGTGCTCGCAGGCTCGATGATCCGTTCCACCCGAGGCAAATGGGCAGGCAAGCAGCCGCGATTGCGATGAGAACCTTGATCCGGCGCGCTCCGCGATCGGCCCTGGATCACAGCCTCGGCTCTCTCCTGCGCCGCGTCCAGGATGCCTTGCGCGATCTCCACGTCTTCCAGCGGCAAGTCGTACTGATCTGGCCGTAGCTTCTCGGACTTCGCGCCGAACTTCTCGCGTCGCAATTCGCCGAGAATGACCTCCAGCCGACGCCGCGCTTCTTCCGACGCCGCCAGCGCCCCCTGATGCTCGCTCAAGGCCGCCTGCGTTTGCGCCAAAAGCGCTTTCAGTTGTTCATTTTCGTCGCGCAGCGCCGCGATGCTCATGCGCTATTTCGAGCACATCGCCGCCGCGCGTGCCACATTCAAAATAGCTTCTGAGTCATTCTGCCGCAGTTATCCAGCCGCCTGGGGACGCCGCGCTTCTTCCGGGCGGACTAACCTCCAATCCAGCCCTTCGAACGATCACCCATGTTGATGCCCCTCCTTGTTAGGCTGACAGATTCTTAGATCAAGTTGCGCAATGACGTGGTTTCGAAGGTCTCGGACAGCGTCAAGAATGGATGGTGTATTCGGGAAGAGATAGGCGCCGCTTGACTGGCGATCAATCAGCAAACGCTTACTTCGGATCTGCACATAGAGCCAGTTCACCGGGATCTTAAGCGTTCGGGCCAGTTCGGGCAGGCTGAGGAGTGAGTCGGCATGCACCCATCGGTTGCGCTGGGTAGTCACCTTGATGGCAGCGGCACGACGGAGCCGCCCAACGGTGATGGGCAGCACCTTATCGGCGCAATGAGGAGAGCGGTGGCCTTCCTGAGTAAGGATTGCGGCGATCTCGTCGTCTGGGACGCCGTCGCGGGCAAGCGCCAACAGGCGCGCCCGCATCTCTGTGCCTCGCGTCAATCTGGTGACGGAGTTGACGCTCATCCTCACCTCGAGCTCCGTCACGGCGCCTCCTCGCCAGACGATCCTGGCCAGGGCCAAGTCGTGCTCACCGCGGTCGAGCACGACCTTTTCGATGAGACATCGCAACAATGCCTTGCGATGCGCATCCGAGATAGTCTCGTCAGCCCATATCTGCGGCAAGCGTCCGGTGACGCTGATGACCTTGTTGTCGAGCTCCTTGCTTATGGCCACTTGTGTGATGGCTTTGGAGGGCGTCTGTCGGGCAAGCGCTTCTTCGGCGGCGCGCACGTGGTTAGAGCCGCTTCCCATCGGCGCTCGAGTTCTGAGGCGACCAGGCGATTGTCTGGATCAGCTCGGTTGAACTGCCGTTCGGCGAGCGCCGCCGTGTACCGCTTGCGCTCGAGCTCTCGTTCTGCGCTGGAACGTAACGCATTGTTCATCTGCTGCTGGACCCGGCGGGAGTGCGACAAGGCATCGAGTTCGGCCGGCGCCAGTGCAGTTAGGAATGTATGGGCAACGGCCGCATCGATACGGCTGGCCCGGATGTGTTGGCAGGTCGGCTGGCCTTCCTGGGTACGCAGGTGATTGCATACATACTCGCCGCCCCCCTTGTAGCGGACGTACATCTTATGGCCACATCGTGCGCACCAGGCGATGCCGTGGAGCAGAAGCTCGCCATCGCGAGGCGCGCCTCGGGTTTTGATGCGCATGTATTCGGCTCGGTTATCTCTCATGACGGCTCGGATTTTTTCATAAATTGGCCAGTCGATATAGGCAGGATATCGATCTTTGACGACGATCCGCCACTCCTCAGTCGGCCGCGGAGCCTTTTGCGGCAGGGCGCCCTCCCGCTTCGGCGGCTGGAGGCGGGTTCGTCCATAGACGAAGGCACCCGCATATGCGGGGTTCTTCAAGACGGCCGCCACCGCAGCCAGCGTCGCGCGCGTCCAACACAAATCGCCATGCCGATCACGACGTGGCAGTTCGAGGTCACGCTCGTTCAACGCCCGCATGACCTTGGCAACGCTGCGCAATTGCAGGAACAGTTGGAAGACGAGACCGAGCCGCCCTTGCACGGCCATGTCGGGATCCTTAACGACCACGCCACTCGGGTCCCGCATCAGCCCGATTGGCAGCATAACCGCAAGTTCGCCGCGTTCGGCTTTAGCCAGCAGGCCGGCGGTCAGCCGGCTGCGGAACGTGTGTAGCTCAAGCTCGGAGATCGAACCTTTCAGCCCGAGAAGCAAACGTCCGTTAGGAGTGCCCGGATCATAGACACCATCGCGGTCGGCAATCAGACAGCCACGCAGACCACAGATATCCAGGAGCGGATACCAGTCGGTACAATTACGCGCCAAGCGAGTCACGTCGATCGACAGGATGAGCCCCACTTCACTCAAGCCAACGCGGCCGACGAGTTCTTTGAAGCCATTACGATGCGCTGTAGAGGCGCCGCTCAACCCGAGATCGGTGTCAATCACGTCGATGGCCGCCTCACGCCATCCGAGTTCGCGGGCGCGCTTGCGAAGCGCGTATTGAAGGCGCAGGCTCTCCTGATTGCTTACGACCTGGTGGGGCGTCGACTGCCGGATGTAGACTACGGCTTTGCGCGCCAAGCGGCTTGGTGTGACCAACTCGGACTTCATGAGGGATCTCCGCCAAAATCGCGGCGACGTCTTCGACGATCTGGCGTCGGAGCGCGGGCGTCAGCGTCGACCAAAGATCGGCTGGATCCATGCTCATGTGCGTCGGGACAATCCGCTGTCGATAAAAGCTCGAGTAGAGCCTCCATACTCAGCTTAATCTGATTTGCTTCTTGTCCATAATATTCGATTGCAGTTGCCTGAATCAGGAGACTGCTTCCCGTGCGATACTCAACTTCATACGAAGCGGGAATGCCTCGGCTTCGCTGGCCGATCTTCCTGATCACTCGAAATGAGCGGCCGTACAAAGGATGGTGGGGGTCTCGAACTTCGACCACCTCCGGAAATGATTCGTCAGACTCACTATTGGGGACAGCGAACATCGCTGGCGATATGCGCATCACGCCGTCTGCGATCGTTGGCCAAACGAACTTGCAGTCTTCGAGGCGCTTATGAACTAACACCAGGCCCGTTCGATCCCAGACCAAAATCTTGATCCGGTCCGCTCGTTTCGATCGGAACACGAAGGCTGCGCCGCTGAACGGGTCGAGGCCAAGCATCTCCTGCACCTTCGCCGCAAGCCCATCGTGGCCACAGCGGAAGTCGATGGGCCGCGTCGCGATGTCAATCTTCAGATCGGCACCGGCCGCGATCATCGTGACGCTCGCATCGCGCGGATCACCCGGCACAGCTGCTCGCCATCTATGGCGGGGTCCGTCCGCAGCACGACATCGCCAATCGCGATCTCAAGCTTGATCGCCGGAACCTGACGCTCTTCCAACACGCTTTCCACGACCAGCGGCGCGAATGTCGACTGCGACGCCTCGCACGGCGCCAACATGCCTCGCTGTCGAAAGCGTCGTCGCCAATCGTAAATCTGCCAGCGCGTCGCTCCGTGCTTGCGCGCCACCTCGGACACCTGGGCACCGGGTAGCAGACTCTCGGCGACGATCCGGGCTCTCTCAGCCTCCGAACGCACCCGGCGGCCCGACGGTCCATCAAGCACCTCCAGCCGGCTCACCCGCCCTCCCGATGAGCCGTCCAAATGGACGTCCTTTTTGCTGTCCAATCCCATCCAAACCTCCGTTCCAAGCCGGAGGCTTCTTCGCACATTCATTCTAACTCTGAAGCCAGGGTAGCGGCTTCGCGCTTACCTTCGATCGCCGCTGCAACGATCCGATGCTTCTCCTACGAAGACTAGCGCCGCCGCCGCTGAACCGACGTGATCACCTCGATCGACGCGTTCGTCATAGGACTATCCCTAGAAAAAGTCCTATGACTTTCCAGCCCGCGCTCATCTCCGCAAGGCGGCCTCTACCGGATGCTAATTCTCGACAGGAGGTAGCCGAGTTGCGCGGGCGAGATCGCCACCACGCCGTCGGCCGCTCGGCCCACAGGAAGCGGCCAAGCTCCAGGCGCATCGTGATCAAATAGGATGCCCTGCGCCACCATGCCAAATCACCTTCAGCAGATCGCCTCTGCGTCCTCGAAAGCAGAACGGTGACCGCTCAGCAGGTCGCGATGCAGAATCTTCTGAACCTGCAAGTCCAGTGGACGGAAAGCCCTTGCGCATGTCGGTGTAGCCGGTCGCAAGCCACATCCGCACGCCCGTCGGTAATGGGATCATCGGGACCGTCCATCCGACAGCGCCGCCATTGCCACCGTCAAAGTCGCTGTGTCGACGGCTCCGTGAAGTCGGTTTCGTCCTCAGAATTATAGAAGACGAAATAGCCTGTAGCGCGTCGATCTGGATGGGAAGGCGCGGCAAACTGGATGGCGAGTCAGTGTCGCGGCGAAGTAATGATTGCCGCGCAGATTGTCGCGCGCAAGAGTTTTGTTGAACTCTGATTGTCGCGGAGCGTCAATCAGCGACGGTTTTGGGTGTCGCGTGCGAGGTCGGGCCGTCCCGGACCGCGTTTTCGGTCGAGCGCGGTGCGTCTGCGATAGCTCTCGACGTTCATCTCAACGATGGTGGCGTGGTGAACGAGACGATCAATGGCGGCGAGCGTCATGGCGGGGTCCGGGAAGACCTTGTTCCATTCGCCGAACGGCTGATTGGCGGTGATCAGCATCGAGCGCTGCTCGTAGCGTGTGCTGATGAGCTCGAACAGCACGCTAGTGTCGGCCTGGTCCTTGGTGACGTAAGCAAGATCATCTAGGATCAGGAGATCGAAGCGATCAAGGCGGTTGATGAGCCTCGAGGTTAA
>NZ_JBHTFN010000029.1:0-3717 GCF_042666195.1 Bradyrhizobium sp. GCM10028915
TCCGTTGGCGGCATGAGTGGCGGCTCAAACGAGCATCCACATCGTAAACGCGGCGCAGAGGCAGATCGTGCCCACGACAGTCATCCGGCAAAGAAGCGCTCGGTCCGGTCCATGTCGATCATCTTCGAGATCGATCCACGCCCGTAAACGTTTAAAGCTGCACGCTGGCTCCTGCTTGCGCCTGTCGTAATCTGTCAGAGCTTACGTCCCATTAGATGGTGTGAGCGCTCTGCGAACTGGCATTCCAGCAAATTCGATCTGAGGGGCTTCGAAATCAACTGAATCAGCTGGTTGCTAACCGCTATCTGCAAGCCCGCACTGAGCAGCTCTTGACCCTGAGTACGGCAACGCTCGTTGCGTGTGTCGGGCTCTTAGTGTCCAAGTTGCAGTAACTGATAGCCCTCCGAGGCTCGCGCAATAGCGGGGGTTGTGTTGATCAATTGGCATCGGTCGTCGAGCAGGTTCGTGGTCCAATGCGGCGAGACAAAGTAAGGATCAAACGTCGGAGTGATGAAAAGCTAACCATAATCGAAGAAGGATCGCTCAAAAGTTCACTGCTGCTGGTGCGAACCTTATTGCATGCCTGCGCAGAGCGCAGGCGGACGACGCTCTGGCGCTGACACTCGACATTGCACTCAGCGCTGGGACTGCTCACCTGCTTTGATGGATGGCGGACAAAAGGCTCCAGTCATCGGACTGGAGCCGCCACCTTCCTAAACGCCTCCGCGAGGGGGATTGCGGGCAGTCGGAAGAGCGGGGTTTATCGATCTAGGTCAATGTTTCAACCGGATGCACGCTAGCGGCAAAAGTCAGACTATTGCGCTGTCATAAAACCAGTCAAACACCGGGCTTGTCATTTCAATCTGCGAGACTTTAACTCTGACACTCAGAAATAACAGGTTTGTGAAAAACAAGCCGAAGGGGGTCCGCAGTGGAGAAGGTGCGACGCTTACGCGCGATGGGTTCGCTGTGTCGTCAACAAGCAGCGTACAATGGCGTGAATAAATGGAAGCTCCTCGCGGAAGCAGAATACTGGGAGCACTTGGCTGAGCTTGAGCTGTCGTCCCATTTCCAAGAATGCAACGTCGCTTGTGCAAATGAAAGAACAGAGCCTCAAGCACGCACAGAGGAGAATGATTACTCGCGCCGGGAGACGATTGCCCCCGGATCAACGGCGACCACGAATGACGCGCAGTGTGCGCTTATGCCCCTATGAGCAAGATCCTCGTCGCGGCAATCGAAATGTGGGTTGGTCCAGCGCGCCAGTGTCGGCGACCTTACTCTTCTGGCCTATATGTCGCGATTTTGCGCGCACCTTCCCAAAGCTCGACGTCTTGGCCGTTAACGAGCTGCTTGGCTCGTTCGCTCGCCGTTGGTTCGTCGACGCAATCAAGTTCAAGGCGAAGCTGTATGTGGCCGTCCGATCCAAGAATGTAGGCTCGATACTCCGGCATGAGTTGCTCCAAAACATCAGTTCCGAAGCTGAAACCCGAGAAAATTACAACAACATCAAGAAGCTGTCCATTTAATTAGGACGATACTCCCATCCGTTCCAGACGGATCACTGCTCTGGACATACTCAAGAGCGCCACCGCCGCTGAGGAGGTACACGTTCGGATTCACCCAACCCCGAATATTAAGCTGCCTTCGTTGCATTGCATGATCGATTAAATACATTTAACGAATTAAATTCGGATAACTGAAAATAATGTGGTGCCTCTGTCGGTCCGAAGACGTTCGTGACGTGGATGTCATGCCTCGACAGAAGATGACGATCGACGTGAATTTTTGAGGACCTGCGGTAGATTTGCGGCCGTAACGCCGCCCGCCATGACCTTGCTTCTATCGACCTCACTCACGTCAAACGCCATCGCTGCGTCTGGGGCAAAAGGTGTGAACGGAGGTGGGGCAGAGCACCATCACCATGAGCACCACCTCGAACACCATCCTCACGACCGGGACGACGATTAGTTGATGAGGGAAGAGGTCCGCCTCAGGCACTCCTGGGGCCTCTGCCTTGTAAGCACATGGCCTACTCACCTAGTCGTGAGTTGGGTCGCTGTCGGCGCTCTACACATCTCGGTCGGGTTAATCGAGACGGTCTCTCGCCCATGGGCGCGACCTGCGCCGATAGTGCCACAAACAGCATCAATGTCGTTAGGGGCACCATTCCGGCGCATCATTCTCGCGCGCCGAGAGCGTCGTCGGTCGTGGCGACGTGCAGCGTGTTCAGACTGCGGCCATCGGGCAGCGGAACGGATCAGCAATCACGCCGCTGTCAGTCTCGATTGCTCATCATGCTTCGTGCTACTGCAGTTTCTGGTTGTTGGCTACTTCTCGCGCTAAACTAAGCTCAAGCTCAGTGAGCTTTTCGATCAAGTGCTCCACGATCTCCGCGCAGTCCGAATGCGTCAGCGAATGCACTCCGCGCGATGTCAGGTGGTTCTTGAGGATAGTCGCCATCATGGCTTTGACGCTCATGGACCGGCCTCGTCTGAAAAATCGGATCGTCACAAAATCAATCTGAAGTAGACGTTGAATATGGACGACACGCAACGGCAAGAGGTTTGGTTCAACCTCCGTACAAGTACGGGCGGCGCTCGCGCTATGTTGGTTGCGAAGCACGTTGCCGTTGCAACACCAAAGCAGCGCTTCGCTCCGAATTCGGGACTTACGAAACAATTCGTTAGCTTTTATCTGGCTTGCTAGGTGCGTGCCGATTACCGCCGATTGCGGCACATGGAATGGGAATACCGGCCCCGGCTGTTCCTCCCAACCTGCGGCCGGGGCCGTTTGAACTTGCACTGCACCGTGGTCCACGACAATGTTTAGAGGCATTGCCATCACGCTATTTGGGCTGACCATTCTTTCGCAGCTCGATCAGACGCTCTTCTACGGTAGAAATACTGGCGCCGCGCTCAGGCTTGTGCGGGACATTAGTCGTGGTTCCGGCCTGTAGGTCAGCCGTGCTGCGCTCCTTCGGGCGGGGCATGCGCGAGCTTCCTCGACGGCTACTTCTTCAACAATACCCCTATCGTTCGCGCCATTCGCATCACTGATCCTGCGTGACGGCCCAGCTCGGCTGCAATCTTCGATACGCCAGCGCCCGTCCGTGCCAGCTTCGACAATTGCTGGACCTCGCGGTCGGTCCATTGCTTTGGCTTCGGCGTTTTCATGGTGCGGTGCTCACCCGCACCAGTTAACCAGCGCGCCTCGTTTCGAACACTTGGGAAATTTACGGGTGGGTCCGTGGGCTGCGATCGAGGTTCACCGAGAAATAGTCGATCAGTTCCGTAGCCTGGGCGTCTTGCCTGAAACCCCGCTGTTCTTCGAAATCGACGGAAGGACCACATGGATGAACTGCTGGCGGCGTACAATGACATCACCGCTTCCGGATTGAGCCCTCCCAACCGCAATGCGATGCGGCGAAGGCGGAGCAGCGTCCGCTGGCGGAGCCATGCGCAAAGTTCCGTTGTCACGCCGATCTAGCCGGCTTGACCCTCTTCCGCGTCAGCCACGCGTTCGCTGAGAGGGCGGCTTAAACTCCACGACCTCGTGCTGGTCGCACGGATTAGCTCGCTCGTTTTTCTTGACGATTAGCTCAAGCTCGAGGGCCTCGAAGGCGAGTTCATCCGCCAAGCGCTTAAACAGCTCGCGCTTTTCTATGTCCGTCGCTTGCTGGCTCATCAGCATAAACTCTCTGGCGTCAGCGCGGAC
>NZ_JBHTFN010000030.1:0-9945 GCF_042666195.1 Bradyrhizobium sp. GCM10028915
GTGGCTTCCGATGAACACTTCGCCCCGTACCAGCACATGCTCGGTCCAGGGCAAGCCGCGCTTCGACTTCCTGCCTCCAACGGGATAGGCGTCGGCGTGGCTGCCGTCGCCGCCGATCACAGGAGCACCACGCGCAAAAGGGCCTCGATTGGTGTGGGCAGCGGCGAGACCGTGTTCGTCTCGTGCAGCATCATCGTGATCACGAATTTCTGCGCCATGCCTCAGTTTCCCGTTCCCGAATTCGCGACGATCCCCCTCCACAGACGTCCAGCCCTGCTGGAAATCCATCGTTGGCCCGCTCTCGGCTCGCTCGGGCATAGCAACCCCGCAGGCACGGCAAGATACATTCGGGCCGCGGGGTTTTTGGGCGAAGTTCATCCATCAGCGCTGGATTGCAGCCAGGCTGCGGCGCCTTGCGCTGGAATTGATCGATAAGGGGCGGCGACACCTGGGCGGGAACGAGCTGCCGGCGCTGATCGATGATCCGCGGGGTGCGATCTCTACCGCGAAGGCACTTTACGCGACCGAGCGCGTTGGACCTTAGCCTTGATGGGCGCAGAGCGCCGTGCGCGAATGCTGTAGAAAGCAACCGGCGGAAGAGCCGATCTGACGCGCCGTGGCGGCGAAAGAGGACAGAGGCGATTGCCGCCCGATGGGCAGCCTCATCCGGTAAAAAATATTGGAAACACCGACGGACTTCTTGCCGTTGGGGCTGAACCACAACGAAAATTGATGCAGAACAACCTATCGGCGCAGAATGGCCGTAGTCCACAGACCAGCCGCTCCTCCACCGCCGTCAGGCCGGGCCGCGCGGGGACTTTGGCGCATGCGGCCGGTCGGCTACGGCGCTGCGGCCCCCAACGCCGGATCGAGGTCTCGCCGACTCCGAGCTCGGCCGCCAATTCCGCGACTGACCCTCTTACTGCGCTGGACGTAGGCTCGCGTCTTCGGCGTAGTCGCAGCGTTGGCGTGCAGGCTCGGCTCCATGATACGAGGCGCTTACTTGCCGCTGGTTCAGGTGTCGCACTTACCGACTCGACCAATGGCGCCACGGGGTCCCGAAAAGCGGAACGCATTCTTTCCAAGGGAACTTCTCCCGTACGTCTTGCTCCACCTCTGCCGCGGATCGGCGCCCTCGCGCGGGGATTCCGAGAGCCACACGAACCGGCCGCATTCAGCATCCACCTGCGGGACTTCCTTGAAGCGGCAAGGTTCGGCCTGCCATAATTAGCTGCCGAGCGACAGCTAGTCGCCTTTCGCCCCGGGCCTAGAGGTGGGTTACGACCGGGAGAGACGCGCTAGCCGCTGGCTACACCGAGATCCGGCGTCATTGCGGCGAAGTTTGCATAATCTCTGCAAAAATCTGCTTGAATTCGCGGACGACGACCGACACCAAACGGGCAAACTGCAGCAAAACAAAAAAGGCTCGACCCACACAGATTTTGTCCCAATCAGCTGTCCAGGGGAAGGAAATGTCAATGCTCAAATATATGGCGCGTCGTGGGAGCGTGCGCTTTGCACCCTTCGTGGGCGCGGCGGCGCTGCTTGCGATTGCTTCTTCCGCGAATGCGGAAACGCTGAAATGGGCTCGCCGTTTAGATGTTCAAACGCTTGACCCGCATGCGTATAACGAGGGCACCACCTATACGTTTAATCAGCAGATCTATGAGCCCCTCGTGTCACGAGACGATGATGGCAAGCTCATCGGTGTGCTGGCGACAGAATGGCACATGCTCCCCGAACGGCCTGACATATGGGAGTTCAAGCTTCGCCAGAACGTCACCTTCCACGACGGAGCTCCTTTCACGGCAGAAGACGTTGTATTTTCGATGCGACGAGCCATGGCGCCGACGTCGAACATACGCACATACGTAAAAGCGATCGAGTCCGTCGTCGCAAGGGATGCCGATACCGTGCAGATCAAGACCAAGGCCCCTAGCCTCCTGATGGCGGAGAATCTGACTGCCGTCTTGATAATGAACGAAGCTTGGGCCCAGAAGAACGATTCCGTGGCCCCGCAGGACTATATGGCGAAGAAAGAGAACTATGCGGCGCGCCATGAAAACGGCACGGGCGCATACCGGCTCGTCAGCCGCGAGTCCGATCGCCGGACAGAACTGGTGGCATATGATAAGTACTGGGGTATCGGTCAATTCCCGCTGAGCATCGATCGAATTATCTATACCCCTATCCAGTCGGACGCGACACGCGTATCCGCCTTGATCAGCGGCCAGGTCAATTTTCTGCAAGACGTTCCTCCCCAGGATGTTTCGCGCCTCGAACAGAACCCCGATCTGCGAGTAGTTAAGGGCCCTGAATCCCGTACTGTTTTTCTTGGCGTCAACATGGGGGAGGATAAACTTACAAGCGGAAACGTGAAGGGGAATCCCTTCGCGGATAAGCGGGTCCGTCAAGCCATGAATATGTCTATTGATCGTCAAGCCATCCAGAAGACGATCATGCGGGGTCAGTCCATCCCGCTTGGGACGATCCTTCCGCCATCCGTCAGCGGCTTTACTCAAGAATTGGGAAGAATGCCGAAGTTCGACGTCGCAAATGCGCGGCAGCTCATGATGGAAGCGGGCTACGGCGATGGTTTTTCTGTAACCCTTAATTGCACCAACGATGGCATGGTTAGCGATGAACGCATCTGTGAGGCGCTGGTGGCGATGCTGGCGAAGATTGGCATAACTGTACGCCTGGACGTCCAGCCCTCCGCCGCAGTCTGGCCACTGGTTCTTCACCGGAAGACCGACTTCTACCTGATGACTTGGGGTGGGTTCAATTCTCAAATCTTTTTTGAAAACCTTGTTCACTCTCGGGGCACTTGGGCTGGGGTTAATTTCAAGAACCCAGAGATCGACGCGAAAATTGATTCGCTTAGCTCGGAGGCCAGCATTGATAAGTACAACGCCACCGTCGCTGAAATCTGGAAGGTCGTCCAGGACGAGTGTTTCTATCTTCCGATTCACGCGCAAATGTTAGCGCGTGCAATGCAGAGCAAGATTCACGTCACATCACACGTCGGCAACATGATCTATGTAAAGAACGTCAAGGTAGATAAATGACTGGCTTCTTCCTGCGCAGACTGGCGTCTGTTTTTCCGGTGATGCTGGTCACGGCCTTCCTGTCCTTCGCCGCCTTTCATTTTATCGGTGATCCGCTGCAGAACATGCTGGGGCAGGAGGCCAGCGCGCAGGACCGCGCACGCTTGGCGGCCGAACTGGGTTTCGACCGTCCCTTTTACATCCAATTCCTCCGGTTCGTCGGCTCTGCACTTCAGGGTGATTTTGGCATTTCCACTCGCGTGGGACGGCCGGTGTTGGATCTAATCCTTGAACGGCTGCCTGCGACACTCGAACTAGCGCTACTGTCGTTTTTCTTCGCGATGTCGGCAGGCATTGCGCTCGGGGTGATGACGGCGTTGCGCCCGAGCTCCACACTGTCTCGGATGAGCATGACTGGCTCGCTGATTGCGGTATCGCTACCTAACTTTCTGATCGGCATCGGCCTGATCTATGTCTTTTCGATTAAACTTGGGTGGCTGCCCTCATTCGGGCGTGGCGACACAGTAAAGTTCGGCTGGTGGACAACTGGATTACTGACCAAAAGCGGTTGGAAGGCCATTCTCCTGCCGGCAGTTTCACTGGCAGCTTACCAGCTTACGCTGATCCTGCGACTGGTTCGCGCTGAAATGCTTGAAGTTATGCACTCCGACTACATTCGGTTCGCGAGAGCGCGGGGCTTACCTAAGCGGCTCATCTATTTCTCGTATGCATTGAAGAACACCATGGTCCCGGTGGTCACGGTTGCAGGCCTGCAGTTAGGATCGATTATCGCGTTCGCGGTAGTAACGGAGACGGTGTTCCAGTGGCCCGGCGTCGGGCTGCTCTTCATCAATTCGATTCGATTTTCAGATGTGCCGATCATGGCAACATACCTTCTCATTGTGTCGTTTATTTTTGTTGCCATCAATATGGTGGTGGATTGCATCTACTACCTCTTAGACCCTCGTTTGCGCGCGGTAGGGGGCATCAAATGAAGAGATTGACCAGAAAGTTTGCGGTGCTGTTCGGTTCAGATATCGGTCACTCCTACTTGCGCTCTCCCGGGGCACTTTTCTCGACGTTGGTCCTGCTAATCCTCATTGCTGCTGCCTTGGGCGCCCCTCTGCTGGCTCCCCAGAATATTCTCGACCCGCGCACATTCGACCTCTTATCGGCAAACACACCCCCGTGGAGCGCAAACGCTCCTAGCGGGCATTTTTACGCTTTTGGCGCAGACGACCAGGGTCGCGATGTTCTCTCAGCGACTCTTTACGGAACGCGAGTTTCCCTTCTGGTGGCCCTTGTCGCTGTCCTGTTGTCCATGTCGATCGGCGTCACACTAGGTCTGATATCAGGGTATTTCGGCGGGCGTACCGACGCGGCAATCATGCGTATTGCAGACGTTCAGTTGTCTATCCCTGCGATCTTCATTGCTCTGTTGATTTCGGGCTTGTCTCGAACGCTTTTGGCTCCCGGAGTTCGCGATACACTCGCGATCTACATGGTCATTTTGGCCATTGGAATTTCCGGATGGGTCACCTACGCACGCACGGTGCGCGGCGCCGTCATGGTGGAAAAGCAGCGCGAATATGTCCAAGCTGCGCTAATGATCGGGCTGCCCACGCGCACGATGCTTCTGCGGCACATCCTTCCAAACGTGCGCCGTCCCATTCTCGTTATCGCAACAATCTCGCTTGCGCTTTCCATCATTACAGAAGCCACTTTGTCCTATCTCGGCGCGGGCCTGCCTGCCACGCAGCCCTCTCTGGGAACGTTGATACGCAGCGGTCAGGACTTTCTGTTCGCGGGGGAGTGGTGGATTCTATTTTTTCCTGCCGCAACACTCCTGATGCTTGCGCTCGCAATCAATGTTCTGGGGGACTGGTTGAGGGATGTGCTGAACCCGAGGGGCGTTTGAACATGACATCCGGCCCTCCCGTTCTTTCAATTCGCGGGCTCTGCGTCGACTTTCCAAGCCGTCATGGCACGCTTCATGCCGTCCGCGATGTCAGCCTCGAGATAGCACCTGGCGAAATACTTGGGATTGTCGGCGAGTCCGGCGCAGGCAAATCGACCGTCGGGGCGGCGATCACCGGCTTGCTCCAGGCTCCAGGACTAATTACCGCGGGCGAACTTCGGCTTTCCGGCGACATCATCGCTGCGCGAGACGTCACAGCTATGCAGGCGTTGCGAGGAAGACGCATCTCGACCATTTTCCAGGATCCATTGACCAGCCTCAATCCACTCTTCACGATTGAGAGGCAACTGGTTGATACGATCCGAGCCCATCGGGCTCTGTCACGGGCTGAAGCGCGAGCCGAGGCGGTGCGTCAGTTGGAGGCCGTTGGAATCCCTGAACCCGCCCAACGAGTGAAGAACTGGCCGCATGAATTTTCGGGCGGCATGCGACAGCGCGCGGTCATCGCGCTCGCCCTCTGCTCGCAACCCGAACTAATCATCGCGGACGAGCCGACGACTGCACTCGACGTGACCGTACAGGCACAGATTTTGAAATTAATTCAGAACTTGGCTCGTGAACGTCGGGTAGCGGTGATGCTCATTACCCACAACATGGGAGTTATTTCCCAAGTCACCGACCGTGTCGCGGTAATGAAGTCAGGGGAAGTCGTTGAGCTAGGAAGGACGTCGACAGTACTTAGTCGTCCACGTCACGAATACAGCCAAGCGTTGCTGTCGGTCGTTCCGCGTGGTGACGTGAAGCTTAGTCGTTTTCCGGTCGCTGGGATCGGTAGGAATATCGATGCCGCCATGAAGTGGTTGCTGGAATCTAACTCGCAGCACGGCTCTGGAGGTGCTGATACACTTGTGGAGCTGCGCCGAGTCAATCGGGTTTTTGGAGTTCCGCGGCTGTTTGGAAGCGTGACGCACGAGGCATTCAAAGCATTGGACAATGTGAGCCTATGCATCCGCCGCGGAGAGGTGATGGGGCTTGTCGGCGAATCCGGGTCCGGGAAAAGCACGATCGCCAGGATTGTCGCTGGCCTTAACCCTCCGAACACCGGTGAACTGCTTTTCAATGGAAAGGATGTCTACGCCGCGACGTTCGAGGAGCGCCAACATATCCGCCGCCAGACTCAGATGGTGTTCCAAGACCCATACTCGTCTCTAAACTCGCATATGCGGGTGGCAGACATAATCATGGAGCCAATGATTCACTTTGGACTCGCAAATAATAGGCAACTGGCAGAACCATTAATGTTGGAACTCCTGAACGCTGTCGGGTTGGAAGCAAGCGCGGCCCGCCGATATCCGCATGCGTTTTCAGGCGGCCAACGGCAACGCATTTCAATCGCCCGTGCCTTGGCTAGCCGTCCGAGCTTTCTGATTTGTGATGAACCGACGTCGGCATTGGACGTCTCAATTCAGGCCCAAATCTTGAATCTTCTGAAAGACCTTCAAGAAAAGCTATCGCTGACGATGCTGTTTATCAGTCACGATCTGCCTGTGGTTCGTCAAATGTGCGACAGAGTCACGGTGCTGCAAAAGGGGCAAGTCTGTGAAATTGGGGAGGCGGAAGACGTGTTTAATCATCCGCGACATCCTTACACCGCGTCGCTCCTCTCGATGATACCGAGCATGCATCGTCCTATCGAGCTCATCCAGGCGACGTCCTAAGGTACGTATCGATCGAGCTGGCTCGTGATGCTTAACGACCTAACGCCCCATATTCGTAGGCTCCTGCAGCCTCTCTCAAGTTGCTGCGTTAATAGAAGCAGCCAAATTCTTCCGCAGAGACAATCAATCCTCCTAGTCCAACCCAATCGCAAGTCCATCGCGCACAGGTTCCCCCTAGAACGACCAACCCTCTCAAACCGATCCGGAGACCTAAGCTATGCTCCAAAAACTTCCACGCACCGCTATCGACATTTTTCGCGCGAGTCCCGAAGTTTTGGAGACTATTCGGAAGGCCAAGCTATTCGGCTGGTGGGATCATCCGCTCGAGGGTGCCGCCACGGACGGGGCAGAAATGAATGACATTGATCGCGCGTACTGGTTTTACAAGTGCGCTAATCCCATTACGCGAACTTCAAAGGAGGTCTCTGATGCGCTCTTTTTGAATGATAGTTCGATCGTCAAACTGCCTGATCGGTTCGAAAAGAGCAAATCAGTGACCATGAGCGCGGTTGGAGACTTGATCCAGGCCAATGGACTAGAATACTCCAAGGACCTACTCTTCGACGGCGTTGAGGATGTTGTTTTTGGGAAAGACATATCGTTCGGCAACTATGAGTCTCCTGTGGCAGAAGAAGCTGTCGTCAGGGATGCTATAGGAGACGGCCGTTCAGCCACGATGTGTTGCTCGGCCGCCCAATATTCGGCGCTGACGCAGCATCTGGGGAGGCACTTTTCAGTACTCAACCTGGCGAACAATCATTCACTTGACCTGGGCATTGAAGGGCTCCATGCCACCAAAGATATCTGCTCGCAGAACGGAATTCTAGATATTGGCGCACCGCGACGTGCCGAAGAGTATGGCAAAGGTCGGCTTCTTACCAAACAAGGAATCAAGATAGGGTTTGTGTCGGCCACTTTTGGTCTTAATGGCCGCCAACTGCCGGACGGTCATGGCCATCGAGTCCATGTTTCAAGGCTCGTCTCGAAACACGTGCCAGCTGACTTGGAGCTTCTTAAATCACAGATCAGAGATTGCAAGGAGCAAGGCAGTGACTTCATCGTGGCGTCCGTCCATTGGGGTTTCGAGCATGAGTTTTTTCCTAGACTTTCACAAATTGAGGCCGCCCATGCATTGGTTGAGGAGGGTGTCGATCTACTGCTTGGACATCACCCGCACGTGATTCAGCCGGTCGAATATTACAGAACACAAAGGGATCCGAACCGTGTGGCCACCATTGCGTACTCCTTGGGAAGCTTGACTTGGGATTGGTGTACGGCACCACATCTCATTCTGAGTATAATTTTGGATATCGAGTTGGCCAAAGGCCAGATAGATGGCACAAATCGTACTTACATCGGGAAATGCGAGGTCGTCCCGGTCTTCCGAAGCATCTTCTACCGCGGTGACAAGAAACTGATGCGCATCGAAAAACTACGACAGCACATCGCCGCCGAGACCAACGGAGTAGGCGGCTTGAAGGAGATGGAGCACTACGTCAATCTGATTTCCGGCCAAGCTGGATCGTGACTGCCACCGTCTCGATTGACTCACATTCAGTGTTCGTATGACCTGATCGCGGGGCCGCTAGCACGCTCAAGGCTCGTCGCGTTGGGCGGAGCCGTGCGGTAGGTAGCCTAGGCTACCGTGCGGCCGTCGCACATCTCGTTTCCTCTTTACTGAACCAGACCACGATCGTCTCAAAGCACTGAGCGCGCTGGTTAGTACCTCGCTTGAGGTCGACCATGTTGCGCAGCGGCTTCGATCGCCCACCGATTCACAATGTCGCGTTCAGCCCGCGGCCTGCAGGCGCCACGTCCGTTGCGGCGGCCGCCGGCCGATGCCTTGAACAGGTATCCCCAGCTGCGCCGGCGTGATCGTCGCCGTCTGCTCGGAGCCTTCGCGCGGAGCCGTCGAGGGCCAAACGAAGCGGCCGCGCTCCAGCCGCTTGGCGTAAAGGCACATGCCTTGTCCGTCGTGCCACAACACCTTGATCAGCGAGCCACGCCGACCGCGGAACACGAACAGGTTGCCGTTGTGCGGATTGCGATGCAGCGTCTCCTGACCAGTAGCGCCAGGCCGTCAAAATCCTTGCGCATATCGGTGTGACCTGTGGCAAGCCGGACCTGTACGCCGCTCGGGACAGGGATCATCGCCGTCCCGTGTCCCTGGCCAGCGTCTTGATGATCGCCGAGACCGTTGCCGGATCGGCCGCGCCTGCGATCCGTACCGTATGCGGGTTCCGCTCGCGAACTCGACCTCGATCATGCTCGAAGCCGCCGCATCTGGTACAACAGCCGCCGGCGCAAACCCCGGCGTCTCGCGCGCTGGCCCGCACAGTTGCTGCCGCCAGCGAAACAATTGGCTCACATGAATCCCGGCCGCCCGCGTCACCTCAGACCCTCAGACGCTACGGCACCGGCTTCGATCGTAAGCGCTTAGCCGTCACCCTATGGACGCAGGCTTGACCGCTTTGCGGAATCGCCACGGCATGAGGTCTTCGATTCTGCTATGGGGATGGCCATCGATAATGGCCTCGAGTGTTTCGGCGATGTAGGCGGCCGGGTTGACGTCGTTGAGCTTGCAGGTGGCGACGAGCGACGCAAGCAAGGCCCAATTTTCAGCCCCGACCTCATGCCCGGCGAAGAGAGCATTTACTGGCCGGATGGCGTTCTCGACCGGGTTCGTGTCGAGCTCGAGGCGCCCGTCTTCGAGGAAGCGGGTCAGCCCCTGCCAATGATTGAGCGCGTAGCGGATGTCCTCGGCGAGCGTCGAGCCACTGGAGATCATCGACAGCTGTTTCTCGAACTAAGGCTTTAACGCGGCGACCATGGGCAGCGAGTGCTCCCTGCGCGCGGCCAGCCGGATGTCCGGCGATGAGCCGCGGACCATGGCTTCGATGGCGTAAAGCTGTGCGATGTGCCGAACGGCGGCCTCGGCGATCGGCGATTTGCTCTTGCGGTGCGGGCCAGTTTGACGAAGCGCCGCCGCAAATGGCTCCAGCAATGCACGAGTGTCCATGGCCCCTGCGGTCGAGCGACTTCGGTCAGCCGGTCATAACCTGCGTGTTTCGCGGGATCGTGAGCACCGGATTTCACCGCATGGTGAGCAACGATTTCAGAGGATCGTGAGCAGCGATTTCAGGCGATCGTGAGCACCAGTTGGCGGTGCCGGACGCTTCGGCCGACAACTCAACCGGGCTACGGGTTTCTCATTCAGCCAATGAGGAAGCCTGATGCCTACCCAGAGATTGTCGATGCGCCG
>NZ_JBHTFN010000031.1:0-818 GCF_042666195.1 Bradyrhizobium sp. GCM10028915
ACCGAGCGCTTCTTTGCCGGATGACTGTCGTGGGCACGATCTGCCTCTGCGCCGCGTTTACGATGTGGATGCTCGTTTGAGCCGCCACTCATGCCGCCAACGGAGGCGCCCTATTTCGGTGGCTGCCATCTTGGCAAGGCCAGCCACTCGGTTACTGAGACGTGATTTCGTTCTGCCGGGCCTTCCTAAGCAGACTGTCTCGTTTGTCCTGGCGGAAATGACCCGGCTTCATCACGTAGCTGTTGAGCTTCTAGGTCAAGCCGAGCCCTCTCTTGCGAGATCGCCGCGGCGTTTGCCGCGTCCCGGAAAGCGGAACTCCCTATGGTATTACCCATGCGCATTTCACAATTGCGGAGCGGCGCGCTGGGACCTAACTCCTCAATCACCCTGAGAGACAACAATTCGCCTCCGAGGCGCGTGTGGTTGGAGTTTTTGAGATTGAGAGCTTCCGCAGCTGAATTGGACTTCGGGGCGCGAGGCGTAGGCGGATTCAAACAAAGTTCGAGTTGGCCGCCCTATGACGCTCGAAATGCGATGCGGCGGATCGTTCAAGGAGGCCGCAGTGACGCTTCCCGGCGAAATTGGTAACCGACTTCTGGCAGCACTACCGGCGGCGGACCTCGATCTGCTGGCGCCCGAGCTAGAGATGGTAGCGCTCGATCGGGATGCGGTCGTCTCGCAGGCGGGTGACCAGACCGAGCACGTCCTCTTTCCTCATAGTGGCGCCATTTCTGTGATGATCGACATGGCCAACGGACAGACGGTCGCCAGCGCCGCAATAGGGCGCGAGGGAGCAGTAGGCACTCTTTCCGTGCTAG
>NZ_JBHTFN010000032.1:0-730 GCF_042666195.1 Bradyrhizobium sp. GCM10028915
TGAGCGGCCCGAGACATAGGTGACAAAACGTACCGGACACATGGATTACACTTTCCGCTTTTGTTCTGCGGGAGGTGTGGATGCCGTGGAAAGCGAGTTCGGTCATGGAAGAACGCCTTCGCTTTGTGGCCAGGCTTCTGGATGGGGAAGCCATGACGGATGTGTGCCGGGAGTTCGGCGTATCCCGCAAGACCGGCTATAAGATTTTCGATCGCTACAAAGAGCAGGGGCTGGCCGCCCTGAGCGATCGGTCCAGACGGCCGGTACGCTATGCCAATCAGCTCCCGGAGCAAATCGAGGGTCTGATTGTCCGCCTCAAAGCCGAGAAACCGCACTGGGGCGCGCGCAAGATCCGCGAACTGCTGGTCCGGCGGCTCGATGGCGATGTCAGGATTCCGGCCAAAAGCACCATCCATGCGGTGCTCGATCGCCATGGCCTGGTCAAGCGTGGCGGCGGGCCGCGCCACCGCGCGCGCGGCACGCCGCTGTCCACGGGTACCGGACCCAATGATTTGTGGTGCACCGACTTCAAGGGCGAGTTCAAGCTCGGCAATGGCCGCTACTGCTATCCGCTCACCGTTACCGATCATGCCTCGCGCTTCCTGTTGTTGTGCGAAGCGCTCGATTCAACGCGTGAAGACCCTGTAATTACTGCCTTCGAGCGTTTGTTCCTCGAGCGCGGCCTGCCGCTCGCCATTCGCTCCGACAACGGCGTGCCCTTCGCCAGTCC
>NZ_JBHTFN010000033.1:0-803 GCF_042666195.1 Bradyrhizobium sp. GCM10028915
TCGTCGACCAGCAGCACCGATTGCGAGTGCAGCGACGGCTTCATCTCCTTGCGGGTGAACCAGTCGGCGAACGCCATCGGCAGGAAGTGGCCGACGTCGATCACTTCGGTGGCCTGGCCCTTGATCACGGCCGAGCCGAGAATGCCGGAGGAGGATCCGCCGACCTCGATGTTAAGCCGTTCCTCGACGATGTCGATGATCTCGTCGACGACGAGGCCCATGGAGCGGCCGTCGTCGGAGAACACCAGGATCGGCTGGGCGCCCTGGCTCGCGATGGTGACGCTCTCCATGGCAACGAGCGGCATCAGCTGCTCACGGTACTGCACCATGTAGCGGCCGTTCGAGAACTCGATCTTGTCGGCCGGAAGCTCTTCCAGGCGCGTGACGAGTCCGAGCGGGACCGCCTTGGGCTGGGCCGAGCCGGCGCGGAACACCAGCAGCGAGGTGGTCTGCTCGCCCGATCCGATGCTGTGCGTCCCGTTCTCGTTGTTCATGTCATGGGCCGAAGAGCCGGCGGCGCCGAGCGCCTTGGCAATGCCGTTGGGGTCGATGATCATGATGACCGCGCCGTCGCCCAGGATGGTATTGCCCGAGAACATGTCGATGTGGCGCAGCTTCGTCGACATCGGCTTGACCACGATTTCTTCGGTGTGGAACACGCCGTCGACGACGATGCCGAAGGTCTGGCTGCCGACCTGCGTCACCACGATGAAGCCGTTCTCGGGATCGGAGACGGCGCCGTCGTCGATCTTGAGCAGCTTCTTGAGATGGATCAGCGGCAGCAGCTTGTTGCGCAGCCTGAG
>NZ_JBHTFN010000034.1:0-933 GCF_042666195.1 Bradyrhizobium sp. GCM10028915
GATCGGCCGTTCCTCATTCAGCCTCGTGAGCAGTTCGCCGATCGCCGCATTGACCTCGGCCAGGCTGTAGAAGGTGCGATGGCGCAGGCGGCCGAGCAGCCAGCACTCGACGATGAGGACGGCCTGCTCGACCTTGGCCTTGTCGCGCGGCTTGCGCGGCCGCGCCGGCAAGATGGCGGTGCCGTAATGCGCCGCCATCTCCGCGTAGGTACGATTGATCTGCGGGTCATACAGGCTCGCCTTAATGACCGCGACCTTGGTGTTGTCGGGCACCACCAGCGCCGGTATGCCGCCGATCGCCGCGAAGGCGCCAACATGGGCGCTGATCCAGTCGGCGAGCCCCTGCGTCCACGTCGCCTGTGCGTAGGTGAAGCTCGATGCGCCGAGCACGGCGACGAAGATCTGCGCCGTTCTGCGCTCACCGGTCAGGCGGTCGACCACCACCGGCACGCCATCGCCGGCATAGTCGACGAACAACTTGTCGCCCGCCGCATGGGCCTGGCGCATCGTCACCGACAGGCGGCCCTCCCAGGCGCGGTAGAGCTCACAGAAGCGCGAGTACCGGTATCCGCCGGGCTCGGTGGCGATATATTCCTCCCACAGGATCGACAGCGTCACGTGCTTGCGTTTGAGCTCGCGCTGCACGGTCGCCCAGTCGGGCTCGGCGATGCGGCGGTGACCCTGACGGTTGCCATTGCCGGTCTTCGCGAACAGGCGAAGTTCCAGAACCGTGTCGGTGACGTCGTCTGGCAACGGCCAGCTCAAGCCCGCGGCCTCGAACCGCCGGAGCGCCAGGCGCACCGTCGAGGGCGCCGCGCCCACCCGTCGTGCAATCTCGCGGCTCGGCAGCCCGGCCGCCTTCATTCTGATCACATCGCGCACACGGCGCATCGCAAGCCTCTCCGTCGGCATCCAGGGTCCCCTTCGCAAAGC
>NZ_JBHTFN010000034.1:1174-101401 GCF_042666195.1 Bradyrhizobium sp. GCM10028915
GGACCATGCCTGCCGATTAAATCACTAACCGCTTCGATGTCGAAGGGCTGGAAAAGTCGCTGAGCGACTCGGCGACGCGCGTCTCCACCATCTGGATCAGCACCCTTCTATTCGGCTTTACCTTCTTGTCACCGCCAGCACCGCCACGAACAAGCAGCTCTTGCTGGCCGACCCGGTCAGGCTTCCGGCGCTCGGCAAGGAAGTGCCGCTCGTTTCCTTCTTCGTGCTGTCGCCGATCTTTTCTGTGCTGTTGCACTTCTACGTAGTGATATAGACCCTGCTCTTGGGCCGCACAGCCCCGCGCGTATGATGACGCGCTGAACCACACTGTGAAGAAAGCCCGAGCAAAACGCGATTTTTCGTGAGCACCTTGCGAACACGGTTTTCGCCCAGATCTTTGCCGGGGCACCGCGCGAGCGCGAAGGATGGGTCGGCCGGGTATTGCGCGGCTTCTCCTGGTTACACTTGTCGGATCGCCACTTCTGGTTCTTCTCACTTCGACGCAGAAGGCGATTTCTGCCACGCCAACGAGGGACTTTTGCGACACTGATGTGACGCCAGCCCCTTTTGACTGCGAACGCCCAACCAAGCTTTCGGCAAAATAGGTCAAGATCGTTGACGGGTTGGCAAGGGAGTGGACGCAGTCCTAGGACCACTAAGCCTGACGTGTTGAAATCCGCCATTCACCGATGGTAGTCTTCTACTTTTACTACTCGCGCTATTTGCGCTGACGCCATCCTGATAGTCATTTTTTTGTGCTGGGGAGGACATTTATGCGAGGCTCTCGCGCAATCCTTTACGCCGAACGACTTAGCAAACTCACTTCTCAGCTCTTAGAGTTGGCAGATCTTCGAGATCTGGTCGAAGAAGCTGAGCGAAGCGCCCGGGGTGTGCCTCCATTACGCTTGACACATCCTCCGTCGCGCCGCGTTCGACGTCCTGAACGGGGCGCTTTGTCTGTTCGCCTCCGTCGCCACGCGCCACTAAGCGGGAATACAGGAGATCTCAGCCCCCCTGACAACGACAACCAAGTCGATTGGACTTTGCTGGAGCCATTCCCCGACGGGTGGTGGGCTTCCTCCTAAAAACCTCTCCAAGCGCTGACTCGACGAAGAGATCGATCCAATGCTGGCGGCCCACCCACCCTGAGGAGCAGACAGCTAGCCACCCTTGCACCCCGCGGGTGCCGATGCTGGCCCGGCCGCACCTGTTAATTCTGGATCATCCTCGCCAAACTCCCTTTCGACAACCTGCAACGGCGAGAGTGAGACAGGGAAGACGGTCAGCACGATCTATGCGGGCTTGAGGTGAGCAACTGCAAAAGCGAATGTCACTCGTCGGCGAGAACACCGGCATCAAGCTGAGGTCATTCCGGAAAGATTGGTTTCAACACCTCTGGAATTGCGATGACGAAGAACGACATCGCCGTGTTCGACGCGATGCGCCCTGATCCAAACGGACGGAGACAATGGGCCGGCCGACTGGGGACGCGAGGCAATAAAACGGGATGGCCTGGAGCTCGACCCAGGCTCGCTCGTTTACTGTCCCCACGAGCGGATCAATGGCGCCGGCTATGTTGACCTCGAACTGGTCGCAAATACCCACTGATGTTCGCGGTCTAAAGTCGTGACGAACCAGAGCCGACGCGCAAGCGATCCGGACGAACCAGCGATTCGACGGCTGCTAACCCGAGCGGTAAAACGCAGCCGTACAAAGCCGCCTGCGCCACCTGTGCCGTTCGGCACGGAAACAGATCCGAACCGTGAATTTTCCCGGGACGAACCAGAGGCCGTTTGGTTCTTCGTCTTCTTGCCGATCTTCGTGCTGCTCTATGCGGATCGTCGAGAAAATGCACGCGAGATAGCACAGGGCTAACGTATCGCAGGTGCTGCCAGCCGCCGGAGATGCGGCGGAGAAGTGTCTCGCCGACCCGTTCAACGCGAGCACCGCATTGGGGTGATCTTCGCACTAACGAAAACAGAAGCGGCACGCATCCCTGTGGACGAGAAATCCCCTCCAACAGCGGGAAGTCTGCCGCTACTCCGGGCGGTTCGTGCCGCTGCGATTGGCGCGTCACGCATGGGCTTAGAGGCTAGACGAGGCGTCCGACGGTGATCGTCGCCGGCGGGTCCAACAGGTCGAAATCTCTAGCTCGGCCGTTTTGCCAGCTCCCGGGCAATCAGAGCGCGCTCCTGTGAGTAAGCCTTTTGGACTTCGATCAGTGTATCCAAAATGGAAAGCCACGTGTGAGCTCGCGTCCTTCGCGCTTGAGCCGAGCGATCAGCTCTTTTCTTGGTGGGCGATGTGTTGCTCGCCTTTGAGAACGCGGCCCTCGGCCACCGTCAAGAGCTCAGACGCAGCAGCGGCCTCACTCGACTGCGATCAGGCTCATAACAAGCGAGAGGCCGGGAACCGCACCAGACTGAAGAGCATCTCCCGGGCCAACGCACTCAATCTGTTGCAGTTCCAGTGTTCTGCCCCAGTCGTCGAGCGTGAAGACATGACAGCGCATGGCGCGAATAAACTCGGTGCCAAGCCACCGCGGGCAGTAAGCTGGCACGCGGGCGCGGTCCTGTTGGAGGGCCGCGACTCGCACGCTGGCTCGCTCCGTGGGAAGGGGGCTTCCGTAGACTGCCAACGTTAGAGCTGCGACCTATCGACGGTGCCGCACTGCTCGGAGGCTTGGCATTTCAGTATGTGAATCAGGTGACGGAATGGCTGGCCAAAAAAGCGGCCTCAGGAGGGTTGTCCTGAGGCCGAGGATTACCTTTGCCTCGGACCTATACGCGAAACAAAGCCAGACGCTTGTGGTGCAACCGTTCGGGGGTCACCGGTTCCTGCATCAGCCCCAGCGTGAACTGGCCGCTGATTTGGTTATCAGCCCTGTGGCATGATCATTGCCGAATTGAACAGGAGTGGGATTTCAGTGCCCAGTCTAAGACAAGAGTGCTGCCGGGGGAACTGGCATTTCGAGCCCGGCAGCCTCTTCCTGCTCAAGATAAGCGCCTGGTTAGTTTTGCTTCCCATGCATGCAGGGGGTCACGAACTCCCGCTTGCGCGACCTTGTCCCTTTCCTCTTCCGCCCGCACTCGAAAAACCGCGTCCGGTAGCGAGCTGCTGGCACCTTTCCAATTTTTGTCTTGCGGGTTGCAAGGCGCGCCCTGCTGAGCCTGTACAGCGCCTCCGATCAAAGCCAGAGCAATGGGAAGCAAATAAAATCGGTTTAATCATTCTGCGCACTCCCTATCTGCAGTGGATCAAATCGCTACAAGAAAATAGTGGCACCTGCCTTGGCATCGCTCTTAATCGATGCGGGCAGAGGGACCCTCGATCGCCCCTTGGTTTGTAGCATGGCAATGCTGGCGTAAGCCGGCGGGCTTTGGGGTGTATCTTTTAAAAGCGAACTAAACCTCCACACCGCCCGCCCATACTGATGACTATCCGGGATTTTTGCTAATCACGGATATCAGGCCGCCGGGCAAGGTATTGTTTGCCCGGCGCCTTTGTTTCGCTTATCGGCTGAGGGGAGCACCTGCCCGCGTGAACCAGCGGAGCTTCAGGCGACTTTTCCACACCCACGACGCGCAGTAGCTCGCGACTGTGTCGACCTACTAGGAATCGATAATTTGCGAGCTACTTAGGATGCCGCTTGATAGTGGCATGCGCACTCGCCGATACACTAAATGGGCCGGCCATTATCCTTCCCGCTCTCCTGCTGAATGGCTGGCTGACGGGCATGTGACCTGCAACATCCAATGCTTGAACGGCTGTTGCGATCGCAAGGTGGACGTGCGGCTCGACACACTCCCGCAGGATCAGCCCGTGGTCGTGCGTCGGCGTGCGCCTGGTCTGCTCGGCATGCGGCGCCGCAGGATCTGTGCATATCGTCCCAAACTGGCATGACAGTCGCGGGCAAGTCAGGCCAAGCATGGGGCTGAGGTTTTGATTCCAGCGATGAAGCACGTCACCGAACGCCCTTTTGCCGATCCGGAAGTCGCCGCGCGTCAGCTCGTTCAGCTAGCTTCAAGGAGTGATGCGGTACAGGACGGCAGAATCCATATACTATCCCTTCCTCTACACGCTCAAGGCAAGCGGCGCGGAGCTCGGCGCCGGCATCAGGCACGCGGTTGAAAAGGGCTGGCTGGAGCTGCACGAGAGCGGTACCTACGTGCGGCTACTGGCGCCCGGGCAGGACCTGCTGACGCTCCGTTAGGAACCGGCGCCCGCTACTTGGTTTGTTGTCTCGCTCGCTCGTCCGAGCTGGCGGACCGGCCCCGGCCTATAACCTCCAGCCCCCTGAAGCCGGGGCCGTGTCTCCGTCGTCCGGGTCTGGCCTACTTACGGCCGCAGCGGCCTATGACTGGAGGGCGGTGCCCTGAAGAACCATGTTGACCCCGGACGCTTGCAGGACTGCGATGACGTCGCTTTTCCAGAAAGCTCGATCATGGCCTTGGATGCCGAGGACGAGCGTAGAAGCTTTGCGGATTGGGAAAACAATGGCGGCCATGCTCAACAAGGCAATTACCGTCAGAGCTGCCGACGGCAGGGTATTGGCGAGGGCTGCAGCCGCCAAGATCGGAGCCTTCGCTGACCTAGACAGGAAGGCCGAACGCGCTACCGCGGCGTAAGCTGATGCGTTCGCACAACGGGCATCGTTGCGCCATTGTCGTATTGTTCACTTGCGATCCGCTCGATCGTCGAGCGATGCCTCTTGAAGGTTTCGATAACGTCGTTTGGGCTGGATCCGTCTTCCGCAGCTCGATCCCGCAGGGCGGCTATATCTACTCTGCAATCGATGCGGTTGTCGCCCGCGAACATCGCAAAGACAACGCTTCATTGTTCGCGGCATCGAACTCGCCAGATGGATCAGAGGTAAGGTATCTCGGGAGTCCGTCGCTCAGTCTTCAATAAATGGCGGCTCAGCCGGGATGAAGCCTAACCCTCATCGCAGCGCTAAGCCCTTCAGCCGAAAGAACGGCCCCAGGCCAAGGTGGCTCGACCCAGGGCTGAGGCCGCTCCCGGCTACTGACCCGATAGCCTCATGCGTCTGAAACGCATGCAGAATAAAATCGACTGGTAGGCATCGTTCCTATCTGCCGGGTTCTTGACGCTTCCCTGCCTGTTTGCCCTTTTTACGTGCATTCAGGAACCAGCGGACTTAACCTGCATGTGGAACGGTCCGATTCAGGGGATTGGCCCATGGGCGTGGAGCGAATGCACTCCCCGAGGTACTGGCTTATGCGTGCGGAGAAGGCCGGCAACTGCCAGTTTCCTGAAACCAGACACGCTGCGCAAGGTCGCGGAAAACTACGAAGAGTTGGCCCGGAGGGCCGAGCAAGTCGTGACCCTCGCTGAGCTGGACGAGCGCAACTTAGAAGCTCGCCGGGTGGCGCAGGAATACGCCGACGACGAGCGCGCCGTCACGACTCAGCTTCGTCACCGGATTAACTGACCGCTTTAGGACCTGTTTCGCCTGTGGTACGTTAGGCCCCATCGCCGGCCACAATTTTAGGGTGTCGGTTGAGTGAGAGACGCCACCGCGCTCCCGCCTCAAGCCGGAGCGCCTCTCGTGCAAGAACCATTCAGCCCGGAAACTCAGGAATTCTTGGACCGCGCGCAACGCGCCATAGAAGACGCAATCTCCCTCCGCGAGGTGGGGATCAGATGGCCGTAGCAAAGCAGCAAAGGCTCCTGCTCGACTTGCATTTGCCCAGCCAATTCCCCCCCGATACAGACGATAAGACCTCGTAAGCGGGCGGCCTCTTGATTGTCGGTCCCGGTTGAGTTGGCCAAAAGTGCGGCCGGAACGATCGCACGGGCGGACGATTGCTCCCCTTTGAGTAGGAGTTGCGTCATGCGTCATGCGCCCTCGATCGTGCCGCTGGATCGGCTGGACCGGGACATCTACCTGGTCCTGGAAGACGTCGGCGCTCCCGCCGGCTGCTCCTGGCGTGAGACGACGAGCAGGACACCGACGTCGAGACAATCATCCGGGACCTGTTGTCTGGCCAGTACGCCTATCCCCCCCGATAGTCGCTTTCGATGCCGCCGAGGGCTGGGCTCGCGATGCCACCAGCGAAATTGCCGATGAGCTGGCCGGGCGCGTCAGGGGCCGCGAGACGAGATCACGCCGGCCTTGCAGGCCTTCATCGAGGCAAACGCGACCCGCCCGTTCGGTATCCAATGGCGCTGCCCCTGCGTGGAGCCCCTTGAGCATGGTGCGCCTGAACCCCGCCGAGCAGATCGAGCAGAGCTACGACCTCGCCATGATGGCAATTGCGGACTACCTGACAAAAGAGCACGACACGGCGACCATCATCCACTGGCTGATCCAGATCTTTGACCGCGACAGCCTGCGGGACGCCATCACGGAGGTCCTGGTCGACGCACGGGTGCATCCGAGGGCAAGATAGGATGCTCCGAAGGTTGATCCATGAACTGCGCCCCTGCGAAGACACTGGCTGGGTATGCGAAGCCCACCAGGACCGCTCTTGGGATGGTCCACACGCCTGCGGCTGCGGCGCGGCCGGCGACCCTTGCCCCCGCTGCAATGCCTCCTCGGAACCCTACCGACCTCGACCACCAGCGGGCTTTCGGTTCAGCTTGGGCGTATTGGCGGATTTGGCCGGTTCTTCCGGAAGAGATAGGCGGCGAGTCTCCCAGGTCACTTACGCCGGCGAGGGTGTGGTGAGCGTCTAGCGTCGCTCGCTCTTCCGCGCAGCTAATTGCTGGTCCAACTCCTTTCAAGCGAACGATCAGATTTTCCACTGTGCAATCGGAATGCCGCAATGACCGCACGCCTCGCGCGGCGAGCTCTTCGCCTGCGCCCTCGACTGCGGCGCCTGCAATGAAGTGCTGCCGCGGCGAGACGGCTGCGGATCGCCGCGCGTTGATGTCGGATTGCAACATGAGAACGCCCGGAGTGAAACGTTGGATCGGCGGCTGCGCGGCCGACCGCGATCATGCGCTTCATACAGCCTCGATGCGACATTTCTCACAATCCACCGATAGGTGGATATCATGCATCGCCGCAAATCCATAACGTTGCGGCAACATTCATCTGCGCTCGGACGTGGGCCGTTGCGCGTCCGTTCGCTGACACCGGCCTTCCAATGACCAACAGATCACGCCCTCGCATCCTGCTGATCGGCACCGGCGACACTAAGTCGGACGAGCTCCTGTTCATGCAGCGCTGCATTGCGGGCGCCGGCGGCGAGACCGTCTTGATGGACGTCAGCGTGCTCGGCGATCCCCCTTACAAGGCAGCACACGACAAGCACGCGGTTGCCGCCGCCGCCGACACGACGATCGCCGCCGTGATCGCGAGCGGCGACGAGAATTCGTCGATGACCTTGATGGCCCGCGGCGCCGCCCGGCTGACGCGGCAACTCTGCGACGACGGCCGGATCGACGCCATGATCGCGATCGGCGGCACCATGGGCACCGACCTCGCGCTCGACGTCGCGCTCGCCCTGCCGCTCGGCTTTCCCAAGCTGATCGTGTCGACCATCGCCTTTTCTGATCTGATTCCCCCCGAGCGCATCGCCGCCGATCTGATGATGATACTGTGGGCCGGCGGCCTCTACGGCCTCAACGGCACCTGCACGGCGGTGCTGTCGCAGGCCTGCGGCGCGATCGTCGGTGCGGCCCGCGGCGCCATCAGGCTGCGGCCCGAGGGCCCGATCTTAGCGCTGACCTCGCTCGGTAAGAGCTGCCTCAGCTACATGGTCGAGCTGAAGCCGCAGCTCGAGGCTCGCGGCTACGAGGTCGTGGTGTTCCACACCACCGGCATGGGCGGCCGTGCGATGGAATCGATCGCAGCGCAAGGCGGATTTGCCGCGGTGCTCGACCTCAGCCTTCAGGAGGTCGCCAACCAGGTGATGCGCTCGGTGGTAAACTCCGGCTCGGACCGTCTGATGAATGCCGGCCGGAACGGCATTCCGCAAATCGTCGCGCCCGGCGCTATCGACATGGTGGACTTTCCCGCCTGGCTGCCGGTGCCGACGGAACTCGCCGATCGTCCGCTCCATGCGCATAACCGCCTGCTTGCGTCCGCGACCTCCGGTGCCGTCGATCGCCGACGGATCGCGCGCGCCATTGCCGCGAAGCTTGCGCAGGCGACGGCGCCAGTAGCTTTCGTCCTTCCGTTCGGCGGCATCCAGCGATGGGATCAGGACCGCGAGGCGCTGTACGATCCCGAAGGCCTCAGCGCCTTCGTCAGGGAAATGCGTGCTGCGATCCGCCCGCCCGTCGAGCTTCACGTGATCAAGGACCACATCAATCACCCGGGCTTCGTCGCGAAGATCCTGGCGATCTTCGACCGCTGGGTGGCAGACGGCATCGTTCCAGCCGGCAAGGTTCCGGCGGAGCAGACATGAGCATATCCACGCCAAGGGCAATGGTCCTGGATTCGGCGGGGTGATCTCAAACGCCTTGTTCGAAACGCATGATGCGACGGAAGCCGCGCGGCGTTGCCAAGGGAGCACTGACCTGGCGCTGGCCATGCGCGGAGGACGCCGATCCGCTCTGGTCGGCGATGCAGCGCCGAGAATTGTCCGAGCGCGCATTGGCTGACTCGCAGCCGGGAGGTCGGCCGCTCGTCGGCGAGGACTGGTGGGATATGCAGACCTTCGTCCGTCGCGCGCGCGGCGCCGATCCGATGCTCATCATCCGCCCCGAAGCCGGGCGCGCCATCCGGATCGCGCGAGGAGCCGGCCGCAAGATCGCCATTCTCTCCAACCAGGCTCGACCTCTTTTGAGGCGCGGAGTTTTCGGCGCAAGCGGCCGCTGCTCGGGCGTTCGAGGTAATCGTCGACGCCACGCACACCGGCATCCTGAAGCCCGACCCCAGGCCTATGGCGGCGTGTGCGATGCCCTCGAGCTCGCGCCGCAGGCCTTCGTATTCGTCGACGACCAGGAACGTAACATCAAGGGTGCGATCGCCTGCGGGCTCTCGACCGTCTGGTTCGATGTTCGACATCCCCAGAACTCTTACCGGCAGGCCCTCCACATGCTCGGCCTTGCCTTTCGACAGCGGAGCCATCCATGCGCGAAATCAATTTTCTCATCGAGAACAATGCCCGCCGGATCTGGCATCCGATGGCGCATCCCAAAGACATGCAGGACCATCCGCCGCGGATCATCATGAAGGGCGAGGGCGTCCACGTCACCGACATCGAAGGCAAGACCGTGCTGGACGCGGTCGGGGGGCTCTGGAATGTGACGCTCGGTTACAGCTGCGATCCGATTAAGAAGGCGATCGCCGATCAGCTCAAGGAGTTGCCCTATTATTCCGGCTTTCGCGGCGTCTCGACGGGACCCGCGATCGAGCTCGCCTATGAGCTCACCGAATGGTTCAAGCCGGAGGGCATGGTGCGCGCGTTCTTCACCTCGGGTGGATCCGATTCCGTCGAGACCGCGTTGCGGCTCGCACGGCAATATTGGAAGATCAAGGGCCAGCGCGACCGCACCAAATTCCTGGCACTGAAGAAGGGTTATCACGGCACGCATTTCGGCGGCGCATCCGTCAACGGCAATGCCAATTTCCGCCGCAACTACGAGCCGCTGCTGCCGGGCGTCTACCACATCCCCTCGCCTTGGACTTACCGCAATCCCTTCAACGAGACCGACCCTGCGAAGCTCGCGCAGCTCTGCGCCAATGCGCTCTTCGACGAGATCGAATTCCAGGGCGCCGACACCATCGCCGCCTTCATCATGGAGCCGGTGCTCGGTGCCGGCGGCGTTATCGTGCCGCATTTGAGTTTCATGGGACTGGTGCGCGAGATCTGCGACCGCTACGGTATCCTCCTGATCTCGGACGAGGTCGTCACCGGCTTCGGCCGCACCGGGGCATGGAGCGGCGCGCGGCTCTGGAACGTCAAGCCGGACATGATGACAACCGCCAAGGCCGTCACATCGGGCTATTTCCCGCTGGGCGCCACGATGATCGGCGATAAAATCGCCGAGGCGTTCGAGAGTGACGAGACGAGCTTCGGCTCGATCGGCCACGGCTACACGTATTCCGGCCATCCCGTCGGTTGCGCGGCCGCCATCGCCGCGCTTGCCGAAACAAAGCGGCTTAAGCTCGACGCCAGGGCCGAAGCCTCCGGCGCCACCCTCAACGAGGCGCTCGCGGCTCTCAAGCAAACGCACGAGATCGTTGGCGACGTGCGTGGCAAGGGCTTGATGGCGGCGCTTGAGCTGGTCGCCGACCGCGGCAGCAAGAAGGCGCTCGACAAGAAGCGCGTCGGAAAGATCGCCGATGCCATCTACGATGCCGGCGTGATGATGCGCGTCTCCGGCAGCACTATTATCCTCTCTCCGCCGTTGATTATTACGGCCGAGGACGCCAGGACGATCGCTCACGCGATCGACCACGGCCTTGCGACTGGTTGATGAAGGCAGGCGTGGCCGCTAATTCGGCCGCGCCATCAACGCCACCACCGCGGAGCGCGTCTCCACGCCGAGCTTTTGAAAGATGTGGATGAGGTGCGTCTTTACGGTCGCCTGGCCGATCTTAAGGCACTCGCCGATCTCGCGATTGGTGCGGCCGCAGCACAACAGCCGCACCACGTCCATCTCGCGGCTGGTCAGCCCGTAGCGCTGCCCGTCCTCGGACGCGGCGGCGCGGCCGACCAGGTTGAACTGGAGGTACTGGTGCATCTTCTCGGCGATGGTCACGGCGCCCTCCGGGATCCTGGTCTTCCTGTCCCATACGACGCTGATCCCGGCGACAATCTGGTCGTCGCACCGGAAGAAGAAATCGAGCATGTCGACGATGCCGCATTGGCCGATGAGCGAGCGGTAGAGTGCTGTCTCGCCTGCTTGCTGGCCGGCCATCGTCTTACTCAGGCGCGCCACCGCAAGGTGACCCGCATGACTCGGATGCTGCGGGTCGAAGGCACTCATGCCGTCGAGGTACTGTAGATGAAACGGCTCCGGAATGCGCGACAGGAGGAAGCGCCGGAGGTTGTAGCCCTCGTCGACTTCGTAAAATGCCGTCGCCGAGCCCTCCAGCATGGAACGGGCAAAATGCATCGCTTCGTTCGTTGCGGTGTCCGAGCGGCCCATGAGCATCAGCATGGCCAAGCCTCCTCGATTCCACTCCATTTGGGACATCTGGTAGTTCCTCGCGCAGGCGACGCCCGCAGAGGCACTGCTTTTACTTAGGCAATTTCCGGGCCACCGGTTTAAGTTGCCGCCGAGCCGAGGCCCGAGCCGGTCTGCGCCTCCACCGATTGGCCGATTGACTGGACAGCGGCACCGGCACATTCGCCGCATCCGGTTCGATCCTCGCACCAATTGCCAGCCTGGACGACCAATTGATTGCCGAACGCACAAGCCGCATCACATCGTGACGCCCTGCATTGAGACAAAACAAAATGAATTCGCATCGCGCGACGTTGCACAATGCGGGCAGCATCGATCTACTCGACCTAACCGATGCTCTAATTCGCACGCCACGCGCGCGAGATGGTCCGCTCCGCATTTCAACACACGTACGGCTCACCGCTTGTCCTATTCCGGACATTTTGTTCTCAAGCATACATCTATGGCGCGACAACCAGGATGAGAACGCGGATCTCGGCCGTCCAGACATCAGCGGCACGACGACATCACGGAAGATGATGCCGATCGAGAGCTCAGGGCCTTCCGACGGCTAAGCAGAGAGCCGTACCGTGTTGCGAGCTCACGGCAGGGCGCTTGTGATCAGCGTCCCGGGGGCCGCGGACTTTTGCGCTCGATCGTGTGGTTGGAACGGCCCGCAATGTGGGCGCATGTCTAGACCCAGCTCGAACTTAATCCGGCCAACGCTTGGCATGGACGTTGCTATTGAGAGCTACGACACCAAGCGAGTGGGCGCGGCCAGATGAGCAATATCTTCCTTGGGCCATATCCGAGAGGTGCAACACCGCGCCCGAGCGGATCAACTTCTCAGCCCGATCATCGAGTTTAACGTCAACGGCTTGCCGGTTTCGCACGCGTCTGGCCCCACCGTGTTGCTGTCCTGGACTACTCCCGCCGCTCGCTAAGCACTCATGGAGGTTGAAATGATCACCCAACCCGGCGCATCCGTACGCAGCCAAACAACAGACGTCGATGCAATGTTGGCCGAACTGCGTTTGAACAATGATCCGCACGATATCGAAGTCGGCGGCATGTCTTTGCACATCCTGCCCGGGGTTTTGTCACCACGCCTAAGTCACGCACCGGACGCACTGATCTCAAAATGGCACATCGAGCCCGGCGCGGCGGTACTCGATCTTGGGTGCGGATCCGGTGTGCTGGGCCTTGCAGCACTCCGTGCCGGGGCAAGACGTCTAGTCGCTCTCGACATAAATCCGCAGGCCGTTCTCTCGACGAAGATAAACATCGAGCGATTAGGCTATGGGGATCGAGCAGAAGCAATCGAGAGTGACACCTATGCTGCGCTACAACCTGGAGCACAATTTGATACCATTATCTTTGCCGCCCCCTATTGGAACCGCAAGGCCAATGACGATCTGGAGCGTTCGTGTTTCGATCAAGATCACAAGGTGATGGCCGCCGCGGTCGGAGGGGCGCACGTCTGGTTAAGTCCGAAGGGTGCGATGTATGTGATTTTTTCCGATCAGGGAGACGTTGGACATGTCATGAACCTCATCGAGGAGAGCAAACTGCGCGTCAGAGACATGCATATTTTCCGACCGACCATTCCAGGCGGGCACGTACGCATTGTTTGGAAGCTATCCGCACGATGAAAATATATTCGCCAAGAAGCGCGCGGGACCCACATCAGCAATTGCCGGTGCAGCAAATCAGGTCAATTTGCATGTTCCCGACCGAGGTGAAATCACTTGGCCGCGTGGAGCGAGTGCGCATCTCGATCGCGACCGTCGAGAGAGCCGGTGCCGTGCTCCAGACAATAGCCTCCCAGAACACACCGGTTGGCTTTACCCCGGAGTGCTAGGTGAGCATTAATCCCGCCCGGGCTCGAGCGGTTCGGCCGGACGCGTCTTGGGGAACGGGCACAATTCGCCGCCCTGACAGTGAGATCTGACGCTGTGGGGGAGATAGCGTTGCGGGCTCGAATTGCGGAGCAGCGGCCGAAGGAGATTCAGCTAAACACCAGGCAGTGCGATTGTCGTATTCTTCACCGCAAACGATAAGGCATATATCGACAAAATAATCGAAGCCCTTTCCGTTCTCGCCAAAATCCCGTACGCGCGCCGGCTTGAAGTCGCTCGCAACCGCAGAGTGACCGGCTAAACGAAATTGACGTGATCGTCTACGTTCGACAAGGAAAGGCCAGCTCGAAGCCTATAAAGCGCACGAGGTTTACCAGCAATCGATCCGGCAGGTAAGCGGCTGCGAGAGCTACGTCTCACGGCCGACTACAGCATGTCTGCAGATGCGGAGCCAGTATGTTCGGCAGGCCCTCGCCACGGGCGTGGTTAGCTGACAGGCATATAGGGGTTTTTTTGGTGATATAACGCTCGCCTTCGCCGGTCCGAATTATGAACACCCATATATCGCGGAGCGACAGAGTCATGCAGTAGTGGAACTGCAGTGGATTGAGCCCGTCACAGCCATGCGAGGCCTCTCGCAACGGAGGCACCTCACGTTCCTGGATAGCGCATGAGCGACCCGGTACTCGGGCAGCCTCTTATGTGATGTGCGATCACTTCTGCGCTTATATGATCGCGGACGGGAAAGCTATTTGCAACGGAGAGACCATTGTGGGTGATCCGAGGGTGGCATTTCGCGCTCTGCTAGTGACAGCGCTCTGGGACAGGGCGATCATGGCTCTTGCCCATCGCCAATCAAGCGACATACGGCGTGCAGTTCCATCCGGAGTCGATACTCGCATCACAAGGGGACGCACTATTCGCAAACTTCCTGCGGCTTGCAGAGCTTTCTTAAACGCGGCCGTATAGATCGGTTTCACAAATGCGCGGCTCGATAAGATACCGGTCAACGCGAAAAGAGCAGTACTGCGGAAATATGGGTCGAGTTCATTTGCGGCGGGCAGCACAGAGACCGCTAAGCCGCTTGAACCTATCAATACCTTTCAGGTGCTCGGATCAATAGAACTCTATCACGATTGATAATTTCCGGATGCCGCTATAGAATTCTCAGGAGAAGTGGCATCTGCTCGCCCGTCCTTCGGCGCTCTGCTTCTGCCGTGCCGATCTTGTAATTATTCGACGCGACGATCCCGTGGCACCGCCCATGATCAGAGTAGCGTGACCAGCTCATTCAGCCGCGGACCCTTAAATCGGGCGAGCGTCCGTAGAGTTCGCTCACGCGCGCCAGCGGTCTCGCTTCCCTCCGCTCTGGTTCAAAACGAGCGAAACGCCGTGGGCGGCACTTCGCGTAGAGCTTCTCCTGGCGCTCTCGCAGTCCATCTCTTGTACGTCCAGCGTCATGTCCAATCCTCGAGCGATAAGATCCGGGAAACGATGAATATCGGTGGGGGCGCGGAGGCCGAAAAGCAGACGGTCCTGCTCGCTTGCACGCTCGAATCTCGGTTCCAGAATTAACCTCGACCCAGGGCATCAATGTTAATTTGGGGTCTTGATTGCGGCGACGCATCGGAGCGTTACGTTCAGGCACCGGTCATTGCCCCGTCCGGGTTCACCCAATGCGAAGACGGCGCGCCATTCTATTCGGCGCGGCGGCTTCGTTGCCCGGCCACGCGCGTCCGTTTGATTTTGATGCGAGCGTCAAGAGATGGAGCGCTCGAACTCATCGATATGCGACGGCAAATCCCTGCTTCTGCGAAGCTAGCACCCTGACGTATCTTTTGGGCAGGCTAACAATCGCATATCTCAGTGACCCACCGAGCCCTGCTGACGGAGGCAGTTGCACGAGGCGTTCACGCGAAACAATGGCAAGTGTTGAGATCATCAGCAGAGGACCACTCGCGTGCGGTAAGGCTAACAAGTGGATCACATTGCAGAAGGCGATCGCCGGGTTGAGGCTTACCTGCAGCCGCGGAGCTGCCGATGCATCGCGTAAACGGCGCCTTCGCGGCTAGGGGCTGCCGCTGTCACAGGCGGCGGTCCCGCCCATGAGCGGACTAGTAAGCACGCCGTACTACTCGGGGCAGGACGGGCAGTCTCGGACAAAACCGGTTGGCAAGCGCGCGCACTGCGGCTTCGTCGGTCTCGAGCGCGATCTTCTGAGCGAGCATCACGTCGCCGGCTACGAGCGCTTGTTCAAGAACGAAACACCACCCGATCTTAGGCTACATGTTTCATCAAGCTCCAAAACTATGGTGCCCTGATGAATTCGATACCGTCGCCCGATGTGAGAGCCGGTGACTTCGAAATAACCATCGCATCAAATTGCGCACGCTGCTCTTGGAGATAACCAATTGCGCAGAAGGCGTCGCGCACGCGCGTCCGGCCGATTTTGCTCGATGAAGCTCCGATAAAGCGAACGCGGGGCGCGCAAACGCGCGCTACTTGCGACACCGCCGCGTCTAAGCAAAAACATTTGCCGCGCCGGCGAGTCTGGCTAGTCCCGACAAGGCGCGAACAGAGCAGCGTCTCACCTGCATTCGGATCAAATGCCCGTACGGGTTTAAGATCACCCGCCGCCGTCCGATTGACAGCGATAAACCGCGGCCTGTCAGCTTGTTGAAGCGCGGCTCGGCCTGGCCAGGCCCTTCAGGTCGCTTTGGTCAAAACAATGTCGGCTGCCGCCTGTATGGTCCATCACGATTTGGATAGCCATGGAAGAGAACTCCGCAAGCCCTAGCCCTGACGCAAAAGAACCTCGCGGCGCACCTTAGTGTTCCTGGTCGCGCAGAAATTCGCCGTGTTTTCCGTTGGGCGGCCCGCCTGCAATCGGCGAGGCTCCGGCGTGTCGACTTAGAGTGGGTCCGCCATCGAGCCTGGTCAGCTCACAAGGGGCGCCATGCGGATCGTGACGGGGCGACTTGCAAGCATTCGTGTGGTGATTTTACTCTGCTGTTGGCAGGCGACGGACGAAACAGAACTCGCGGCAGGTCCCGGGGCCTCACTCGGATAGCGCGCTGGTGGGGAGAGGAAGCCCGGGCCAATACTGTCCGTCCTTGGTCGGCCGAGGTCCGAATATCGCCTGACCAACTCTTATGACATCGGCACCTTCCTCGATTGCTATCTCGAAGTCACTTGTCATCCCCATTGAGAGGAGATCAAGTCGCGTCGATGTTCTATCGCGGAGTGCGTCTCGAAGCCCCCGCAGCAACTTGAAACATTCGCGAACCTTGTCCGCCTCTCCGCTCAGGACGGCGAGAGTCATCAAGCCGCGAGGGACAAGGGCTGGATAATCGGACAGCCGAAGAACAAAGTCCTCTACCTCGTGGGGCGGCAAACCGTATTTGCTCACCTCACCCGAGGTGTTGACTTGGACGAACACGTCGAGATGCCGGCCTTCGGCGCTCAGGCGGGCCTGGAGCGCTTCAGCCAATCTCAAGGTATCCAACGCATGAAACTCGTTCGCGAACTTGACCATGGATTTCACTTTGTTCGTCTGGAGGTGACCGATGACACTCCAGTTCAACGACAGGTCGGCCAAATCGCGGACCTTGCTCTCCGCCTCTTGGACCTTGTTCTCGCCGAACTCGCAAAGGCCGAGTTCGGATGCGATACGGATAACCGCGGCGGGTACGGTCTTGCTGACAGGCAAAACACGAACTTCTGAACGCCTGCGGCGAGCCCGCATACAAGCCCGATTTATGCGCTGCTCAAGCTCATCAAGATTGGAGCGCAATAACGAGCGCGGATCGTCCGTGAATCGGGCGCTATTCATCTGTGACATCGCGAATTCCTCGCTTCCACGTCCATGGTGTTTGACATGGCAAAGGCCGATAATTTCGGTAGCACATAAAGCAGAGTCGAGTCCGGCTAGTTCGTCAGAACCTCTCCCATCGACGCATAATCCAGGCCGTATCCCCTCATAGGGACGTCCTAATCCCAGACAAGGTGCTCCGGATCTCCCGATCCGCCATCGCCCAACTCGCCGCTCTGGCTCAGGGAGGCCAGCACGGAAACTTCTGTGCTGCTCGGGAGAGACAATTCACGCCCCTCCATTCACGAGTAAGGTTCATATTCGTTCAAATCGGGGCAGTTCTGGTTGAGCGCCTCACCATCAACGATGCAGAAATATGCGCTTGTCGGCAGGAAAACCCACTACAATGGCGTCGAGAGCGGCCTTTATTGGTGCAGCCGTCACACGCGGACAGCAATCGAGTATCTATCCGAGAGCCGCACTTTTTTCGGATGCAACATTTTCAGAAGCGCCGCTCCATACTGCACCGCATCGGCCTGCGCCATCACGCTCGTGCTGCAAATTGTCGGCAGGACTGGATGCGATCACCGAATTTCGATAGGTTTCTCCGTGGAAAGCAGTTCGGGGATGTAGGCCGACAAAACGTGACCCGCCAGATCCGCCAAGGATTTGGGCCAGCGGCGGTGTTTGACTTATACTTCCGACCCTTGAGATGGAGTGTGTAGTCAGTACGCTTTTGCGACGTCACCTGACCCGGGGCCTGCGTGTCCAGGGTCATCGCGATGTCGACTTCGCGCGTCGTGAGTGAATAGAGGCGCGGGAGGTAACAAGCTTGGTCTCAATGTGGAGTCGTGGATCCGAACGCCGCGACTGTCATCTGACTGCTGTGCGCAAGTTGGAGATGGTCGACGGTGCCGAAGATGCTGGGAGCTGAGACGGCTTGCTTTTCGAGCGGACTAGCGGCGAATTCCGCAGAAGCACCGGGCGCGCACTCCATTCACTACGGTCGCCTTTGGCGGCGCCGGGCTCAATCGGACCGGCCCACGTCCACACTGAGTCCGTTCAGGGACAAAACGGCGATGAGTCCGGCGCTGAGCGGCTTGAACTTTGCGCACCTAGCCCTTCATCGCTAAATCCATGTCCGACCCACATCCAGATGCTAAGGTTTGCGCTGCGTCGGCGGAACAAGGGTCGCGGAGTGCGCGACGCTCAAATCCCGGACCTGCACCGTCTCAAATCGCTGGGTTGGGCCCACGGCCTGAACAGGTGAATCGGTCGGCCGATCCGTGGATTATAACGAAAAGATAGTTTATCGGTTTGGTTCTGAATTGCGCTACGGAGTTGGTAGTCCCAGTAGGACGTTGTCAATCAGTCGGGTCGAACCAACGTAGGCTGCGACACAGAGCGCCGCCGGAAACCGCAGGGGACTCTCGGCGCGCTTGAGCGTATCACCGTCGACAAGTTCAAGATATTGCAGCCGATCCACTGTCTCAAGTTGCCGCTCGGCGATCGCAATCAGCTTCTCCACCTCGCGCACTCCTGCGCGGAATTCTTCCGCCGCGGCGAACAGTCCACGACTGATGGCAACGGCTCGCCGACGTTCTTCCTTGCTGAGATACCGATTGCGGCTGCTCATCGCGAGCCCGTCCGGTTCCCGAGCGGTTGGCACGGTGACGATCTTGATGGGAAGATTGAGATCTGTCGCCATGCGACGCACGACCGCGCATTGCTGAAAATCCTTTTGCCCGAAAAACACGACGTCCGGATGCACCATGTTGAACAGCTTGCACACGACGGTCGCCACGCCCCGAAAATGCCCAGGCCTGAAAGCCCCGCAGAGTGGCTTCGCCAGTTCGCCCGGCTCGACGAAGGTCTCGAATTGAGCCGGATAGACTTCCTGTGCACCCGGCGCGAACACAATCTCAACACCGGCATCGCGGCACAATTTTTCATCGCGCACGAAATCGCGAGGATAGCTGCTGAGATCCTCGTTTGGTCCGAACTGAGTCGGATTGACGAAAATGCTAACGACGGTGACATCGCATTGCGCTCGGCTCGCCTCGACCAGGGCCAGATGGCCATCGTGCAAATACCCCATTGTAGGCACTAACCCGACGCGTTTGCCCGCGCTGCAAGCCTTCGCTAGCTCACGACGAAGCTCAGCGACCGTGGTAATCGTCTGCATCGTTGCACCTTACATCAGGTTGGGTTGGGAGGAGCCCAGGTTGCGATAATGTCACTCAGGCTTTCAGGAAGCCGATAGCACTCCTGCGGCGCCGGGAACGCACCGGTGCGGACATCGGCAGCCCAGCGCGAGAGCGCCTCTTGTAACATCTGAAAACCATCTGCATAGGCGCGAACGAATTTGGGCCGATGACCTATGGTTAGCCCCAGCACGTCATGGAACACGAGCACTTGGCCCGAGCAGTCGGGCCCCGCGCCGATTCCGATGGTTGGTATCGATAGCGATTCGGTCGCTCGCTGGGCTAGCTCGGCCGGAATGCCTTCAAGCACCAACGCGAAGCATCCGGCCTCCTGCAGACGGTGAGCGTCATCGAGCAGCCGTAAAGCGTCATCGGCGTTCCGGCCCTGCACCTTGAATCCGCCCATGACATTGACGCTTTGCGGGGTGAGGCCGAGATGGCCCATGACAGGAATTTCGCAATCGACCAAGGCACGCACCATTTCCACGCGCTTGGCCCCGCCCTCGAGTTTCACGGCATCTGCGCCTCGCTGCAGGAACCCTCCAGCGTTACGTATCGTCTCCTCCGGACCAAGGTGAAAGCTAAGAAACGGCAGATCGGCCACGAGCAGAGCACGGGGCCTTGTGCGTGCAACAGCCTCCAGATGATGGTTCATCATTGCCATGCTGACCGGCAACGTGTTGTCGAATCCGAGACAGACATTGCCAACACTGTCGCCCACAAGAATGATGTCGACGACGGGGTCGGCGATGCCTGCCGTAACCGCATCATAGGCGGTGGTCATGGTGACACGCCGCCGCTCCTGCCTCCACCGCCGCAAGATTGGAATTGTGACCCGCTCAACTGACACTTCCGAACCGTGGCTCATTTTTGATACGTTCCATCAACTAGGCGAACGGTAATCCGATGTTGCGAGCGACGCGGCTGAGTACTACGCGCATCCTGGGACCATGCTTTCGTATGGAGGACAAGAGAAAACTGTCAACAGTGAAAGGAAGAAAGAAACATATGTCTCCAAGGTCGCGACCGAGTGCACAAACATTCCAATGGTCGCGCGACCACCAAGCAAGAATTTCCAAATTCAAATTGTCATGTGGAAGCACCTTGAGTCACGCCGCGCCTCAAGGCGCGCTGGGGCGGTCGGAGCCATTCCAGATGAGAGCGCACGGGACGACGCAGGGGGGCGCTGATCTAGTCGTGCCGAAGCGCTGCGATTAGCTTATGGTCTTCCAGTGGCGGAAAGGTGAAGCTGTGGTCAGTCGGGGTCCGGGTCAGTGGTCCCGCGGACTCAGGTCATGCTGTCGACACCGCCTTGACGCTTCACCAGGAGTTCGGCCGCTTCCGCGGTTGTTGGCTCACGCCATTGCACGCTGCCCGCGGCACAAATGATCTCTTGGTCGAGCCGCATCAGCGCTTGGCGAGCGATGTCGGCGATGTCAGAGCGCAGGGTGCTGGCCTGCTTGGTTGCCGCCACCCTGCAAAGCAGGTCGAGGTCCGACCAACCCGCAAATGAATGACCCGCGATCGCGTTCTTCTTCACGTAGCCGAGGCCATTCTCCATCTTCTCTACGTGCGCGCCCGATACGCAGCGCGGGCGCGAGGACGGAAGCCCCAATGCTTCGCGACGCAATGAGCTTGTTCTTAAATTGAACCGACCGACTCACTGCGTCATGGCGCACCACGAGCGCGCGTGGGTTACCGCACAAAAACGCCACCCATTCGTCGGCGCTGGCACCTAGCGGATGTTGTAGTAGACGTGCGCTCTGCATGGCACCCGCGACTAATGCACGCGAGACTTCTTCTGACTTGTGATTTTTTGCATTTGTCGGCGCCTGGATAATGGTCTGGTGCTGCAGGTCGGCTGCGGCGCGCAAGCGATGACATCGATTGTGCAAGAACCGACCCAGATGCGTGGCCGGCGCTGTTCGCATGGCCGCTCAAGGCCAGTCGTCGAACATTTTGAGGCTCTTGCCTATACTGAGATAGATCGGGACTTAGCGGCTGTCCTTCAGTGCGGACTAGGGCTTGCAACATACTATGCCCCACCAACCCTAAGCCTGTTGCAGCAAAAGCAACGGCCCGGTCAACCTGCGGCCGATCAAACCGCCTCCTCACCGCTCCGCCGATCGGTTGACCGCAGCCAACCATATTCACACTTGCTGTTTTCTATTTTCCTTCCACAGCCCTTACACGACGATCTACAATCGCTTCATCGCTGGGCAAGCGAGGACGATGGTGCGCAACTTCGAAGCGCTGGCCACGCCTGGCGAAGATGGGGTTGTGCTGTCGCTCGATTCGACCTCGATTAAAGCTCACCGGTGTGCCTCCGGCGGAAAAGGGGGAGCACAATCAAGCAATCGGCCGCTCGCGTGCAGGCCGTACGAGGAAACTCCATACGCTGAGCGATTCCTTTGCCGGCCGGTCGTCCTGCATCTGACGGCAGGCCAGGATGCCGGTATCGCAGCGGCTCCTGATGTGCTGGCGCTCGCGCCACCTATGAGTGCGCTCCTCGCCGACAAAGGGTACGACGGCGACAAGCTTCGCGGCGAAATCATTCGTCGCGGCGCGAAACCCGTAATCCCCAATAAATCTAACCGTGTTGCCATCCAGCGCTTCAACAAATGCGCCTACAAAGGCCGAAACGTCTCGAACACTGCTTTTGCAGGCTCAAGGACTCCCGGCGCATCGCCCCGCGGTGCGACAAGCTCGGCCGGAATTTCTTGGCCGCTGCGCATCTTGCCGCTCTCGTCGCATATTGGCTCAATTGAATTTGGATCCTAGTCTTCTTGAGCGCGGCGGCCCCTTGAATTTCTTCTGGGTCCGGAATTTGACGGCGGCTAGCCCAAGCGGAGCCCTTCAGTCGTCACCGCCAGGCTCGAGTGCATCAGGATGCCGCAAACCGTGTGCGAGCTCAGGTAGCCCGCCTTGTCCCCGGCCGCTGTTTATGCTCTTCGTGATTCGGATCGGTCGGAGTTCTATCTTTGATAGCTGAACTCGGTCGTATCATCGAGCACTAGAACCGGACCGCCGGCGGCAATCGTGCGCTCACGCGCCGATTGAAAGTGGCCCGCCAGAATGTCCGCTTCGCTGACCCGGTCATTAGAGAAGAAGCGATAAGCTGCCTTGGTATTCGCCCAATTGGCAGACGAGCGGAATACTTTGTCCGATGGCGCTTCCAATCTGCGTGAGCAGCGGAATCTGTCGCCGAGCCGCGCGTCCCTAAACTGGCATCCACTAGTCTCTCGATCAATCCAACATTCACCGCCTAAAAATCGCAAACGGCCTTTTGCCGATCGATCCCTCAATGTGAGCCCCATAGAGCACCCCCTCGCGCATCAGGTGCTCAGCAAGGAACACAAGTTATTCTTCAAGATTTTGCTGATCAGCGGATCAGCTCAAGCGGAGAAAGTTATGGGTAATTGAAAGCCGGTCAACCGCGCCAGTCGCGGCGCTCCGTGCCATGCCTGGCCCACCAAAATAGGCCCCGGGCCATAGGCCAAGGCCTTATCCACCTTTTTGAACGATAGATCAATATTTGAGAAGAATCGGGCCGCCAAACTGATAGTTGAGCCGTGCAGTCATAAGATCGAGATCCTGGCGGATGCGGTCGACCCCACCAGCGGGCTCGGTGAAGCCGACCATGGTTGGCCGCATGAACAGGTGTGCGTACTCGAATCCAATCGACCAATTCGGTGCGAAGCCGTACTCGAAACCGGCTGCCAACGCGGCGCCCCAAAGAACGTGCTTGCTTTCTCCACCTAAGTCGCCCGTCGTCCAGATGACCCGAAACGTATTGCTCGTCACCGCGGCGCCACCTTTGGCGTAAAGTAGTACGTTGTCGAAGGCATAACCGATCTGCCCCGTTACCAGGCCGAACGCATCAATCTTGGTCTGGTTGATATCCAAAAAAGCCACGCTGGGATTCCAACCAGTCAAATGAGCCCAGTTCCCCTGGCCTTCAACACCAAGCACGATCGGGCCCGTCTGCCATCGACAGCCGATCTGCCCGCCCACGCTTCCGCCGGTGGCATCATGGCAGCCCTCAGGCTTGCCACCATCGGAATCCCAGCAATTCGAACTTGAACCAAAGCCGCCGTTCATACCGACGTTGTAGCCGCTCCAGTCGTAGATTGCAGCCGCGACGGGCCGCGGGGCATTGGTGTAGAGAGGCTTGGCCGGCTGCGCAGCCAGATCCGCGCCGAATGCGGGCACCAACGCGCCAAGCCCCACAATGCTCACAGTCGCAAGCAACAAGTTCTTCAGTTCTACTCTCATCTCTTCAGTGCCCCGAGCCTCATGCGTCTTAACCACGTCCGCGCGAATTGCTGCAACTGCATCGCAACATTTGCGCTGAAAGAAATGCGTGAACCGAACGCTGCGTCAGGTTGCGGTGCAGATCATCTCCAACAGCGTCGCAATCCACCTTCGCGTGCGAGCATAGATTGCGGCCGCTGATTTCAGCGGAGTAAGCGCACGCAAGTCAGATCGTCGCAAGCCACACCGCAAGTGAGAAGAGTGAAGCGGTTTGCAAAACTCTTGCTCTTGTCCCGTGCCGCCACTAAAGACCCCGTTACGACCATGCTCGTGTTGCACTCACCGGCTCCGAGAGATCAGATGAAGTCTATTCGATTGAATCAATGTCCTGCAGATGCTGACCCGTTCGTCGCAGATGCCGCTGTGTCCCGCGGTCGACAGAGCATGCGAAACACGGGATGAAGGATGCGGCCCGAAGGATTTTGCTTATTGGTTGAGCGAGCCGTTCTCCACCCGAGGCTTCCTACCACACCGCCAATGCCCAGATCGCCGATAACGCTTGCCGACCGGTGGTGGCCAGCGGCCGCGGTGTGTTCATCTTCTGAGCTGAAGTTCTGAGTCGATAAAGGACAGCGAGCATGTTCGTTTCATTCTTCCCTCGACCAAAGTTGTTCTTTGCGTCGTCAATTCTTTGGACGGCGTTGGCGATGGCGTTTTGGTATGTATTTGCCGGCAATCTCTTTCCAGCCCCGGAGAAGCCGGTCGGGCTTGCGACGTTCTGGTCGGCCTCGGCGCTGTGGTTTGATCTCTATTTTGCGCTGGCCGTTACGGTGTTCGCGGCTGCATGGATGTTATTTGCCCCGCATCCCTGGGCGACGTGGTCCATTCTTGGTTCGGCGCTGATCCTGTTCACCTCTTACTTTCAGGTCCAGGTCTCGGTCGCGATCAACAGCTGGTATGGACCGTTCTATGACATGATCCAGGCTGCGCTTTCGAAGTCGGCGCCGGTCACGGTCGAGCAGTTCTACAGCGAGTTGTCGACCTTTGCCGGCATAGCGCTCGTGGCCGTCGTGGTCGGCGTGATGACGCGATTCTTCGTCAGCCACTACATCTTCCGCTGGCGCACGGCGATGAACGATTTTTATGTCGCCAACTGGCCGCGGCTGCGCACGATCGAAGGCGCCTCCCAGCGGATTCAGGAAGACACCATGCGCTTTGCCAGCACCATGGAAGGTCTAGGCGTCAATCTCATCAGCGCGGTGCTGACACTGTTGGCGTTCCTGCCGGTTCTGGTGAGGCTGTCCAGCAACGTCACGGAGCTGCCTCTGTTCGGCTCGATTGCCTATCCGCTGGTGTTCGCCGCGGTGATCTGGTCGATCCTGGGCACCGGCGTTCTCGCGCTTATCGGCATCCGCCTGCCCGGAATTGAATTTTTCAACCAGCGGGTCGAAGCGGCCTATCGCAAGGAGCTCGTGCTCGGCGAGGATGATACGGCGCGTGCCAATGCGCCGACATTGAGCGTGCTGTTTAGCGACATTCGCAGGAATTACTTCCGGCTCTATCTGAACTTCATGTACTTCAATATCGGCCGGATCGTCTATCTGCAGACTGACGTCATCTTTCCTTATCTGCTGCTTGCGCCCACAATCATCGCGGGCAGGATCACCCTCGGCGCGATGAACCAGATCCTCAACGCGTTCACGCAAGTACGAACCTCGTTTCAGTATCTCGTCAACTCCTGGAGCACGATCGTCGAACTGATCTCGATCTATCAGCGGCTGCGGAGTTTTGAGGCAAAGATCCACGGTGGGCCACTGCCGTCGATCGAGACACAAAAGGAGCCAGCCTCATGATTGGCGTAGCTGCAGGAGTTGACGAAACCCGGCCCTTGAGCCCGCCCCCACACTGCGGTCATCGCGTCCTTGATCGTAGCCCCATATCCTCGCTTGTGCTCTCGCGGTGCCTCGACCGGCCTCGGTCCAACTGTTGCGCGTGCCCGAATTGCACGCACCGCATACTTGCGATGCCAGCCGGTCGTGGCGCATATCGCATCGAGATGCGCCTCTTTTCCGCCCGGGTGGCCGACCGGCAACGATCCCGTTCGGCCGACACCACCTGCCGCCGCGCGCCCATGCTGATCTTTCCCGCCATAGACGCCACCGGACCAATTCGATGGCAGCGACCCAATCACCGGCGAGAAGTTGTCCAGTAACAATCCGGATGAGGCAATGCGCCTCAGTTCGTCTCCAAGGACGCTTCGGGAGCCGCAGCATGCGAAGCGTCTCCGAATTCCGTTCACCGCGTCTTTCGCAACATCGGCGTAAGTGGCGGTGAGCACCCGTGCTGTATCTCTCCAATAATCTTGAACCCGTGGCGTTGGTAAAACGGAATGTTTTCAGGATTCGAACTTTCGAGGTAGGCAGCGAGGCCCTGCTCATCACAGCGTTGAAGAGCGTACTTCATCAGCAATGTGCCAAGCCCTTGTCCGGCCCAGTTCGGATCGACAGCGATCAGGGGCAAATACCAATGTGGCTCGGAGGGATGATGTTCGGCCATTCCCTGGCGCAGGTGTGCCATATGTTCGCTGATTTCAGGGCGCAGGGACAGCGCCATGATTGCGTCCAGCGCATCCTCATCCTGCTGCACGCCCGGAGGCAGCCACAGGGCCGCCGCGCGAGTCTCTCCCGTGACGTATGCTGTGCCATGCTCGAATGCTCGTCCGCCACAGGCCTTGATGAACTGAGTCATGCTGCCAAGATATTGCCCAGGGTCCGGCCAACTCCAACGCATCAAAGGATCGGCGGCAAAGCCGAGGACAATCGTCCAGACGATTCTTGCCCGAATACTTGCGTTCGCCGAGGTGACGCCCGGCTCTCTTGTCATGATGCACCGCTTTTCGATCGCAGGGTTGAAGGTTGGAGCACAGGACCGATACCTTGGACGTGAGCGGAATGGATGTGCCCCGAACATTCATCCCCTTTAGTTTCCGCCTCCGGCTCTCATCCCGCCTCAGAAGGCCGCCTTCGACGGCGGCTTCGGACGAAGGTTCTCGCTGCGAGCCCCTGACCCTTGGGCCTGCCGAGCACTTGTGCTTTTCGCCATGAGAGCGTCATCTGGATCCTGCCCTTTCCGAAAGGAAGGGCTCATTTTACCGGCGTCGACAAGCCTGGCAGCCTTCCGAAGGAAGCGAGGAGGACGATTAGTGTTACAAGGTGATCTTGTTTCGCCAAACGCTGCGAGTTGCATTCGCTCGACGAGTCTAAGCACCGCAGTCTAATTTGGAACCTGCCAACCCAGGTAGGTGCTTGGGATTGACTGCCCCAAGGATTGCCAACGACTTCCCCTTCAGCCTTGCCGCAGCGATCGCACCCGTGACGTCGCCCGCGCGGATCGAGTTGCCGCCTCCGTCGGCCGGCGTCGTCTGGGTCAACGATCATCACCGGCTCGACCCCGCCTCGCCCTGAGGCGGCCTCGCCGCCACCGGCCGCGAATGTGGCACCCAGACCTTCGACGACCACCTCGAGACCAAGAGCGTGATGATCGCCACGCACGAGCAGCCGTTCGACTGGTATCGCGACACGGCCAACCAGAAGCGGCTGAACTAACAGAACGACAAGCGGCAGACGTTCGAAGAAGGCGGGCCGCATCAATGGAGAGAGTCAACGTCGACATCCGTGAACGCAGGCGCTCGTCTTGCTCGACTGCCGGTCGGGCCATTCTATCGCCGCATCATACTGCTGATCGGCATAGGAACGTTTTTCGACGGTTTCGACATCTACATTGCCAATACCGTGCTGAGCCTGATGCTGAAGACGAGCTTTTCGACCCTAGCCCAGAATGCGGTCTTCATCTCCGCGACCTTCGTCGGCATGACGCTGGAAGGTTTGGTACCGGGTTTCTCGGTGACCGCTATAGAGTCCGCGTCGCGCATAATCTTGCCAGCAGCCAGGCGCAGCGCTCGATCTGCGCCAGGTCCAAGTCGGGCAATGCGCAGGGTTCGAAACCGATATACTTCCAGCCGCCGGCGAGCGTGGCCTTCGCCGTTCGCCGATCCAGCACGATGTCCAGATAGACGTCCGTGCACCGGCTCAGGGCGGTGTCGCTCACGCTCGCTCCGTCGGGCGACGGCGTTGCGTCGGATCGGAGCGACGGCAGCGGGCGCACGCCGCCGCGTCCCGCAAGTTCAGCCCGGCGCACGCTGGCCTGCCCCCGCAGCGTCGCTGCGGTAGCGGCTGGTCGAGGTCTGGTAGTACTGCGCGCGGATGGCCGCCATGGCCTCGATCAACGCTCCCCACGGCGCGGGAAAGCATTCTTCCGCCATCAGGTGGTGCAGCATGCGCGTATGGCCGGCCAGCTCGTCCTTGAGGAACTCCACCACAGGCATAGCCGGGTAGCGCTGCAGCAGCAGGATCGCCGCGTTGTCGGCCTCGCCGGCCGAGCTGTCCTTGTCGCGTCCATGCAGATCGTTCTGCAGACGCCCTATCGCGGAGATGAGCCGCAGGACCTGGCGAAACGCCGGACGCGCGCGCAAGGTCTCCATGTCCAGCCCCCACAGCAAAGACAGGCAACAGAACACATTCGCGTAGGCGATCGAATCGATGCCGTTGTGCAGGTACTCGGCGTAGGACCAGCGTTCCGCCCCTGCCGCCCGCACGTGTCCGGCGCGCAGCGCCGCGCAGTAGCGCCGGGTATCGTCGAGAAGCTGAGCATAGTCGCGACGATCGTAGGCGAGTGCGGCCAGCGAGGTGCGCAGCACAGCGCAGCCCTCGAATCCGGGGAGCGCGCACGGCACGCCCTGCCCCAGCGCCTGCTCCACAGCGGCGAGCTGCTCCGGCGCGATCAGGCCAACGTCGTTGCAATCGTCGAGCCAGAACAGCAGCGCCAGTTCGCGATAGAACGCCACGATCAGCGTTTCGTCTTGCGGATCGCGGCCGGTGCGGGCGCTGGTGTCGAGCAGGCTCGGATGGATGCGCTGCAGGATGTACTGGCCGCCCCTGACCGCTTCCATGGCATGCTCGTCGGCGAACCCGTTCAGGGAATGCCCCCACTCCAGCACCTGCTGCAGCGCGCGTTCGGTCTGGATCATGGCGCCGCTCCTCCTGCTCTCTCGGCCAGGGCGCGCCGCCCCCAATGAAGCGCCAGCCACAACCCAGCAAGTTCGGCCACACGCACGACCCGCGTGGGGCAATACAGTTCCTTACCGATCCACAGCGGCGTCTGCGGCAATGCGTGCGCCGCATGGCGGGCGAGCATCCACTCCAGCGCATGCGCCACCGCCTCCGCGATGCGCCGGCGCCCTGTCGGCTCTTCGCTCCCGTCCATCACATGCAACGCGAACAGCGCATAGGCGGTTTCCTCGAATGTGGACGCGCGACCGGCGCCCCAGCCGCCGTCGTCGCGCTGCGCCTGCAGTAGCGCCGCCAGCGCGCGCTCGTCGCGCCACTGGGGGTTGCCTTGCGCCAGCGCAGCGATGGCATGCGCGGTGGGATACAGCCATGAAACGTGCCATTTTTCGTTGTCCCATAGACCGTGCGGGTTGCGATTGGCCTCGACATAGGCGCTGGTGCCGGCGGCGGGCTTTCCCAACAATCGCAACGCATGCAAGGCATGGATGTTGGTCGACACCGAGGCATTGCGCTCGCCGGGGAAGGTGACGAACAGCTCGCCGATTTCGAAATGGCGCAAGGCATCGACCGCAGGCTCGCGGCCTGCCAGGCGCAGGACACACAACGCAATGGCGGTGTCGTCCGCATCGGCTGCGAAGTGCAAGGCCGGGCCGAGACCGCGCACGCCCAGGCGGGCATCGAGCTGCGCGACGATCGCGCGCACCGCCTCAGTGAGCGCGGGATGCGCGAACAACCCGGCCAGATGCAGGGTGTACAGCGACCAGCATGGTTCGAACACATTGATCGGCCAGACGTTGGGAACAACACCTTCGATGCCGCTGCGCGTCGCCTTCGATGCCGCCTTTAGATACGCGTCCGCGCGCCCGACCTGCGGCGTGCTCCCCTGTGTCAGGACGTGCGCACGCCACGCGGCGGTCGCCGCCGGACTGATGCCGATGCTGCCGTCGTCGTCCGGGCATGCGGTGGTCGGCGAGGTCCCCCAGGCTTCCCAGGAGTGCAGCAACGGATGGCCGCTCGGCAACGTCGCCACCGCCGCCAGCTTGGCCAGGCACGCTTGCCGCAACGGCAACAGCGCCGGGTGGCGCGGGAACGCCACGCCGCCCAGCAAGGATGCGGCCTCGCAGCAAAATTGCGGCAGGATCAGCTCCGCGCCGATCGGCGCGTCTTCCGGCACCGCATGCGCGTAGGGATCGGGCTGGCGTTCGAGGAACCGTGTTGCAGCCTGGACTGCGTCGGCAGCGGCGCGAAGAGGATCGGCACGCTGCAATGCCAGCAACGCCGCCCACGTGGGCGCATGGCGGAACAGCGGGAAGTCCGCGCTTCCCCATCCGCCATCGGCCTGTTGCTGCGAGATGAGCCACGCGTAGGCGTCCTGCCGACCGGTGACGTTGCCGTGGAATTGCAGAGCTCGCGCGGTGTCGTAGACGGACGGACCGACGCTGCCGCCGTCGCTCATCTCGCTCAGCAGGTGGCGCAATTCGGAAAGGATATGTTCGGACTGCGCGTTCACGCGGGATCTTCCTTCTGCAGACGGTTGACGAGAACCAGGATCGGGCAGACGCCGCGCACGTCGCCGCAGGTCCGTCGCGGCCCGGCCGATGGGCAGCGCCGGACGGCCGCACTGCTCTGGCGCGGCGACTTGCCACCGACGCTGGCGCCGGTCCGCCGCATAGGCTTGGCCGCAGCGCGCCGCGGCCGTGCAGGGCAACCGCTGCGATCGGCGCCGCGGACTCGGACACGGTGCAGCATGCACGCTACCGCCGGCCGATCGCAGCGGCACAGGGGCGACTTCATGCGCACGGGCGCGCTCATGCGCATGGCGCGTGCTTGAACAGGTGCGCGTTGGCCCGCTGCAGCATCTGCCCCAACCGTTCCGCACGCGGCCCCAGCGGGACGATGGCCTCTCCGGCGTCGCGTAGTAGATCGAACGCGAACTGGCGCGCAGCCTGCAACCCCATGATCGACGCGCAGGTCGGCTTCTGCGCCGCCGCGTCCTTGCCGGGGGTCTTGCCGAGCGTCGCGGTATCCGCTGTCGCATCGAGAATGTCATCGACCACCTGCAACGCCAGGCCGAAACAGGCGCTGTAGCGATCGAGCGCACAGTACAGCGCAGTGTGCGCGGCATCCTCCGCGATGGCGCATAGCGCGCCCATGCGAACGGACGCGCGCACTAGCGCTCCGCTCTTCATCCGGTGCATCGCGACGATCCTGTCCAGCTCGACGTGCTTTCCGACCAGCGACAGATCGATGGCCTGCCCGCCTGCGGCACCCTCGGCGGACACCGCCCGCGCCAGTTCGCGCACGAGCGCGATAGGATTGTCGCCCGGCGCATCCAGGCTCGCCAGGGTCAGGAAGGCGTGCGCCTGCAGCGCGTCGCCGACCAGGATCCCGGTGGCTTCGCCGAACTTGACGTGCACGGTCGGAAGGCCGCGGCGAAGCACGTCATTGTCCATCGCGGGCAGGTCGTCGTGGACCAGGGTACAGGCGTGCATCATCTCGATGGCGGCGCCGACGTCGTCGAGCATGTGCGCCGGCGTGTCGGCCAGTGCGCCGGCGGCCAGACAGAGCAAGGCGCGGGTGCGCTTCCCGCCATGCAAGGTGGCGTAGCGCATCGCCGCCATCAGCTCGGTCTCACCGTTGTCTTCGGCGCAGAGAAGGCGCGCGAGCGCTTGTTCGACCCGCTTTGCACCGTCGTGCATCCAGATCTCCGGCAGCAGCCTGTCGGAAGCGCCGCGCGTCTGCGCGCCCAATCCGCCGAGCCCGGAAACGCCAGTTCGGTCGTCGTGTAGCGTGGAACCGGTCTGCATGCTGTTCATGTCCTTGTACCTGCAGGAAACGGCCACGGCGAGCGGCGGGCCGCCGCGGTGTTGCCGGTGTCGCTGCCTCGCCATACGGGCGCAAGCGATGCCAGCTCATGAGAATCCGATGCGGATTTTCATGGACGGATGTGCGGTCGGGTAATAGCGCCGGCCTTTTTCGGCGCTGCTCAACAACCGCGGCCGCACCCCGGCCTTGTGCATGGTCAGCGCCAAGGCGATGCAGAACTGCACCAGTTCGAGCCATACCAGGTGGTAGCCGATGCAGACGTGTGGGCCGGTACCGAACTGCAGCATGTCCACCGGCCGGATCGGCTCCGTGCGTTGCAGCCACCGCGCCAGGCGGAACTGATCAGGCGCCTCGTGCAGCAGCGCCGAGGTCGAGAAATGCAGCAGCGGGATGCACAGATGGGTGCCCGCGGGAATGCGCCGTTGGCCGAGTTGCAATTCCTGCAGCGCCCGCCGCGGCAGGAGCGTGGTCGTCGGATGCACGCGCAGCGTCTCGCGGAACAGGGCCTCGGCGACTGGACACTGCGCCAGGTCCGCGTGCCGGGTCGGCACCGCGCCCACGCGTTGCGCCTCCTCGACCAGGGCGTCCCACAGCACAGGCTGCCGCGCCAGCTCGATCACCATCCAGGCCATCGTCGAGGCGGTGGTGTCGTGACCGGCAAGCAGCAGCAATCGGATATTGGCGACCAGGACGTCATCAGAGAGCGCATCGTCGCTGCGATCGAAGGCGCTCACCATGTCGTTGATCAACCCGGTGCGCGCGGCATGCGCGCGCGCGTCGCGGACGAACTGGCGCAACTGCGCGTCGATCCAGTCGCGGGCGGCGCGGCCGCGCCGCAAGGGCAGACCGGGCAGGTCGACCGGGGGCGCGACGATCAACTGCAGCAGTTGCCGGTACTTGCGATGCCATCCCGGCAAGTCCTGCGCGGGGATACCCATGAGGCTGAAGATGAGCTTGAGCATCAGGTCGCCGGTTTCGCGCAGGATGGTTACGTCGCCGCGGTCACGCCACGCCTGCACCCGCGCCCAGATGACGGGCGCGAACAGGTCGCCGATGCCGGCCTGAGTCAGCCCTTTGGGCAGGAACGCCGCCTTGATCGCATCGCGCGCCTGCCGGTGCGCGCCGCCGTCCTGGGCGACCAACGTTCCGCCAAGTAACTCGGGCGCGATCTCTTCGATCAGCGCCGAGGACACGTCCTTGTGCCGGAGCAGTGCGAACGCATCCGGATCCACGCACGTCATCAGGTGTCCGGCAGGGCCGAAATCCAGCCAGAAGTGGCTGCCCAGCATCCGTTCCGCGCGCCCCAGCAGGCGCGGCAGGTCGCAGACGATGGCGGGAAGATGCCCGACCAGGGGGAAAGCGCCGGGCACGACCGGGATGTCGTACCGCAGCCGGTGCCGACGAGCCAGGGGGTTGAGCAGCATGTCCATCAGCAGCGCGGCGCCGCAGGCGCTTCGGCGGTGTTGCCGGCAGGCCGCGCGGCGCGGCTGTTGCCACCGTCGGCGTACGTCGGCACATGCGCCAGCATGCCGCCGTCAATGCACACGACCTGGCCGGTGATGAACGCAGCATCCTCCGAAAGCAGGAACGCCACCAGCGCGGCCACGTCCTCGGGACGGCCGACGCGCGGCAGGAGCTGGTGCCGGCGCAGATGCCGCTGCATGCGCTCGTCCAGCTTGGCGAGGAGACGCTCGGTCATGATGAGACCCGGCGCAACCGCGTTGCAGCGGATCTGCGCATGACCGTACTGGGTGGCGAGCGAGGCCGATAGCATGTTCATCGCCGCCTTCGACGCGGCGTAGGACGTCTGCGCGGTGTCACCGCTGAGCCCCTGGCACGACGACATGTTGACGATGGCGCCGCCGCCGCGGGCGATCATCCGTGGGATGGCCTGCCGGCAGCAGAGCAGGCTACCGCGCAGATTGGTCGCCATGGTCTGATCCCAGACCGCCAGGTCCAAGTCGAGGATCGCTCGGTCGCGCGGGGTCAGATGCATGGCGCTCGCGTTGTTCACCAGCAGGTCGACCCCACCGAAGTGCCGCTCCGCCGTCTCGAACAGCGCTGCCACCGCCTGCGCATCGGCGATGTCCATCGCCAGCGCCAGCGCGTGGCCCGCTTCGGCCGCGATCTGCGCGGTGCAGGCGATGGCCGCCGAGCCATCAATGTCGGCCACCACCACTCTGCCGCCCTCGCGCGCGATGGCTAGGGCGCATGCCTTGCCGATGCCGGCGCCGGCGCCGGTCACCACGGCCACCTTGCCTTCAAACCGTCCGATCGTGTCCTCGTGGATTGCGTTGGTCTTTCGCGGCCTGCCGCTCGGCCTCGCCGGAGAAGGCGCGGGGTCGGCGGTGGCGCGCTCGTCATCGCCAGCGTCGCTTTCGATGACCCGAATGGCGGCGACCGGGCACTGGCTGGCCGCGAGCCGCACGGCGGCGTGCAGCACCTGCGGGACCGTCGCCACGCACACTTCGGCCACGCCGTCCGGTTCGCGCTGCCGAAAGGTGCCCGGCAGCGTCAGCACGCACTGCCCGGTGGTTCCGCACAGATCCTGGTCGACCACGACGCGCATCTCAGCCAGCGTGCTCATGCAGCCGCACCGGCAGCGCGCGGAATGTCCTAAGGAACGCGGAGGGCTCCCGGGTGGGCTGCTCGGCCAATGCCAGCGTGGGGAAGCGCGCCTGGATCCGCGGCAGGCTCTCGGCCAACTGCACCCGGGCCAGTTGCGCACCGAGGCAGAAGTGGATGCCGTGGCCGAAGCTCAGCATGATCTTCCCGTCGGTCGACATGCCAGGACTGGTGCCGTAGAACCGCGCGGGATCGAAGCGGTCGGGGTCGGCGAAGGCGTCCGGGTCGCGATTGCCGGCCGCGATCAGCACCCGCACGTCCGCGTTCTTCGGGATCACCACGCCGCCTAGTTCGATGTCGCGCTGGGCGATACGCGGAATGGAGCTGAACATGGCGGGCGCGTCGCAGCGCAGGACTTCTTCGACGAATGCCTTCACCCCCGCGGCGTCTCCCTGCAGCCAGTGCCGCTGTTCGGGATACGCCAGCATCGCCAGGACCGCATGGTCGATGGTCGCGGCAGTGGTGGCGAAGCCGCCCAGCAGCATGCCCCACAGCATGCTGATCAACTCCGCATCCGACAGCGTGTCGGCATCGTGCTCGTGTGCGCCGACCAGCATCGACACGATGTCGTGGCGGGGATCGGTGCGCTTGCCCTCTATGAGGTCGCCGAAGTAGGCCTGCACGCTGGCGCTGGCCGCGTCCGCCGCGGCGAGCTGGGGATCGCTGGCGTGCGGGCTTAGGCCTTCCAGAATGGCGCCGATGCCGGCGGCGAGCCCGAACATGTCGTCTCGGGGCATGCCGAACAGTTCGGCGAAGATTAGCATGGGCAAGGCCAGCGCGAATTCCCGATGCAGGTCCACCGCCTCCCCGCGCTCCAGCGCGGGCGCCATGCCGTCCAGGCGCGCTGCGACGATGCGCGCGATGCTCGGCCGCAGGTCGTCGATCTGGCGCATGGTGAAATCGCGCGAGATCAGCCGGCGCAGACGCGTATGCGTCGGTGGGTCCTTCATCGCCAGCGTGGACGCCAGCAGATTGAGCGACAGGCTGGTCGCCGCGCGCGGGAAATAGCGCGCCAGTTCGCCGGGCGCCGGTCCCCGAAACGCATACGCATCCCCCGTGGCCTTGAGCGCCCAGTAGATGTCGGCGTGGCGGCTCAACAGAAAGAGGCCCGACGCCGCGCGATGCACCGGATCGTGCTCGCGCAACCATCGCAGGAACGGATACGGGTCGTCGATGCACGCTGGCGAAGCCAGTTCGGCGAAGGCGTCCCGGCATGCTGCTGTGGTTTCTTGCACGTCCATCTTGCTTAACTGTTGGCTGGCTGATCTGAACGGCGCGCGCCAGGCGCGCCGGCAAATTGCGGAGAAGATCGCGATTCCCGGGGGCGTCCGCGCATCACCAGAGCACCGGCAGCTCTTCGAACCCGCCAGTGATGATCTCCTTGCGCAACTTCAGTTCTTCGGGCGCCACGGCCAGGCGCAGCGCGGGAAAGCGCTGGAAGATCGAACCGAACACCACTTTGAGTTCCAGCCTGGCCAGCGCCATGCCGAGGCAGTAGTGCGGACCGTAGGAGAACGCTAGGTGCGGATTTTCGTCGCGCCCGATGTCGAAGATTTCCGGATCGTCGAAATGGCGCGGATCGAACGACGTCGCCGGCAGTCCGACCAGCACCTTGCTCTCCGCGGGAATATGCACGCCCGCGATGGTCACGTCGGTCCTCGGATAGCGCATGATGCCGTCCCAGCCCACGCCCACCGGGTACATGCGCAGGATTTCCTCCACCGCCGTGTCCACCAGGGATGGATCGCCGACCAGGCGTTCGCGCTGTTGCGGATGGCGGAACATGGCCAGCAGGCCGAATTCGATCTGCGCGACGGTGCTCTCGTGCCCCGCCACCAGCATGCCCGCGGCCAGGCCGATCGCCTCTTCCTCGGTCGCCTTGCCGTGGTCGACCGCCGCGAGCAAATCCGTCAGCAGGTTGTCGCCCGGATCCTGGCGCTTGTCCCGCATCTTTCCGCGAATGTAGGCGCGCAGTTCTTCCCAGGCCAGGCGCGACGCGCTGCGCGGGCCGCTTTCATGCTGGTGCGTCATTACCTCGTCGGAGAGCCCGGCGAAAAACGCGTGATCGTCGTAGAGCACGCCCATCAACGCGCTGATGACCATGGCCGGAAGCGGAAAGGAGAGGTGGCGCCGCAGGTCGGCGGGCTGGGGCTGGGCCGCCAGCGTCTCGAGCAACTGCGCGGCGATCGCCTCGACCTGCTGCGCGAGCAGCTTCACCCTGCGGTCGCTGAAGGCCGGCGCCACGATCGTGCGTAACCGGGCATGCTCGCCCCCCTCGTGCGAGACCAGCCACCCCGGCGAACCGAGAATTACCGAATCCGGGGTGAATGCCGCCGGCGGCATTCCCGCGGGCCGGAACGCCGCGTCGGACAGCACCGCCTTGGCCTCGTCGTAGCCTGTCACCCACCAGCCTTCGTGCCCCGACGGGAAGCGCACGCGGTGGATCGGACCGTTGGCGCGTAGCGCCAACATCTTGGGCGAGGGCTCAATGTGATCGACGCGCCACATCGGCAGCGTCGGCAAGGGTTGTTCGGACATGGTGACACTTCAGTCTCTACGCGATGGAAGGGCGGAAGGTGACCGGCAGGCGCTGGGGGCTTCACGTGCGCTTGCGTCCACTTCTGTTCGTCGATGATAATCGGCGGGGAAGGCGGCCGGACCCTAGGGCCTCAAAGTGTCTTTAGCCAACTACCGAATCTTGTAGTGGCGTCCTAAACTAAACGCCTGGTGGCGCAAAAAACATGCGGAAAACTCTGTCTCCACGCGCTGCAATACGGAAACCTATTGCCGATGCGTATCCGCCTATGTTGGTTGGCTACATGCGCGTGTCGTCGGACTCCGAGCGCCAGAGCACGGACTCGCAGCGCGATGCGCTGCTCGCCGCCCGCGTTGATCTGGTGACCGGCCTGGGGTTCGCCACGACGACGAAGATGGCGCATTTCGCGAGACTTGATAGAGGGCCCGCGATTTTCGATGCAAACGTCAGCAAGACGATCGTTGATCCTTCGGGGGCCCTTGGGGAAGCTCGTTTACAAGAACAAGATCCCTTCTCGGCTCAACGAACTTCCATGCGAAAGGCGTGCTGAACTATAGCAACTACGTCGAGGAAGCAGCGGGGCTTGCACGGCGTCACAACACAACCCTTTCGGGACAATAAGCTCGCAAAGGAAGCAGGTCCTTCAGCCGTCCTGACGCGCAATGACAGCCGCTGCAAAGAGCCCGGGCTGGCGCTATTTCGTCGTAACGCGTACCGGCAGTGAGCTGAGGGCCCGCAATCCGCTGCTGTCGCGGTATACCGGCTCGCCCGTTGTCTCGATTGACGCGACGCTCGCCGCCAAGGCCGCCAGAACGGCTTCGCCTTCGAGCCGCGCGATCATCTGCCCCACGCAGCCGTGGATCCCGGTGCCGAAGCCGATATGCCCTGAAACGCGCCGGGTGATGTCGAACTGGTCGGGCCGTTCCCACCGCGTTTCGTCGCGATTTGCCGAACCAATCAGCAGTAACAGTTTCTCGTGCTTACCGATCGGCACCCCTGCGATCTCGGTTTCATGCGGTGTGGTCCGGAAGACGTAAGGTGCGGCGGAATCATAGCGCAGGCTCTCATCGAATGCCGCGCGCGCCAGCGAAGGATTGGCAGCCAGTACGGCCCACTGCTCCGGATGACGGGTCAAACTAAAGAGAGCCATGCCTATGGCACTGATTGTCGTATCCAGCCCCGCCGAGAGAAAGGACCGAACGAGCAGAGGCGCTTCGTCCTGGGTGATTTCGCCGCTATCGGCAGCCTCGTAGACCTGCGCGCCAAAACTGCCGGGAGCCAATGCCTCCCGTTGGCATTTTGCGGCGACCCAGGGCAAGACTTGAGGTGCCTGGGCCATGAGAGTTCGAAAGTAGTCGTTCTCGGGCCCCATGCCGGCAAAGACCATTGCGCCGTAGGTCAGAAAATTTTCGCGGCCTTCGTTGTCGATGCCCAGGGCGTCCGGAAATACGGTCACCGGAAATACTTCGGCAAGATCGCGGACTGCGTCGAACGATCTCTTTTCGATCAATTCATTGACCAGCGCGACAGCCTTGGCCTTGAAGCCGTTCTCTAGGCCCCGCATCGCCCCCGGCGACATGATCCGCGCCAGCACCTTTCGGGTGCGTGTATGTAGCGGCGGGTCAGCTTCAAGGACAATGCTCGGCGGACGCCACGGCTTCTCCTTGAAATAATTGACGATGCCGGCACCACCGGCATTACTGAAGTTCAGATGGTCCGCAAAGACCGCCTTGATCTCGGCAAAACGCGGCACGGCGAAGATGCCGTACTTCTCAAGGCGGACGATGGGCGCCTTCGCGCGAAGCGCGGCATAGGCCGGATAGGGGTCGATGCGAGTGTCCCAGGCGAACGGATCAAAATCGCTGCAGGCGTACTCCAGTGCCGATGCTGCCACCGCTTCCCTCCCACTGTCGTTTCGTGTAGTTAATTGACTATAGTCATTTATAATGAGAGTTGGCAAGCCCACGAATCGAAGGGCGTTTTTGCCATGTAGCTGCAGGAGACCCCGGGCGGAGATTCGGATGTCGGTCGAGAGATCAGGAAACCCTAAGGCGATGCGGCGCTTTCAGAAGCGCGCGCGCAAACAAGCTGACAAGCAAGCGTTGCAGGCTCGAATCCTTGAAACAGCGCGAAAGCAATTCGCGAGCGGCACACTCGAAACGGTTTCGATCCAGAAGATTGCCGATGCGCTCGGTTACTCGAAGGGCACGGTTCTCAAATACTTTCCGACCAAGATCCTGCTACTGATGGCAGTGAAGGAGAGGAATCTCGAGGAAATGGCGGATCGGCTCGAACAAGTCCGCGCGCTCCAATCGAGCGGCGAGGCCCGGCTGCGGCGCGTCATGCAGGCCTATATCGATTATTGGGTCGACAATCCCGATCATTTTCGATCGCTCTATTCGATGGCCGGCACAGTTGAGGACAGGCGTTTTCCCGACGGGGTTTATTTCGGGCAAACTGAGATCGCACGAAAGGGATACGGGCTCTTTGTGACCTCGATCGCGGAGTATCTTTCCGAATTGGGCGTGGAGGCGACGCCAGGGCTGACGGAGCGCCTAGCGACCGCCCTGCTATCGGCGGCGCATGGGGTGATCTCGTTGCCACTGGGAACACCAACGATGAAATGGCCGGACATTCGCGGCAACGGGCGATTGGTCCTCGGCAGTCTCATCGACGCTTGGTCGGTTAAGATCAAAGCCGCTCGGCGGACAAAGACCTGGCCGAGAATTTCCATTGGTGATTTTCGTTAGCTCGGCAGCACCGGCTTGATGGCAGCCGTACGAACACCCCGTAACGCTCGTGCGCCTGGACGCGCCGCTCACGCAGAAGTTCTTCCAGCTTTCCGCTCTCAATCAACCGCATCACAGCCTCGGAGCAACAAACCAGGCACAGGCGTGCAGGAGGAGCTCAGTTTGAGCGATGTAGGCCGGCGGGACTGTTACTGTCCCGAGCCTGAAGGCTGGCGCAAGGCATTTGGAGTAGGACGTGATTTAGAAGGAGCGGGCCGGCACCAATGAGGCGATCGGCACAGGACGCTCGGGGAAGAAAAGGCCGTAAAACGTCATCCTCTATGATGGCGAGATCGGGCTCCTCCGCGGCTTCATCGATGCGCGGCCGCGGTCAAGACTCATCGTGCGAGCCGTGGGGCTCTGCAACGTCGGCAGGCAATAGAGCACTCGCGCTGGGACGCCCGGCAGGCTTTTTCAGCGCCTCAGGTGGTCGCCATCGGACAGCCGGCCGTCAGCGATGTCCCGCTCCAGAGCGCTGACCAGGGCGAGCTAGCGCGGCCCCTCGGACGCGAGTTTCCGCGGCCGGCGCGTATCTGCAGGAAACCTGGCGCCGCAAACGGCCAGTACGTCATCACGCCGCAGATGAGCCCCGGCTTCGTGGAGGCACTCGCTGTCAGCAAATCCCACGGCATCGGTCCGGCGAGTTGCGCCAAGATGAATGCTCTCGGGCTGTACACTGCCTCGACCTCCGCAATCAGTCGCTCGACTCTGCAAGCCAATTCGGCAAGGCCGGCGCGTAATACTACTGGATATCGAGGGGCATTGATCACCGCGAGGTCCGCGCGAACCGGATCCGGAAGTCGGTTGGTGCGGAGAACACGTCCTCAACCGATCTTTAGCGCTTTCGACGCAATGGCCTCCGAGTTGGGCCCGCTGATCGAGAAGGTCTGGCGGCACTGGGAGGACAAGGACCGCGCAGGCCCGGACCGTCCGGCTGAAGGCTCAAGTCAACGATTTGGACATCATCACGCGCAGCAGGTCCAGGCCGATCGCGATTTCGAACCACCGCGAGCTCGAACACTTCTCGATCGCGCTGCTTGAAAACGAGATGCCTGCTCGACAGCCGGTTCGGCTTCTTGGAGAATCGTTGTCCTCGCCCACGGTGAGGGGCAGGCTGAGCCGCGACTCGGCCTGGCCGATTTGAGAGGCGCAGTTTCGAGCAGGATTTCGGGAGGGGAGCAAGCCCAGGTCGTGTGCAGTGCGGCAGAGTTCATAGTTCACATTAGTGGATCCCAAAATGGAAAGACTTGCGGTAGGATTGGGCTTTCCAAGGGGCGTACCCATGTTTGAACAAGCTACAACCGCTCTATTGCGAGCGGTACTTGACGAGGTCTGCGAAAAGCTACCCCGCGACGAGACGGGCGCTCGCACCCATGTCGCGTGCAAGATCCTCGAAGCCGCAAAGACCGGCGAAACGACACCGGACGAGCTGCGGCAGATTGGCCGGAAAGCCCTGACACAAGCGCCGAAGATGTGGCGTTGATCAGGCGAGGTGCGCAGTGAATTTGCAGGTCACGGTCTTAAAGATCCTGGTGAGTTACCCCGAGGGATTCGCCGTGATGGCGGACCTCAAGCGCGACATGGCCATCCTGGCGACCAGCGGCCCGGAATGGGCCGAGCGCACCAAGCGGATGGCGACGCGCGTACCCGGGCTCGACATTTTTTCGGACGGCCTCGTCGAGCGTCAAAACGGCGGCTGGAGGATTACTGTGAAGGGACGAGCCGTGCTCGAATCCATGGAGGCGCGCCGGACCGAACACGAACCGGTGGAGAAGGTGCCAGTGGAAACGGCCGGGCCACCAGTGCCATCCTTGCCGCTGCCGGCAGAGCGAGCGAAGCGCCGACGCGAACGGCGCCAGCGTCGCCGCGAAGCCCGCGAACGCGCGCGAGCGCATGCATCTTAAGTAGGCAGGGCGCGGCGGCAGCCCAACTTATTGGCCAAAAAGTAGATAGCTCCGGTCGATGCCGCGCCGATCCCGCGTCTCGTCGGCCCAGCCGGCAGCTCGGCGATAGCTGCCGATCGCCGCGGTCCGCTTCAGTGTCTTGACGACGACGGGCTGGTTCTCATCCGCGAAAAGGGAGACCCAAAGCGCATCCTCGGGACAATGAAAGCTCGCAAAACGAAGCATGTCGTCGTGACGGGCAATGACCGGAATTCCATAGGTGCCGAGTTTGCCGTCCATCGCCTTCCATACGCTGTCGTAATCGGCGAATGCGAAGGGTGTTCACGATGCCCGCGCTCGGCACCAGGGTGGCAAGGATCGAGGACGATTAGTTGAAGAACTCACGCCGCTGCGTACCTGGTCAGGAGTTCGGTGTCGGAGCCGAGCTGATTGGCCGGAAACAGCCTGATCTCCAGCCGGCCGCTCGTCGCTTCGCGGATACGGTCGATCGCCTCTTGGGCCCGGATATTCACGGGGTGGGTCGGATCCTGCCCGGTCGCAAACTTGTAAACGAACTCGGCTGCAGAAGCCGGACGAGTAAGAATCCCGCAGAGAGGTACGGCCGTGGCTGCCATCAATAGCGTACGGCGGCTCATCCTTCCGGGCTTCGAGACAATCATGTTTCCTCCTGATCCTGCATTGACGTTGGTGCCGACAGCATCAGCCTGCGCTGGCGTGCAGCTTTCGCGACTCTTGGTTCACCGGCTCTCGACCGCCGGCATGTAGGCAAGCCAAGCCATCGCTCGCCGCCGCAACATGCGACGGGCGTAGCTCCTCACAAGGGCTTGGTTGGATTGGCGCTTAGCGCCGGTGCACTAAAGCCACTGTTTGATCTGCCTTGCGACCTCTGCGGTGGAAATCCCGTAACGGTCGTGCAGTGTCGGAAGTGCGCCAGCGTCAAGGAATTCGTCCGGCAATGCGATCTGGCGGAAACGCGGATGAACGCCTGAACGCATCAGAACCGCGGCAATTGCCTCGCCAAGGCCGCCAATCGACGTGTGGTTCTCGGCAACGACGACAAGACGGCCCGATTTGCCGGCTTCACGCAAGATCGTCTCAATGTCGAGCGGCTTGATGGTTGGAACATGCAGCACCGCAATGTCGATGCTGTCGCCCTTCAAGGTTTGCGCCGCCTCGAGCGCACGCATGGTCATGATGCCGGATGAGATGACCAGGGCGTCCTTCCCGTCACGAATCAGCTTGGCCCTGCCGAGCTCGAATTTGTAATCATATTCGTCGAGCACGAGCGGCACCTCGCCGCGCAGCAGGCGGGTGTAGACAGGCCCGTGATGGACCGCGATGGCGGGCACCAGCTGCTCGATTTCGTGAGCATCGCAGGGATCGATGACCGTCATATTCGGCATCGCGCGAAACAGGGCGACATCTTCTGCGGCCTGATGGCTCGGGCCATAGCCCGAGGTCAGCCCCGGCAGCGCGCAGACGATCTTCACGTTGCGATCTTCCTCCGCGATCGTCTGGTGTATGAAGTCGTAAGCCCGTCGCGATGCGAACACGGCGTAAGTGGTCGCGAACGGCATGAAGCCTTCGGCGGCAAGGCCCGACGCTGCGCCGAACAGAAGCTGCTCGGCCATGCCCATCTGATAATAACGGTCCGGAAATTCCTTCGCGAAGATGTGCAGGTCGGTGTATTTGCCGAGATCGGCCGTCATGCCGACCACCTCAGGGCGGTTGCGGGCGAGCTCGACGAGCGCATGTCCAAAGGGCGCCGGTTTCGTCTTCTGTCCCTCAGAAGCGATCGATGCGATCATGGCGGAGGTGGTAAGGCGCGGCTTGCCCGGCTGCGGTGCTGATCTGATGGTCCTCATGCCTGCCTCCCCGCTTCCAGCGCCGCAAGCGCGAGCTGCCATTCGTGCTGCTCGACGCGGATGAAATGATTCTTCTCGCGCTGCTCCAGGAAAGGAACGCCCTTCCCCATCAGAGTGTCGGCGACGATCATCCGCGGCTTGGGCTCGGGATGGGACTTGGCGGCGTCGAACGCGGCAAGTACGGCATCGAGATCGTTGCCGTCGATCCGCTGCACGAACCAGCCGAAGGCCTGAAGCTTGTCGACCAGCGGCTCGAAGGCCATAACCTGCGTGGAAGGACCATCCGCCTGCTGATTGTTGACGTCGACGATGCCGATCAGATTGTCGAGCTTGTAGTGGCCTGCCGACTGGATCGCTTCCCAGACGGAGCCTTCGTCGAGTTCGCCATCGGAAAACAACGTGTATACCCGTGCCTCGGATTTTTTGCGCTTGAGTCCTAGGCTCATGCCGACGGCAATGCTCAGCCCAAGTCCGAGCGATCCGCCCGACATTTCCATTCCGGGCGTGTAGGAGGCAATGCCCGACATTGGCAGGCGGCTTTCGTCGCTGCCATAGGTTTCGAGTTCTTCCTCCGGGACAATTCCCGCTTCGATCAAAGCTGCGTAGAGTGCGATGGCATAATGTCCGTTGGAGAGCAGAAAGCGGTCCCGGCAGTCCCATGACGGATCTTCAGGCCGGTAACGCATGGCGTGGAAGTAGGCCACGGCGAGAACATCGGATATGTCCAGCGCCTGCGCGATATAACCCTGCCCCTGGACTTCGCCCATGCGCAACGCATTGCGGCGTATATTGTAGGCGCGGTCCGCCAGCTTGGTCACGTTGATAAGCATATTGGTGGGCGTTTCCATCGATCTGGACCTTATCTCGCTGGCTCAGTGGATAAGCATGCCGCCGTTGACGTCGATCACGGCACCCGTGACGTAGGCAGATAGATCGGAGGCTAGGAAGGTGTAGATACCGGCAACGTCTTCTGCCGTGCCGAGGCGATTGAGCGGAATGCCTTCCAGAATTTTCGCTCTCATTTCATCGTTCAGCTTGCCTGCCGTAATATCCGTGCCGATCAGGCCGGGCGTGACGCAGTTGACGCAAATCCGATCAGGGCCGAACTCCCGCGCCATCGCCTTGGCGAGGCCAAGGACCCCTGCTTTCGCAGCCGAGTAGTGTGGGCCGCCGAAAATGCCACCACCGCGCTGGGCCGAGACTGACGACATGCATGCGATCGACCCGGACTTTCGTGCGCGCATATGCGGGATCACCGCCTGCGACAGAAACAGGATACCCTTGAGATTGACGTCCTGAATTCGATCCCAATCGGCCGGCGAAATGTCCAGGAACTTGACCGGCCGGGTGATCCCGGCATTGTTGATCAGGATATCGATGCGTGCGAAGGTTTCGATTACGCGGGCGACTGCCTGTTCGCAGAACGATTTGTCGGCGACGTTGCACGCCAGTCCAATGTGGGACTTTCCAAGCGATGCCGCAGCGTCCGCCGCGGCGCCGGCGTCGATATCCAGAATGGCCACCCGAGCGCCCTCGGCGGCGAATCGCCGGGCGGTTGCGAGCCCGATCCCCCGCGGCGAGGCCGCGCCCGAAATGATTGCCGTCTTGCCGCTGAGCAGCATCAATTCCTCCCGCAAATTGTTCTTCCTTGCTGGATTCAGGAATGACCTGCGGAGGCCGTCCGTACAACAGTTGTCACGGATTGATGAATCTGGTTCACTTATCGGATGCTCTCGAAGATCCCGATATCCTCAATTCGTGCCTTTGAAGCCGCAGCCCGGACCGGATCGTTTCGCGATGCGGCGAATGAGCTTCATCTGACGCCGAGCGCCGTCAGTCACGCGATCCGGAAGCTGGAGGCCACGCTTCGGACCGTTCTGTTCGATCGCAGTGCGCGCTCTGTGCGGCTCACGCCTGCCGGCGAAAATCTGATGCGTCACACCGGGGCGGCGTTCGATCAGCTCCGCCGCGGTCTTGAGGAAGTCGCCGCGCGCGGACCGCAACTGGTGCGCGTCCACTCCGCCCCAAGCTTTGCTGCGCAATGGCTGGCACCACGGCTCGCACAGTTTCTTGCTGCGTACCCGAAGCTCGAGGTTCGATTGGCCGCAAGCACGGATTATGCGCGCTTCAGCAACGATGATTTCGATATCGATATCGTCTACGGTCCGCCGCGCGCGGAAGGCGTCGAGATTGTTCCTCTACCAGAGGAGACGGTCACGCCGCTCTGCTCTCCCCCGCTCGCAAAATCGATAAGGAAAGCCGCTGATCTGCTCGATCAGACGCTCATCCGCTCAGACGTGAAGCAAGTGCAGTGGCATCAATGGTTCGCCGCGAACGGATTGGAAGCCCCCGCGCTCCACGGCATGAGGTTCGATCGGAGCTTTCTTGCGATTGCGACCGCTGCGGAGGGATTGGGAGTGGCGTTGGAATCAACCCTCCTGGCCGAGCGTGAACTGGCCAATGGGCGATTGGTTGCCCCATTGGCGGGACGGGCGAACGATATCAGTTACGCCGGTCACCGTCTCATCTATCCGCGCGCCAGCCGACAAAGATCGGCCGTACGAGCGTTTGCAGACTGGCTGCTGGCGCAACTCGACGGCGAACACGCCCGCTCCTCGCGATGAACTGCAGGTCTGGCTGGAGCTTGGTTCAGCAAACCTCTGCTTGGCGCCGAACAGCAACCTTCGCCGCCGGGGCGTCCGCGCCTGCGGAGAACCTCAGATCATGCATTCCTCATTGGTCTGGCAGCGAGCTATCGCTGATGCTCGCCGATCCATCTCTACAAGGCGATCATCGATGTAGCGCCTGAGCGCCGCAGCCGCCTTCAACATATAGACACGCATTGAGATCACTTCCCACACGTCACGGCTCGCGCGCGCCTGCAAACCGTTGCAAGAGGCGCTCGACGCCAGCAGGCGCGAGCCGATCGCAAGCCCGCGGATTCTGCTCCCAGGAGGCGACGGCGAGCGCATCTTCTGCCCAAGCGATGCAACAGTGAAGCTCGCTTGCCAGATCGCGCGCCTCATCGACTGGTCGGCGACCCTGGATGCCCTGGCAGAGCTGGGGGGTCAGCAGGGGTGCTGGACCTCGATCCGGGACATGCGCTCGCCGAATTGATGCAGGCCTTCCTTCCGGACGTCCGCTGCTACGCGGCCGATGGATTTCACACTTTCGATGGGCTTCGAAACTGGATAGCCTCTCAACAACGAAGATGCTCAGCCCTTGATTCAACGAGGCGATCTTCCACGGCCCTCGGGCCGGCCTACCTACGTCATGGGGAGATGGTAGCTGACCCGCAAGGCCATCGCTGCTCGGGGGCTGGGATTTCAAAGCCGAGCGGTAGAGCGGTATGTGACGATTTCTTTCAATGACTCACACAGTTGGTCTATTCTGGACTTCAAAGTACGACCGGACAGGTAGACCAGAACGGCAATGGCAAGGCGCCGAAACATCATCGCAATTCCCTCGCTGGGCTCTCTCGACAAGACCGCAGGCCGGCTCGGACAACAACTCACGCAGGTACTTCGCGAGGCGATATCAAACGGGATGTTGAAGCCGGGCGAACGGCTGCCGTCCACTCGCGCCCTCGCTGCATCGCTCCAACTCGCGAGGGGTACGGTCATCGAGGCGTTTGGTCAGCTACATGCGGAAGGCTACCTCGAGGCGCGCGCCAGAGGCGGCACGATCGTCGCCAACGTCAACGGCGATAGCGAACTCGTGAGCCCAGCGCAGGCATTCATTGAGCCGCCGCGGATCGGCCCTGTGTTGGCGGAGAACGTCGCCCGTCTTGCAGAGGTCGCGCAAACTCTTCGACCCCAAGGGACGACGCCATTTGCAATCGCTCATCCGGCAGGCGCGGTCGCCCCGGATGACAAGTGGCGCCGCCTCGGTAATCGCGTCCGAGCGCTGCGCGTGGCTGCCCCGTCGGGATACATCGACCCGAAAGGATTGCTTGATTTGCGGCTCGCGATTACTGACTACGTTCGTAAGGCCCGTGGAGTGAAATGCGAGCCCGGCCAGGTCGTGATCACGGCAGGTACGCAGCAGGGTGTTTTTCTGGCTGCAACCGTTCTTCTTGCGGACGGAGACGCAGTTTGGGCGGAAGACCCCGCCTATCCCGGTATTGTCGCGGTTCTCGGAAACTTCAACGTCCAGACCTCTCGGATTCCCGTCGACGCGCAGGGCATCGACGTCCACGAAGGTCTCGTCCGATGCCCGAAGGCTCGGGTCGCGTTCGTTACGCCATCGCATCAATATCCGCTCGGCATGCCGATGAGCATGGCGAGACGCACGGCTCTGCTATCCTGGATCCGTCAAAACAATGCCTGGATTGTCGAGGACGATTACGACAGCGAACTTCGCTACGCGGGACATCCATTTCCGTCCCTGCAGGGACTCGATCCTACACGTGTCGTCTACCTCGGCACGATGAGCAAGGTGCTGTTTTCCTCCATGCGGATCGGATACGCCATCGTTCCCCTTCCGCTGGTGGATGCGTTTGCGGGCGCCCGTGCTCTTATTGACCGCCATTCTCCGACAGCCGATCAATATGTGCTCGCGCAATATATGCGCGAGGGCTATTTCGAAGCTCACATACGGCGCATCCGGGGCGCTTACGCAGAACGGCGCGCGGCTCTGATCTCCGCCATTAAGACAGAGCTGCCGTCTTGGACAGCGCTCCAACCAAGCGACCAAGGTATGCACCTGGTGCTTTGGCTTCCTGCCGGCCTCGACGACGTCAAGCTTGCCGAGCAAGCACACAAAGCCGGGCTGGTTGTGCGACCGATCTCGCCCATGTACCAAGATGCGCCTGCTCGGTTCGGTCTAATGCTCGGCTTCGGCGGCTTTTCCGTCGCGGAATTGCAGGCGGCCGCAGTCCGCCTGAAAGGTGTCCTTGAGGCATCGGTCCGCGCGAACAGAAATGCCAAACTGTCCAAGCGCCCACGGATGGAAACTGCCAGATAATATCTGGATGGCCGCGCTCAGGTCTCTTTCGCGGCAATCGGCGCTCGCCGCGAACTTGAACATTGGGTTGGGGTGCTCCGCAGCGCGCCGGGAAGAACGCGCACTGATCTCCAGTTTTTGACTCCAACCACAGCTTTCGCCAGGGCAGACGATCGTAGGGCAAATGAGATTCTTCCATTCTTGCGCAGGGCCGCCGATGGGTTTGGCCCCGCCATACCCGAGGATTACAAGTAGGTGCTGCGCCACGATTTCTGCGAGCATGTCGCTCCGTCGGATGAGTCAGGCCTGCTCCGCTTTGGCCACAGCGGCGGCCAGCATTGCATCGCCGATCACATCCTTGCCCTGGGCGTTGAGCGCGTTCCCTGCACCGAGAATGTCCCGGACCTCCTTATTCTGACTAAGCTTCGACTTGCCAACGAGCCGTGTGATCTCGATCTCAATTCCGACGATCATCTTGAGCATCATGTCGATGTAGTCCTTGGGGCTGTCAGTCATCTTCCAAGGATCGGCCTGCTTCGCCTCATGGATGCGCGTCAGCCGCGCGACCATGCCGCGAACGTAACGCTCATCGTCGCGGATCGTCACGCGTCCGTACACATGAGCCACCATATAGTTCCAGGACGGGACCTGCTTCTTGAACTCGACCTTGCTCGGATACCAGTTCGGCGCGATGTAGGCGTCCCCGGCGCGGAATACGATCAGCACCTCGTTCCCCGTGGCGATATCCTGCCAAATGGGATTTGCGCGAGCCACATGTGAATGAAGCACGCCCTGCTGCCCTTCCTTCGCGTGCAACTCGAAAGGTAGGTGATTTACGTCGAGCCCGCTCTTCCCGTTGGTAAAGAGGATGCCGAGAGGATTTTTGTTGATGAGATCGTGAAGCGCCTCGGGGCGCGACTCGGCGAAATGTGGGGGGACGTACATGCTAGCTCCCTGGCAATTGATGAATGCCGCGCACGCTGCTCGCAGCATCAACGGGATTTCGTTCAGACCTCGGTCAACTGGAATTCACTCTTGTCTGCGCCGCAATCGGGGCAGATCCACTCGTCGGGGACGTCTTCCCAGCGAGTGCCCGGCGGAATGCCCTCGTCCGGCCATCCCTCCCGCTCGTTGTAAACAACCCCGCAGAGCGCGCACATGCAAGTCTTGTAAACCGGTGCGCCGATCGCTGTTTCAGAGTGCAGGTGAGCGCTTTCATTGCTCATCTCGGGTCTCCTATGCTGTGGAGCATTCATGAGACGGATGTAGGCCAGAACTGGTTCATTCCATAGAGCCAGTCTGCGGCATTCTTGCTGTACCAGATTGACGTCCTCTGGTTTTGGTCAAGGCCGTGAACCCGGCAGTAGGAAGATCTCTCAGAGAAGAAGTGCATTCCTTCTTCGAGCAGCCGAAACTGGTCATCCGACTGTTGGACAGCCATGACCGCGAAGCCTTTGGTCCCTCAGCCACGCGCCGCCGCTTTCATCGGCGCAAAGGCCTGCGAGGCGTCGGCTGTGCATTCCATCACTTCCGATAAGAGCGCAAATGAGCCAGAACCGTCCAGCAGCCGGCCGGCGGCGTTACAAATGGCTTTGCAGCGAGCCACGCGGCCGCTGCAGTCCTGAGCTTTCTGCAATTGCACTCAGGCGTGAAACGGGTCTAGCCATCATGCACGAAGATTGGCGCCACACGCCTTGCCATCGGAGGTCCTTGCTTCACCGTGCAACGGGATCACGACCAGCGTCGATGCTGGTTCGACTTCGGCCGCGCTTTGGCCGTCCGGGCCGGCAGAACATGAAGGCACGCATCAACCGGCCGGGAGCAAGGCCCGCCACTGCAATCCAACGCGCTTGCCTCTGCTGCCTTTTGCTCTCGTGCTGCTGGATCTGGGTACGTGATGAGGACCGAGTTCGTGTCCACGGCCTAGAAATCGCCATCCTTCCTCGTGCTCGAAACGAGGAGTGCAGCCGGGAACGGGTGAGCGATGGCCGCAACGCCCTCCTGCCGGATCTTCAAACATCAGGCATCACCCGCCCGATCCTGAGCACCGTCAGGGTCGTCATCGAGAGCGGCCTCCCATTTCTTGCGGATTAGCGAGAAGGCGTGACATCGCTGGGATTGCCGCTAGTGTTTCGGCAAGCGCATCGCCGCGATGCTTAGATCTGCGCTAACTCGAACGATGTTGCTTCTTAACCATCGCACTGACCACCGGGCGCCTTTGGATAGTGCGGATGCCAACATGCTGAGTCGCGAAGCTGCGTGCGAGGTGGAGCGGTTTCTTAGATATCGCGATGGCCACAAGGAAACAGCACTGATTTCTTTGCCGGGCCTCGCCAACGAGATTGGCGTGGGCTCGGTCCAAGTCAACGACGAGGGTCACCGGCTCGGCCTTGGCAGTCTCAAGGCTTTGGGCGGCCCCTATGCCGTCATCCGGCTCGTCTTAGAAGCAGCAACTGCGCGCCTCGGCAGGGCTGTTGACATCTCGGAGCTTCACGCACCTGAGGTGAAGGCCGTAGCACGGGGGATGACGGTATCCTGCGCCAACGGACGGCAATCATGGCAGGTCCGTAGCGCACGGCGCTCAGCTAGTGGGGGCGAACTGCGCTATATTCATTCACTCGGGCGTCAGCAATCAGAGTAGCGCCAATCGTCTGACATGGCGCGCAGATGATCCGCGTCAGCGCCGACTCCGTTGCCGAAGCATCCTGAGTTGCCGCAGAGAACGGCTGGATCACGGTGTCTGACACGTCCCGGCCGGGCTACGAGCGTATTCCTGGTCTGGTAATGCAGGGATATACCGCGCTCCTGACTGAAGCACTACGACAGTTGCCCGAACCTCCGACCCACGTCTTCGTCCAGGCAGGAGTCGGTGGACTTGCCGCAGCCGTAGCCGGACATTTTTCGGTGTTGTTAGGTGATAATCGCCCGTTCTTCACGGTTGTCGATCCATCGCGCGCAGCGTGCCTGTTTGAAAGCGCTCGAACCTGGCATCGCGTCAAGGTAGCTCATGGGCAGCCGACAGTGATGGCGATGCTCGAGTGCTACGAACCTTCGCTCGTCGCTTGGCGCATCCTTTCGCGCGCAGCCGACGCTTTTATGATTGTCGATGACGAGGACGCCGTCGGGGTTATGAACCGTTTGGCCAATCCCCGGGACGGTGATCCGGCTATCGTTGCAGGCGAAAGTGGCGGGGTTGGTCTGGCAGGGTTGCTGAAAGTTGCTGCCGATTCGACCTTGCGCGCTTGATTAGTCTTGAACCTGACGCACGGGTCTTCCTCATCAATACCGAGGGCGCGACGGATCCTGGCGCTTACGAACAGCTCGTGGGTCAGTCTCTATCGCAAGTGGTCAGGAGAAGCTTGGAGGCCTAGACGCTCATGATCCGCGGCCCGTTCGGTGAACTCGTGACGGGGACGAAAGCCCAAGAGAAGGCCAAGAACGAAGGCATCCAGCGATTGATCCTACGATTGAAATCCGCCGCAGATTTCTGCTTCCAACGAGGCCCGTACGCACGTTTTCGGCACAAAAGGCATGGCTTTGCCGTCTTGCCGCAAGAACAAGCGCTATGATTTTGGCGCTTTGCAGTCCAAACGCGTTCGCCTCATCGAATGATACAACAGCTTCATTTTCTTCTTGATTCGGCACACCGGCTATGAGCCGTTTCACAATTGCGATACAGCTCTCCGGGTAATCTGTCGATATGCGTGGACTCCTGATCGTTCTCACGGCTTTCGCGATCATGTTGGCGGCACGCGGCCACCACCAAAGCGCGTTCATGCCGCGCCCGACGGCGCCCATGCCACCCGCCAATGTGCCCTAACGCCACGAGGTATCTGTGGGGTACGCGGTTGCCTGCGAGCGAACGCAGGGCAGATCGGGCCGGCAACAAGGGACTGCTAGGCTGATTTCGGCGCATTCTTCAGATAGACGACAGCGCGACGTCCCGCAGAGGTCAGCTCCCCCAGAGTCGTTTTTCCCGCCCGCACCGCTTGGATCAGTTGCTCAGCGACATATCGACGGCTCTCGTGGTCACCGCCATTCGGCAGTCCCGCACAGACCTGATCCAAGACCAGGCCCATATTCGCTTGAACCTCTCCCGTAAATTCGCTCACGCTCCATCTCTCCTTTCGAGGGATAATGCGATAAGGCTAGTGCCCTCTTTGCACTCGGTATAGCGCACATTTGTCGAGCGGTTAAAAGCCTCTCGCGTGCAGAAGTGAATTCATGGTTTGACGCGGCTTGGTATCCTCGCAATTCGCGCGGCGCTTGCGTTCGAAACGATCGCGCCGCGTTCGAATCGTCTCATTGCGAGGAGGACGGAATCGTCCCGTACGGCTCGGATTTCCGGGCTCTCGCCAACCGCATTTCCCTGAGCAAGCCTCACGCGGGCGCTATGGTCCTCACATGGGCGGCCATGGCCCTCTGGTTCGGCGCGGGCGGCCGTTGCGCCGCAGTTCACGCGAGACTGTCGAATCAGCCCGCCCCAGGCGACGTCCAATCTGTTGGATCGATTGGCCCTGCACCTTGAGAGGCGCGATCTCTTCGCGCTCTACCAATGAGAGCTATTGCCCCGAGACAGCTTTTGCCGAAGATCTGAACATCGCTGGTGGCATGTCGCCCGCCTTTCGGAATAATCTGCTTCCGCGGTAGGTCGAGGGGGCGATCGGCAACATCTTGCAGATCGGCTCAACCCCACGCGCCGCACGATCATCCTCGATGCGATTATGGCTTGGACCAGCGGTCGAACTCCGCCGTCGCAAAACTGGCGCTTGCCTTGCGCAGGATCTCGTTGGCTGGCGACGCTCGCGGTTCTTCCGGTCCGGAGCCTTGGTCTTCTCGGCCAGTTCGGTCGGAACGCCGGCCCGCTGCCCACTGTCGATCTCGACCTTCTTGACTCAGTCATGCAAGGTCTGCGCGTGCAGCCAATCTTGGCCGCAATGGAAGCCACCGTCGTCCAGCGCGACCTGTGCTCGTTGGCCTGATACAGAGCTATACGAACCCCTCGGGCTCGGGCCTCGGGTGAACATTTGTCGTCGTCTTTGCTTGTCATGGCTCCACCTTCTCAAGACTTGGAGCCTCCGCCAAACCCGCGGCGGCGGTTTAGATGGGCGCTCAATCCTGCAAGCGCTCAAACGCTGACGGCGCGATTTGAGTGAGTTGTGCTGTCAAGATGCTCTGGTCTACTCAGCTTCTGGCGGAGCGATCCGTTTGCAACCACGGAAGCACAAAACGAGGATGCCCGCCGGAACGCGGCGAACTGTCGCTCGATCTTGCTGGAAAAGTGCGCTCTGCCCCGAGACCAGCAGGAATTATCCGGCTCGTTTGAATAACAATGCCGAGATTGGCCAGAAAGGGAAGCGGAGCGGCGATTGCCGATCTCTATCCCTCGCCGCAGAGGTCGTTCATGGGCAGTCATGATCTTATCTCCAGCAGTTTCCTCGGGCTGACCGGAGCCGGATTTGCGCTACTCTGCTCGAGCCTGCTTGTCCTCGTCTTCACATGAAGTGAGCCCCCTCGTATGGCCCGTCTGGTCATTCAGTTCATCGACTGGACGGACTGCTTCCCTAGACTTTGAAACGCTGGCCCGGCTCCAGCAGGCCGTGATGAGTATCGTAGCCGCCCGGCCGAAATCTCGACGCGATAGCGGCCCCTGCCCGCAACCTTCGAAACAACCGTAAGCCCGTCACGCAACGCCGGTGAACTTACCTAGAGAACTGGTCTCCAGAAAGTCGTTGTCCCAACCGCCGGCTCTGAACGGCATGACAGTGTTGAAGGTCGGCCGCAGCCGAGACTAACCTGGGATCTGCACCGGCAGTGCGGAATAACCGTGCACAAAATTCGATCGAACTCGCTCCGGTTCGCCGACCACATTTACCTCCAAACATCGATTCAGCATCTCCTCCCACAGGATTTTCAGCTGCAGCTCGGCAAGGCGCCTACCCACGCAGCGATGAATCCCAAATCCGAAAGAGAGATGTTGCCGTACATTTTCCCGATCGATGATGAAGCTGTTGGCTCTCGCAATGACCTCGTCATCTCGGTTGCCAGAGATGTACCACATCACAACTTTGTCGCCTCGCCTGATTCGCTTGTGGCCTATCGTGAAATCGTCCACAGCGGTCCGGCGCATGTGTGCAATGGGGGTTTGGTATCGTATAATCTCGGATACCGCGCCGGACACCAGCGAAGCATCATCCCGGAGTTTTCGCATTTCGGATGGATTTTGGCTCATGAACAAGACGCCCCCGGTAATTGAGTTGCGCGTAGTATCGTTACCTCCAACAATCAGCAGTATGAGGTTGCCCAGGAACTCGCGGGGCTCCATGTTTCGGGTCGCCGGTGAATGCGCCATCATCGAGATCAGGTCACCGCGCGGCTCACAATTGACCCGTTCGCTCCAAAGCCGCGTAAAATAGTCCAGGCACTCTGACAGCACCACCTTTCGCTTTTCCCAGCTGTCGATCTGGTCGCCCATTTCTGGAGTCAAGGCAGCTACGTCCGACCAGTAGGTCAGCAACCACCGATCCTGAAATGGAAAATCGAACAGCGTGGCCAGCATTTGGGTCGTCAACTCGATCGAGACCCTGTCGACCCAGTTGAAGGTATCGTTGCGCGGCAAACCGTCCAAAATCTTCTGAACCCGCGAGCGGATCAAGCCTTCAAGATTTGCCAAGTTCTCCGATGCCGCTATCGGACTGATAGTCTTACGCTGCTGAGCATGGAGAGGAGGATTCATTTTGATAAAACTGGGGGTCCAATACTCCTCCGGCGGGTCGACTATTGTGACGCTTCGCTCTGATGAGAATGTTGTGTGATTTGAGTCCACGGCTATGATGTCGCGGTATTTTGTTATCGACCAATATGGTCCGTATGGGCTGTTTTCGCAATAATGGACGGGATCCTCCCTTCGCAGCCGCTCGAAATAAGGCCAAACGGTATCATCCTCGAAGCGCTTGGGCTCGCTTACATCAAGGCGACTCAGCGGGATATCAGTGCTCTCGCGGGCGGTTTCTGTCGATAACGCTGTCATGATTGTCTCGCTGACATTGGCCTGCAATTTTGCTGGATCAGCTGAGTGCGCTGTCTAGAGTTCGCGGGGAAGCTTGCTCGAACACGACGAGCTTGGGCGGTGCACTAACGATGTGTCACGCATGTTCATGGCTGGACTTCGCGCGAGCTCCGAAATCTGAAATCATGTTACGGACTTTGGTTCGGTCCCTGCCGACGAAGAATAATGGAAAGGCGAGCGAAGCTCCCCTATCAGGATTGGGAGGCGCGCGGACGTGCCCTTTGTGGTAGTCAACATCAAGCCGCAAGCACTCGCCGCTGTGGCACCCAGCCGCTTATCGTCATTTTCTCGAGCAGGCAGCCCCTTTGCCACTCGACCACTTACATTGCGCGAGGCGACGGACGTCCGAACTGGCAACAAAGTATCTTCCATGCGCTGGAATAGAAGAGAATTGGCACAGCTGAAACAGCTCCGGTCCGAGGGGACAAAGTGCCGCGCAGATCGCGGGTCATCTCGAGTGCAGTCGCAACACCGTCTGCGGCAGGCTGACTCGGTTGGGTCTCACTCGAGGTCACAAGCCACCAACAGCAAAACCCAAGATTAGATCGGTCCCCTAGCGAGGGCCGACGTTGATGGCTGCCCGCCGCGATCGCGTCCGAAAGAAGCTGCCGCAAAAGGCGCTAGAAACGCGGCCTCAGGAAATGAGCAAGCGGCATCTTTACGCCATCCTAGCTGAGGCGGTCAGGAATACCGTCTACAGCTATCGGCGGCGCCATCTCCCGGGTCTAGGCCGCCGTAGTCGGTTCATTCGGGCTATTTGGTTTCGCGCGATTTGTGCCTATCCGACGAACAGTGGCGTCCAGTAGAACGTTCGCGGCAGGAGGACTCGATCGTACATCAATTCATCCAATTTCAAGAGGCCGGATGCGCTGAATTGGAGAGAAGAGAGCGTTCTGCTTATTGAGCCTCGTTTTTCGGGTATGCGTTTTTGGGAAGCGCCCGGCGTCCTCGTTTGCGCCGGTGTTTGGAACTTTCGGCACAACGCCGCGCCCAACGAACTACACAAGCCCGGGTGAAGCCGCTTGATCCTCAACCACTTTCGATATCTGCGACCGACGTGTGGAGAGCTGGACTGGGACTGAACACTCGACAAATCATCGAGGTACGACGTGTCCGGGGGTGAGCCCGGTGGTGCTCCGACTGTGATCGGACCTTCTGGGTTTAGACGACGGCGCGAGTTTCCTCGCCGGCTTCGATAGGTTTGAGCTGACGGCGGAGATGAAACGGAAGAAGGTGAAGCGGTGAGTACCAGATAGCTCCACTATTCGATCGCTCGCCCGTTCTCCCGAAAGAACCTCGGATAGAATGGCCTGTGGTCGGGCGGCGCCATGCTTAGCGTTGGAGCGGCTTGACGAGCTGCCCTCGCGAGATATTGCCTGACGTCGCTTAAAAGGTCGGCTCCTGCGGTGCGCAGATACACGAAAACGGCTACCACCAACGTAGGTGCCTTGACGTCTGTGCAAAACCGGCGGCGCCTCTGAGGCGGCCGGCTGTTCAATTGCACCCATCCGTTCTCGCTCACCCACCCGGCTCATTTCCTCACGCCAGCTGCGCGAGAGCCGCCGATAGGAAACGTTTCGCTCGTAGCAATATTGCCGCCGAGTAACGGACGCACGAAAGGACTTCTTCCGCGAGGGATCCATGAAGATGCCCACCGACAATCCCTTCATTGGCGAATTTCACTACATACCGGGGCGGAGCCAAGCGGACCCATTATTCCTGGACCGATGGGGAATACGCCATGCAGAATCAACTACCAACCTTGTCAGTTGATGGAGAATACCGGACTGTATCAATGTTTTTCATTGAACCTCGCACGAGTCAAATCGTGGAGCAGTTCGAGCTCTAGCAGCTTAAACGGCCCTGGTGGGTGTCTCGTTGCCGAAGATCAAAGATTATCGAGGCGAACGAATTGGGGACCAGAACTTGTTCTCTGTGTCCGAGGGGAGCGGATTGTTATCCGACAGCGCGCTTCTTCGGCAGATCGGCCGTCACGCAAGCTCCCAATTGCCTAGCGACAGTCCCGATCGGCCTTGGCAAGCAAAGGAATGCAAGACAATTCGCTTGCGACGGAAAACTTCGTAAACATGGGATAACAATCCTTGCAGACCTCGATCTTAAGCACGTATTACGATGCTCGCCTTCCTTGGTACACCATCTATCCAACTGTAGCCCAGTTCTCCAAAGCAGTCGGCGGCGACGCCTGTGAGAGATGGCTGCAGCAGCTGCCGCTTGATCAATCGGTGTCGCTCTATTTCCACATTCCGTTCTGTCGATCGATTTGCTGGTATTGTGGCTTCGCTCGAAGCATCACTCGCCGGCATTCTCCTATCCTCGACTTTTTGGGGGTTCTTCGTGGGGAGATCGATTTGGTCGCGGCGCAGGTTGCGCAACCGCTGCCTGTGAGCGACGTCCACTTCGGCGGTGGAACGCCGACCCTCATCGAGCCAACGGAATTCCGGCGGTTGATGGAGCTTCTGCGCCGCCGCTTTGCGATTTCGAACACGGCCGCCATTGCTGTTGAGATCGACCCGCGCACGTTCACGCTCGCCACATGCGAAGGATTGGCGGCTGCCGGCGTGAACCGCGCGAGCCTCGGCGTCCAGAGCTTCGATCCAATTGTCCAAAAAGCCATCAACCGGGTCCAGAGTGAGGCACAAACAGAGCGCGTTGTCCAGTCGCTGCGGCAGCATGGAGTAATGCGCGTCAACTTCGACCTCATCTACGGGCTGCCAAATCAGACGGTGCAGTCCTGCGTTCAGACCGCGACAACGGCGCTGGCAATGCGACCAGACCGGCTTGCGGTGTTCGGCTACGCGCACGTTCCTTCCTTCAAGAAGAATCAGCGCCTGATCGACGAGGCAGCGCTGCCAGACAGCCATGCCCGTGCAGAACAAGCAGCCGCGATGGCCAATACACTGACTGCAGCGGGCTACCGCCAGATCGGACTCGACCATTTCGCCTTGCCGCACGATGAGCTCGCGCTGGCGCAGAAAGCCGGTCGCCTGCGGCGGAATTCACTCGGTTACTCGGCCGACACCTGCAATAAAGTGATCGGCTTCGGACCGTCGGCGATCGGCCGGCTTGGCGAGGGCTACGTCCACAACGAAGTTACAGCGGGGTCCTACAGCGGCCAAATCAACGCCGGCCGTCTGGCGACGTCAAAGGGCTACTGTCTCAGCCTTGAAGACCGCGTCCGGGCCGCGATCATTGAGCGGCTAATGTGCGATTTCGAGGTGGACGTGCCGGCAATTTGCGTTGCTCATGGATTTGACCCGGTCGGTTTGCTCGGTTCAGGCGAACGCTTGGCAATGCTGGCTGAGGATGGGATCGTCGAAATGGAAAAGGGATTCCTCCGCGTGAGGCCGGAGCATCGTTTTCTCACCCGGGCTGTGGCAGCCGCATTCGATTGTTTCTTCGCGCCCCCCTCTGTTCATACCAGCCAACGCAATGATTGGATGAAATGAATCACGTTTTGCTGCACGCGCCAGGAAGCCTGAGGAATGCGGTCGCTCACCTGGCACACTCACAACCAGCTCCAAATCGATCAACGACGCCGTGCGAAGCTGTGGGGCGGAGAGCCGCCTGACCGCGCCGCAAAGACAAGCTGGACGCACTACTGCCGGGAAATGGACGCCCCGACAACAACGCTCCTCGCTAAAAGCAGCATGACCATACATCTCGACAAGCTTCATAGCCACGGACCTCGATGGGGACGACGATTGGGTGCGCGACGCCGCCAACCAACTGGAGATCGAGAACGGATCATCTTATGTCGTCGGAGATGATGACATCGTTTAGCGACTTCCGTATCGAAAACCCTCATCGAGCCCGTCCGGGTGGACAAGGACATCTGACCCTTGGCTCCGCCGGTGGCCGCCGAAATCATTCGTGATACGGCGCAAAGGATATTCGAGCGCCACAACTACAACCAGATCCGGCGGGATCACCGTCTTCGAAAAGATCGTTCCCTGTAAGAGCTTCGCGCGACGTGGATTGAAGCGAACGCCTAGAATTCGCCCGCCGACGCTGCGATACCGATCGGCCGTGAACGCCGGGGCTGTGGAGTCGAGCGACACATTAGCCACGATTCACGCAGCGACAGCCGACCTCCCGCTCAGTCAACTACCAAACCTAGCAATTGATGGAGACGACGGACACATGCCAGTCAGTGGCGGTGAAATTCGCTCGGGCCACATAAGAAGTCGCCGCGCGATATAGATTTCATCGATCAATGGAGCTGATGGATGTTTTGCCTCGTCGTCCCCAGGTATCAAACTGTCTCCAATCGTGCCCTCCATCTTCCCATGAGAGCCACTCGAGGGTTTGTGGCGGCGAGCTTACGGGCCGCCAAGGATGTTAGCCCCTTCTGCCTGCCTGTGCTTCAACCCATCGACCGAGCTGCGAGCGGCGTTTCTTGGATCTGGCGTGTTGTTCTGCGAGCTCCGCTATTGCCGCTGCTCTCTGTTGAAAACAATTTTCCTTCGTTTTGGCAGAGGGTTTGTCGCAAGGTCTATGGCCTCCGTGTATCGGCCACCAATCTCTTGCTAGCGAACGCGCACACCGAGCAGCCCGCTAATGTCGACACCCTCCAGCAGAAGCTCGCCTTGATTAGCGATCGAGCGACTGGGTTGTTTTGCGCTGTGTACGCACACGTAGGCCAAGCGGCGCCGCTGTGGTGATAGCGCGCAAGGTTGAGCGGTCTCGCTGACAAAGAGAGGCCGCCTGGTGTCAAGCGTCTCCCACCGCATTGGGGACAAAATTTGACATCCGCTTTAGGCCGTCAGGTGGAAGTGCACTTTATTCAAATCGACGGGCGCGAAAATCACCATGCATCGTTGCGTTATAACGCCGCTATCCACGCAAGCATATCTGGCTGGCGTCGTTGCTTTCATGTCTGGACCAACTGCGAAGCCACGAGGTCGTATTGTCCTTTGTCTGATAGCTAGTCTCGCCAGCAGTTCGGCGGCGCCGAGTCGCGAGATCTCTGGCCCAAGAAGCCCCAGCCCCGATGAGCTCGATGAGGCAACAAGCAGAACAATTTCGGATCCGGCCATGACATTCCGAAGCGGGCGGCCCAAGGGAGCAGCGCGCCTTTCTAGGAGCTCTTTGCCAAAAACAGCTACGACCACAATAAAGCGCGACGTTGCCGTGGCGACGGCCAAGAGCAGAATTGAAAATCCGATCGACCCATTCGCAAAATTCGAGAAGCTTCGCGAAAGAGGTGGCGCTTTCACTGCTCCTGGTCCTGCGGACACGATAGATCAGGATACAGCTTCTGTCAGATCCCAATTTTCGGATCTCGGGATTGGATTTGCTGGCTGGACGCTAAACACGTTTGTCGACAATGAACTCGGCAACGCCGCCAGAAGCACCATCGCCAATCAGCAATATGTCGGCCAGAATCCGACATTCAGTACCGTCAACTCTATGATCGTGACTTATGACCTCGCTCGGTTTGGAATTCCCGATGGTCAGATCGTGGTCGGAGCCGAGCATCAACACTGGACATGGCAGAGCGCTGGGCCAGATCGGCTGGGCCTCAATGCAGTTTCTTACTATCAAACGTTATTCGACAGAAGGATCGAACTCAAAGTGGGCTACCTCAGGAACCAACATGAGTTTGCGGGCGCTGGAGACAAAGTGTTCGGACCCTCATCGAAAATGCTGTTCCAAGCTGGCATGAGCAACAATTGGGCGCCAACGCCGGCTCTTAATCTGAAGTACAATTTTGATGATCGCCTATATAACAAGCTCTCAATCCAGCGCTCGGTCAGTCCAGCAGGACAATATGCGCATGTAAGCGAGAATCCCACTGGCTTGAACTGGAGCACGCGCGACGCAGGCATTCTTTTGCTTGATGAGCTTTCCTACAGGAACAAGCCTACTCCGGGTGTAATGGAGACTTGGCTGCGGGCTGGCGCGGGCTTCAACAACAGCCGCTACACGGACCTGCAGCATCCGACAGAAGCGACGACCAAGGCCAACGGCGTCTACTATGTAGGTGCGGACAGGCAATTCTGGCAGTCTGCCGTCCACGGCTCGGCATCTCGCGGAGTCTATGGCGGGCTCTCTGCAATGTATGCTCCGCCTGACCTAAATAGAGCTAGTCAATACTACGAGATTCGCCTTTATGCGAAGGGCCTATTGGACAGCCGGCCCACAGATCAGATGAGTCTTGTTGTCAGCAATACCATCTGGAGCCATGTCGCGGTGGACGCTGCACTGGCAAAAGAACCGCTGGCGCACCGTGACAGTACTGCTATTTCAGGACTGTACACGGCGCATCTGGCGCCGGGGATATATACAACCGTAGGACTGACCTACATCAATCACCCGACAAGCATTACCTACACACCGCAAACCGGACACGCCCTGAATATGTTAGTATCTACGTCGGTATTCTTCTAAGGGCTCAGGACTGGGCGTGAATTCACCGGCATGTAGTCGAAATCACAATCGTTCCCTTTCAACGGCTTGGGCCGGTCATCGCGGCGTTTTGCTATCTCTGTGCTCCTGGCGCGAGGCCGGGTACCGCGTGAATTTAGGCATGTCCAAGGTAGCCTGCTGTTGGGAATGGTAGCTTGGAGCCTTTGCTGATTCGGTCTACGAGCGATAGACCGGCGCCGTATCGCGCAAAAGTCGTATCCTCTTGCGGAGCGACATTGTTTCACGTTAGCTGCTCCTGCAGCTCGTCAGACTCGCGTCCGAGCTCTTACTCTGCCATGACAACGCCGAAATCGTGCCCTCGGAGATTCCCGCGACGAGACTTGGTAAGTGGAACCGCGACACAGATGCCAAACTTCAGCCAGCTCCGGCAATCGCGCTCTGTCTGTCCGACGGTCGTGCCGTCGTCCGAAAGGCGATGCGCAAGGTCGGCGGAAACGCACCCCCTTCCGTGGGAAAGTCAACCGGACGCGGCCGGATGACTCGCGCCACTCGGCGCTGAATAATTTTCGGCCGGGCGAGATGAGCTTGAGCATCTTACTTCAGCAAGTAGGTCGCCTCCCGGGTCTGCGCGCGCGTTAGCTCCTCCCATCCGATTGCGCGTGGCGTTCTGCTCGGCTTAACTTCTCTTCGCAAACATCTATTCGCGCGAACATGCGACAAGGCCAGTGCAATTATGTGAATTTGCCGCGCACTGCTAGGCAACTTTCGTGGACGGGTGCTTCGTCATCTTGAGGCGCGTCACACTGCATCGACCATCGACACTGACGGGCGCGTCACCATCGAGTGTGGCACGATGTACGACGCGATGCTGGTCACCGTAATCGTTAAGGGCATAATGCTGTGTTGCGCGATTGTCCCAAATCGCGACATCGCCTTCTTTCCAGGTCCAGCGCACGGTATTTTCGGGCGCCGTGATATAGGACTGGAATAGTTGAAACAGCTTCTGGCTGTCGCGTTTTGGGATATCAATAAACCTTTGCACCAGATCGCCGAGCACCAGCGCGCGCTCGCCGGTCTCGGGATGTACACGGACCACCGGATGCTCCGTCTCATAGATTGTTTTGGTAAAGACCTCATCAAAATGCTTCTGATCGATGTCGCGAACACGGCAGGTCCCGGCGTAGTCGAAGGCGTTGCTGTGAACGGTCCAGAGTTCGTCGGCAAGCCGTTGGAGCGGCCGCGGCAGATCGAGGTAGGCCGCCACAGCATTCGACCAAATCGTATCGCCGCCGGACGATGGGATCACAATAGCTCGCAGCACCGCAGCTTTGGGATAAGCCGCTAGAAAGGTTCCATCGGCGTGCCATACATCGGCTCGGCTACCTCCACGCGCGGAATCAAGCTCGAGGATCGAGGTCGTTCCATTGATCGTACCGAGTGTGGGATGCGGCACCAGCTTTCCCAAACAAGCGGCAAAGCGCTCCTGCTCCGCGTCATCAAGATGCCGCTGATCGCGGAAGAAGATCACTTTATGTTCGAGCAGCAGGCTATTGATTGCAGCGACGGTTTGGCTCGGCAAATCACCCGAAAGTTTGATATCTCTGATTTCAACACCGATGCGCGCGGCGCGCTTGACGATGTCGGTCGCTGGAATGACACGCTCGGTCGAAGCCGTTTCTTTCATTGCAATTTTTTCCAAGTTTTGCGGATTGTTCAAGCAGACGAGGGTGCATCTCACTCGCTTTCGATGACGAACCTCGCGCTGCGGGTACTCTTGAGCAAGCACCATGCCAGTCGGACACGAGCTGTGAACGTCAGGTTGATGATCCGAACAGCTTGCCAGGAGCTCGATGGCACCTCCAATCCTCTTGCAATCCGAACCCGCAAATACACCAGAGGTGAAAACTCTGAGGCTAGCGCCCCGGTTCGGGGCGAAAGGCACGCAACACCGAGAGGAATTGTACCGCTCGGTACCCGAACAGAAACGCGCCATACGGCCTTCGTGCAACTTTGAGCAGCGAGCCGTGCGTGCCGTTCTCGTCCAGTATGGCACCTGCCCAACTGTTTGCAGCAATCGGCCAAATACGGGCCGCGTCTGCGAACGAGCCATCACCGGCTCTGAAGGTGTCCGGGACCTGCCCTCGCCGCGATCACTACCGGCTTCATCCGCTGGAAATGGAAGAGGAATAGATGACCTTGGAAGAGACCCAAACGATTGAACTACGGTTCCATCCAGGCGAAAGCCATTGACCCGCGGCACTGGGATCGCGATGTTCTCGATGCACCGACGTCCGAGGGCGGTGAGGCAGATGCTCGGCATTGTCCCGGTGGCTTTGCCTAAGACGGCAAAGATATGTCCACTACCGGTCGTTATAGGTGTTTCAATGTTGTCGAAGTAATTACCCTCGACGAGTGCTTGCACAGATGATCCAGCAACCACTGCATGGAAAACTCCGCAGCTGTGTTGCGCATTCGTGTTGTGGGAAGTAATTGTTAACGAGATGGATAATGGCCTGCGCACCGTCAATGTGCGGCGCCCGCCCCGAGATCTCATGAAAATAGTTATTTGCGATAGTGATCGTCTCCGGGACACCAAGAAACAGGAGGTTCCAATAGTGTTTCCCGTTAGAATAGGAGGAATAGATATCGCTGCCATCGAAGTCGTTCCAGGAAAGCGTAATATTCGTCGTGGGGAAAAAGCCGCCGACAATCATCTGACGCCCGATATTGTGAAATCGGTTGTGATCGATCCACACCAGGTCGGCTCGTGCAATTGCAATAGCATCACCGGCAAATATCACGCCTTCATTGATATCACTGATGGTCAGGTTGCGAATAACGACGTTGCTGACCCCACCCCTTCACTTTGATTGTAGCGGCCGAGCCAATGCCGATCACCGTTTTGTTTGAGCCAATTTCCAGCGGGCGCTTGCCGGCCCTGTCGAATGCGACCGACGTCTTCTCCTTGCCATCGCAATGCGCGTCGTTTCCATCGATAAGAAGAAGGGACTCACGCTTGTAAGGTGCCGAACAGGCACGGCCGTATTGGGACCCCTGCCCTTCGCCTCGCCCCTCCGTACCGGTAAAGTCTATGGTTCCGATTGCCTGGATCTCGCGCGAACTATCGTCATTGCACTGGCCGAAGCTGTACCACCGACATAACTCATAATTCAGAGCCTGGTTGATCTGACTTGAACTATCTCGCCTCCCAGCCCGCCCGTCGCTGCAGAGCCAAAGCCCATGATGGCCTCCGATCGCACATCGTTCGGTCCGAGGAGGGACGAGACGCCGAGGACGGCAGCAAGTCCGCAGAGCACGCGCAACGAACGCTTGATGTGCTCCATCGTGTGTTTCATAGGCATATGATGCTCTCTCTTACCTCCGCAATTCCGCACGACAACCTGAATTTTCGAGCCGAAATGCTGAACTAGACGGGGCCATCAGCATGCGGCGTTAACGCCATTAGATCGTCGTCAATAAGGCAGGCTGGTAACATCGGAAGCATGCTAAACAACGGTCGAGGTGTGCAGCCGCAGGCACCGTGCCAGATGGAATCGACCTGGGTAGCCATTGAGCGGCTCACGAGTGATGAAAACAGCGGTCGATGCTTCGAGAACGCGGTCAGAATGAAAGCAACATCTTATCCCACGTTTCACCGTAACGCGCACGGCTCGAAAGGCAACGGCGGGACCAGCTTGCAACCGCGCTCTTTGATTTGCGCCTTCGACGCTTGATGGGCTAGCTGCCCTAAGGCCCTGGAATGCAACTATCAAACCTGGCTGTTCCTGTGATCCCGAATGAGGCGTACCGCAGTTCAAATCATGAGACGCCCGGCTTCCGTCGGGCTGTCTGGGAGCTTCACTGATGTACACGCCGTCCTGCTTCCAAGTTCTCGATATCGCCGGCCTTCAACAAACAATGCGCGAGGCACGGACAGCGACACTGGTCACCGCCACTCACGAGGGGCTTGTTGGAACGTTGCTGCCCGTAGTACTCGACGAGAGCGCAGGCTCGATGGGCACGATTTACGCGCACGTGGCGCGTGCTAATCCGCAGTGGAAGCTGACACCAACCGGAGAGGCGATGGCAATTTTCGCTGGGGCGGAGGCCTATATCAGCCCTTCATGGTACGTGACCAAGCACGAGAGAGGCGAGGCCGTACCAACGTGGAACTATGTCGCTGTGCATGCCTACGGACAAGTTGAGTTCTTCGAGGATTCCGATCGGCTCCGCGAGGTAGTCACGCGGCTGACCGATGTACATGAGCGCTCAAGCAAAGACCGCTGGGCGGTCTCGGACGCACCTGCCGATTTCATCAAAGCGGAGCTCGAGGGGATTATCGGCCTGCGATTGCAAATTACACGGCTAGATGGCTCACGGAAGATGAGCCAGAACCGCAATGCCGCGGATCGCGCCGGCGTCATCGAGGGCTTATCCAAGAGCAACCGTGAGGAAGACCGTCGTGCGGCTCACCTCATTCCGAAAGGATGACGAACCCGAGCGAGGTATTGTAAACGAACCGGTGTCACGTGGACTTCCTCCACTTCCTCGACTGCTGTCCTTCTGCACAACCACGCGCGGGCGGCGGGTTTCTGCTCGCGGCAGGTGCTTTACACAGCACAGGAACGCGCGGCGTCCGCGAGCGGGACCGCGAACGCCCAAGCCGCTAGGCCAACTCCAGCTTTTATGGCGTGCAAGTCTCAAGAGATTTGCAAGGAGCCCTCCAAGCGTCTGGAATCTGACATTGCGGTCAGATTGCAGACTCTCTGACACTTCACGACAATCTGCGGTCGCGCACACTCCCGACGGGCAGCAAGAAACGCGAATGTCTCACATTTGCAAGGTCGCGCAGCTCACTTCTGTCACAATGATCGGGGCTCCCGGACCACCTGCTCGACCTCGAATTCGGCCTAAGACGTCCAAGAGACCTGTTTCGCCTGCTCGACGCCCTCCGGCGCAACGGGTATGCTGAACTGAAAGAAGGCCCCGTGAGGATCATTGGCGCCCGCCCAGATCCGGCCCCCATGCGCCTCAATAATGGAATGGCAAATGGCCAGCCCCATGCCCATGCCTTCTGACTTGGTGGTGTAGAACGCCTCGAACATACGATCTGCGCTGTTTGGATCGAGTCCTGGACCTGTATCCCGAAAGCTGACCAATACATTATTCGAGCCATCTGTGCGCGTCGTGATCAGTAATTCGCGTTCGCCTTCGTTGATCTCGCTCATAGCCTCGATGGCATTCGTGATCAGATTGAGAATCACCTGCCGTACCTGAACGCGATCTGCCCGAACGAGCGGCAAAGCCTCAGGCCTTCGGGTTTGCACCCACACGTCATTTTGTGCAAGTTCCGCGCGGACTAGGGCCAACACCTCTAAGATCAATTCGTCAATTGCAAGAAGCTCGGTTTGCATGGGCGCTTTGTTCATAAGAGCGCGGATCCGACGGATCACGTTTCCTGCGCGCATACTGTCACGAACAATCAAACCGAAGGTCTGCCGAACCTCTTCCAGATTTGGCGGTTGAGCACCGAGCCAATTTAGCCCCGCCCCCGCATTACTGCTGATCGCGGCAATCGGCTGGTTCACCTCATGCGCGATCGAGGCGGCCAGATGTCCCATTGTCGTGATCCGATTGGCATGTGCAAGGCCCATCAGGGTCTCGCGATAGCGCCGTTCGCTTTCGCGGGCCTCCGCTTCCGCTCTCTTTCGTTCTGTCAGGTCCAGGACGAAGCCAACACCTTGGTCCTCTCGCGCATCGAACACGGCGAGGCCAATGAGCACTGGCACGCGACTGCCATCCTTCCGAACATACTCTTTCTCGAACTGCTGAACAGCTCCGGTCCTTTTTGCTTCTGTGTGAGCATCCATTGTGCGCTCGTGCCATTCCGGAGGCGTCAGATCGAGACCGTTCACTCGGCCTGCGAGGAGATCTTCTTGCTCGTATCCAACCATCGTGAGGAAGGCTTGATTTGCTTCGATGATCTCGCCCCCTTCGTGAATGATAAAGATTCCGATGATGTTAGCGTCGAGCAAGCGCCGGATTTTCGCCTCCCGTTGCTGAACTTCGCTGTACAACCGGCTGTTTTCGAGCGCTGTTGCAGCTTGAGAGGCAAGCATTTTCTGCATTGATGTTCGGGCAGCCGAGAATATGCGCGGGGCGAGATTATTCTCCAGATAAAGTACGCCGATCAGCTTGCCCTGCGTGATGAGTGGCAGGCAAAGAATAGAACGCGCTTTGCGCTCGCGGATATAAGGATCTTCGGCAAATGAAGGCTGGACGACAGCGTCTTCGAGAACCACGTTTTCGCGGACACGTAGCACGAAATGCAGCACGGATTCGGGAAGAGCCATCGGAGTTACGGGCTGTTCATCCACCTTTATAACGAGCGCATCTGCTACCGTTTTGCCTTCCGCTTCGATCCGTGGCTCGTCGCCATGCAGCAGAATCAACACACCTCTTTCGGCGCCGGCCTGCTCAATGGTAGTCCGCATAAGCTTGTCAATTAGCTTCTGAAGCACAATCTCGCCGGAAATCGCCTGCGACACTTTGATCACCGTCGCCAGATCAAGTTGCTCAACCGGAGCTCCGATCGTCATGCCATTCACGGCAAGCGGGGGCTCCTGATGCATGAGATGCGGATGCAGCTCCTCGAGTTGACGCACCTTACCATCCGCTCCCCAACGAAGGTAGCCGCGCCGCGCGTCCTGCAGGTAAACCCGGGAGATCCTGGCAAAACCGCGTGCAGCATAAAAGCGCGCTGCAAGTTCACAAGCGATCCCCTCGTGGTGGGGGAAACCGTTACGTCCTGCGGTTTGGATTGAGTGTTCGTACAGTCGCATTGCGTCTGCATCCCGGCATTCTAACCTCGCAATTTCAGCGCCGACCAAGGCAGCCCGATTCTCGAAGTTGTCGGGGCAATTCGTCGCCCATGTCTGCAGTTGCCTGTAATGAGCATCAATGACATCTCGGTGTGGCTGTTGTTCGCCTTCGCCCAGCCTGTCGCAATAACACGAGTGAGACAGCGCACCATAAAAGTGAAACTCCGCGGTCAAGGGCTCTGTTGGTATGGTCCATAGTTTGGGCTCGGCCTTCGAGCGAGCCTCAACAGCCGCAGCATAATCGCCGGATAGGAAGCGCGCCTGAAGTTTGCGGATCCAGTAAACGGTTTCGCTAGGTGACTCCGGACTTCCTGCCAACGATCGTTCAACGTCTAGCTCGTCAAATTGTTGGTCGTCGAAGCAACCGAGCGAGCGCGTGAGGCCGCGCATGGTTCTGACGATTGCGAGCTGAGCGGCTACCGCCTCAGCAGCAAATTGTACCTTTCTGTTCCGGATCGTAGCAGCGCTTTTCTCTAACTCGTTCTGTACCTCTTTCAGGTGATCTCCGGCCATCATCATACTTCCGGTTAGATGGACCGAACTGTACGCCTCATAGATGACATCACCGCTACTGACCGCGGCTTCGAGGGCTCGCCGGATCAAAACTCGGCCGTCTCTAAGCGGCTTCGTCCACGGGATCACGGTGGCTCCGACGGCCAAATAGACGTGAGCCCGAAAACGAGAGAACTCGCCGCGATCAGCCAGATCGCAAGCAAGACGACCAAATTTATCGGCCGCTTGGTAGTCACCGAAGCGTCCGGCCGAGATTCGGCCTAACCATGCGTAATGGGCGCAGGAAGCATCAGTGTTGCCGTATTCGAGGCTGATGCTGACCGCTCGGCAGATCACTAAAGCGGATAAATTGGCGTCTGTGAAACCTGCAGCCGGAAGAATCCGCGTCAACACGGCGAGCGTGGCAAGCTTGGCCTGGTCTGTCATTCGAGGCAAACCAGCAAGATCCTCGATTGCGTTGGGCAGCTGTGACCACATCCGCTGATATTCGGCCAGCATTTCATGGTCCGTCGGACGCTGCGACCACTCGATCCCGACGTCGCGAAGATATTCGAGACCTATGAGCACTGCCCGGCCGTGCTGACCCAGCGTCAAGTAAATATCGACCCGCAAACATGCGACCGTTGCTCGTTGTGGCCCGTTCAAAGCTCGCTTCGACAGTGCGGACAAGAGACGCTCTGCAATCTCCAGCTGGCCTACCAAGAATTCGCATTCGGCCCGGCTGGTCTCGAGTGCGAACGCGAGCTCGCGGCGCCTTTGCCAAAAATTGGGCGCGAGCAGCGCAGCACCGACGGTGAAATATGCTAGCGCCGAGGCGTAGGCCGCCGAGGCCTTGGCACGCTGCCCTGCGATCAAGTTCAACTCGGCGAGCTGCTCTCGCTCCTGACCGGAAGCGATGAGCGCGACGCCTCGATTGAGCTGACTGACAATGTCGAAGATGGCCTCTTCGCGTTTGTGCGCAGGGATGTGTGCCGCGAGCATCCGACCGATCCGCAGATGGGAAGGAGCGCGCGAGGATTCCGGCATCAGCAAGTAGGCCGCCTCTTGAACGCGATCGTGGACAAAGCGGTAGGCTGTCCCATGCCGCACGATCAGTTCCTGCCGGATTGCCGGCCACACGGTCGCGTGCACTTGCTCCTCTGGAATTTCGAGCACAATCGCAAGCTCCGCCGTCCCGGCGATGTTGCCGAAACAGGCCAGCTGTTGCAGCGCTTCCTGCGTTTCCTTGGGCAGCCGGATGAGCTTGCCGAGCATCAGATCGACGACGTTCTCGGTGTACGCTTTTGCGTGAATTCGCTGCAGATCCCAACGCCAGCGCGCCGACACGTGATCGAACGTCAACAGCTGCTCTCCGGCTAGTTCAGACAAGAATTGAACGGCGAAGAACGGATTGCCCATCGTCTTCTGATGCACCAACTTCGCAAGCGGGGCAGCGCGTTTTGGTCCGCAGCGAAGGGTATGCGCGACCAACTGCCCGACGTCGTCTGCGCTGAGCGGCGATAGCGTGATCTCCTGTAGATTTAGGCCGGCTCTCCCGATGGACTCGAGCTTGCGTTTGAGCGGATGATCTGCATCAACTTCGTTGCTGCGGTAAGCTCCAATAAGCAGCAGGTGCAGATCCGGCTGGGTCAGCAGATCCTCGATCAGGTCGAGTGTGGCGGCGTCATACCACTGCAAATCATCGAGGAAGAGCACCAATGGATGGGTTCGCCGGGCGAACACGCCAATAAAGCGACGAAACACGAGCTGGAAACGGATTTGCGCTTGGCGGGCTGGAAGCTCAGCAACCGCGGGCTGCTCGCCGATAACAAGGCTCAAATCGGGGATCAATTCGACCATCAGCCGTCCATTCCCACCGAGCGCCTCCCGGAACGCCTGCCGCCAAGTCGCGAGTTCGCCCTCACTTTTGCTGAGAAGAGGACGCACAAGGCTCTGAAAGGTCTGCACTAGTGTCGCATATGGCACATCGCGCTTCACTTGGTCGAATTTGCCTGATGCCAAGAGCCCGCGATAGGGCACGAGTACTTTGTGTAGCTCCTGGACGAGCGAAGACTTACCGATGCCGGAATAACCGGCAACCAGCACCAACCTCGGCGCGCCGCTCTTCACCGCTCGATCGAAAGAGCCAAGCAAGGTCTCGATCTCGCGGGCTCTCCCATAGAGCTTCTCGGGGACGATCAACCGATCAGGTGTGTCGTCTGCGCCAAGTTCAAAAGGCTCGATGCGACCATGGTTGGCCCATGCTGCCAGACAGTGTTGCAGATCGTGTTCAAGGCCAGCGGCAGTCTGGTAGCGTTCCTCGGCGGTTTTCGCGAGGAGTTTCATCGCAATTTGAGAGATTGGCTCCGGGACATTTTGCGATTTCTCGAGGGGCGGTGTTGCTTTTCTTGCAATATGACAATGAATCCACTCCAACGGGTCTGAGCCCGTGAACGGCAGCGCGCCGGTCAGCATCTGGTAGAATATCACCCCAAGTGAATAGAGATCACTGCGAGAGTCGACCGAGCGATTCATTCGTCCGGTCTGCTCGGGCGCCATGTAGGGCAGCGAGCCGGCGATGAACTCGGCAGGCTCAAGCGGCACCCGCTCGCGGGAAAGCCGGGACGCCAGCCCGAATCCGGTGAGTCGCACTTGTTCGTCAGGACAATTGACCAGAATGTGACCGGGTTTCAGGTCCTTGTGGATTAAGCCGCGGCGGTGGAGCTTGCCCACGGACCTCGTGACACCAATAGCAAGGCGCAGGAAGCGCTGAGGCTCCATGCCGACTCCAACTAAGTTTAGCAGCGGCTCGCCGCATGGATCCTCCAGGACCAGCATGGTACGACCAGCTTCCCGGATGAGTTCCAGAGGCCGCACCGCCCATGCCTCATCTAGCTCCTCTCTCAGCTCATACTCGTGGGCGAGGCACTCGATCGTGGCGGGGTGTTCCCCGGTGGGCCGCACGAGAAGCACGACAGCCTTGCTGCCGTTGATTTGCCGCCACGCACGGCAGAACACACGACCTCCGTCCCTCCACAGGGGCTGGATGTCGTTGTCGAGATTTGAGCCGAACACATTTCGGCTGGGAGGGGCGCGCGGCATTTGCCTGACCAGACTAAGAAGACGCGCGCCAAATCTGACACATAAGAGGCGCCATTGTGAAGGAACTTCACAAAATTCGCTGCAGGGTCCCGATCATGGCCGCCAAAGAGAGCCCGCAGCAAGCACAATATAACGGACGCAAGCTGTATGTTAGAGCCCGATCGTGTCGATCGAGCGCAGCCCTGCGCGCAGCTCGAGCCCGGGCGGCGGCTCCGGACTACGCAGCGCGCCGGCGCGGAAGGAGTCCTTCGCGATAGAGCGACTCAAGCCGAAGGCTTCCCACGCCAAGGACAGCGGCTCGATTGACGTGTGGCCGAAAATGCCGCCACTAACACTGAAGTTGTTTGGCACGTCTACTTTGAAGAGGAACAACTCGCCCGGCTGGAGCGCCCGAAACTGCGTGGTGCCGCTGGGTTGCCACGAAAAGGTTAAAGATAGCTGGAATACCGGGCCGCCCTCTGATTCGTATTTCAAGGCGGCGGCACGGACAAAGCCTGGCAGCAATCCTCTTGAGGCAAATGTAGGGGACGGTTGTCGCCGGTCCAGCGGCGATCGAACCTCTCAACCACGAGCACACGGTTGCCTTCAAACTCCTCAATCGCGATGGCGGCGCTCGGAAGTCCGAGAGCTGCTGTCAGCTGGCAGAAGAACTCATTCTCGACGCTGTAGGAAAGATTGAGGCCGTTCGGTAGTCGGTCAATCCGCGGTTTGAGAATGTCCGTCGTGGCTGTAGTCGCCAGCGGCTTGTACCAACGCCCTTTCCAGAACAAGAGCGCGGTCTTTTCCTGGGCGCCGGCGATCGAGATCCGAAAGTCCTCGTCCTCACCAAGCTCAAGGAGAGCCGATGCAAAGGTCGCCGAGAAGCCGGGCGATTCTCGTCGTCAACGGGTCTGCCGTCAACAGCCGCGGCAGCGCCCGGGTTCGATGCCGTCCGGCAGGAATTGCAATGGGCCGACGCAGTCCCGTCCGACACCAGTGAGTAGGTCGTAAGCGTCGATGCCCTGAGCGTGGACTCGCTCCGCCATACGATGGCGGATGGGCATGCTGTCGGGCAGGAGATTGTCGGAAACGGCGACGACAGCGGCACCGATATAGCGGTCCCTCACGCAGAGCAGAAATAGCGACACGGGCAGCGCATGCTCCCAGGCAAGCCAGGACGGATCGTGCTGAAAGTCGATTGCGCCGACGAATGGTGTTCTGCAATGCGCGTTCACCGGCTTCGGATGAGGAGAGCACAAGGTTCGCTTTGTGGGCAATCTCGGATCGGCACATACTTTGATCCGTCATCTCCTCGACGAAGATGGGTGCGCTGCCTAAAACCCAGCGACGCTCCTTACAAGCTGGGTTCCAGCGAGCCCTTCTTCGATAGCCCTTTCGAACGGAGACGGCTGCGATCCTGAACGACGTGTTCCTTGCCCTGACCAAGGCCGGCCACCAGCCTTGGATTGGCGAACAACCCCGCAATGTCAGCATGACAGTGGGCCGTTAAGACGATCTCGTTCACGCTCGACCACCCGGGGCCAGGACGCAGGCCAACGGACGACTCCAAACACCGCATGAAGCTTCCGAAACCCTCCGACTGGAGATCCCAGCCACTGGAGAACAGCGGAACGCCTTCTCGTCCCAGTCGCGCTGCGACAGATCTAACTTGCCAACTACGAACTCCACCTAGTCGGCTCGAGAGATGCTAACTCGATCAATCTACAAGACATGTACAACGTGACCCTACGTACGATTCAAGCCTTTCCCGTCTGTGTGAAGTAGCAGGGAGTCACCATCTACTTTGGCTGCTAAACGAGTCTCAGTTTTGCCACGCGGGTCACATCATCTGGGACACCATCACCACGGATGTACTGGCGATGTGGGGCGAACCCGGCACACTTCTTCTCAAAGGAGTGCGCCGGGCCGCCTTAATGAGTTGCGTCGGAAGATTGATGAGCTAGTGGGCGGTTGGCGGCTGCTCCAAGCGGACCGCTCGAGCCAGTTTCAGCCCTATACTGCGGCATTGAGGAGCTAAGCTTCGAATCAGCGTGCTCGATACGCACCTATGGTGCCCGCCAATCCCGCGAATGCGCCCTCTCCATTTGAATTACACACATCATCCTCGGATACGAGCAGCGAAGCAATCGGCAGGACGCACGAACGTGGGCGCCCCCGCAGCTCGAGATGATTACATTTCCTACAAAGCACGACCGAAAGGACTTGAATCGCACCATGCGTCAGGTTGTACGAAACCGATGCAAGGTGCTTTCCCAAGCTCGCTAAAGACGCAACTCACAGGCGCTCTGACGACGCAAAAAAAGAATTTATGTGCTGATGCCGCTGCTACTCGTTCTGATGTCCATTTTCTTTACTGCGGGTGCGATAGTCTACGCCTCATGCCGATCTCAACAACGCCGGCGGGATCGGCGCATGCACAGGCACATTGGCCCCAATTCGCTCAGCTCGCGCCCCCGCGTGCAGCTACCCAGGCGGCGGGCATTTTGATCCGGCCGCTTAACGAGAGTCCGCCGACGCCTCATGCGCCTGAACGGGGATGCCAAGCGGCATCCGCCGCCAGCTAGAGCGAGCGCCTCAACTTGGCTGCTGATTGATTTGATCAATGCCGCCGGGCCGTTCCAACGGGACGGCGGACAGACGGAAGCCAGTTCTCGACCACTCGGGCCCTTTTTGCTAGACTTTCGTGATAATGTCTTACGCACGCAAACGGCTGGCCGTTCGCATACCTGGAAGATCTCAGAGATTTGCACTGCGCGAAAGCTCCTGAGAAGGCCGCCACGAGCAACCTTTGGTCGTGGCTCCACGGAACTTCTACCACGATTGCAAAAGTGAGGCTTTTATCGTGACCAAGCGCTCTGAACCGCGGAAGCAAGCCGCAACTGTCGAAGGGCCGGAGGTGAGACCGAGCGTGTTGGTCGTCGACGACGACCTCTCAATGCGCGAATCGCTCGTCAACCTGTTTCGTTCGATCGGTCTAGACGTTGTTGCTTTCGGATCGGCCCAAGAACTGCTCCAGAGCGAGCTTCCTGATGTTCCCAGCTGCCTTGTGCTTGATATCAGACTGCCGGGCTTGAGCGGGCTGGAGCTCCAGATTGAATTAGCCAAACTGAAGGTTCACATTCCCATTATTTTCATCACCGCTCATGGCGATATTCCGATGACCGTCAAAGCGATGAAGAATGGAGCAATCGATTTTCTCGGCAAGCCGTTTCGCGATCAGGAACTGCTCGATGGAGTGGTCGCAGCGATCGAACAGGATCGCAAGAGACGAGCTATAGACAAGGTTGTCACGAAGCTGCAGTCCTTGTTCGAGGCTCTAAGTCCACGAGAGCAGGATGTCTTGAGACTGGTCGCCACGGGCCTCTTGAACAAACAGGTAGCCGCGGAACTCGGGCTTGCCGAGATTACAGTCAAAATCTACCGGGGGCACGTGATGAAGAAGATGGGTGCTCGATCACTAGCCGATTTGATTAGAATGGCGGAGAGGCTGGGAATTGGGACCGACCGTTTCAGAGTACAAACCTAAGTATGATTTTACAATTTCTTCGTACACGCGCACCCTTCAGCTGGCCGCCATGCTTCGGCCAGTGCCTTCGCCCAACCAGGACGGGTGGTCTTGTCTAACACTATTTCCGTTGTCGACGATGATCCTTCAATTCGTGTCGCGCTGAACAACCTCTTGAAATCACAGGGCCACATCGTTCATACGTTTGCTTCGGCCGAGGAATTCCTGGAGTCGTCTCAATTGAACAGCACGTCCTGTGTAATTGCAGACGTGCAGATGCCCACGATGAGCGGCTTTGAACTTTTAGAACAGATGCGGGCCCAAGGCCACGCTGCGCCATTCATTTTGATTACTGCCTTCGCGGATGATCGCACGCGAGCCCGCGCTTTGAGCGCCGGCGTGACCGGCTTTTTCGCTAAACCGTTTCCCGCTCTGGAGTTGATGGCCTGCGTCGATGAAGTACTCCGCGAGCACCGTCCCGGAACAAACGCCTGAAAGCGGGGCAAGCAATCTGGACCAAGCCGCGCCCGCGCGGCGCTCACGATGTCGGTCAACGCGCGATTGCTCGTGCTTACCCCGCGCCAGTGGCGACCATCACCTTTTGATGTAGCCGCACTCCTGTCGCTGTTGTCGCACTTTCGACGTCTGGTTGAAGCACTTGCTAGTCCGGGCCCCTGACAACATGCCTCCCGTATGATCGCGTAATCCGACGAGGCCGAAGCGCTCGTCGCGTTAATCTCGGCCGCGAGCAGGACCCGATCCGCACCGTCCGCGGCGCCGGTTACGCGCTGGATGATCGGTTTGCCAAGGCGGAGCAGGTCTAGGAGATTTGCGGTGTGATGTTGCCAGACGTGATCTAGCGGGCTGCGGCCGCAATCTCCGAGGTCGTCCCGGCGAAGGCCGGGACCCATAACCACCGAACGTGGTTTGGCAAAGAGTCGGAGTGACCCTTTCGCACGACAATTCCGCGCTCGGAGTACTGGTCCCGGCCCCCGTGCGCAAGTGCGCACTAGGCCGGGACGACATTGAACGCAGGAGCGCGCGATCTTGAGTGCGACAACCATTGCTGAGTTCGGCGCGAAAGTGCCACGGATCCGGCGGCCGAGTTTGGGGGAAAAGGAGGCGGCGATCGCGGCCAACATCACGGAGTTTGTCAGACGTTCGCTGCGGAATTCCGAGAAGCCGCAAAGACGTATGTTGGCAGATCGAATGTTGGCGGATCGAACGGTTTGCACCGCCAGATCCGCTAAATTCGGTTCGATCCCAGCAACTCTTCGGACTGAAGCACCGGAAGCTTACGCATCCGTTGGAATGGCAACACAAGTGCCGCTGGCAGATTCGATCTCAAGCCATGCCTTTGCTGCCGAATCCATCCACGCCGACGACTGCCCGGCGATTGTATCGACCAAGCGCAAGGCCAAAACCGGTCGGGCGGCGGGCCTGTCCTTCTAGTCCCTGAGACCGTGGCCTGAGCATGTCGCTTCGGCTCGCGGTATCCTGACGCAAGGTACCGCACGCATGCGCAACGTCTTCCCGCGCGGCTAGGTAAACCTGTTCGCGAAAGATGACTTAACACGGGGGCCGTCGCTGGATGGGGACGAAGCTACTAGAGATGGTAGCTTTGTTCCGCCTGGTTCTCAGGTAACCCGTTGGAGCTGATTTTTAGATGCGCTACGCGCAACCCAAACGATGCCGAGAGGCGCGGAACCCGCGGTCATGGCCTGCCAGTCCTGCACGATGTTGGCCCGCGTTGTTTCATCGGGCAGATTGTCTGGTCGACGCGACGACCGCATGGTTGGAGTACACAGGGGAGCCGAATGAAGACAATTGAAACGCTAGAGTCCAATGTGCGTGCGTACTCACGTTCCTTTCCTGCTGTCTTCAATGGGGCGCGCGGTTCAATTATGTTCACAGAGGGCGGCCGAAAGGTCATAGACTTTCTGTCTGGCGCTGGAACGCTAAACTATGGCCACAACAATCAGCAGATCAAAGCAGCAATCAGCGACTATCTGGAGTCGGACGGGGTCGTCCACGGCTTGGACATGGCCACTCCAGCAAAAGTCGAATTCATGGAGACCTTTAGCTCTGTTATTCTTCGGGAACGGAATCTTTCCTATCGCTTTCAATTCACCGGGCCTACAGGAGCTAACGCCGTTGAAGCAGCTCTAAAGCTCTCGCGTAAAATCACAGGGCGTCACAACGTCATTTCTTTCACGAACGGATATCACGGCCAAAGCTTGGGAGCCACAGCCGCGAGCGGTAACCGCTTTTACCGTAAAGCCAGCGGGATTCCCTTATCCGGCACAACTTTCATGCCCTATGATGGGTATCTTGGCTCCTCGTACAGTCCGGCGGATTACGTTCGAAAGGTGTTAATGGACGAGAGCAGTGGTACTGATCTTCCAGCCGCCATTCTCGTCGAAACCGTGCAAGGAGAGGGAGGCATTAACGTCGCCGGCAAGGAATGGCTGCAGTCAATGCAGGCTTTGGCAAAAGAGGTCGGAGCTATTTTCATAGTTGACGATATCCAAATGGGCTGTGGTCGCACAGGTGAGTTCTTCAGCTTCGAGTTCGCTGCGTTGTCGCCAGACATTGTCGTGATGTCGAAATCGCTCAGTGGTTACGGCTTGCCATTGTCGATGCTCTTGATCAAGGAAGCGATCGACGCATGGGAACCAGGCGAGCATACGGGAACATTTCGCGGAAACAACCTTGCACTCGTTTCTGGCAAGGCGGCATTGGATCTGTATTGGCGCAACCAGACGTTCTCGCAACAGATCCAACGCTTGGGTGCATTTATGCGGCGTCGACTCGATGCTATCGCGCATCAGCACGGAAACGAGTTTGCCGTTCGTGGACGCGGTATGGTATGCGGATTCGATTGCAAAACGAGCGAGATCGCAGAGGCGACGTCACGGAGAGCATTTGTGAAGGGATTGATTATCGAGCGATGCGGACCGACGGATCAGGTTGTCAAGTTCTTGCCTGCACTTACGATCGCCGAAGAAACGTTGGAACAAGGGCTCGATATATTCGAGGAGTCATTGACTGAAACCTTGAAGTTGACCCGACCAAGCTAACCTGCCGGCACACGAGAGACACTGGTCCTAGCGACAGCATCGCCGCCAACGACACTGGCGTCGGCCCTTGCTTCGCGCCGAAACGGTCAGGGGTTGTGAGGCAATAATGTGGAGCTTACGCCTGAACGCCAGCGCTGTTTGTGATCCGCTGAGTCGCTGGTGCGCGAAGAACGCCTTGCTCCCTGCTTGGTCCGCAACACGTGAGTGTGGAGCCCCCTAGGTCCGCCGAAGGCGACCTCGTTGGCGGAGCGGAGTCGAATGGTGTAGTAGGCCTTCAAAGTGCTGCGCGACGAGTTATTGAATGACGATCGCATCTAAGCCAGTCCACAAGTGAGGAGAGTCCGCCCGCCGCTGCGATCTACCGCCTCATCCCCACGCCAAGCTCAGCTGATATTGATCGAGAAGCCTGCCTCGGCGACGTCGCGCACGCGCATCTGACCGTGCTCTTTCACGCACTCCTGCGTTAGATCTGGGCTCCTTGGAGCATTAGGTCATGTTGCTCGAACGCAGTTGGTCATCCGCCCAAGTACGATCAACCAGGCCTCCCCCGGATGCACATAAGCGACGAGCTTCAGCTAGAGATGGTACTCCACACGCGCAGCCCGTTTCACGCCTGGCCTTCATGAGCACGGGTCCATCACACGGGTGCGGACTTTGTCAGGACCGTAGACATTCCGCAGCTGCGATCCAGCCGAGCCGTTTACACCATAAATGCGGCAGCAATCACTGCGGCGGCGGCTTTACGACAAAAGTCGTCACGGCAAGCGCGGTTCAGGCGTGAGTTGCACGAAGCCGAACGAGCAGCTCAATTCAAAAGCGTTGGTCCTCGGCTTTTGCTCCACAACTCGGAGCACCGATATCCGTGTGCCCCCAGCCCGATGCCATAGCCCCAAGTTGGCGTGATCGAGTTCAGCTATCAGACGCCCCGTTAGCTTGATCACCCCGGCGTCGACGGGACCAAATGTCGACTATGCTGGGCGAACCGAAGAAGCCCGACGCATCTGCCGGGTCCGAGATGCGTCGGGCTGAGTGGGAGACTGAGTGCGACAGTCTTCCTCCCAGAGCCGCGTCTGCAACTAGCATGCCGTGCCCGCACTGCTAGCCCAGCGTCTCAAACCAAATATCGGCTCTCTACCGCACAGTTTGCTGGGGCGTACAGAGATGCTCGGCCCACGGCTAGTTCCTCAAGGCCTAACCAGTTGAGCTTGTTGCCCTTCCAAAAACTCCCACCATCACCTTTCGTCTCAACCAAAAATGAGGCAGAAGAAGCGGACAACGGGCCGCCGGCTCATCAACAACAGATATCTAGATGTTTGATAGATTGCAACGCGTGACTGGAATAATGGCCCCGAGCTCGCGCACGACCGGGGCAAGCGATCGAGATCTGAGCTTAGATTTCGCGAAAGGTGCGCTCATTGGCTTGGTAATCGTTGGGCACCTGATCCAGTATGTCATCTATCGAGACGGCGGCTTTTGGTATTCGCCGTACTACAAAGCAATCTATATGTTTCACATGCCACTCTTTATGGCGATAAGCGGCTATCTTTCTTCTCGATCGTTGCTGCAGAAGTCGTTCACTCAGGCCGCCATCGCCCGTGCGACGCAGCTCTTACTGCCCATGCTGTTTTGGTGGGCGCTCATGGAGACAGCTAAGTCAGCGGCATTGTGGCGCGCGACCAGCCTAACTACCGGACTTTTGGAATTTGTAGACGATCTTGCCGGCACATACTGGTTCATCTGGGCCACGTTTGTTTCTTACCTTCTCATCAAGATACTCACCAGGCTGAGCCACCGATCGTTGGTCATATCTGGCTCAGCGATACTGATTGCACTCGTTCCTCTGACGTTCTCCATATCACCCTTGATCAGGTTCACTTACCCGTTCTTCTGCTTGGGATTCTTGTTTGCTCAATCGAACGAACGATGGACGACTACATCGCGATCTCACAAGCCGCTCTTAATTTTAATTCTCTCGGTCTTGACTTGCGTATGTTTTGTAGCCTGGGGCAAGGACACTTATGTCTACAATAATCTTGGACTAATTCACGATTTTCGGTCGGCCAAAGACGTGCTTCTGATGTTTGTTGGCGCTGCAGCTGCCTCAGCAATCGCCATCGAACTCTTGCTGCAATGCTGGCGCTTTAGCCACTCAACCCGAATCGCCCGCTTTATAGCTATGGAGTTGGGCCAGACCACGCTGCTGCTCTACCTTGTCCAGGGTACCGTGTTCCGTCTAATGGATTTCATACAGCTCGGAGAACTTTGGGATCTCACGAGCCGGTTGATCATCGCGGGTCTGCTCGGGGCGGCAATTGTTGCGATCGCGCTAGTGGTCCGTTCGACTGTTCGCGGCGTTCCATATCTGTCTCAGCTCGTCCTTGGAATGCCACCGCGGTCAGGTCTCCCGCGAGTCAAACCCGCAATGAACTAGCTGTATGCATTTGATCGTCCGAGTACGGCAGGATGTTGCGATGGCATCGCCTTGTGCTGCCGCCGGAATAGCGTTCGAAGCCCGATCGGACGGCGTCGGCGTCCACCGGCCGAGCCGGTCGGCATAGAGTAACGTAACATGCGAGTAACCATCGTCCATTTCGGCACCTTATGGCAAGGCAATCTCAACTCGTTCCGGAAGCCGACGACAACTCAGACTCCCTAGCCTTGCGGAGCCGCGCGCGTCTTCAGGCCAGCGCATCGGCAGCGTCATAGACGCCCGCATATATTTCGTGCAGGTCTCCTGGTGTTACACACAATATGGCGGCATCACATAGATCGTATTGCTGCAGCAAGAGATTGCGCACTTTAAAGAAGGCGTGAAGCTTCGGGCCGACGCCTGCCAATGGCCGGTATCCTTCGTCTTCAGATCGAGTGCACTGTGATGGCGCCGCTACGGCGAACGTTTGCAAAGCGCGGATCGCCGCGGAATGGTTCAATTGCCTGCTCTTGCATGGTTGCGAGCGCAGCAATGCGTCTGACCTGTCTTTCCACAGTTCCAGGTTAGCCTTGGCGGCGGCACAGGCCAGCGGATTTGCCGTGGACGAACTCGAGTGAAGGAATGTGCGTACGGTCTTTCGAGTAATGAGCATCGAAAATCCCTGGCCAGCACAGTGTCACAGCGAGCGGCAGCGCCCCTCCCGTGAGGCCCTTGAATAGCACGCTCTATCTGGCACAACATTGGCCTGCTCACAGGTGAGATTGTTCCGGTGCGGCTCCAGCCCGTCATGACCTCGTCGGCAATGAACAGGACGTCCGACGCCTCGCAGATCCGCTTCATCTCACTTAGCACCCAAGTTGGGTACCTCAGCATTCCACCTGCCTCAACACCAGGCTCGACAATAAGGGCTGCGCGATTTTCGTGCCGACATGCTGATTCAAGCACATCAAGCGTTGCCTGCTCACGACCGCTCGCAGGGAATGGCATTGAGGTCAGGTCGAACAGGAGCGGTCCGTACGCCGCGTTGAAGACACCACGGGCACCAATCGACATCGCGCCGAACGTGTCGCCGCGATAGGAGTGCTTGACAACGATGCGTGTTCCCTGTTTGCCTCTATTGTGCCAATAGCCGAGTGCCATGTTCAAGGGCGACTTCAAGCGGCTGAGCCACTGTCCGAGTAGAACACATGGTCCAAGCCTTGGGTTATGAGTTTCAAAAGGAGCCGAGCGACCTCCTCGGCCGGATCATGCGTGTAGCCGGCGAAAATGACTCGCTTCAATTTGCCGGCCTATTCGTGAATCGCGCTCACGATCTGCGGATGGCAATGGCCGTGAGTGACGACCCCACCAGGATGCGACTGCATCTATGATTCGATGATCATCCGCAGTGTGGAGATAAGCACCGTCGCTACGCACAACCTTGGTCATCTCTTGTGAAGCGCATGCTGCGCGAATGGATGCCAGATGGGCCACCTATTGTTTGGCTTCATGGCTGGAAGTCGCTGGAAATGAACGAGTCTTTGAAGACGACCCGTAGGCTGTCTGCCGTCAGAGGAGAAATCCAGGGCAGCCGGCCTAACCAACGCACCCGCGCGATGTCACAAATTGCGCTTTCAGTTTCAGCATTTCTTTCCCCCGATAATGCGATCCCAAGAATGTCGATCTGGCGCTTTCGCAAGGCCTCAATCGGCAGCAGGGAGTGATTGATGGTCCCGAGTAGCGTGCGGGCGCGGAGCACGACGGGAAGCCGCCACCGCTCGAAGATGTCGATGTAGAGTGGGCTACGGTTCAGCGGCACCATCAGCCCGCCGGCGCCTTCGATGACGAGCGGTCGCTCCCCGGCCTGCGGCCCGATGAGCGAATCCGGGGTCGATGCGAATTCCGTCTATCTCGGCCGAATGATGCGGGGAAGCGGGTATTTTAAGGCGGTAACGCTCCGGAACGATCCGATCGGCCGGAAGACCGCTCAGCCGTGCAACCAGCTGGCTATCGGCCTCCCCTTCAAAACGATTCTCGCCAACGATATAGGGCAGGATCTGCGAATTCGAAGGACTTCTCTCGCCTCGCACAGCCATCTCCCGATGCAAGAACGCGACCAGCTTCGTCAACCATTCTTCGCTCCGGCTCCTCCTGCAGGATCAAGAGAGACTCCCGCACGGCCACCGCCATCAACAGCGACCGAGCGGTCGCGAAGATGAACGGGCGACAGCGATTGATCGTGCGCAGCACGCCAGTGGCGGTGACAAGCGCGCCGGAAGTTCCCAGCGCCTTACCGCAGGTATGAACAACGAGGAGATTCTCGCGTCCTTCATAGGCCGCCGTGAGCCCTCGCCCTTGCTCGCCGTAAACGCCCGTTGCATGAGCTTCGTCGACAACCATGAACGCGTCGTGCAGGTGCGCGATCCCGAGCAGGTCTCCAAGCGGTGCGACTTCGCCATCCATGCTGTAGAGGCTCTCGACTACGATCCAGACCCGCCCGGCTCCTGCGGCCGCGCGCCAGTCGCAAATTGCCGCTTTCGATAGCCTGCGGATTGTTATGGGCACTGATTCGAAACGCTGCTCGGCCCGTTCGCGCTCCTTCATGAATACTGGCGTGAACCGGCGAATCAAGGACGAGCAGGTCGTCTTGTTGCGACAGCCTTGTCAGCACAGCAACATACCCGCAATGACGGAATTCATTCATCACTCGCTGAGCAACGATGGACGCCGCAAAACTCCCAACTGGCCGGACAGGGTCTTCCCGCGTTGGCTTGTGGGTTCAAACTTGCAGGATGGGATCTTCTCGATCAGCCGGCACAATGCGCGGCCTGAAGATGCTCGCATCCTCCTCGTCAAGTGACGCGTATGCAACAATACTTATCTTATCTGCGGGCATTGCCAGTCGCGCCGCCGCACCGTTTACGTCTACGGTGCCGGACCCTTGTGGCGCTTCGGTCACAAACGTTGCAAAGAGTGTTCCCGTCTCGAGGTTGTACAGTTCGACGCGAACGTTAATCTGATACCGGCCGCGTCCAGCAGCGCGCGATCAATCGAGATCGAGCCTTCATAGTGCAGGTCGGATTCAGTGACGAGGTGCAATGAATCGTTCCCTTCAATCAGGACAATCTGCATTTCTTTACCTACGCTGATGGCTTGCGCGCGCCACGCCCATTGTTCTGGATGACTTAAGCGGGTCAGACATAATATCGAGCCGGGCTAGCACACTTGCATCCCGGTCAACTTGCGGATTTTTGGTCGTCAGCAACACATCGCCGACAAAGATGGAATTCGCACCAGCCAAGAAGCATAGGGCCTGGAGTTCATCAGTCATGTACTCACGCCCGGCGGCCAACCGTATGACGCTGTTGGGCATCATGATCCGCGCGGTCGCCACCAGGCGCACCAGTGCAATCGGATCGGGACGCTCCGCCGTGAACCTCACCGGCACGCCATTCACCTCGTTCCAGAGCTTGATCCGGATGCTTTCCGGATGGTTCGGAAGATTGGCGAGCAGTAGCAGCATGCCGAGACGGTCCTCGGCGTCGTCACCGATGCCAATAATTCCGCCGCAGCAGATTTTGATGCCCGCCTGGCGCACGGGCGTAAGAGTGTCGCTTAGCTCTTGCAAGGTCCGGGTCGTGATGATGCTGCGGTAGAACTCAGGCGAGGTGTCCACGTTGTGATTGTAGAAATCGAGGCCGGCGTCGGCGAGCCGTGCGGCGTGCTTTGGCGTGAGCATGCCGAGCATTACGCACGTCTCCATGCCACAATCTTTAACGGCGGCAATCATATCGCAGACCTGATCGAGGTCGCGGTCCTTTGGATTGCGCCAGGCCGCGGCCACGCAGAAGCGGGTCGCCCCTGCGGCCTTGGCCCGTTGCGCGGCGGAGACCACGTCAGACCGATCCATCAAGCGAGCCGCCTTCAGTCCACTGGATACAAGCAACACCCACATGCGCAGCTCCGGAAACGCACTCTTGCCCGGTATTGAAGGAGAAATACCGCCGAGTTGCGCGGGCCATCGCGCGCATATCAGGCTAATAGCCGGCCCGCCTTCCAGGATTTGATCGCAGCATCGAGGCACGCGCAACAACGCTGCCCGACGCGCCTCACCCAGGTCACTAGCCGATGCGTACGTAGTTGCGCCCCGTAGGTCCTTTACTGATGCGAGGATTTGGCCGCCCGCAATGTGTACCGGATCGACCGATCCGCTCTAATTCGTCACCTGGCCGATTCCTCGCTGGCGTTGTTATGCGCGTCATATTGCGCACAATAGACGAGCCGATTCTGCGGCGTGCCTTGCCGCTTTGAGAAGCGCAGCGGCCTTTGGTGCGCAGAGTGGTGCCCGCGGGCCCTTGGCGGGCCTGTGGCCGCCTAGGCTCCAGCGCCACTGCGCTCTCGATTACGTGCCGCCGCTCGACTTGGCATCGATGCGGCCGGGTCCGTTAAGACATGGCACTCATCTGCGCAAACAGAATTGCCGCTTCAGACGGCCCCAGCCCGACGATGCCCACGAAGGCTGACGGAGGCATCGGAATGACCTGACGGGTCGGCCTCCAGAGATGCAGGCAATAGCGACTGTTGTTCACATACTGTGACTGAGGAGGATGCAGCTGCATCACGCATTCCTCCTGATGCCAAAACAGATCTTTGGCGAGACACATCTCCTCCCAATTTGGAGATCGCCGAGGCGTCGACACAGAGACATGCTCCCATCCCGGACGAACGAAGCCGATGATCTTGAGCTGGCAGCCACAAGGCCCCTGCACGAAGAAGAGACCGGAAGGACCAGATCCGGGTGCGGTGGCGAACCGGCCATCGCGCACGCGTCCCGCTTCGAGCCTTTCTACAATTTGCTTCCTCACACCTCCTCCCTCTTTTGACCGATAGGGTCGAATCCGGCACCACTCGTGTTGTCCGACTCATACATTGACCGGCCGCCGCGCCGGCATGGGCAATCCCAACTACTGCGGACCATCTGCACCAAACTTAGTTGGAAGACGAACATCGGCTTTGTCCGGATCGTCCAGCGGAGAGTTTCTCCTGCAGTTTATCTTTCGACATCTGAATCTTTTCCTTGGATTTTCTCGTCATTCGTGCCTTCGGTGCGAACTTGCCTCATGCAGACAATCGGCACAGACATCTACGATGGTTGTCGCGGCAAGCCGGGCCTGCAGGAGCTGCTGCCGCCCCTTCGCCTAAACAAGTCCGCAAGGTATGGCGTTGGGCTAACCGTGCTTGATGCCAGAACCGACTGAAATGCCTCAGAGCAACAATGGCGGCGGAGGCCATTTGGCGCGGCATGATCCGGCGAACCGGCTAGTTTGGCACCAAACAAACGTCATCGGCTTCAGAATGCAAAGCGATGCCAAGTATCGACAGCTCGTCAACGAGAGGCTTTGCTCTTGCGACGATCTGACGGTGGGCTTTCATCTCAGTCCTTTTCATGTCGAGCGGTAGCCGGCTTACCGCCTGAGACACCGTCAATGCGTCATCTATGTGGCCGGTCACAACGGATCCACGGCCAGGGAACGCGTGACGAAGTTTCGCAGTTCAGCCCTAGAGGGCCTCGAGCTCCAACACGGCGAGACTTCGGTGGCCGCAGTCACAGTTCGCTCCGGTAGCGATCAGAACTGCCCGTCAAGCTCGCTTCTTTGCCGCCCCTCCGCGAGGCGAGCCAGCTTGTCATATTCCTCAGCGACCTTGAGGAGCCTGCATCTAGATGTGCCGTCCTCGATCGACTCCGCTTTTAGTCGGGTCGCTTCCGCACGGCCTCGCCAATGTTTGGCGTCTGAGAATAGATTTTTCTGCTTCATGCAAAAGAGGATGCAATGTTTAGATCAAGAAAATGCGACACGGGCCCTACGTAAGATCCCGTAGGCTGGCTTTCGCAAAAGCACCTCATTTGCAGTTAGCGCTGCCACTCGCTTTGTTAATGTCCGACATGGACAAGTCGCTGGCAAGAGACGTAAGCGCGGCGAGTAAGCTTCACTGCAATCCCTCGGTTGAGACGGCCGATTGGAAAGGCCACGCGAACGGAGCATGATCGACGAGATTTGGCTTCACCGGCCGTTCACGCAGAATTCTGCGCGAAATGCGCGGCTCTCGACATAAATGGCTTGAATCGGACGTAGCGTCAGATTGTAGGGTCTTCTTGCGGGCGAGCGTCCACGATCGCCTGCCGATGGCTTGGGAGCGACGGCTTGCAGACGGGACGCACTTGGCCTGTGCAGCAGACATTACGGGCTGAGGGCGCCAGCGCTACCTATCCGCACTCCAGTCAGCTTGCGTGAGCAATGTCGCGATCCGATTGCAGTTCGAGACCCTGGCCAGGGAAGGGTCGACAGATGACGCGCCCTGGACAAGCAGTCTCACTCGACCGGCACCGCTTGGAGCAGCACGTTCGCGCGGAGCACTCAGAGCTACCAAATCGAACGATGGCCACACTCGATGAGCTTCTCGCAACGATCAGCCACGCTTGCCGTTGTCAGGACGTGCGCGCATTCTCAGTTTCACTATTCGACGATTCCAAGCAACTCACGAGATCAAATCGCGCACGCTTCCTGCGAAAGGCCGCGACTGCGTTCAAGATCGCATTTGTTCCACGATTTGAGGAAGACATCCGCCTCAAGCTAGCATCGAAATACGCCACAATATGTGATGCGCTCAGCCGGCAGTCTGGCGGTCAGGCAGGTACCGATCTTTCCAAAGCTCTAGCGGCTCAGCTCTCCCGCTTTAATGACGCACTGATGGAACAAGTCGACTTCACATCACTTTCGCTCTTTGCGTGTTCATTTGGCCGCCATCCTGCGTCTTCCGACTGCCGCGATGGCGTGATCAGAATTGCTGAAGTTTGCCGCGACAAGTGCGAGCCGCTCCAGGACCTAACCGGCCAGCACCTATCATTGCTGATAAGCGGCCTTAGCAAGTGGCCGGATCAACCGGCGGTTCGTGAAGCCGCTCTCAGGATCGCGACTGAGATTTCTTGCCGTACGCGTTCGGATGATCGCCTCTCAGCGCTCACCCCGCGGCATCTATCAATGCTCGTGAACGGCGTCGGAAAATGGCTAGGAGAGGAACGCTTTCACACGGCAGTTGTGATCATCGCAGATGAGCTTGTGCGCCGAAGCGATCGACTCTCCGATTTTACCCAGGAACAGCTGGCGAATCTGATCAGCGTCTTTAGCAAGCGGCCGGAAAATTCCAGTTGTCGCAAGGCAGCGATCGCGATCAGCAACGAACTTCTCCGCCGCTCCGATCAGCTCCCCGATTTCAGTCAGCAGCGTCTGGCTAAGCTTGTAAACGGATTCAGCAGGTGGCCGGGCGAGCTCGCGCCTCGGCAAGCCACCGCCAAGATTGCAGGAGAACTCGTTCGTCGCGGGCTTTCCGTCGATCACCATGAGTTGGCGAGCCTGGTAAACGGCTTCAGCAAATGGACGGCGGAGGTTGCCTGTCTCGCGGCGAGCGTCGCGATCGCGGATCAAGTCATCCGCCACGCTCGCGGTGCCGAGCGCCTCTCTTATTTTCGTTACCAGGAACTCGGGGTGCTGGTAAACGGTTTCAGCAAATGGCGGCAGGACCCGAGCTGCCGCCAAGCCACAATTGAAATTGCCGGTGAAGTGCTCGCCCGCTGTGACCGCGCCGACGGCGTCTCCTGCATTACTGAACAGGCACTGGCGAACCTCGTAAATGGGTTCAGCAAGTGGCCACAACAGCTGTCTCTTCGCGACGCGACGGCTGCGCTCGCCCGGGAGGTCGTTTACCGTGCCCGACGGGCCGGTCAGCTCTGTGATTTTACGCAGCAAGGACTGGCTATTCTGTTGAACGGCTTCAGCAAATGGCCAACGGAAGTTCCGCTGCGCGAAGCTAAGACTGCGATCGCGAACGAGGTCCTTTCTCGGGCCTGCCGTTCCAACCGGCTTTCTCATTTTACGCGTCGAGCACTGGCGATCCTCGCCAACGGCTTCAGCAAATGGCGACAAGAGGAGATCTCTCGCGATGTGACGGTAGCCATCGCGCAGGAGATTCTTCGCCGCACTTTCCAGGTTTGTGATTTTAGCGAGCAGGAGCTTGCTCAGCTCATGCGTGCGTTCAGTCACTGGCCGAAAGAGGTCACCTCTCGCGAAGTCGCCGTCGTAATCTCCCAGGAGGTCCTGCGCCGCCTCACCGGGACTGCGCGTTTCACCGAGCAAGAGCTCGCATACTTGGCGAATGGGTTAGCCAAGTGGCCCGAAGTGGCGATCTGTCATCGAGCCGCTGCGGCTATCGGCAATTGGACAGCGCTAGGTGACCGACGACGAACACCATGTCATGCGGCGTTTTGAAGCAAACGGAACACGGCTGCACACCGCTCGTAAGGCACGAAGGGCTGCGCTGCTCCAAAGGACGATAACTCAATGCAGGATGACGCGAGCAAGCGGCGCGACCAACGGCACCACACTTTTAGGCGCGAGGTGATCGAGATAGGCGACGAGATGGGCTCGCAAGCTCGTTCAGCGGAGCGGATTTCTGGTCGTACTTTCAGCCATCAAAGGCAATGATCCACGCGTAGTGAGTAGGGAGGTTTTGACGGGCGGCACTATGTCGAATGGTGCATTGAACGGCCGCGGCAGATCTCTGCAGGTGCTCGGCGCTCTGCGTTCAACGGATTTTCCAGAAGAGCACGGAGGCGCGTCATCGCCGCCGCTCTCGGCAGAGATGCATCAAGTGTTCGCTCACGCCGCAGCCCTTTCGGGCGGATTGCTCCGGAGCCCGCGTACATCGTGTTTTTCAGGACGGCAACAGCGCCTCCAGAGTGCAGTGGCTTCTGCAGCTTTGGATGCCAAGCAGTCGTTCAACAGACGACCACGTAGCGCGAGCTCAAACCACAAGGAACTCTCTAATTATGCTCTGCCAGAAATGTCACGGAGATAACTGGTGCGAGATCGCAATGCACGACCCCTGGGCCGGCCGACCAGTGATCACCTGCAACATTTGCGGCGAGTATGCCGAGTACGACAGCCTCCAGCGCAAAACGGCTCACGCGATCATGGCAGCTACCTTGGCCTGTAGCGTGAGCATAGAGGACCAGCGCGATCCCCGGGTGGTTGCTGATAGGATCTTGGATGCACTGGAGAATGCCGGCTTAACAGTCGCTCGCGCCTCAAGATGAATGGGGAGGAGCGCCGATCGGCGCCTACGAGGCCCTGCCCGGCGATCCGAGAGCATGGGCTGCGCCGCTCGTTCCAACAGCCGTTTGATTGCCGTCAGACTTTCCGCCTTTTCCGTAGCCGCTCTGGAGTTGCACGCGCCCATAGCAACTGTTGGAGACCAGCCACGATTGTAGCAAACGCACCAATCCGGACTTAAACCGCGATGCTCTGAACGGGACCAGGGCTGAGCACCGCTTGGGCGCCGTCTTCCAACGCATGACGGCCCCCACATGGATCGAACCCGCAATCATCGCTGACCTGACGCGGCCTGCACCTGACGGCGCCTTTCGAGGTCCATCGTCCAAGTTGTCTGGAACGGCAAAGTCACTGCTCAGTGCCTTGACGGGAATTGCACTGATTGACCGGAATAACCGCTGCCGATGGACCTCGTTTCCCATTCTGCCTAGCGACGCCAGCCTCTAGAAATCCCGGGAAGCAGCCCCATCCAGACAGCGTAGCGGGAGAGCTCGGCCGGATAGACGAGGCGCCAATTCGCACAGATGCCACAGAGCATCCTCGCCATGGACGCTTGATTCGGCCGGCGAGCGCGCTCCTATTCCATGGACCTTACAAGAACTTCATTGACACGCGTGATCGCTCATTGCCACGACCAGCAGCCTCACTGCCGCGGCGTGGCTATGCCGGCACACTTGAGCAGACCCTGGCTGCGCAATTCCGCGGAGGACGAATAGCGAAGGCCAGCCGCTTTGGCGCAGCGCCTCCCGCCCTCCTCCCGTCGCGGCTGGCTCCTGGCGTGACATATTCCCGCGATAACCCCCGCAGGGGATTGAATCGTACGTAGCGTCAGATTGTAGAGTGCCCCTGCTAGTTGGCTCCAATCTTCAGTCGCCCTAGAATTCCTGTGGACAAAAGCGGAGCAAGCCGATCGCGTGTCATGAGAGGTGTTCTGCCAAAGCGGCTGAGGATCGCGCTGAGTGCGAAGGACGCTGTTCCTCTTCTGTCTACGCAAATCGCCAAGTCGCATGAGGTCACGATTGCCCAGATGTAAGAAGGACCAATCCAGCATTGGAGACTTCGAAATACGGTTGCGAGCGCCAACTGCCAACGAGCCTCCGCGAGACTGATGCGCTATCCTGGAGCGGTGATGTGAGAAGACCCGATGGATCCAACACGGTGTTGCTCGTCGACCATTGTGAGGGCCAATGTCGGGCAATTGTTGGCTTCAAGAATGGCGATCCTGGAAGAGCGTACATGTGCGGGGAACCAATTGTGACGGGACTGCGCCAAAAGCCGTCATCATGGTGCGCTTATCACCATGTCCGAATGCACGTCATGCCATGGTCGGACGGACGCGCCCGTCCTTAAACGAAAAGCAGACTAGACGACAACGAGTAGTCCGGGACGAGCGCGCGGCATGGTAAGCGGCTGATTGCGGCAGCAAGAGAGCTGCCGCTAGCTCCGCGAGCTGGGCCTGCTCGAGATGCAGGCCTGACGATTGCCCCAGGGCCGAACGCCGATGCAGGAAACGAGCCCCTCAACACCCGACGAACGAGCATTGGAAACCTCATGTGATCGCCTTGGAACGGAAATGATGTGGAAGTTTAGACACGCGAGCGATCGAAGATTGATCTCGGCGGCGTTCAAACCCGATAAGGCAGCGATCCATTTCGATGGCGCGCCTCTAAGCTCACGCCCCTTTTGGCGCATTCGAGCAGGCGGCCCGTGCTTAAACAGCCCGAGTCGGCTCCCTCCACGATCAGCTCATCCCGCGTGTTTCTGCCGTGGGACTGCAATATGCGCGCCTTCACCTATGCTTATCCGACCACCAACACGATCGTCCCGAGATTGATCGATGATACGGACTGCGCGACAGAGAACAACTTTCAAGGCTTTGTTTGCCGGGCTTGCTCGCAGTTGCACTGGATGAACAGCAAGACTCGAAATTTCTAGGCAAGGACAAGAAATGAGGGACACTCCTTGGCTCGACGCGCGAGCTGAGCATGGAGAGACTGCAGAACGCTTCTCGGCCGAACGGCCTGCTTACCTTTTGACTGCGCCGCAATTCATTGAGCGCACTCAAGCAATAGAGAAGCGCCTGACGAAGGCCGAACGAAATCTGCCGGACTACAAACTTTCGTATAGTCCTTCAAAACTCTTTCGAGGTGGGAGGTTTACCTCCGTACAGTTGAGCAATCGACGCAATACCTGTAGAGGTCCACACTTCGGCAGTTCGAGAGCGTGACGCTTCCGCATTTCGAAGAGCCAGCCGCGATTGACGTCGTCGATCGGGGACGACATTAGCCTGCGCAGAGGAATCATTTGTTAAGCCAAGAGAGCAAACGGCGGGTCGCTCTAATCACCGGCGTGACCGGCCAGGACGGCGCCTATCTTTCCGAACATCTGCTGTCGCTCGGCTATGTCGTGCACGGCATCAAGCGGCGCTCGTCCTCGTTCAACACCGCGCGCGTTGATCATCTCTACCAGGATCCGCATGTCGGCGACGTGCCGTTCCTGATGCACTACGGCGATATGACGGATTCGAGCAATCTGATCCGCCTGGTGCAGCAGATCCGGCCGACCGAGATCTACAATCTCGCCGCCCAGAGCCACGTCGCCGTCAGCTTCGAGAGCCCGGAATACACGGCCAATGCCGACGGCATCGGCGTACTCCGCCTGCTGGAAGCGATCCGCATCCTCGGCATAGAGAAGGAGACGCGGTTCTACCAGGCGTCGACTTCGGAGCTCTACGGCCTCGTCCAGGAGATCCCGCAGAAGGAGACCACGCCGTTCTATCCGCGCTCGCCTTACGGCATCGCAAAGCTCTACGGCTACTGGATCACGGTGAATTACCGCGAAGCCTATGGCATGTTCGCGAGCAACGGTATCCTGTTCAATCACGAGAGCCCGATCCGCGGCGAGACGTTTGTGACCCGCAAGATCACGCGCGCTGTCGCCCGTATCGAGGTCGGGCTGGAGGAGACGCTCTATCTCGGCAATCTCGAAGCCAAGCGCGACTGGGGCCATGCGCGCGACTACGTCGAGGGCATGCACAAGATCCTGCAAGCCGACAAGCCCGACGATTTCGTGCTCGCCACCGGCGAGATGCACTCGGTGCGCGAGATGGTCGAGCTATCGTTCGCCCAGCTCGGTCGCCGCATCGCATGGCGCGGGACAGGCGTCGAGGAGACCGGCGTGGACGAGATGAGCGGCAAGACGGTGGTGAAGATCGATCCGACCTATTTCCGGCCCACCGAGGTCGATCTCCTCGTCGGCGACGCCAGCAAGGCGCGCGAGGTGCTTGGCTGGATGCCGAAGCGAAGCTTTGCAGAGCTCGTCGCGGAGATGATGGCGAGCGATCTGGCGGTAGCAAAACGGGACGCGACGAGTGGCAAACGCTCCGTTTGAGCTGACAGGCAAGAGTGTCTACGTAGCCGGCCATCGCGGCATGGTCGGCAGCGCGCTTGCGCGCCGGCTGGCGCGGGAGGACGTCAAGCTCGTCACCGAGGACCGGCGCGAGGTTGATCTGTGCAACCAGGCGGCGGTGTTCGACTGGTTCGCAAGAACGCGGCCGCAGGTGATCTTCCTCGCCGCGGCAAAGGTCGGCGGCATCGCCGCCAACAACACACTGCGTGCAGAATTCATCTACGAGAACATTGCGATCGCGGCTAACGTGATCCAGGCCGCGCACCAGAACGGCGCCGAGAAGCTAATGTTTCTGGGCTCGTCCTGCATCTATCCGAAACTGGCGCCGCAGCCGTTGCGAGAAGATGCGGTCCTGACGGGCCCGCTGGAACCGACCAACGAGCCCTATGCAATTGCAAAAATCGCCGGGATCAAGATGGTGGAGGCCTATCGCAGCCAGTATGGCAGCGACTTCATCAGCGTAATGCCGACCAATCTCTACGGCCCCGGCGACAATTATCATCCCGAACTGAGCCATGTCGTCGCGGCGCTGATCCGGCGCTTCCACGAGGCGAAGGTCGCGGGTGCCAAGAGCGTTGCCGTGTGGGGCACCGGCACGCCACGGCGCGAATTCCTCTATGTCGACGACATGGCAGACGCCTGCGTGTACCTGATGAAGACCTATTCGGGAGCAGAGCTGATCAACATCGGCACCGGCGAGGACGTCACCATCGCCGAGTTCGCGCGCGTCGTCGCAGAGATCGTCGGCTACAGTGGCGAGATCGCCTTCGACACCTCGCGCCCCGACGGCACGCCGCGCAAGCTGCTCGACGTCAGCCGCCTCGCAAAGCTCGGCTGGCGCGCGAGGACATGGCTTACAGATGGAATGCGGCAGACCTATCAGGACTTCTTAGCGGTATCGGCCAAATCGGACAAAGGAGAGAATCATGCAGCTGTTAATTGCTGACGGCGCTCATTGTCCGATTCCCAGAAAGTTGCTTCGGATCGTCTGGCGACTTCGATTGGGTTTCCGGTGTTGCTTTGAGCTCGCGCACGCCGAGTGACGCGTGCGCGATGGAAGGCCGGCACGACTACACCGGTCGATAAATAGCGAGCGAATTGGTCAGGCGCGTCTTGCGAGACGCTCTGTTTTGAAGTTGAGGTAAACTGGTTACCATGTGCGGAATTGTAGGCATCTTGGGGCGCGGTCCGGTCGCGGATCGCCTCATCGATTCACTTAAACGACTGGAATATCGCGGCTACGACTCAGCTGGCATCGGAACGCTCAAAGGAAATCACATCGAGCTTCGACGCGCCGAGGGAAAGCTGAAAAACCTTGAGACACGTGTTCGCTGCCATCCGCTTTCAGGCCATGTCGGGATTGGGCACACGCGCTGGGCTACTCATGGCAAGCCAACCGAACACAACGCTCATCCGCATGCAACGGACAATGTTGCGGTCGTCCATAACGGCATAATCGAGAATTTCCGGGAGCTGCGCGCGGAGCTGAAACAGCATGGCGCCTGTTTCGCCTCTGAAACAGACACGGAGGTGGTGGCACATCTCATCGACTTTTATCTGAAGAATGGCTGCTCGCCGCAGGAGGCAGTAAAAGCGTCGCTGCCGCGGCTAGTGGGCGCGTTTGCGCTTGCAATCCTGTTCAAGGGCCAACACGACCTCATGATCGGTGCGCGCAAGGGCTCACCACTGGCGATCGGGCATGGCGAAGGCGAAATGTATCTCGGATCGGATGCTATCGCGCTCGCGCCCCTTACCGACTTGATCACCTACCTTGAGGATGGCGATTGGGCTGTGCTCAACCGCAACTTCAGCGTGGTCTACGACGCACAAGGCACAGTCGTCCGCCGGGATCTGGTGAACTCTGGCGCGTCGTCGGCTCTCGTCGAGAAAGCGAACTACCGCCACTTCATGGCGAAGGAAATCCACGAACAGCCGGAGGTGATCGGGCATACGCTTGCGCATTACGTCGATATTGCCAGCGAGAGCGTGGCACTGCCGCAGGAGCTTCCGTTCGACTTCAATGAGATCGGACATATCTCGGTCACGGCTTGCGGTACGGCCGGCTACGCCGGCCACATCGCCAAATACTGGTTCGAGCGGCTGGCTCGTATTCCGGTCGAGCTCGATGTCGCCTCCGAATTTCGGTATCGTGAGGCACCGATGCGCCAAGGAGATCTTGCGATCTTCATCTCGCAGTCCGGCGAGACCGCCGATACCCTGGCCGCGCTCCGCTACGCCAAATCGCAAGGTCTGCATACCCTCTCGATCGTGAACGTACTGAGTTCGACCATTGCGCGCGAAAGTGGGACAGTGTTGCCGACATTCGCGGGGCCCGAAATCGGCGTTGCCTCGACCAAGGCGTTCACATGCCAGCTCGTCGTCCTGGCGGCGCTTGCGGTCGCCGCGGGCAATGCGCGCGGTGAATTGTCGGAGGGCGACAGCATCGATCTGGTACGCGAGCTGATCGAAATTCCTCGGCTCGTTTCAGCGGCGCTGGCCAACGAGCCGCAGATCGAGAAGCTCGCACGCGACATCACCAAATCGCGTGACGTGCTATATCTTGGTCGCGGCACCTCGTTTCCACTGGCCATGGAAGGGGCACTGAAGCTGAAGGAGATATCCTATATTCACGCCGAGGGCTATGCGGCCGGGGAGCTCAAGCACGGCCCGATCGCCTTGGTCGACGAGAGTGTTCCCGTAATCGTCATCGCTCCTTCCGACCGGGTGTTCGAAAAGACCATCTCGAACATGCAGGAGGTCGCTGCACGCGGTGGCAAGATTATCTTGATAACCGACGCTAGGGGAGCCGCAGACGTGTCCATGGATTCACTCGCGACCATTATGCTGCCGGAGATGGGTGCGACATTCACCTCGATTGTCTATGCGATTCCGGTGCAGCTCCTAGCCTACCACACGGCCATCCTCATAGGCACAGACGTCGACCAACCCCGAAATCTCGCGAAATCGGTAACCGTCGAATAAGGCAAAGTGATGCGACCTCAGTTGTCGTGGTCAGATTCCGAATGCGCGAGCCGCGGTCAGATCGTATCACGATGTGCCGCCCAGCTCCAGGCCCCGATGCCACCGCGAGACTTGTGCCTGTTCTTGGCCCTGTTTACGGAGACGCCGGGTTTGGACCACATACGAACCGGAGCGCCCCTCGAAGTACGAGGCGCGCCGCGCTCGAAGGACAACGTGGCTGTTTCCAAGCATGGCCATCGGCGCCGCGCTTGATCGCCAGCGCGCTCACAAAATCCTTTCCGGCGAACCTCCGGTTAACTTTGAGCATATCGACATCGCTGGAGATCGGGTGAGATAATAGCGCAGTTCGGCCCCAATCGCAGGCTCGCGAGCTGTTCTAGCACGACATCTCACGGAGCTCCTCGCTGCGGCTCGTATGCCACCGATCTCGTCCTTCCCCTTTCTCTGCATATCGGTACGCTTGATGAGAACTTCGGCCACGCCACAGACACCAACCTTGTCGCCAACCTTGGCGCCGAGAATTGCCCCAGGGTTCAGTAGCTTGAGAGCCACTCCTGCTGCACGAGCGGAATGACGAGCGAAAATTGTGAGGGTTTGCGGCAATTGCCGAAAATATGCCGGAAAGGTCAGGCGCTTACGGCTTGGTCGATAGTGCCCTGATGGCCGATTCGCGGCCATGAAACTGCACGCGGCTGCGGTGAGATTTTCTCCGGAAGCGGCCATTTCAAAATCGAGAGGAAACTCGCCATGTCACCAGCGCCCATTGCGCACGCCTCAAATGCCAAATCGCGCATTGGCGCCATCTTACGTGCCACGAGCGGCAACTTCCTCGAGCAGTTCGATTTCTTCTTGTTCGGGTTCTACGCCAGTGCGATCGGAAACGCGTTCTTTCCATCAGGAAGCGAAACCGCTTCACTGCTTAACACCTTCGGTGTGTTCTGGCTGGGTGCCTTGATGCGACCTGTTGGTGCGATCGTGCTTGGAGCCTATATTGACCAGATTGGCCGTCGGCAAGGCCTGATCATCACGCTTTCGATCATGGCCATTGGCACCATCATCATCGCCTTTTGTCCGGGCTACGCGACGATCGGCATTGCCGCACCTGCGATCGTGCTGTTCGGACGGCTGTTGCAGGGCTTTTCTGCCGGCGTTGAGGTTGGTGGTGTTTCCGTTTACCTGTCCGAGATTGCCACTCCGGGCAACCGCGGCTTTTACACATCTTTCCAGTCCTCGAGCCAGCAGGTTGCGATCTTTGTCGCGGCTCTTATAGGATATTTTTTGAGCGAAGCACTTCCGGCCGAAATGGTTGCCGCTTGGGGCTGGCGGATCCCGTTCTTCCTTGGCTGCTTGATCGTACCGCTTATCTTCTTCCTGCGCCGGACGCTGGAGGAAACTCCGGAGTTTCTGGTCATGAAGAACCACCCAACGGCCCGCGAGGTCTTTGCCTCCACACTTGCGAACTGGCGCATCGTCATTCTCGGCATGATGATCGCGATGCTGACGACCACGACATTCTATTTCGTGACGGTGTACACGCCTACGTTCGGCAGGCACGTATTGCAGTTGTCCACGCAGAACACCCTCTTGGTGACGCTTTTGGTCGCGGTGACGAACTTCATGTGGAACCCAATTGGCGGCGCGATTTCCGACAGAATCGGCCGGAAACCGGTCCTGCTGACCATTGCCGGCCTTGCCTTGGTGACTGCATATCCAGCGTTGTCTTGGCTTGTAACGGACCCAAGCTTTGGCAAGATGCTGATCGTGGAGATGATGTTCTCGTTTTACTTTGGCACCTATAGCGGCGCCATGTTGGGCGCTCTGGTCGAAATCGTGCCGAAGCACATTCGCACAACTTGCTTTTCTTTGGCGTTCGCACTCGCCGCGGCTCTCTTTGGCACCTTTACGCCGCTTGCATCGACTTGGCTGATCGACCGGACAGATGACAAGGCGTCGCCCGGTTTCTGGTTGATGTTTGCGGCTTTGCTCGGCATTATCGCCGCGCTCACGATTTATCCAGGAAACACCAAGAGAGTTGCGAAAGCCGTTGCGACCCGAGCGGCCTAACCCGGCGGTAAGCGCGCAATTTACCACGCGTTAGCACGCGCGCCCGCGGGACGTTGGGGGCCCAAGGCTGAACTGAAGTTGGTGCGCGACTATCCCTGCGGTGATTTTCACGATGGTGCGCGGCCGTTCTGCCGATCACGGTTCTTCCTCTCGATTCCGTCCGGTGGTCGGACGGTGCGCTGCCCGCACTTGCAGTCGCGTGAAACACGGCGGATTTCGCGCGAGGACTGGGATCCCTCGCGCGAGCTCCACGCTCTGATATTCTGTGCGGCCGCCACAACACTCGAACGCGCACATCGTCGGGCTGCGTGAATTCCCCAGCGGACTGATCGTCTCGAAGGTAGCGACAAACGTTAGCGTAGCGGGCCGTCTTGTATCCTGGTCCAATACCGACCTCTCGGCGCTCGGATACGCAGGTTGACGGCTCACCTTCTTGTCGCATCTGGCGGGGAGTGGTCGAGAAGTTTGGTCGCGCCTGTACAACGAGCGACGGGCCAATGCGTAACCAGACCCAGGCTGTTGCTCGCTGCGCTCGATCAGCCGTAACTTCACGCACCGCGAGCTTGCGCAGATGAGGCGAGCTGTGCGAGCTCCGTTTCGAGCATAGGGTTGCGCTTGAACATAGCGTCGATCAATGCTTGGGCCGGCTGCTCGGCCGCCTCCACCCACGTCGCCTTCTCCGCTCGCGCGGAGGGCGCGAACACACGCTTGACCACGGTCGGCGATCCCCTCAGACCGCAATTGGCCATGTCATCCACCCCAGCACTTTGGGCGCTCCATTTTACGATTGTGGTGCGGGCGGCACGCAACGCATCTATCATTGCGCCGCGGCGAATTTGATTTGTTGCCTCTAACATGCTGACGAGACACGGCAGCTTGGAACCCAACACCTGGACGCCCCCTTCGCAGCGCCGTTCGGCCTCGATGGTCCGTAGCTTGAGGTCCAACGCTTTGATCGTGGAAACATAAGTGAGCTGCTGGACCCCGAGCCGCCTTGCAATGCCAGGTCCCACCTGCGCCGTATCGCCGTCGATCGTCTGCTTGCCGGTGAATATGACGTCCGGTGGGCCATATTCCTTTCCGATGTTGCGAATCGCGCTCGCCAACGCGTAACTCGTCGCCAGCGTATCGGAGCCCGCGAAGCTACGGTCGGTGAGCAGGACAGCGCGATCGGCACCAAATGTCAGTGCCTTTCGGAGAGATTCTTCGGCCGACGGCGGTCCCATTGTCAGGACGGTGACTTCGCCGCCGAATTGATCTCTTAGCTCGAGCGCAGCTTCCAATGCGAAGAGATCATAGGGGTTGATGATTGTCGGCACGCCCTGGCGCATGATCGTATTCGTAACAGGGTGCACGCGGATTTGCGCGGAGTCGGGGACTTGTTTGATGCAGACGATGCTGTGCATGTACTTCTCCTAAGATGCCGAGCCGACTCCCGACGCAGCAAATGTCATACCATCCAAGGCATTTCGCCAACGAGGAATGAATGCAGGCTGACGACGAGCCGGTTGTCGCAACTGCGATGGTTTACGCACCGGCGTGATCTCAAGCTGATCGGAGTCAGGGGCGGCAACGGAGCCGCAGCGATCACGCGCCGCTTCGACGCCAATGCCATTTTCAGGGCGCGTACGTTGCAAACAGACGATGGCAAGACTGGCCGAAGCGAAGACGCCCTACGCGTCGCCGGCGAGTAAATCCCAACCCAAGGCACAACGCTAGCATCCCCATCATGCATCCGAGCTGGCGACCGCCTCTTTTCCACGCTTTCCTATCCCAGTCGGCCGAGCGAGAGAGAGAGAGAGAGAGAGAGAGAGAGAGAGAGAGAGAGAGAGAGAGAGAGAGAGAG
>NZ_JBHTFN010000034.1:101521-167853 GCF_042666195.1 Bradyrhizobium sp. GCM10028915
GCCGTGTCTTCGCAAGGCGTAGCCAATCTGGCGCGGGGTCAGTCCAAGCAGGCGCGCCGCCTTCGCCTGTACCCACCCGGATCTTTCCATGGCTGCGATGACGCGCTCGCGATCGGTGACTTTCGCGGCACCCACCACGGGGCGCCCCAGCGGTGTCAGCTCGCTGCTCACCGGCTGAATGGGTGTGGCGGCTTGTGTTGGCGGCATGCTCAGCCTCGCGGGCAGTGAGATTGTCGGGCTCGGCTGTCGGGCCATTTCCGCCGGTCCACACTTCCATAGCAAAGCCGACAGGCATTGCCCGTGGCAGCACGCAAAATCATCTCTTACGATCGACGATCCTCGCGCTAGCGTCGCGGTCCGCTGCACGCAGTTTTCGAGCTCACGGACATTACCGGGAAATCCGCAATTCATGAGGACCTCAATCGCACTTGAATCGAATACCAGAGTACGGCCGTTCTCATTGTTAAAGTTCCTCAAAAAACGAGCGGCGAGAAGCGGAATATCAGTGCGTCTTTCCCGCAGCGGCGGCAATAGCAGAGGAACAACGCTGATGCGGTAATAGAGATCGGCACGGAACTCGTTCCTTGCCACCGCCTCTTCAAGATTTTTGTTCGTGGCCGCAATCACGCGGACGTCGACTTTGATCGTCTGATTGCCGCCCACCCGCTCGAATTCCTGCTCCTGAAGCACGCGCAGAAGCTTCGCCTGGAACGAGCCCGAGATCTCTCCAATCTCATCCAGAAACAGCGTTCCCTTGTCGGCGATCTCGAAGCGCCCCTTGCGCGCGTTGAATGCGCCCGTAAACGCCCCCTTCTCGTGTCCGAACAATTCGGATTCCAGCACGGTCTCGGTGAGGGCTGCGCAATTCAGCTTGATAAAGGAGCGTTTGGCGCGCGCTGAACGCTCGTGAATAGCCTTCGCGACCAGCTCTTTGCCGGTACCCGATTCGCCACGCAACAAAACCGTGCTATTTGATTTTGAGATCACCTCGATCTTGTCAAGTAGCGCGCGCAGCGCCGGGCTGTCGCCGATCATCCCCTCGACTTGGACCTTCTTACGGTCCCGCCCATGAGGCTTGAGCTCGGAGAGTTGCTTCTGCAGCCGGAACTCCTCGTCCATAAGGCGCCCGCGATCGCGCACAAACGAGCAATGCAGCTTCGTCGTCTGGCCTAGCAGGCTGGCGACCATCGTCAGAAGGCGGAGGTCGTCGTCGAGCTGCGCACGCGTCCCATTGTCCGCGATGCGGTCAATGCTCAGCGTACCCACAACTTTGCCGTCAACGTCTATGGGAACGCCGATGAACGCAACACGCGTATGACCGCCGGCATTTAGCATATCGACCTCCGAAGAACTGAAGGCCGAATGCAGCGCTACATTCTCCACGATGAGCGGCTGCCCCGACGCGACGATTTGATCGATTGCTCCTTGCGGCAAGCGCACCCGGCAGCGGGCATCGCAGTCTTCGCTCCTGCCGTCCTCTACGATGATCTCCGGCCCGCCGTCATGCTCGAACAGACATACGATGCCGCGCCGCATCTGCACGAGCGATCGCAGGCGCTCGATGACGCTCGCCAGCTTAGCCTCGAGCCGACATAGGCCAGTGAGCGTGTGCGCTATCTCAACAATCGTGCTTAGCGATTTCTCTTGGGACCGCACAATACAAGCGGAAGCATCCGCGTCGGAGGTTGAGTTTGGCTTTTCGCGCAGGGAAATGCTGTCTAGCATGACGACTTCTTCGTTCCTTTCTCGATCCTCCCCATCGGACTTGTTGGATTCGTGTTGCATGCCCGATCTGACATCCAGTTCTCAGGGCGGACGAGAGATTACCCCTCTTCATGGCACGTCGGCAGCACTTAGAGTAACTAGCTTTGCCGCTTTGTTTTCCAACTCGCTGCGCGGATTCACCCCGGCCAACATGCCTTCCATCGATGAAGCTCAGAACAGCTGGGGCTCTTTAGGGGCTGATTGAATTATAAGTGTTGCCCGCCATTGATCGGCACTTCGGCGCCGGTGACATAACTTGCCGCATCTGAACATAGGAAGAAAATGACCTTGGCGACCTCTTCGGGTGTACCCACTCGGCGGAGTGGGATCTTTGGCACAAGATGCGCTTCCGTGTCAGGCGACAAAATGTCCGTCTTGATTTCGCCGGGCGCGATCGCATTGACGCGAATGCCATGCGCGGCGTAATCGTGCGCCATTTCGCGCGTGAGACAAGCGAGCGCAGCTTTCGAAGTCGCATATGCCGAGCCTGCAAATGGATGCACCCGCGAGCCGGCGATCGACGTCACGTTGACGATCGAGCCTGACGCCCTTTTTAATTCGTCGAACAGGCCTTGAGCGAGTAGGATCGGTGCCACCAGATTGAGGTGGAACACGCTCATCCAGGTGTCGACTGAGGTCGCCAGCGATGTCAGCCTGGTACCGTTTGCCGCTTTTGGTGAGTTTCCGGCATTGTTTACCAGTCCGTGCAACGGTGCGCCAGCAAGGCGCTCCTTGATCTCGGCAATCACGCGCGGCAGCATCCGATGATCGCCCAGGTCGACTTCGATATAGCTGTCGCCCTCTGAGTCTGATGGGCGACGCGCCGCGTCCAATGATTGGCGCGCGCAAGAAATGATGCGCCAACCGGCTTTCGAAAACAATTTTCCGGTGGCGCGACCGATACCGCGCGATGCCCCGGTCAATACCAGCGTCTTTCGCTCACGCAGGGGACGGCCCGCTCGATTGGCGTGAATTGGACCGCTAGGGTCCGTTTCCGACGATTGAGGTACGACCGCTTTGTCATCTGGTAGATCTAGATTCACACGCGGCTCCCTTCCGCTCCCATCGGCTGTGCACCTTGTGCAGGATCCGGGCCAAAGCGACGCAGGGCATAAGGGGCGCACTTTTGCGACAAATGGCAGGTTCTGAACATCTGGCCTGTTTGCTTTTCGACAACAGCAACGCCGCGTCAAACCCCCGGGCGCGTTGAGTGGGTCGCACTCCAGGGGTGGTCTGTGGCTCATTCGAATTGGCGGAGATAGTTTAGCTGCCTTGTGCGGAGATCAGGATCGATGGCCAGTTCGTTCAATTTCCTCGGTTGGACGCGCCGCCGCAGATGCGGCTCTGGTTCGACATCGATGGGCTGGGGCTCGTGCCGTTGATCAGCTGCGGTCGAAAGTATTTCGCAACCAGCGCATGAACAAGGCCGTCGTCCAGAAGACGAGCTGACCGCCAAGGGATTAACGCAGAAACGGCGATACGTCTACCTGACGCGCGTCCTTGCTGCTGGGACATTCTGACGTGACCGTCTGCTACGTCAGATTCCTCGGCGGCCCGGGCCACCATTACCGTGCTCTTCACCGCGTGGCCACCGATGGCGGTTTCGGCCCGGCGATGCGGGACCCTAACCTTTTCTCCGGCCAGTCGACTTACACGTCGCGGTCCGACGTATCCCGGGACAAGGCCGCCGAGCTCGCCGGCATTGGCCTACGCTTCGCCGGGCATTCGCTGTACCACTGCATCCCGGCAGTGCGTCGGTCAGCCCTCAGCTGCGGACGTTGCGAAACCCGATGCTGTGGAAGCCAGCAGTATCAGGCCGACGATCTAAGGCGACGATTGCTCAGGTTCAGATTCGCGGCACCTCATGAAGCCGCGAAATGCTCGTATGGATTATCGACCAGGGTCAACTGCTCGGGATTGCTCAGATCGAATTCAATAATGCGTGGCACGAGCAGACGGGCATAGCGCGTAAAGGCGCTGGTGGGGGGAAAGCGGATCACGGTGGCGCATCGCGCAAGAAGATACATGTCGATGAGCGCGGAAGCTCCACCTTCAATTCCCATTTCCGCACTATGCAACGGCCCTGCCAGATCGGCCTGGAACCGTTTTGGTACGGCGAAGATATCGGGAAACAGACCCGATATGTGATCGAGCACCTGTGCGCTATCCGTGCACAGGAAGATCTTAACAGGCTTTGGATATGGCAAAGCCATGGCTTTACGGATTGCCATGCAGACCTGACGAAGAGCGAGCTCCGAATCGGCCCAGTACGGAGCATGCCCCATGATATCTTCGCCATTGCCGTGCCGAACATGAACGCCGATGATACTATGGCCGTTAAAGTGTTGCTCATACAAGTCCTCGATCCGCGCTCGAATCTCAGACCTGAGTTTGATGTTTCGGAAGATCAGTCGTTCGGCTTCCTCACCACAACGCCACATCAGGCAAGCGTCACAGACAATGGTGTTGGCCTCGTTATCGTCTCCTGCTTGGAACAGCTCAGTCAGTTCGTCACGTTCTCGGAAGATCTGCTCGTCCGGACGATTGATACAGTCGATCGATGGCCTATTCCACCACGGCGGGAAGAACGGGCCGGGAAACGAGAGCTGGTTGAGCCTGTCATCGCAAATCACCGGCACGCCAGCGATCTCCTCAACCGGCTCGAAGAACACCGGAAAGGCATTGCTGAACGGTTGGTCGACATAACAGGAACCGCGCCAGTCAATAACGAGCGTTCGCCCGGTCCGCTGCGCGTACGACCAGGCTGATGCCAACGACCAGAGGCAATCACCAAAGCCGGTGCGCCTCCGAGAAACAACAAAGCGTTCCTTCGTCACGTTATCAAACCCTTCTCGTTGCGCGAGTGTGGCGCACCAACTCATCCGCGATGCCGATCTACGCCGGGCGCTGGTCACCTGGACGCAAGTCACCCAACCCGCAAACTCATCCTGCACGGCACTGCGATTGTTAGGTCATGCTAGAGGTGTCACATTACGCACCTTTTACGACGGCCCAGTCTGTTGACGGATGCAGCCGAATACGACGCTGATCCCACAGCCCGCGCAGTTCGTTCAGGAGAGCTTCGCGCCTGGTCCTGTCAGAGGTGACCCTGGCGAGAAGATCGGCCAGAACAGCTTCCTTCTCGATTTGCATCAGCATGTCGAACAGGTCATGCGAGACGCGTACGCTGTCATGGCTGGAGTGACCCATGCGGATCTCGCAGATTGTCTCCTGGCGGTCTCGGCCCGCATGAGCGCGAACCCGGTAAAGAGATACATGGGGCGGCAGTGATACAGCGAGTGCGGTCCAATTTTCGAGCGTTGTTGCCCGCTTTTTGATGAGGAATGACCCGACCACAAGCCCATCCAGCTCGGTCGACAAAAACGCCGTAATCGCATCGGCAACGGAATCTACGATCGGTTCGGCATTGTTGTTGAACGACGTATTAAGCAGAATCGGGACGCCCGTTCGAGCTTTGAACGCATTGATAAGTTCCCAATAGGCGGCATTGCTCGTGCGGGACACCGTTTGCAGCCGAGCCGTACCATCGATATGCGTGATCGCGCCCAGCAATGCACGCATGGATTCGCGCACGCGCACGACGAAATTCATGAAGGGATATTCTGCGCGACCATCCGGCAACTCAAAGAACGCGCCCGCATCCTCCTCGAGAACCGATGGCGCGAACGGTCGATAACTCTCGCGCTTCTTGACCATCGCATTGATCCGGTCCTTGTTTGCCGCGGGCCTCGGGTCCGCAAGAATGCTGCGGTTGCCGAGCGCACGAGGGCCGAACTCGGACCGGCCCTGTACCCACCCGATCACAGCGCCATCAGCGATCCACTCGGCTGCTCTGGCTGCGACGTCAGCGGTCCGTTCAATCTCGAGGTGTCCGGCCCATCCCTTCAGTTCCTGTTCAATGCTGTCGTCGCTGCCGACATCGGGCCCCCAATAAACCGCCTGTAGTCGTTCGCGGGGCGGAGCCTGCCCGGCCTCCTTCGACACCATCAGCGCCGCACCCAATGCGCATCCGGCATCATGCGAGGCCGGCTGCACAAAAATCTCTTCGAATAGCCCTGAGTACAGCAGTTTTCCGTTTAGCGTGCAGTTGTGGGCTACCCCGCCAGCCAGGCACAACCGTTTCATTCCGGTCTGCTCACGATAATGCCGAAGAATGTGAAAGACGATCCGCTCCAGCGCTTCCTGCAATGAAGCGCTCACATCTCGGTGTTGTTGCGTGAACGGCATTCCCTTTCGCCGGACCTCGATATTGCGCAGCAATGCCGGGCCGATACGGTCGAGGTGAACGCGGTAGGCACCGTTGGGGGAGAGCTCATAAAATTGGGAGAAAAGCTCGCGATGGCGAGCGGGATCTCCATAAGGAGCCAATCCCATGACCTTATATTCGTCGAACAGGCCGTAGCCGAGGTATCGGATCGTTTCCAGATAGAACAGTCCGAGAGAGTTGGTCTCTGGAAACGTCATGAGCTCGGTCATTTCGGTGCCCGACCCCACCGCCAACAGACCCGAGAGGAAGTCGCCACAGCCGTCGATCGCGAGAACCAGGCTTTCTTCAAAACCGGACATTGCCAAAGCGCTTACGGCATGGGCCTGATGATGGCCTACGAATGACACCCGCGAAGGGTCAACTTGGGTACCGAACTCTGCCGCGAGAAGGTGCCGCAACAGGAGATTCGCATCCAGCGGAATTGAGATCTCAGGTTGTGAGATGAACAACCGTTCGAGCATCGAATTGCAGTAGGCTTCAGTCGCGTAGAACGCAATACGATCGACGTCGCGAAGCTCCACACCCGCGGCTGCTAGACAGTATTCAATCGCACTGCTCGGGAGCTTGTTCGAATGTTTGATGCGGTTGAGGCGCTCCTCTTCAACGGCGGCGATCACGCGACCGTCCTTGACGAGCACCGCGGCGCCGTCGTGCAGAAACGTGTTCGGTAGTTGCAGCGGGTTTTCATAGACCCTGTCAAGCCCGCCACTCAATCCTAGACACAGCATCTTGTTCTCCGTTCATTTTGAGAGGCCTGCTGGCCTATTTCATATCGCTTGCTTGGCGAGTAGGCTGCACGTCGCCGCGGGGCCGCAGGCATCGCCAACGAAACGAGGCTCGTATAAGCGTCGGCCGCGAACCGAAAGTTCGTTACGTCCGTGTCTGATCTCGCACCCGCGACGCTTCGCTTTAGGTCTTGTTCCTCTCACCGCATCAGGCGTTGCCGAAGCAGCGCAGCTGAGACGATGAAGGGAATGGCTGCGTAGATGCACAGTGTGCCCACATGCAAACCGACGCTGTCGACCGGCCGACCGAGCATTGCTGGACGAATGAGATCGACCGAATGTGTCAGGGGCAACAAGGCCGCGATGCGTTGAAATGAACCTGGCAGCTGGCTGATTGGGAAGATCGCCCCGCTCAAATACATCATGGGCGTGAGGATAAGGGATTGGTAGAAGATGAAATAGTCGTGGCTCGGTGCAAGAGCGGAAACGACCATTGCGAGGCTCGCGAAAGCAACGCCAGTGAGGGCGATGGCTGGTAACGCATAGGGAATGGACGACCACTCTGCATACCCCAGCGCGACGGCAACAATCGTGATCGCGGTCCCGGCGAGCAAGGCCTTGCTTGCTGCCCATGCCACTTCACCTAGAACAATGTCGCCGAGCGTGAGAGGCGTACAGAGCACCGCCTCCCACGTGCAACCTGTCTGCATGCGAGCGTAAGCCCCATAGATGGTTTCAAAGGTTGAGGAGACCATTGCGCTTGTGGCGACCATGCCAGCCGCCAGAAACGCAATGTATGAAGTTCCCTCAACGCCACCTACGATCATTCCGAGGCCAAAGCCAAGACCGAACAGAGAGCTCATCGGCTCGGCCAGATTCCCAAGAATCGATGCCAGAGCGACTTTCCGCCAGACCAGAAAGTTGCGGCGCCATACCGCGATCCAGTTCCATGGATTAGCAGGGAGCGCGGGCGCAAAACGTTGCCACATCGTTCAGTCCTTCATCTCTCGCCCGGTTAGCCGCAAGAAGACATCCTCCAGATTTGGAGGTCGCTGCAGAAGACGGAGATCCGGACGGTTGGCAAGCCGGCGACGCACCTGCTCGGGATCCGCGGCATAGCAAAACAGCGTCTCCCCGCTCACCTCAGCGTGCTGCACTTGGGTTCTGACCAGCGGCAGCAACTCATGCGGGTTACCACCGTAAATCTCGATCACCTGACACCCGATCTGCTGCTCGATCAGAGCATGAGGCCGCCCTTCGGCGATCTTGCCGCCGTGCTCAAGCACGCACAGGCGGTCGCACAATCGCTCCGCCTCTTCCATGAAATGGGTGGTGAGAAGAATCGTTTTGCCGCGCGCTAATAGCCAGCGCAAGCGTTCCCAGATGAGGTGCCGGCCGTGCGGATCGAGGCCAGTCGTCGGCTCGTCAAGCACCAAGAGCTGCGGGTCGTTAATGAGGGCACGTGCCAGCGTCAGTCGCCGCTTCATGCCGCCGGACAGTTCGGCGACGCGCGCGTCCGCCTTGTTCTCCAAGCGAGCGAATTCGAGCAGTGACGGCGTCACCGCTTTGACCTCGGTCGCGCTCATGCCGAAGTAGCGACCGAATACGAGCAAGTTTTCGCGCACGGTGAGCTGAAGATCGAGGTTATCGAACTGTGGGACAACCCCGATGCCCCGACGCGCCAACGGCGCACGTGCCGGCACCGGCTCGCCAAGCACGTAGATCTTACCTGCGTCGGGCGATGCAACACCGAGGATCAAACGCGCAAGCGTGCTTTTACCCGCGCCGTTTGGTCCCAGCAGACCGAAGCACTCTCCTGGCGAGACCGTAAACGAAAGAGCGTCCACGACCGTCCGGTCCTTGTAGGACTTACTCACCTCGAAAAGGTCGATTGCCGGGCTTGACATTTGCTTACGCGATCGCGACGGACGTTGTTCGCACCGCGTCCTTGGTCGCGTGCTTTTTCGTCCAAAGCAGGCCGTCACACCACACGTGATCGACGCGTCCCCACTGGCACGCGGCGGCAGCATCCGGGAAAAAGCCGCGTCCATGCAGATTGGCGCTGGTATTGCAAAGCAGCGGAATGGCTGTGAGCTTCTCGTACGCGATGAGAAGCTCGACCACTTTATGCTGAGATGTTCTGGAAACCGTCTGTAGGCGAGCAGATCCATCGAGATGCACGACGGCGGGAATTTTGTCCCGCCATTCCGGTCGCGTCTGGTGATCGAACAGCATGTACGGATCGGCTATTCCGGGGCTAAAAATCTCCGCCGCACGATCCTCCAGGCATATCGGCGCTACCGGCCTGAAATGCTCACGAAGCTTGACGTCGTTGAGATGATCTTTCATTCCCTCCCAGCTCGCAGCCGCGAGAATGCTTCTGCCACCCAACGCACGTGGTCCGAGCTCGGCACGCCCGGCAAGGAAGATCACGGGCTTGTCACTCGCGAGTATTGCCGCAAGTTCGCCCATAGTGCAGGGCGCGCCGTCCCATCCGGGCGGGACTTCGCTGGGACGAACGGCCGGTCCACTGTAGACCGTCCATTCCAGAGCTCTAAAGCCTTGCTGTGCCGCCAGTGCAGAGCAAGCAGCACCGATCGCTGAGCCGCTGTCGTTCGGAAAGGGCGGCACCCACACGTCATCGAACAGGCCGGTCGCGCGAAATGCACTATTCCACTTGATATTCAGGCCACAGCCGCCGGCTATGCAGAGGTTACGCACCCCCGCAAGATCCGAATGTCGCTGCACAACATCAGCAATTGTGCGAACCAGCAGGCGCTCTAGAAAGACGTGAAATGACGCAAGGATGTCTTCGGCCTGCTTGGCCTTCAATCGCAGTGCGCACGCATCGAAGAAGTCGTGCAGAGCTTCAAGTGGTGATAGTGAGCTGTTGATCCGTGCAAGCTCATGACAAGCGCCCTCAGCATCCGTGGCAAAGTGCGCCTGGTAAAGCTCCTGAAACGTCGCAATAATCTCCTCGTCGGGAGCTCCCATTGCGATATAGGCCATCAGCTTGCCGGCGATGCCGAGATCCCAGCTGGTCCGGTCTGCCCGCCTGTAAGGTCCGAAGTGATGTCCTGCGGTCGCATAGGCGTGGCCTATCATCGGAAACAGGCACTCGATGAACCGGATGCCGTGCGGCTCGACATAGTAGAGGCGCGGAAACATGCAACCGTCCCACACCAAGCAGAAAGCAGATTGTGCGGATTTGGCAAACGAGCTGGTGCAGTATGCGGATGCTACGTGCCCGGTGACATGGGGATAGCTTTGATACGGATATAGTTTCCCATCAAGCATAAGGCCGATGCGATCGCGGGACGCGAGGGGGCTATCGCCTTGGCGTTCGACATACGGCGCGCCCTTAAGCTTAACGGTCGTCGTCCCACTAAGGACTTCAAACTGGGATTCGAACTCTCCATCCCAGCCATCAATGACGAACTGATCGACATCGCTCGGATCGAGCCCGTGCTCCGCCAAGGCGCTAACAACGGAATCCAGGTTGTCGATGGTTTGATAGCGCGGATTATTGTTTAGCTTCTCCTGCTCGACGCAGAACACCACTCGCCCGTCCTCAATCAGAGCGACTGCCCCGTCATGCGTCAACTTGATACCGCAGATACGCATAGTGGCTCCTCTTAGCCTCGGCCGTTGGGTGGGATCGAAGATGGCTCCGGATTCCGAAAGCGGACCAAAAGACAGTCTTCGTCAGCCGACTGCCCCTGGCACTGCACGCGTTCGACCTCAATGAGCGCTTCAGTCAAAATCGTGATGACCGTCTCGGCGCCAGCGACATGCCCCCATCGCTTGCAGGTCGCATCACGTGCAGATCCGAAGACCAGATGCCCACCCGGAGCAAGCATCTTCACCATGTTGTCGACTGCAGTTCGCATTTGTGTCATGTCTTCGAGATAATAGAGAACTTCGGCGACCACGATCAGATCGAACCGCTCTGCGGCCGAGAACTGCAGAATGTCAGTCGCCGCCCAGCTGATATGCGACCACCTCTTGGTCCGCTGGACCGCTCGACCGATCGCTCGCGGCATAACATCGATGACCGTGAGTCGTTCGCAGTGAGGAGCAAGCTTCTCTGTAAACGCACCGGCCGCGCACCCAATTTCGAGGCCATTCGAGACGGCGCTGTTCGACAGCGACAGCCGCAGCAATTGGGTGTGACGCTCACGTTCGAACGGATTGTCGTCGAGCCGCCACGGATCCTCATTAGACAGCTCCCGTTCCAACGATTGATATGTCTGATGCACGTTCACGACCTAATCTCCTACAAAGCTGCTCACTCAGTCTCGGCCGCAATGCCATCCGGCGCGATCAGCTGCGATGGAGCGCGCGAAAGACCTGCCCTGCGAATTGCGCCAGGCATTGCCGATCCGGGGTTAAGGCTTGGTCCAGTTGTCGCGTCTTCGGTGGAGCCCTTCGATTCATCAACGTCTGGTGAGTTCGCTATTTTGCGCGAGAGCCAATCGCTGTTGCTCAAGGTACAGAGCGCATAGGCTTTCATCGGGAGCAGGAGGAAGATGTTGATCGGGGTGTGCAGCGAGAAGCCGAGAAATCGAAGCTCACGGGCACGAACGGCTGCCACGCTGCATCTTATCATCGTCATCGCGATGATGGTCAGGCCCGTCCACCAGGGCACGGTGCCCGTGAGCGCAAGCTGAGCGAGCGCGGCAATCGATGAGACGGCGAGCAGCAGCGGCCCTAGGTTCTGTCCAACCACGTCCAGCGTGAGGTACCGGTCGAGGCCGGGCAGCAGGTGCAAACCGAGCAGGGTGTCGCGGTATGTGCTGCGCGCCCAGCGGAGCTGTTGGCGCAGATACGGCAAAAGCGTGTCCGGGACCACCGTGGCGGCGATGGCGTCCGGAACGTACTCCGTTCGGAACCCTGCCTTGAGCATGAGGATGGTCAGATGACGGTCCTCACCGAAGTCGCTGGGTTTTCCCCGGAAGAACTGCGTCTCGTATTGCTCGAGCAGCAACAGCAGCGCGGAGCGCCGGTACATGGCGCACGGCCCGCAGCAGCACATGACGGCACCAAACCGCGTTTGCGCCGCGCGCTCCTCGTTGCAAGCCAACCAGTACTCCATGTCGATCAATCGGGTCAGCCAGCTGTCGTTTCGGTTGCTGGCCTTCAATTGGCCCATGGCCGCGCCGACGGCTGGATCCTGCATCTTGCGCACGAGCTTGCTGACCACGTCGCTGTCGATTTCCGTGTCGGAGTCGACGTTGAGCACGAGATCGCCGAATGAGCGGCGAATCGCTGCGATCTGCGCCTTGCGTTTTCCCACATTGCTTGGCAGCAGAATGATGGTGAATCTCGGGTCATACGCGTAGCTCGCGTGGACCGCGGCCACTGCGCCGACATTTGCCGAGCCGTCGTCGACCACGTAGACCTGCAATCGCCCTGGGTAATCCTGACTTGCGATAGACTTCAGGCAGGCCGCCAGCGTGCGCGGGTCCTCGTTGAAGCAGGGCACGATGACATCGACGCTGGGCAGAGCATCGGCGTCGACCCGGTCGTACGGCGGCAGTGGAGCGTCGCTTCGCAGCGCATAAAGCGCCTGCGCGCTCTTGTGGACGCTGGAGAGCAACGCGTAGGAGGCAACAGCAGCGGTGCTGATGGTGGCAAGCAGGCTCATGGGAATCGATCTATTCAGTGAGGTTGAGGAAGCGACCGGATTGCAAATCCACGGTCATGCAGTGCTGGAATGAGTTGGGCGAGCGCCGTCACGGTCTGGTCGCGCCGACCAGCATGAGGGCAGCGTCCGAACTCGTCGGGAGGGCATCCGTCGTGCAGGAGCACGATTGCGCCCGGCTGGACCGAGGCCAGCACCGCGGCAACTATCGCCTCGACGCCCGGACGCGACCAGTCTTGCGGGTCGACTGACCAGTGCAGGGCTGCCAGTTCGGCCTTCGCCGACACGGCGAAGGCCTCCTTGCTCCAGATCCCGTACGGCGCACGCATGTGCCGCACAGAGGCCCCGGGGCAGGCCATTCCAATGACCTTATTCGTCGTGAGGATCTCGTATTCCACCTCATCGGCGATGCATTTGGCCAAGTCCGGGTGCGTCATTGTGTGGTTTGCGACCTCGTGCCCTTCTGCAATGATGCGCTGGATCAGCTGTGGCTGGGCCGCCGCGTATGCACCGATCACGCAGAAGGTGGCGGGCGTCCGATGCTGCGCCAGAACATCCAGGATAGCCGGCGTGCAAAGCGGGTTGGGACCATCATCAAAGCTCAGATAGACGCAAGGCTCTCCGCCGGCATCGGCGTAGTCGCTCCGCGCTTCAGTCGCGTCGTTTGTGGACCTCACAGTTCTGGCCCGTTCCGTTCGATCGTGTCACCCGCCGGCCATTCGCTCATGGGTCTCGCAATCGGCAGAACGAGGCCGACCACGTCCTCCACACGCGTCGGAGGCACAGTGAGGTAGATGTCCGGACGAGCGGACCGGACGCGGAGCCCTGGCAGAACAGTCGCCAATCCCTGTCGCCCGAGCAGCCTGGTAATATGTTTCTGCAGGGCAGCTCGGACTGTGCCAAAGCCGAACGGCACGCCAAGATCTCGCAATACGGGATACATCACTCGGATCGAGTGGGTTATTCCAAGCCCCTCCAGATCCGGGCGAACCCCGTACAATCCGAGTTCAGCCACGAGCAGATCGGTCTGACCAATTTTTATGAAGCGGCGTAGTGCCGCGATGTGAATCGCAACGCCACGATCATCGTAGCCAATTGCCCGAATTTCAGGCCTTGCGCCGGCCCAGCTTCGATGACCTTCAAAGGGCTTTGCATTGAATTCCCCGGTCGGACCATAGGTCTTCCGGAAGAAGTCGGATAATTCAATATGGTCAGCAAGTTCAAGGTCATTCTCCCAGCACAACCTCCAACGGACCGGAGGGCGCGCCGAAGCACCTCGTGTGGATTCGGGCACGATCATGTTCATAGGGCGTCATTCCTGTTCGCTATCTGGCTCCTGACGCAGGCCAGCAGTTCGCTGCCTTCGAAAGGCTTGCTCATGAACTGGAGTCCAGGGCGTCGCCTCACATCGTGTTCGGAATGGCCGGTGATCAGAACGGTGGGAATCGCGCCTCCGGATGCAACCAGATGATCGAAGAGCTCGAGGCCACTCATCGCGCTCGAGTGCATGTCCGCGATCAAGCACGACGTGATCGAACGGCGGTCTGATTTCGAGAACCCCTCTGCGCTCTCGAATGGCTCAGGCACGTAACCTGCGAAAAACACCATATCCGTCAGATCTTCACGCCCTGACTGATCTGCATTCACAATCGCGACCACATCGCGCATGTGCGCAACTTTCATTAGATTCGCCAAGGACGCCTTCGCTTGCATGTTCCGCACGATTTCACCGTCGCAAGGACGCAACCCAATCGGATGCGACCAAGGCACATTTGGCACCCGCAACCGGAGGGGTGCGACCGGACGGCAATCTACGGCCTGGTTGAGGGTTCGCTCAATTCTACGGCGGTACACGGTGGATATAGAATGGGTTGGCGAAGCCATACGATGGTTTGCTCGGCGTATACGCCCACGCAACTTTGCGGATTCCGATCGTTCTAGCTCACGGCGATATGGCTTGCGCAACACGCGCGAAACTGCGACCGCTCGATCGAGACGTCTTGATTGATACCTAGCGCTGGGCTGAGACGCGCAACGGTTTGTAACCATTCTGATGGATCTGACATCTCGCTAAACTATCGTTTGCTACCCTCATTCGGTACAAATGGTAAAATCGATTATATCGATAGAACACATTCACAGCGTGGATCGCTCCGGATTATGCGTTTCAAGGGCCTTGATCTGAATCTCCTCGTCGCGTTCGACGCCCTGGTGACGCAAGGCAATCTCACGACGGCGGCAAGAAGCATCAACCTCAGTCAACCTGCCATGAGTGCCGCCGTCGCGCGGCTTCGCACTTACTTTCGCGATGAGCTATTCACCATGAAAGGACGGAAGCTTGTCCCAACGCCGCGGGCTGAAGCGCTCGCAGCCCCGATTCGCGAGGCTCTCGCTCACATTCAGCACTCCATTATTTCTCCAGACGGCTTCGATCCGTCTCAATCGAATCGGCGATTTAGGATCATCCTGTCCGACTTCATGACTGTCGTGTTTCTTCGAGGGGTCGTGGACCGCGTCGCGCGGGAGGCACCAACAATCAGTTTCGAGTTGCTGCCGCCCGCAGAGGAACCTGACGAGCTTCTCCGGCGCGGTGAAGTCGATTTTCTCATGTATCCGCAGATGTTCATGTCGAGCGCGCATCCGAAGGCGGCTCTGTTCGAGGACACTTTCGTCTGCGTGGGCTGCCCCATGAACAAGCAGCTCGCTTCGCGTCTCACGTTCGAGAAATACATCTCGATCGGGCACGTGGAAGCCCAGTTCGGGCGCTCCCTGAGGCCCTCCTTCCACGAATGGCTCTTGCTCGAGCATGGTTTCAAGATACGCACCGAGGTCGCGGTGCAGGGTTTTGGCATGATTCCGCCTATGTTATTGGGCACCAACCGTATAGCGAGCATGCCCTCAAGATTGGTTAGTCATTTCGCACAGACGATGCCGCTGCGGGTTGTCGAACCTCCCCTGCGACTTCTCACATTCACAGAGGCCGTCCAATGGCCCGCCATTCATAATACTGATCCTGCAAGCATGTGGTTGCGCGACATATTCTTGCAGCAGGCATCCACGATGGTCTCTCCGTCCGAGATCAGCCAATGTCACGGCCCGTCCTAGTACTGTTCGGGCCGGTTGCGGCCTGCTCCCGCTAGCCGGACTTACGCCAGGCCCGAAGCCCCGGTCGTCTGATTGACGTTTTGCACAGGGAAACAAAAGCGCGCTTACGCGTAGTTTGGTCGCGTCGCAGCCGATTGACTCGCGGCGCCGTGACGATCCTACGCATCACACAGCTCGCTTGCTAAGGACTTTCCGCTGATTCGGACGGGACCGCATCACAGGTGCATGCGCCAGCTTCAGAGTACGCAAAAATTATGTGGCCTGTCCGGCGAACAATGTTCGGCCTCAGCACCAAACTCGCTTGAATCGCACACCGCGTCAGGTTCAAGGCCAGAACCTGCGATCGAAGTTGCAGGCTTCACCTGGTAGCGAACCCGCATCGCTGTTTGCCTGAACTGGTGGATCTCATTGCCTTCAACAGCGATGGAGTTAGTCCCGAAGCGCGCCACTAGATACAAATGGCTGATGACCGGCAGAGGCGCTTCCTGCTCGTTCGGGTCGAATCAACATGAAAGCTGAACGCAAACGCCGCCCACGATCGCGCACCCCAAAGCCAACCGCCAGCTCGCGCAAACCCGGATGAGCGGGGAAGACTGCGTGTCTTTGCACAATGTCACAATGGAAATTCGGAACACTTCCTCTGTCGACGGCGCTTATGTTCCTCTCGACCCGGATCAAGTGACATCAGCTGGCGGCACTTTTCCGGCCGCGCGCGTGTTGCGGTGAGGAGTGTTCATGGAGGACCGCAACTGTGCCAAGGTGCGCCCGCGTAAGCGCTCGCCGCTCCCATTCGCCAAGCCTGCTCCTCCTCCAGCTTCCGATCATTTCGGCCGACATCCCCAGCCAAATCGGATGATCGGTGCCGGGACCTTCTTTCCGATGTCGCGACAATCGTGTTTTTCGAAACATTGCGGCGTGACTCACACCGCGCCACCGCCGTCCATCTCGAGCTGCTGCCTCGCACCGCTGACCCCGAAGGGCTCCTTTGCTGGGGCAAGATGATTTGCCTATCTTATCCCGAAGCATCTATGTCCAGCGCGCATGCCAAAGCGATACTGTTAGAGGCTAGAATTGAGTGAGTGAGCGGCCGGACGAGCAAGCCAATACCGCGACAGCTCGCCGTCGAGCCTTATGTTCGACGGGATCCTTACGACGAATCCGCCAGACACTGCCCCCCAGATCTGGGGAGTCGCTTGGACTTGAGCACGGTCTTAAGACGCGCATTAAACTCCTCGCCAAGCTACAGCATCTCTGCTTTGCTATTGCGGACCCGTATAGCGAGACTGCCAAAGGCTTGCCAACATCTGCAAAGGCAGTGTCGCCAGGGATCCTTGCACTTCGGGTGGATTACATCTGCCGAGAGCCGTCCGATGTACTGCGCTCCGCGACACCGAGCCGGCGCACGCCTAAACACGCAAATTATTGCTGTATTAGTTATGCCAGGCTTTCCCCGGGCGTGAGCGCGTGGCGCCTGGGGCGGTCGTAGACGCGTTTTGAGTGCCGCCACATGCAACGGATATGGCACGATTGTTCGAGACCCGGTCCTTAAATTGGGAGCACGTTTTACCAGGCGCTTCAGATGCGCCTGCGTTGAGATGATGTCGTCAGGACTGGTCTTGAGCTCCGCCTTCCCCATTCTCCCGACGTTTACGGCGACGGACCTGCGTCGTTGAAGAGCAGCCATCATCTTCCGGCGCTGAAAACCTGGGTAGCAATCGCGCGAGCGACCGCCTTCGAGCCCACAGTGCCAACACAACAGGACTAGCCGACGGTCGAAAAAGCTGTTAGGCGCCGAGCCGGCCGCCGCGCCGCGTACGTGATCGTGCGACTGATCTACGATAATCAACCCAATCAACCGCACCGCGCGCCTAGGTAATAGACGTCACAGCAAGGACTGCGACTGAAAGAGAGCATCTGGTCAGATCAGTGCGGTGTCTGGGGTCGCCGTTTCGGGAGGCCGTGTCTCAGCGGGTTGCGACGCACATGCTTCGCTTTCCTGATGATCAGGCCGCAGAATAGCCAGCGCTGCTGCAGGATCGAGGAGATATTACACACTTTGGGCTAGCGCACTGTCGGGCAGAGGAAGCAAACGCCATGTTGCACAACGGCATCACGTGGACGCACCTGTCACATTCTTTCACGCACGTCGCCGCTCCGCCTCCTTATTGCCCCACCACAGCCAAACGGCTTCTTCACGTGCGGCGCGAGTGCAATCATCAAAGGAGGTTTCTGTTGGATAAGCCGAGCGGAGTCTACGATCCGGATGATCTCGCGAGCTTGGGAAGGCTTTTCGATCAAGCGATCGCGTCTTTACCGGCATGCATGCGAACCAGCGAGAATCGCGTGGCAATCGCCGGACTTTTGATGCAACGCGCAGCGAGGGACGAATTGGCGTCGCTCGCGCACTTGATGCTTGCACTTGTCTCGGCCGCTTGAGCACCGGCATGCACTCTAACCTTCTGGGGCCTGCAGCAAGAGACGCATCATCTAGATCATTGAAATAACTTGATTCTCACGTGACGTCAGGTTGTAGGCTTGCAAATTGAGGATCATGACAAACGCGATACCACGACGGCGCCGATGGCGCATTGGAGAACTTGCAGAGGCGACCGGTGTAACCGTACGCACTCTGCATCATTACGAACATACCGGGTTATTGACGGTGTCGGAACGTACCTGTGGCGGTCACCGCATGTACGATCGGGAAAGCCTACAACGCGTCTCCCAGATTCGCGCTCTACGTGAGCTCGGCTTCTCGCTTCCTGAGATCCGCAAGGCGATCGAGGGGCGGACATCTCTCACGGACCTGTTGCGAAACCATCTGGAGCGGATTGAGCTTCAAGTCGCGCGCGCGACATTATTACGGGATCGATTGCGCACTATGACGACGCAAGGTGAGACAGAAGTCAGTGTCGACGAGCTGCCGGCGACGCTAGACGCCATGTCGCGGATTGAGGAGCGTGCCCCCTCTGCCATCTGCACGTGCGCCTCTAACGCTAGCCGCGAAGATCGGTGGCGAAAGATTCGGGACGAGCTGCGAAGCTGCATGGACCAGGGTGAGCCTCCGTGCTGCGAGCGGGCAAATGCAATCGCGCGTCAGGCCCGTTCGCTACTGACTGAGATCGCAGGAGTTGATTCGACTGTCTCGATGATACTTAAGGTGCTGACGCGATTGACCGAACCACACAATCTCGCCGGCTGGGATGCGAGCCTCATGCGATACCTCGATCTCGCCCTCGCCGCGCTAGAGGACCTGCTGGGCAAGAGTTGAGCGCACCCGTCGCCACGCCCTCCCACTGGAATGTCGCCAAACCCAATGAGCTCATGGTGATCCTTGTCTGAGCCAGGATCGTTTGGTCCCTAGCAGTTCGCCTCCAAATCTGCGTTGTCCCCACTCTATTGGTGTTTCGCTCTGCGGATCTTGGCAATCAACTCGACGAGCCCGCTTCAAAGTACTTGATTCGTACGTAGCGTCACATTGTACCTTCTGAGAGCATCGACGCAGCGGCGAGGCGACGGACAGAGCGTCGGCTAAATTAAGGGAGACTCCAATGACCGGCATCAGTTTCGGACGTTCTCGGTGAGAGTTCTCCACGAGAACACGTCGCTCGATGATCGTCCGCGCCGTCCAAGCGTCTCCTCGGCACACGTCTGTCGAGCACGGAAGATTGGCGCGAGTACCGGGTATCGGCGGGATGTTCGATATTGGTGCTGTCAGCCCTAGACGACCACTTCTCCTGACTAGTTTCGGACGTCCATTCGTCCGTGCCCGCCCCGATGGTTATGCGCAACCTGGCAACAAGCTGAGCCCATTCGTACCCACCTGAGTTCGACTCAAACATTATTGCGCCGGACTGTTGGTCGCCGTCATCCAGGAGGCGAAGCAGACCAAGTCTTAGCGCGAGACATCGGGAGCCCTACATGTCGGTCCTTCGCGTTCACAGGCTTGCAGCTGCTGCGCTCGTTTCTTTGGCCCTGAGCTCGAGCGCCAGGTCAAAAGATGTTTACATTGCCATAGCCGGTCCAATGACGGGAAGCACTGCGGCGCTCGGCGCGCAGATACGCGATGGAGCGGCCGCAGCTGTGGATTCGATAAATGCATCGGGTCTGCTGCCTGACACAAGGCTCATATTGAGGATCGCGGACGATGCATGCGATCCCAAGCAGGCCGTCGCTGTTGCCAATCGCCTGACAAGTGACGGGATCAAGCTCGTCGTTGGTCACTTCTGTTCATCTTCGTCGATTCCGGCTTCAGACATATACGCCGAAGCCGAGGTAATTCAGATTTCGCCTGGGTCGACTAATCCCCGTCTGACAGAGCGTGGCCTAAACACCCTGTTTCGGATTTGCGGTCGCGATGACCAGCAAGGCAGGGTTGCCGCCGAATACATCGTGCGGAATCACCGAGGCGCAAAGCTCGCAGTCCTCGACGACAAGAGTACAGCAGGCAAAGGCATCGCCGATATCGTTGAATCGCGCCTTCGTGCGGCTGGCGAGCAGCCCGTTCGACAAAGCTATGTTGCCGGCGAGAAGGATTACACCGCTCTCGTTTCGCGACTGAAGAGAGAGGGAATCCAGCTCGTCTATATCGGCGGCTATTACAACGAGATCGGCCTTATCGTGCGTCAAGCTGCGGAGGCGGGCGCACGCCTGAGCGTGATCGCCAACGATCCGCTGATGACAACCGACTTCTTGGCCATTGCCGGCGACGCCGTGAACGGCACGCTCTTTACCTTTATGCCGGACCCTACGAAGAATGCTGCAGGGGCAGCTGTTGTCGCCAAGCTACAGGGTTCGAGCCTATCTGACGCAGGCTACACGCTCTACGCTTATGCCGCGGTGCAAGCATGGGCAAACTCGGTCAAACGGGCCGGCACCTTAGATGCCACGCGGGTCGCTGCGGCCCTCCGCTCGGAGTCAATCGAAACGGCTATCGGCACTGTACGATTCGACTCCAAAGGAGACAATGCCGTTCCTGGCTTCATCGTTTACCGCTGGCGCGACAACACCGTCGAACCGGTCGAGCAGAACTGACCGCCTGTGCCAACACCCCACGGAGCGTTCGGTTGATGAATCATCCTCGACTCAGCGATTGCGCGCTGCTCATGTGCCTCGCGGTCGCCGCAGTCGCAGCATTTCTCACCCTCGCAGCAATGCTATCACAGCTATCGTGCGCGCCCGCAGGGCCGCCCGAAGAGTACGTTCCCATTCGCCTGGTGCCACTGCAGTGAAGATCATTTTCACATTCGCAAGGCCGACGAATATCGATGCATTCTTTCAGCTGCTGAAATGGGTGCGCGCCTCGCTCTCGGGAGTACGCCGTCAGGGCCTGTTTAGAAGGAACCTGCGTCGTGAAACGATGGCAGTCAGGCGCAGTCCGTCTGCGGATGGCGCGAGTTCAAGCCAATCGTTAGCTGCGCCGTTTGATCGAGTCGACGTAGCGTTCCATCCCCCTCCTAGAAACAGATATTCGTTCAGATAACGCCGTGCGGCGCCTGATCCGTGCTGATCACTAGCGGACCTTGAGACGGAGTCTGATCCGGTACATCCCTTAGATCCAAGTCTACCCGCCAATACTCTCATTCGCGCGCTTATCGGGTCCGCACATGGCGCACGCACCACGTACGCTCGCCGAACGCCCTCAACTATTCTCGTCGACAACAAGGGAGAACGCCACTTTGGATGCAAAGCTGCAGACTATGATTTCCTCGCTCTCGCCGGTCGCTCGCGAACTGGATGCTCTACCGTCGGGGCGTCCCACCACCGACAACAATTGCGTGAAACTGAACACGAATGAGAACCCATTTCCTTTGCCAGACATCGTGATGCGAAGCGCAATTGCAGCTCTTGAGCTGCAATACCGCTACCCAGAAGACGACAATCTCAGCTTGAGGCAAGCGGCCGCAGCTGCGTATGGCATTGCAACTGATCGCGTGATCGCTGGCAATGGATCGTCTGAACTCCTCAGCCTGATTTACAGAGCCTTTCTTGCCCCGGGCGACGAGGTCGCAATGATGTCGCCGGGTTTTTCCTTCAATCTCAAGCTTGCCATGTTGCAAGGGGCCCGCTTTATAGAAATTCCCTGGTCAGCACCTGACTGCTTGCCGATGGACCAGCTGCTTGTCGGTCCGGCTAAACATGCAAAGTTCATTCTGCTGGCCAATCCGAATAATCCGACCGGAACCTTTGTTCCGCTCGCTGAGATCGAACGCCTCGTTACACGATCTGACCGATTGATCGTATTGGACGAAGCTTACGTCGATTTCGCACCTGAGGACGGCCTACGCCTTGTTGAGCGCCATTCGAATCTTCTGGTCCTGCGCACATTTTCCAAGAGTTATTCGGCCGCTGGCATTCGCGTGGGCTTCGGTTTCGGCCATCCCGAGCTGATTGGGCGGCTTCGCAACATCCAGAACGTTTTCAACATGAATGTGGTCGCTCACGCGGTGGGCATGAGCATCCTTGCGCATCGGGACGCCTATGAGGAGAACCATCGCCACGTCAGGCTTGAGCGTCAACGTGTAACGGCCGCCCTCGCAGACGTTGGATTCTGCGTAACGCCTTCGCACGCGAACTTCCTCCTCGCCCGTGTGCCGTTAGGCCAGGGTGGCAGATGGTGGCAGGCGGCGTTGCAAGACCAGAGAGTCCTTGTTGCCTTCTTTCCGGATGCCGGCCTGGAAGAGTGCATTCGGGTTAGCATCGGTACAAAGCGCCAGATGGATGCGTTTCTTGCGGCCGTCGGCAGCATTCTTAGGAAAGTGGGATGTCGTGGCTAGTGGTCCCTTCCACTCATGTCATAGATCTCCGTCGTAATCGATCCGGTCCCACACATCATGCGGCTTCGCGACGCAGCCCTGAGTCAGTTTTTCTCCATTCGCCGCATTACGCCCCGTTGTGAACGACTTCGCAGTAATAAAGCGCATTACCAGCGAGCACCTCTTGCACTCCCGAAACCCGGCGGACTCCGGTCCTCTCTATATAGGAGATAACTGAGTGAGAAACGTTGTTCCCTCGAACCTGACCTGCGGCATCTTTGACCATCTTGACGAGGACGGCCGCGATATCACCCGGCAATACGCTGACCGCCTTACCCTGGCGGAGGCCTACGACCGGCTCGGTTTCTATGCCTATCATCTGGCGGAGCATCATTGCACTCCACATGGACTGGGTCCGTCGCCGAATTTGTTTCTGTCAAGCGTCATACAACGCACACGGCGACTTCGCGTCGGTCCTTTGGTCATGCTGCTCAACCTCTATCACCCGCTGCGTGCATTCGAGGAGATCTGCATGTTGGATCACCTGAGCGGCGGCAGGGTTGAGGTCGGCCTTGGTCGCGGCTCTCTGCCGATCGAACTGAGCTATTTTGGCGTTGGAGCCGATGTCGCCTCGAGCCGTTACGAGGAAGCTTCTCAAATCTTCGTTGGCGCGATGAATGGCGGCCCGCTCACATACGAAGGGCGGCATTTTGCGCTGAGCGACGTCCCTTTGACGCTTTCACCTCACCAGCGTCCTTGTCCCCCGACATGGATTGCAACAAATCGGCCGGAATCCGCCCGCTGGGCGGCGGCAAATGGCGCCAATCTTGCCTGCATGGGCCCCTCTTCTGCCGTTCGCAAGATCACCGATGTCTATCGCGCTAATCGAAACGTCACGGGCGACGCCAACAGCTCAGCGCCATTTCTCGCGTTGCTCCGCATGATCGTGATTGCCAGCTCTGAAGCAGCGGCCCGTTCCCTCGCCGCGCCTGCCTACGAAACATGGCTCAAAAGCTTTAAATTCCTGTACGAGCTCAATGACATCCCGCCTCCGTCCAACCTGCCCCTGACCTTGGATGCCGCAATTGAGAGTGAACTGTGCGTTGTCGGAACGCGCGCTTCGGTGCGCCAAACTCTTCTCGATCAGGTCGAAGAGGCAGGCATCAACTATCTCCTTTGCCAGCTCGCCTTCGGATCTCTGTCACTGGATGCCTGCCTCAACACCGCAAATGCCATTCACTCCGAGCTCATAGCGGCAGATCGCTGACGGTGACCCGACAGCGGTCCAATAAGTTCGCCCTTGACCCGGCAATAAATGGCGACAGCCAGGCCAGTGAGTACCGCAGCCGAATGCATCGGTCAGGCTGCTCTTATCGTTCAAATGGCCATTACGCGCATGCGATCCGTTCGACTACATTACCAAACAGGGCGCTTAACGGCAGTAAATGCCCTGACTCTAATTTTGCGTGCGTTGGTATCGACCGAACAGTGGCCGGCATGGACAGGTGAGTTGGCTCACGCTGATCCCGCTTTGGCGCGCCAGTTGGTCGATCGCATTTCACACAATTCCAGGGTGTGCCCTATCGCCCGGTTGGGCCTGTCGTGACGCAGTGCCGGCGGCGCTCCGACCGGACGGAGGAGATCGCGCGTAAGCTCGAGATCGTGCTGGCGGAGTTGGCTTCGCTGCGCATTCTGCTGGCTGCGCACGGCATTAGCACCCCGCCACCTCTCGATGATGACTACCTCACTGTTCAGCGGTTCGCGGCGACGAATCACATAAGTCCCGAAGCCGTGCTCTCTCGGATCCGCCGCGGCAAGTTGCGTGCGGAGAAACGCGGTGGTCGCTGGTGGGTGAAATGCACGGTTTGCACAGCATAGCCGTGCAGTGACGAGGACAGTAAGAGAGAATGGATCAAGATACGGAAGCGGCACATGGAAATGATTTGTGCGTTCACGTTGGTATCTCCTCTGGGCTCGACGCGACAGCCAATGGAAAATCAAGAGATTCATCGAGGTGAACGTGGCGCACGACCAACACACCGACGTAAGACCGCGAGGCTCGATTTCGATGGCCTACGCAATCACAAAACGCGTCGGCGCCCCGAGCACTTGCACATCGGATGACCATCTTTACGTGACCGGGATCACTCAGTCGATTCGGTCTTGTCAACAGAGCGATCCGAGTGAACAAGCGAAAGAGCACGGACGCGTGCCACCAAACGTTCCACCCGGCTGCAGCAAGTCTTGTAGCAAATGGAACGCGGCGCACACGCTCCATCTCGGTTTTGAACGTGAGCCACCGCACGCTTACGGCCTAGAGCATAGGAAGAGAGATGCTTTGCTCGCAAGTCGCACAGCTGCGAGTTTCCCTGATCATAACTCGAACGTCCGTCTCACACCCGTAGCAGCGGCAAATGTATCCAGGTCATTTCGCCTATTCGGGCCTCGGCTCGCGCACCGGTGTCAAACGGAACAAATCTGATTTCGCTGGGATGCGCGCCAGAACCTGGCTGCAGAAGGAGATAGCCGATGATGTCACCAAGACTGATGTCAGTCCTCGGGTCGATGGTAGCGGTCGAGCGTATGTTTTGGAAACTTAGAGAAATGATCGACGGCGACAGCTCGATCCCACCTGATGTTCGAGAGACGCTTCACATAATGTTAGACGCAAAGCTTCTTGCCGCAAAGGACAAGATCGTGGGCGACGCGCGCGCTGCAATTGATGAAACTCCCGATTTGCCGCAGGCGGCCCGCGACCGCGCATACAGATCGCTCGGCTCTGCAATGAAAATGTTCATGTCCAGCGAACCGCACCGCACTCCGCATGCTCGTAGCGAAATCGGTCTCTCCAGCGCTCATCGCAAGATGCATTGACGCATGCTCCGCTCCATCGAGCGCTTGCCGCGAAAGGGCTAGGTTAACCTACTCAAACCGGCGACAAGAAGACATCGCCTCCATTTTTTCGAGACTGCCAAGCGATGCATGTAAGCCAACGTCTTTCTTATCACAGATTGTTCCATCAGTAGGCAAGGCCTGGAAAGATGGCTACGGCACCTTCTCCGGCACCATCGCTCGTAATTCCGGCCCTCGGTCTCAGAGGATGAGTGCGGTCCCCTTGCACTTCAATGCGGCCGGCTGGCAGCCTGCCGACCCGCAAACAGCGCGTGACGACAGTTGCGCCAGCGCGTGGGACGATGCCGTCGAGACAAGTGCACCACTCTGACCAGACCACATCGATCGCCATCAGGAGTTTCCTTTCCTGCAACGATCACCGCGTGTGGACTGCTCCGCTAGTGATCTGCAGAGCTGTGTCAGGCTAAGAGAAGAGAGATCCAGAACGCTCGCCCGACGTCGCTTTGATCTCGCATCAGGATCAACGTTGAGCTCACCGTGACCAATAGTTCCTTGCCCAGTTCGATTTGCTGAACTCGCCTACCTAAACTGAGAGGTTTCGAAGGTGCGGCTTCCTGCCTAGAACTCTACTTGCGATGGTCAGTACAGCGGATGCATCATGAAGCCTGACGAGCGCCTCGCCGAAGTAATCGAAAATAGCGCGTGTTTTGATAATGAGGCATGGGAGGTGTGGGCACAGTGCCTCTCACCCACCGAGCGGCTGGCGTATATTCGCAAGCATCGCTCTCACTTCCGGTTCACAGATTACGATGAAGTAATAGCTGTTGTACGCGGTCGTCGCTTCACCGGTTGCTCATCGCAGCTCCTTACATGGCGCCACAGGATACGCGCAAGGACGCTGCAAAGCGCTTTGCTCTTCTCGGTTGCGGTTTGGCTGGGGGTCATCTGGCTTGCGGTGCGCTTCATCCGCTGAAATCAGCAGCCGGGTTTTCGTCCACACCTGAGCGTCACTGTGTTCGCACGCGAGTGAGCACTGCGGCGTCGTTGGAGATGATCTGAAAAGCCGCAACCTGACCCAGCGTTCGGTTCGAACATTCCATTAGGCGCTAAGGTTAGGATGCAGTTACAGCAATTCTCACCGACGTTGTTAAGACGCACGAGGCTGGGGGCGCCAAGACAAGAGAGTTGAAATGAAGAACTTATTGCTTGCGATTGGAAGCATTGTGGCGTTTGGCGCGTTGGTGCCGGCATTCGGTGCAGATCTGACTGGACTGCCGGCCAAGCCTCTCTACACCAATGCCCCGCGGCCGTCGCGGCTGCAATCTACGACTGGAGCGGCTACAACGTCGGTATGAACGGCGGCTTGGCCTCAAGCTCGAATTGCTGGGATTCCGATGGCGGCAAGCCTGAGGGCTGTCATGATGCGACCGGCGGAAGCGTGGGTGGCCAGATCGCTATCGATGGCAGATGGGCCCGATCGTGCTTGGTCTTGAAGGCCAGGGGAACTGGGCTGATTTGACCGGCTGGAATCCCAGCGCTGCTTTTTTGGATATCAACCAGACCAAGATTGATGCGTTCGGCCTGGTAAAGGGGCAGATCGGTTATGGCTTCGACAACGTACTGCTTTAGGCCAAAGCGGCGCCGCGGTGACGAGCAACACGTTTCGAATCATCTGGACGACGGGCGAGCCGGGTGGAGAAAGCAAGCACGTTCTTTGGGGCGGCGCGTTGGCAGCCGGTATCGAGTACGGCTTCGCACCGAATTGGTCGGTTGGGTCCGAGTACGCACACCTGTTCATGCGGCCTGCCATGGTCAGCTTCACCGAGCCCGCTGGTGGGGTCGACCGCGTCCGCCAAGATTTGGATCTTTTGACTGCACGGCTCAATTACAAGTTCGGCCGTCCGATTCTTCTCAAATATTGATCTACCGTTCAATCGGCGGATCGAAAGCCCCGGCCCATGGCCGGGGCTTTTTTTGACCTGTTGGCCTAGTGTACAGGAGGCACACAGCATTCCGGGAGACCGCGCTTGCTGAGAAAGCCGTTCCCCTGCGCTAGTCATCGCAATCTCCGCCCCCCTCACTTACGCGAGGGTGACGAACCCGGCAGATGAGGCCCGTACCTTCCGAAGCTGCTGTTCGATTTGGCAACGTGGCGCTGAGCGGGCCTCTTTTGCTCTGGGGTCCACTCGACCTCAGGTTCACAGGGACTAACCCGTAAAGAGCGCGTCCGCAGAATAGGGGAATCGTGCGCATAGTTGAGTTTCCCGCGCGATTGGGCAGCCAGATTGAGGGCAAGAGGAACATCCAGCGTGCATGTCTTGACCAGTTGCATGCGCGCCCATCCTTGAGCGGGCAGCAGCACGGGCTCGAGGGGTCGGGCTACGCGCCAATGATGACGCTTGCGCTGCAGATCACTTCACTTCGGGGAGATTGGTGGGCCAGATGATATCTATTTGGCCCTGCGTGGATTACGCACGCTGGCGGGCCGCATGGGGCAGCACTACGAAACCGTAGTCGTGAGGGCTGAGATCACTGAGTGCAGGTGGCGCCGCGAACGCTCTGCGCTGAGTGTAATAATATGCCTCTTTGAGCGGGGCCCAGGCGCGGGATAGCTGCTCGAACGCGGTGCCGGGAGCGGTTTCGGAATAAGGTATCGCCAGGGGCTTTCCCCCGGGAGTTATAGGGCCCAGGCTCGCCCGGACCGGTCGCTGCGATTTGCGACAGAGTTGGCTTTGGCGCTTTTAACTTGCTTCCGCCGGACAGATCCATGCGATATGGCACACCTTCGACGGCAAGCGTACGCGCCAACATGAACGCGCTCGGCTTTGCCGGGAATTGCACCGCGACTACGGGCAAGACCCCCGAGGTCAGTCGATGAGAAATCGAATATCGCGTCTCCGGCTCCGTTGCCACTCGCCGCCCCTGCATGTCAACGGCTGGTAGCTGCCTCACTCTGCGGCGGCCTGGGCTCGTGATCCATGGTTTGCAGAACCTGACGCACGTCGAAGACGGATGCAGGATGTTGAGCCCGGATCCTCGCCGCATCATGCGTCATGAATGAGTCCAGCGCATCAATGGTCCGTTCAGCCACGCAATGCGGTCGGGCGATTAGCGGGCACGCTGACAACCGGTCCCGCGTTCTGCCCGAGCAGGATCGCTGGATGGGCGTAACGAAGCCATCGACCGAATCGTCTGCCCCCTAAATCAACAGCGCCCACAGGATACTTTTCGCTCTCGGCGCGCTCGGACAGCGCACCTCGCGGACCCCCTTTCCTCTTCTCAGAACTGATAGTAGAACTCCGTTCCCGTTTGAGCTATTCCTTCCAGGTCGATGAATACTTGCCGCCCAACCACGGCCACAGCCGATTGGCGGCCAATAGCCGAACTTTGAAGTCGCTGATGCTGGTTTCGAGTGCTGCGATGTGAGTAGCAAGACAAGTCGACAGTCGCTTGAGCCGGAGCACCTCCGCTATGGGTTGTTCCACATGAATGTGAGCTGTCACCCAGCGAAGGGGCATGGTGATTCAGGTCCTCGATACCCGTTCAAGTGACTGCGCTCCGCCCATTGTTTTTGTCGGCAAAAATCGGGCTGGTAACTGGATTGCCCGCGAAAAACGGGGCGCGTTTGGCGGGCTTTTTATCAACCGCGCCGAAGCTCTGAAATACGCTCTCTTCAAGAACGGACGCCAACCAGAGAACATCATCGAAGTGGCGCGTGAGATCGAGCTCGATATTCCCAGCCCGTGAACTGCAGAACACGAAGGATTGACCGCCCTTCTGCATCCGCTGACCCGTCGGAGCCGGGCACTCGCTAATCGATGTTATTGAGTGTGCGCACTTCAACCTTCAATTAGGCAGCCCACAGGCTTCCCGCTGCAGGTTCTATCGTCGGCAATCATCGGCCAATCGTGCTTCCGCTCGATGAGCGCCACATCGTTATAAACCTGAACATCAGCCGTCCTGATTCGACTGCGACGACCCAAGATGAGAGAAGGACGCACCATCGACTGTTCCATCTGGCACACATTTCATTACGCAAGCATAGCGCACAAGTTAAAGAACTAGTCAGTTTCATCTGCATCGGGCTATCTTGAGGTGGAATGCGTTCGCGGGCGTAGCGCCATCTCGTTCGCAGCGATACTCAGAAACACTCAGATTCGCGGCGTCCGCCGCAAACATATTTAGCTTATGATTTGAGCCGCTAGATCATCGCAATCTTCGCATTGGTGGTCCGCGAAAAGGTAGTTCATTAAGCTAGCTGCGGGCGCGTAATTCGCTGCGCATTTCGCCGGAGCAACCCACAGTCGCCCCTTACATTTCGACAGATCTGCGTCAGCGGGAACGGAAGCGCGGCCGTTACTTCAAATAAGACGCAGACGCCGTGCCTTGACGACGCACTGCGTACGGCTGGTCGTTTGCAGCTTTCGCATTGCATTTTTGACATGAAAGTTGACGGTGTTCTCGCTTACTTTCAGGATGACTCCGATGGCCCAGGATGACTTCCCCTCCTCGATCCATAGCAAGCACTGTTTTTCCCGTTCCGACAGCGCAACCTCTTGCACATCCGCCATGAGTTTCTCCTGAAGCCGAGAGGACGTGGATCGAGATCAGCAAATGCCATACCAGTCAGTGGCACCGCAAACTCTCGCGGCAGGACAAGATCTTGGGAGATTGCCGGTTCACTTCTCCGGAGACTGCAATCCAACTGCAGCCCTATGGACGGGATTGCGACATATGTCGAAAACGCAACTGCAGTATTTGAGACAACCGTAGCAGGTCGATATTTGCTGAACATCTGCGTGAGCTAGACATCACCCTTTGGTCAAGCGTTCCTCCCGCAAAGGGTGAATGCTCTGTGAAGGCCGTAGCACCCGGCTCGCGAGCCGAGATCCTTCATTTGCACTAAAGCTTTCCTTCCAACGTGTCGGCTCCGATCCACCCACCACAACAGCCCCGCTGTTCGGCGCCACCCTATGGCGATAATGCAAGCTTTCACGTCCAATCAACTACCAACGCTGGTCATTGATCGGCATCACAACAAAACGGTATGAGCAGTGGGGCTTGCGCCAACCGAAGCTCGGCCTCCAGGACTTCTTATGAAGTACCAACCACAATCCGCCCGGCCCAACGCAGGTCATCAATGCACTCGGCCGTCGCCTGTCGAAATGCTTCGTGCCAGGTCTGCTCGGATGGCGAGCTCTCGTTTCTGATGGAAGCGCATGACGGCCTGGCCGCCACAATCGCTCAGCGGTCAGGATCTGGTTTGTCGATTGCTAGCTCGCTCGGCTATCGCGATGCCAATGAAGCTTCATGGACCCAGCTCGTCGAGAGCGTCGAACGAATAGTGGATTCGACCGAGCTACCTGTGGCTCGTTGACGGCGACGGGGGGGTCGGTAATTTCAACACTGAGCGCCTCTTGGCACGCAAACTCCGTCAGGGTGGCTCGCTCGAGGACAGCTGCTTTCCAAGATGAACTCGCTCATTGGAGAGCGGCATACGCTGGCTAATGTCGACGAATTCTCCGGTCGTCTGCGGGCTGTGAAGGATACGGTCGCTGAAAACCTTGTTCTCGTGGTTAGGATCGAAGCGCTGATCGCCGGCCATGGATTGAACGAAGCCGTCTTGCGTGCTCATGCCGATGCCGACGCAATCTTGATTCATTCGCGAAAGAGTACCGCGGACGAGATGCTTCGTTTGTCAGCGAGTGGCGGAACCGGCTACCTGTTGTGATTGTTCCGACGACATACTATTGAACGCCTCGACCTCTCGTGAGGCGGGAATCTCCACGGTCGTCTGGGCCAATCACTCATTGCGAGCTGCGGCAGCTGCAATGCGGCGCGTCTGCGACAGTATCGCAGCGCAGGAGGGCATTGCGGGCATTGAATCCCATATCGCACCGCTCAGCGCATTGTTCGAGCTTCTGGGGTATGACGAATTCGCCGCGGCCGAAAAACAATATCTGCAGCCCAGTTAGTCCATGTCAGCAGGGTTGGCACCTAAAGTTCCTTTCTTCAAAACCGGCCGATGCGCCCCTAAGCCTCTCGTCGGTGTCGCTCCAGTATCAGCCAGCAAGGCCCGCGACCTAACATCCGGGGACAGCTCCGGAACATCGGTAAACATCTGCCCCTGACGCTGAAGGAAGCTCACACGGCGGCTGATTCAGGTGTATGCGTTGCTCGCCATTCACACCCACCCCTCAAATTTCTGGGATGGTCGGACAAGACTCGGCACTTAGCACTGAACAGAGGCGGTCACGATGCTTGCGAGGCGAACGCGGGATGAAGAAGGCGAATGAAATGCCTCTGAAAGCTCCCAAGCATGCTCTCATTCTCGCCGCTGCCAGTTGGCTCTCGACTGCGACCGCTTACGGATCTAAACTCGAAACCGCTAGCCCAAATCCATGGCACTGCCATCCTGCACAACGCGCTACATAACGGGATCTATCAAGATCGCCCTCCTGGCGGTTATCTCCCCCGCGCCAGCGAACCGCGGCCTGTCAATACCGTCATGTGGCGCGGGCCGTCACGCCTCACCGATATCGCGCCGGGCGCCATTGTTGGAGGAGAATTTGTGAGTAATTGAAAGCTTCACCGGATGGGTACCTTGTGGAAGAATTGACGCGCATGAGCTGTGTGGTTAGATGTGCTGCCGCAGCTCACGCATCGCGTTTTGCCATTGTGCGCGAGCTTAACAAACTACAAATTTTCATCGAGTGCTTGGGCGTGCTAGGAACGAGGCCGTGAAGCATTGACGCGCGGTCCCGCTGCGCGCGAGGCGCGTCCACGCGCTGGAAAATTGACAGAACAGGAAAGACGCTCGAATGGCGCCTGGAGAAGACCATAGACCGAATCATCTGCAGTATCCGTACTGAACTTGTAACACCGTCGAAGAATGGGATATCCAGTTGGGACTCCGAATAGTTCTTCGAACTGACCGGTGGCGGGAGCGGCATCAATGATAAGATCAGTATTTGTCACAAGAATGCTGTGACGGCGCAGCGCTTGAGCGACAAATTGCTCAGCAAACTCGTCTACGATCTCACCGTCCACATCTGTAGACAGATAGGTCGAGTCATACAAGAACGGCATATCGTCGATAAATATCGTCTTGCGGACGCACAGCATCGCTTCCCTCGGCGGGCGGAAGGTAAGCATAACCGGGTCTGAAATCCTCTCTGAAAGCAATTTCATTGTCGTCCCTCAAAGGAGGGAGCCGTAAATCTAGCGTGCGCAGAATTCCGGCCTGCTTCTTGACGTTGTGCCCTTCTCCGCAACAGAGATGGGTCACGCCAGCAGCTTGGAGGTCGCGAAGCGCCCGTTTAATCGTGATGAGGCTGACTCCGAATTCCTCTCCAAGCATAGCAGTGGACGGAATTGGAGCATCCGGCTGATAAGTCTCATTGGAGATGCGCTTCAGAATCTCCTTGCCTACCGTGATGTGAAGCGATGAGCTGGGACGGAGACGAGAAGGTGCTGTCGACATTTCGTTCCGATCTCCCTCTGGCCGAACGTATTCGCATTCCGATTGCGGCTAGTGGAACTGTCCCTAGCAATCTCGATCGTCAGCGAGGCGCCTTGATTGCGAACACGTAGCCCAGGGCGATGGCATACCTTATGCTTGGCATTTTCTGTCAACGTGCTGCATTGAATTGCGTTACGGCAGCTGGAATTGGGCCTTAGTAGCAATCTCCAGGATACAAAGACGAAATCTTGCTTGGTTTGAGATGTATGAAATGATGGTCACCGCTTTCCGTTTTTGGTCCCAGCGTGACTTCGGAACCGGCCTTGAACTCTGGCGGATCATGCTCCGTTGAAGCGCATGATAGGGAGTTCGCTGGAGGACAGCGTGGCATGGCCACCGAGCGCGAGTATCAAGCGACATCCTCCATCAACGACATTAGACCAAAAAGCGCATCCCCCGTGTGAGCCAAAGTCGGAAAGCGTCGGTAAGCAACGACACCAGAGGCAGGAAACTTCAGTTCGGCCGGTTCGGCAGCAACATCACCTAATGGATAGACCCGTCCCGCCGGCTGGTTCGCCTTGACTTCATCGGCCGGTTTGGCAAATGGCTCGAACAGGCCGTCGCAAGGCGCGTAGATGGAGTTGTGCGGGCTTTGATATTTGAGAATCACGGACGAGCTGGGCTCGATGCGGTCCATAGCCGGAAGAATTTCATAATCGTGCAGAACCCGTCTCAGGCCACGCTCAGCGATCCGCAGCCCACGTTGTGAGAGAGTGGCCCCGAAACCCAGCTCAGTCGTCAGAGCAGGAATTCCGTGTTGCTCAGCAGCGGCGTAGAGAGTTGACCCGGCACCTGCACCCGCGCCATGGGTAATCGCCCCAAATGGTGCGTCAAAGCTTTTCAGAAGCCGCAAAATCGCGGCAGCCTCAGCGTCGTTCCGGCCGGAGCGGGCGAGCGCGACCGGCAAATAGTCCAGCGACCGGCCTCCGGAGTGAAGATCAAGGACCACATCCGCCAGAGGAAAAAGTTCTGACGTCACATAGTGGGCGATCATTGCGGTTGGCCCACCATTTGCGTGGCCCGGAAACTCACGATTGAGGTTACCGCCGTCGAGTGGAGAATTCCGGCGACCAGCGCTAACGGCAGGCCAATTCAGAGCAGGAAGGATAATGATTCGACCGCGCAGATTTGCGCTTGAAGACAACTCCCGTGCGAGATTGCGTAGCGCGATTTGGCCCTCGTACTCGTCGCCGTGCGTTCCTGCTGTCAATAGAGCGGTTGGTCCGCTACCGCCGTTGAAACAGAGTATGGGAACAGGTATCCAGCCGTAGGCGGATATGTCGGACGAATATGGGACGCGGGCATAGTCCGCCTGCATTCCAGTTGCCGAAAAATCGATCTTGCTCCACACGCGGCTTTTCATTGTTAACCCTGTTCAGTAAGCGATCTGGCTGTCATCGCTCGGCTCACGCAACGAAATTTTCTTCGCTTGCAGGTCGACGACTACGGCGGGACCATGCGGGCTTGATATAGATTTTACAGATCGACTGGGCAATCGCTCGGGCGCGATCTCGCTCAGAAATTCAGGACGACTTTCGGTAGCTCGAAAGACTTCTTCGGTCTGATACACGCCGCCCGTCATCTCAAGCTTGCGTTCAAGATGCAGGACCATGTCTTCCAGAATGATCTCGTTCGAGCCGGCCATCAATGATGGCAGTTCCGTTAACGCGTTACCTGAGCCGTGGCCAACACGACGCGCCGCCGTCAGGCGAGACTGGTTGCGCTCCGACCAGAGTTCCTCAAAGGGACGATAGACCATGGCGCCGGTCATCCCAGGCCTTACCTTCTCTGCTAATCGAATTGTCACGCCTCTCACGAACCCGTCAGGTCTTCCTGCTCTGGCGTTGCCTTACTGATCTTTCGCGACCCGATCCAGATCACTGATCTGATCAGCACGGCGTGCGCCTATATCAACCCAGATGAAGTTGCCGGGGGCCAATGGAACATTGTAGTTCGGTTGTTCGTAACTCTTTCCTGCGGGATCAAAGCGAACTGGAAGCCGGTCGACGCTATCGGCCCCCAGCGCGATCATTCGCTGCTTGAGCAATTGGCCGAACTCATATTCATCCATGTCGGGGCGCAGATCGGCCGAAACTAGCAAAAAAAGCTCGCCGTTGCTATGCGACGGGCCTGACGTTTGGTGGCCAGCTCGTGCTGACTTTTGACGAGCCGCTGCTGCCAGATGAGGTCGGCCTGGTGCGATAGCCTACACTTGCGCTGCGCCGCCCTCAAGTAATCGATCAGTGCGATCGGTCCGCGCCTAAACATGTTGGGTCCATAGTCAAATCGAACAGCAGCACCGGCCGAGAGATCATTCAGAAACTCGCCTGCGGCGGATACTGCGACTTCGGTGTAGCCATGATGATACATGGGCTGAACATGGCGGTTCGGCCATGCTTGCGCATTGCGCTCTTCCGAGCTGCTAATGATTATTGCAATCCTGGCGCGATCACGTCGCGCAATCGCTAACAGCGGCCTGGTATCCAGAGTCCAGAATAGCGTTCTGAACCAAGAGTAATAATCACGATTCTGCCATGACGTCAGAATCACGGCATCGACATTTGCATCTGCTATGTTGGCGCACAGGCGGGCAATGACCTCCGCTTCACCCAGGCAGGTGGAGGCAATGCCATGTTGTTCTCCATCGCTTAATTTGATTTGCATGAGGTCGACTTCGCAGGCGACTGGCCGGTGTGAGGGCGGTTCTGCCAAGGTTTGAAGCTGCGGCGGCTAACATCATACGTGATATACTGCTATGTCAGCCGGCTTCCTCAGAGCCGACATACCAGATATACTCGCCCAAAGTGGCGCAGCGAATCTGCCCGACGCAAGCGCCTACCAATCGTTCTAGCGCTGCAGAAGATTCTAAAAAGGGACCCAATGGTTGCAACCAAGGACGCAGATGCGCCCCGGCGGTGGTCAAAAGCATCATATGAAGGCGATGGAGGCATTGGCACAAAAGCGCACATAGGCATGATCGTGATGGATAACGCTCAGACTCTGTCACATGAAGCGCGTGGCATGCTTACCTTACCTAGCGTGGCGCTGTATCGAATCTCGACACCGGGAAATGGTGCAACTTCGCTTCGGTTGATCGCGTTCTCTGGACTTGACGAAGCGCTGGCTCAGATCAACGCAACGCGTCCGTGGTTTGCGTTTCGACCTGAGGACAAAGAACTCCGTGACTTGATCGAGATCAATGCCTCGCTCAGAAAAATCGTGAAGGCTTTGTTGCAAGAACGATCATGAGCTACGACTTCCCTGAGCGTGATGCAACGCCTGCTACAGCGAAATAGCTTTGTCGAATCGACTATCGTTAACTACCCAAATAGTCCTCCAGACCTGCCGCTCGCGGGCAGTTCATACGATGCCGGCCGGCCCTCTTCGGGTGGTACGTATCGCGATAGGTCCGCGCAGAAAAGTAGAAGCGCTTGATTAGGCCCCATGGACATCAGCTCGAACAACAACGAAACCCTGTGCGTCGATCCGCCCCCCGCGTCGCTCGAAGGGTTTGCTAGTCTCTCGGTACCGCTTTATCGAGCTTCAACGATTGTTTTCCCAAACGCAGCGGCCTATCGCGCGCGTGCGACACGGTCGCCGGATGGCTATACCTATGGCCTCTCTGGAACTCCAACAACCCGGACGTTGGAGAACCAGCTGGCGGCAATTCATTCCGCAAGCCGATCTATCATCGTGCCGTCGGGGCAGTGCGCGATAACATCCGTTATGCTCGGCCTGGTGAACCATGGCGAGCACTTGTTGATCGCCGACAATGTCTATCCTCCGGTGAAGCTATTCGCGCGGACAATCCTTCAGTCCTTTGGAGTCGATACAGAGTACTTTGATCCGACTCGTCTCGCCGACCTCGACGCCAAGTTCCGACCTGGCGCAACCAAGCTAGTTTGGGTTGAGTCGCCGGGCTCAACCACGATGGAAATCTGCGATATCCCGGCCATCGCAGCGAGGTGCAGAAGATCTGGCGCGCTTCTGGGATGCGACAATACATGGGCGACTGGTTTGCTGTGTAGACCTCTAAGCCTGGGCGTGGATATCGTGGCCGAGGCGCTTACTAAATATGCAGGTGGTCACTCCGACCTACTTCTCGGTGCGATCATTCTTGATGATCTTGATCTGTATGCGCGTTTTCGGAGCACTTTGGGCGCTCTGGGGGTGGGCACATCCCCCGATGATTGCTCGCAGGCATTACGGGGCATCCAAACGATGGCTCTTCGGGTAAGGCACGCGGGCGCACTTGGCGAGCTATTCGCGCATCGCTTGGAAAAGTCAGGTCTTAAGGTCTTGCATCCATCTCTTCCTTCGTTCTCTGGGCATGCCTTATGGCAGCGTGACTTCGCAGGCTGCTCCGGTGTTTTTAGTCTTCTACTGCAGGGCGTCGATGTCGGCAAAGTTGACCGTGCTCTCGACCAGTTGAGGACGTTTGTCATCGGTGCTTCTTGGGGAGGTACGCGAAGCATTGTCGCCCCCATGACTGTCGCAGGCGAGCGGCAGGCAATGCCCTCGCAATTGCACCGAAGCTATATCCGATTGAGCCTTGGTCTGGAAAGCGCTGAAGAACTTTGGCGCGATCTTGAAAGAATGTCGGATGTTCTCTTGGGCTGATGTGCAACTGCACGTAACCCACGCTTAACGTTCGAGATATCGACGGGGCAATCTCAGGAACAGCGGGAGAGTTCGTTTCTGCTTCAAGGCTGAAACGGCGCCGACGGAGCAATCGCCCCGGAAACGCTTAGACGAAAGTACCGCTTTTCGTGGTTTAGCTCTGAAAAGCAGGACGGCAGTTCTGCGCCGATGGTGAAAGTCGTAGCCCTAGTGAGTGGGTGCGATGAAGCCCTTAGGCCAATGACAGAGCGGGGCAAATCACCCGCCGTGGGCGGGAAGTAACACCTATGACCACACCCGATACATTTTGCGTTTCCGTAATCGGCGCTGGAATTACCGGCATCACAACGGCCTATCACCTCGCCAGGCGTGGCTGCCGGGCGACAGTCTTCGGCCGCTAGCCCTTGCAGTCGAGCTTTTGGAGACGCGCATGTGAGCGATGCCTTACACGATGCCGGTGAAGTCGGACCGCAACGACGCGCGTAACATCGCGCAGCTGATGCGGCTAGCCTGATTACGGCCGGTGCACTGCAAGTTATCGACGCGCAGGAAGTGCGAGCCCTGCTGACGGCGCGCAAGCTGATGCAGAGCAAGCCGCTGGACGTTGAGAACAGCCTGCACGGAATCTTGCACGGCTTTGGTTCGCTCGGTTTCGATCTGGTCAGGATCGGACCGGAGGCTGGACCGCTATCGCAATAGCTTTATGCGGCCATGACGCCTGCGCTGCGGTGGAAACTTCCTTCACCAACGGTGGCCGGCTCTCTGCCTCGAACGCCGAGGTCTGGAAGAGCTGGTCCACGGTACTGAAGGACATCAAGTGGATGTTCACGGCGGGAGCCTTGCTTCTCGTCAATCCGACACCGTCTTGGCACAAGATGTCGTGGATGGCGCAATTCGCTACGTCCATCCGAAATACGAAGAGAACACAATCGCAACAGCACGCGAAGGGCGCGAACTCATCCCATGCGGATGGCGCAGGATGAAGAGATCACGGTCGAGTGTGAGAGAAAAGAAGAATCCTGCGCTTCCGTCACAGCAAGGCCGAGTTCGACCCGGCAGCTCGGGTTTCCGCACTGCTGGCCAGGGGTGGCCTCGAGCGCCGAGCGGTGACGCCTGAGGAGATTTGCGCGATCGAGCCGTCGCTCAGACCCATTCGCTCGCGGTTCTTGAGCGCCCGCCCGACCCGATCCACAACACGCTACCATCGCGCACCTGGCCAGGTTCGCTGTTCCAGATTGTGGACTTGGCGCAATTGTCGCACCGACAAGCTCTCGGCAGAGGTCCGAAATTTGAACGTCAGTGGCTCGACTATGCAAAACAGTAACAGGGAAGGACCAAGATGGCTCGAGCTTGCGTTTCTCCAAGGAGCGATACAGAGCGTTCTATGAAATCATCGCCGTCCAATACGATGCTGGTCAGGCGTGTCGATGTTAGAATAAAGACAATCGATGCGTAAGATTTCCGACAACCTGTGCCGGGCCGAACGCGCCAGTCTTTGTTCGTACTCACGTGCATCCCCGGCGCGCTAAAATGCATTACCAAAAGTCGCGAAGCGCTGCTTATTGACCGGGAGGTTCGCCTCCACAGTGCGGCCGAACTACGATAATATGAGTTTCGAAGACGCAAATTGCGGGACAGTAATTTTCAGGCCTTCGATCACATATAAGGCGCAGCGCCTTGCGATCAGTGCCCTCAAAATTGCTTACCTTGGCACGATACCTGCTCATATTCTCGTCAGAGCTCTTTCGCAGATCGCTTGTGTTTATCCAAGCGCCCCGTGGCGGAGCGAAGATGGGATGCGATTACTTAAATGAATGACGCTGGATCGAACTACTCCATAATTAAACTGCAAGTCACGCGGCTGAGGCCCACCGAGGAAATTGACATTGAACGAGCTAGGCTGCTGGCAAAGGCAATCAAGGAAGAGGGCAGGTGGACGGAGCCGATCTTAGTTGAACGCAGCCATTCTGTGATCATGGACGGTCACCATCGATGCTTCTGTGCGATCGGACTCTGTTTGGCCGTCGTTCCATGCGTCCTGCTTTCCTACGACGACCCCAATTTGGAAGTAACCTATTGGGCCGATGGGGCACCTGTTGATGCGGCGCGTATTATCAAGGCCGGCCTTTCAGGTGATCTGATGAAATACAAGACAACACGACACCGGCTACATGTCCCACTGCCATCTTGCTCGGTGAACCTTGATGAGTTGAGACGACAATCACTGAAACAGCTGGTGGCTCAAAACGGATTGAAATGATTGGCCCTTTGTTGCTTGAGAATTTAGTGGAGCTACATCGCCCATCGAGCGAAGTTCGCGCTGGCTGATCGGCAAATAACTGCTTGTTGGATAGTTTACTGTAAGGTGGCCGCGCTGCCGCAATGCTAGTGCCCCAAACCAGAAGGCCGCAATATAGGGTCACGGGCGTTGCGGTAGGAATACCTACCGCGGTCCTTCCGTCGAGCCTCATGGGCCGTGTGTGCACGATCGGAACCGGCGTGGGACTGTGCTTTCCCAGCTTCTGCCTGGGCATCGTGCTGATGCTGGTCTTGTTAATTCACCTCAACTGGTTCCCCTCCGGCGGCGCGGAGAGCTGGCGCAGCCTGGTTCTGCCGGCAGTCACGATGGCGCCCGCAAGCTCCGCCGTGCTTGCCCGCTACACCCGTGTCGCCGTTCGCGAAGCGCTGGACAGCCGGTATGTGTCGGCTGCGCTTACGCGCGGCATTCCGTTCTGGCGGATGTTGATCCACCACGTATTGCCCAATGCGGCGGCTCCGATCCTGACGATTCTTGGCCTCTTCATCGGCCGAACGGTAGCCGCCTTACCGTGGTCGAGACGGTCTTCTCATGGCCGGGTATACAAACCTCTTCCTCACTTCAGTCGCAAACAGGGATGTTCCAGTGGTGCAGGCAATTCTCCTGCTTGCTGGCACTGCGATGATCATCACCAACCTGGCCGTCGATCTCGGTTACACCTGGCTCGGTCCGCGTCCGAACTCCTCAGGGACATAGATGAGCATTGCCTGGGCGTATGAATGGACTTGGAACATCTTTCGTTCTTCGAAAGCCCAACGCCCGTAAGCAGCCCAAATGGGACTCCATGGTGCCGCGATATGGATTGTCGGATGTGTGTTGATTGCCGCACTGGCTCAGGTGATCTCCGCCTATCCTCCAGCATAGATCTCCTTGGATGCACGGCTTTCGCCGCCACCATTCTTCGGCGGTAGCTGGACCATTTATTGGGCATTGACGAGCTCCGTCGGGACGACCTGGCTCGGATATATTCGATCCAGATCAGCATGCTCGTTGCGGTGGGCGGGACCTTCATCAGTACCCTGCTGGGCGTTTCGTTGGGCTTCCTCGCGGCCGAGCTTGGCGGACAGATTGAAATGGATCCCGGTTTGGGGACCAGAGGCTAAATTGGAGAAGGGCCGCTCCGTTTGATAGACGGAGGGCATGATGACGAAGAAGACGAGACGGAAAATGGACGGGGCACTGAAGGCGACGATTGCGCTGGAGGCGGCGCGGGAGCAGGCGACGGTGACCGAGCTGGCTCAGCGCTGTGAGGTGCACCCGAACCAAATCTATGCGTGGAAGAAACAACTTCTGGAACAAGCGGGGCGGGCCTTTGACGCGGGTGTCGGGCGGGAGAGCGAGGAAACGCGCGAACGCGAGATCGAAAAGCTGCACGCCAAGATCGGGCAATTGACCATGCGATTCTGGCGTGGCGGCTGTCGAACACGATGGACGTCTCGTTCTGCGTGGCGGTTTTGGAGAGGCGCTGGCGAAGTACGGCACGTCGGAGATTTTCAACACCGACCCAGGGCAGCCAGTTCACCAGCACGGCCTTCACCGGCGCGCTGGCGGGCGCAGGGATCAAGATCTCGATGAATGGCCACGGCCGCTGGATGGACAACGTCTTCATCGAGCAGCTGTGGCGGTCGCTTAATCATGAGAATATCTATATCGAGGGCTATGCCGACGGCCGCGAGGCCAAAGGAGGGATCGCAAACTGGATCGCCTTCTACAACGATCGCCGCCTTCATCAGGCGCTCGGCTATCGCGCGCCGATGGCGCTCTGGCGCGAACGGATGCGCACCGGAAGGCTGTGGACATGGTAGACAACGCTGACGCGTTGACCACATGCCACAGCAACAGCAGCAGACAGAGTCTCTGGCAGAGTGATAGAAAGTGATCAGGGGCGGTCAGTTTGCAACTAACAAACCGGCTCAATTGATCCCGTCGGGTCCATTTCATGATCGACGAGAGAGTCATGGCATTTGTCGATGTGCAGGCTGCTGTGCCGTTCATGATGACCGCACTTCTTGTCATAACGATATTTGACAATTCGCTGGGACCCTTCGTCTGTCTTGTGGGCGTGCACGGCTGAGAACGCCAAGCCCGCATCGCGAGAGGCCTTGCTTTGATGGCCCGCAATCGGCTCCATGTAACGGCGGCCCGGGCCTATAACGCTTCGCGGGTTCATATCTACGCAAGGCATAGTCTCCCAGCCTGTGCACCGACCATCGTGGTCGGCACGACGCTTGGGCTCACCGAGACGGTTCTCCTGGAAAGCACCCTGAGCTTTCTGGGAATGGGGATACAACCGCCCCCGTCCAGCTTGGGCAATATAGTGGGATTCGGCAGTGACTATTTGCTGACCACCTGGTGGATCGCCCTCGCGCCAGGGTTCGTCATCGCGGACAGCGATCGCCCTCATGACAATCAGCGCGTCCCTACCCCGGACGGGACCTCGCCCAGCTTCTTTCACAGCCATCTGAGGAGACGTCATGTCGCGTCCGGACGTCGAACGCTCAACAACTCAAATGATCAGGAACATCCCTCTGTATCAGCAGAAGAGGAACTTCCATTGGGTGGTCTGCGAAGGGAACGCGAGACTCCACCCCCGCTGCCATTGTGGTGTTGTCCACAATCTCGAGCAGCGCCGGTAGATGACGCCGTACAAAGAATAGCCTTTTGCGCTCGACCGGAGTGGCGCCGCCTGAATGGTAGGCATTGATCATCAAATCGATCGGGCCTGCATCATGAACGATTCCCTTTCTCCATGCTGACGTCGCCAGCACCAACTTCTCGGCTTGAGGAAAGTAGGTGTAGCGCGCGAGAAAGAACTCGAACTCGCTCGGTTTGAACTTGGGAAAGCCGACATAACGCCGCGCCGGGCGGCCAATGACATCTGGCAAAGCGGCCAGCAACGCTAGTCGATGAAGGTCAAAGGGCAATCTGAAGATCCGGCTATATCCGAGGAATATCTCGTCGGCACCTTCGGCGGTAAGGAGAACCTTGTGAGAGTGGCTGACCGCTCGCGCAAGCAAATACATCGCCGCTTCGTTGTGCATGCCGATTGGATGACCGCGTAATGCTGTAAGGCGCTTAACGACATCCAGGCTCATTGCCCCAGGCAGCTGGACCAGGACGTGGGAGCTTGAGGGATTTCGCGACCTCGACAGCATAAGGGCTTTCGTCGTATGCATCGTTGCATACGATTTCAGTAAAGCGTGTCGGCTTTTGCGACGAGTGCCTTGGAATCGAGCCCTCCGGAAAGCGGCGCAGCGTCTGGAGTGTGCGGCAGCAAATGTTCCTCCACGGCGCTGCCAATCAAGGGTTTGAGAGAACTGCAATCATCACTCTCATTGAGGTGGACAGGATCCCACCAACGTGAATGTTCGTGCGATTGCACTGTGATTTTCAGCCAAGGTGCCAGGCTGCCGCTTTCGAATATCTGCAAACAGCGTCCTCTCGCCGAAGACGGCACGGTAGGAGACGGCTTGATAATCCAACCGGATCGAGCTTGGAGCGGACGTTTGGCCACTACGATCGAGTGCGGGATGTCCCGCAACCAGGCGGCCAAGCAGTTTGGCGGCGATCAGCACCGCCATCGGCTGGATGCAGCGTGTCGATGAGACCGGCAGCGTTGAGCCTGGCCACATGGGCGGTCACAAGAACGCGGTTTCGGGAGACCACGCTGTGTGGCTATCGCAGCGGATCAGGGACCGCGATTTCACCATCCGCGGTCTCGTTGCCGAGCTCGCCCGTCGCGGCCTGAAGGTCGATTACCACTCGGTCTGAGACTTCGTGCATGCCGAGAAGCTCAGCTTCAAAAAAGGCGTGGGCGGGTGGCGAACGCGATCGACCCAAGGTCGCGAGGCGGCGAGCGCAGTGGACAAAGTACCAAGATCGCGTCGAAACTGAGGGGCTGGTCTTCATCGACGAGGCATGTACCAGGACCGATATGGTGCCCCTGCGGGGATGGGCGCCGCGCGGACACAGACTTCAAGCGAAGGTTCCTCACGGCCGCTGGAACGCGCCACGCGGCTCAAATAGACGTCAACCCTCGCTCAAGAGGGCCGCAGAGCTACGCTTACTATTCAGAATTAAGCTGGCACTGAAATAGGCAAAGCTGTCAGCTCAAGGGCTGTACACCCTCCGCGCTTCAATTGAGACATGTGAAGGGATCTGCGCGATCGCGCCGTCACCAGAGATTGAGACGCTGCCGCCTCGCAGCAAGGATGGTGGCTCAAGCCGCATCCTTACAGCGGCGCGCGGGGACCTAATAGCCACTGACGGCCGCGCTCTCCAAGGCCCCCGAGGTCGGACTGCGTGAATAGGCCTAGCTTACCCTTCCCAGCTGAGCGGTGCGACTGCCTAATAGAGAGATAGTTTCGGCTGCTGTTTGCGTTCGCGCGGGCTCGGCTGTGAAAGCCACCATGGGTCATGACCCTCACCGGTTGAGATGCAACGTTAACCGGCACCTTCTTCGCCAACAAGGCGCTCCAGCGCGAAGATACGCCCTGGCGTAGGTTCGTTTATTCCGCAATATGGCGCACCGCGCAGGTCCAAATCGTGCTCGCCATATTAAGCAAACGCAAGAGTACTACCACTCTTAGTAGGTTCGCCGTGACGGGCTTCTCAGCTTACTAGCGGAGATGAGACCCACATCGGGAAAGACGTGGCCCGTGACGAGCCGCCCGTTATAGGGCGGCTGCGTCTGAAGATAACGTGCTTGTTCGTCGAACCAGCAGCCGAGGAGGCAACCATGGCTAACGCACTCGACCAGTCGCCCAAAATGGAACGTTTCGAAATCCTCGAGTCCAATGTTCGCCCATACTCACGTTCGTTTCCTGCCATTTTCAGCCGCGCTCGCGGCTCTATTATGCTAACCGAAGATGGCCGAAAGGTCATTGATTTCTTCTCTGGTGCCGGAGCACTGAACTACGGCCACAACAACCATCCTAGCACCGCTTTACCGCTCGCGGTAACAGGAAGACAAGGTGCAAAATGAAACGGCCCAATCCGCTTCAAATTTCGCGCTTCCTCCAAGTGTATGACACTGCCGCTAGGGGATGTCCCGGGTTCTGTTGAATTTCTGAAGAGGTCGGCGTTGCCCACCTTGAGCCGGGTGCTGATTCCACCAAGGAGAGCAACGCCATGACGAGAGATATCACACCGGCTGGTTCGCCGGCGACCGGGGCTGTGGACGAAGCGTTTGCAGAAGTGCGGGCGAGCTTCGATCGGTTCTGCCTTGCGGCAGGGATCGAGGCGCTCGGCACGATGATGGAGGCGGATGTCACGGCGGCCTGCGGGCCGCGCCACGATCGCGACGCGGCGCGGCGGGCGCACCGTTGGGGCCGAACGCGGGGACGGATCGGCTTCCACGGCGGCAAGATCGAGGTCGAGCGCCCGCGGGTCCGGGGCGTGGATGGCGGCGAGGTCACGATCCCGAGCTGGGAAACGGCGGCGCAGGAGGATTGGCTCGGTCGCTGGGCGATGAACCTGATGCTGATCAATGTGTCGACGCGCCGGTTCGGCCGCGCCGTCCGGCTGCCCGAAGGTGACGTGCCGGCACCGCCCGGATCGGGGGTTTCGAAGTCGGCGGCCTCGCGGAGGTTCGTAGCGCTGTCGGCGGCGCGGCTGGCTGACTTCACGGCTGCCGATCTGTCCGCGCTCGACCTTCTGGTGGTCCAAATCGACCGGCTGCATCTCGGCGACGATCTCGTGCTGGTCGCCGCGATCGGAGTTGACGGCGAAGGCAACAAGCATCCGCTGGCGCTGGTGGAAGGGGCGACCGAGAATGCCGCAACGGTTCAGGCCCTGCTGGACAACCTGGTCTCGCGCGGGCTCGACCCGACGATGCCAAGACTGTTCATCGCCGACGGCGCGAAAGCGTTGTCGAAGGCGATCCGCCGCACCTTCGGTTCGGCCGCTGCGATCCAGCGCTGCCAGATCCACAAGGCGCGCAACATCATGGAACGCCTGCCGAAAGAGCATCATGCGCCCACCCGTCGGGTGCTGCGCCAGGCGTGGGAGCTCGATGACGCCGACAAGGCTGAAAAATTGATCCGCAATCTCGCGCGTCGCCTCGACCAGCAATGGCCCGGCGTCGCGGCCAGCATCCTCGAAGGCCTCGACGAAATCCTGACTGTCGTCCGGTTGAAGCTGCCGAAGGAGCTTCGTCGATCGCTCGCCTGTACCAACATCGCCGAGAACATGATGGGCACCATTCGCCGCGTCACGCGCAACGTCAAACGCTGGCGGGATGCCGGTATGGCCTTGCGATGGGTCGCGGCCGGTATGATCGAGGCCAACAAGGGCTTTCGACGATTGAAGGCGCATAAGCAATTGTCGGTTCTGCGTGCAGCCCTTCAAGCTCACCACGATCGCATGACGATCAAGCCCGTTGCCCACGTCTCGAGGGCCGCGTAACATTCATCCCGGCAACGTCGGCCCGACGTAGTTCAACACCGATCGGGACATCCCCCTCTGCCGCTATTCAGAAAGGCGTCAAGCTTTCGATAGGGTTCGATTTTGATGAGTACGTCTCGATAACGAGCGGCATCCCGACAAAGGGGCGGACATACCCAAATTTTCGCCCCGATCGGTCCCCCATGTTAGACCCGGCGACGGTTATTGGGTCGTAGGCGCTAACGAGAATAAGGCGGTCGTTCTCGTCGAAGCTGCGAGACTATATGACCTATCGAACAGCAATCTTGCCGAACATCTTGAGAACTTGAAATTTTTCTACGCTCAGCCAAGCAAGCATGCACATCCCGGTGATCGTTGTATTTGCAAAGCCCCAATTGCGCGGCAGATCACTGGAAAGGTTGCCTATCACGGCGATCTTTGGGTGCGCAAAGATTTTAGGGGACAGGGTATGGTCAATATCACGGCCGGAATCATGCGGGGCGTTTCTTTTGCGATGTGGGCTCCCGATTTTACCTGCTATCTTGCCGCGCGGTGGTCCGTCGAGAAGCGCGTCTACGACGCATCCCAATGTGAACCGGGTGGTTCAATACTACGTCTGGTGGCAGAGGGAATTGTGGACGACGATTGGCTTTTTTGGAAAACCGGCGAGGATTTAATGAGGTCGGTCAATGCTCAGGCAGAAACGCGGTGACACTGCCGCCGCGACAATCACTGGACGCTCTTTTCGCTGACCGGATCGCGCAAAACGCCGCTTATCGCAAGTGGAACGCTGCGACATGATCGGTTGGATGCAGGCCGCGAGTGGAATAGTAAACGAGATAGTAGGGTTTATCGTTCAACGAGAACGAAATTCGTTAGTGCCCAGGCTCCTGCTGCGCTAAATAATCAATGCCCCGCAGCCGCGCCTCTGGCGCAATGCCGCGAAGGGCGCGGTAGTGGTCGCCCTTATGAGCAAGGCAACTCAACCGGTCTCACCGTAACCACTTTGGTGAGTGGTCGCGCTGGTCTCGATCCGATGAGCTGCGGCGAGGTAAGAAGGAGAGAGGGATGTGATCCATCCCGCAGCACGGTTGGCTACGAGGCGACCCGCCATCGCCGAGCGATTGCGAGACGGCTGCCGCCCGAGCTTCGAAATGTCCACAGCAAGTTTCGCAAGTTCTGTTGGCATGCCGACCAACCTACCCGCAACGTTTGTGGCGAGAGATCTTCAAGGTGCTCTCTGGCTCAGAGGAGGCGCGCAAGAGGTGGACCCGGCAGGCCAAGCATGGTTCTGAGGAGAGCTTGGCACTATAGTCTTGCTTCGGCCTGAGAACTTGCACGGATCAAGAAAGGGCAACGGTCAGTCTTCGTGTTGGAAAGCTTCAGCCGATTCCACGGCGTCGCGCCGCAGGATGTGTAGAGTCTTCCGATGCATTAATTTGACTGTCGTTGCGATTTAAATGCGCGAGGTGCGTTAAAACAATTGGGCACAGCAAGCTTCATACTACGGCTCAATTGCGGCTTTCAGGCGATCACCTGAGCACACTGCTACTTCATATCTTGCGAACTGCACTCTCGCGACCAGCGTCCCCCGGGGCAAGTCAACTCCTCTCTTTCGATAGTCGTCCTGAACAAAGGCGCATGCCATTACTCCTACCAAGCGCCGCTGAATCAGAGATGCCTGCTCAGAATGCAACACCAGAGGTATTTTCTTTTCAATGCTTCCGACGCTTGTGAGCCATCCCGAGAATTCAGGCGACCTGCCTTTGCTCAACTACGGTCCCGGTTGTTGTGAGTGTTCACACTTCGCGCAATGAAAGGGCATTCACTGCGGAAAAGCGCTCGCTCATTGCGTCGACTGCAAAGCAGATTGAAAAATGCGCTGACGTCAAAAATGGATCGGATCGAGTTGGCCCGATTTGCAATGCGCAGCTCAGTTTGGAGGGAGAGTTACCTATGAATGCACGTGTCCAGCGAAGTCGATTACCGGCGGCTATCGCGTCCAGACTTGTGGTACCGCTTGTCGCAGCGCCGATGTTCTTCGTGTCGGGGATGGAGCTTGTGACCACTGTCTGCCGGTCTGGTGCGATCGGCGCCTTCCCCACTGTGAATGCTCGATCGGTTGAGGAGCTCGATAACTGGCTAACTCGAATCGACCATGATCAGGCTCAGCTAGACCGGCCAGCAGCCCCCCATTGTCCAAACTTGATCATACGACACCCGCGAATAAAGGATGATCTTGCCTGTCTCATTCGTCACAAGGTGGAAATTGTCATAACCAGCATGGGATCGCCCAGATTGGTGACCGACGCCTTGCACGAAATCGGCTGTTTGGTGCTCGCCGCCGTTCCGTCGCTCCGCCATGCTGAAAAGGCGATCCGGGCCGGTGCTGACGGCTTGGTTTTGCTTACCGCAGGAGCCGGAGGCCATACCGGCTGGGCGAATCCGTTTGCGTTCGTGAGGGCCGTTCGTGCCGCGTTCGACGGTCCTATTATCCTTGCGGGTGGCATAAGCGATGGAATTGCCCTTGCGGCAGCACGTTTGCTTGGCTGTGATCTCGGGTACATGGGGACTCGCTTCATCGCAACACGTGAGAGTATGGCAAGCCCTTCCTACCGCGAAATGTTAGTCGCCAGTACGCTGGACGACGTGGTCTTGACCAAAGCCTTTACGGGATTAGAAGTTAGTATGCTAAGGCCGTCGATCGTAGCCGCAGGTCTTGACCCTTCTAAACTCGACGAAACCATCTCCCAGCCACGTGCCGCGCAGATATATGGCGGGAACGATTCGAGCGAAGGGCCACGGCGCTGGGTTGATATCTGGAGTGCAGGTCACTCCGTTTCAGGGGTGAGCTCGATCGTTAGCGCGGCTGAACTGATACGAGAGATCGCCGAACAGTACAACGAGGCTGTACTAGATGCGATTCCGCAAATGCGATAGATAATGCGGCCTCTCTACTTCGGTCATCATGCTGTGGAGCGAGCCGTGCGCGTTGCCATTCGATAGATTAGGTAGTCGTCCGTTAAGAAGCCGAATTGAGCGGGACTGGAGATGCAAGCGTATGCGATAGCTGGATCATGAACAGGCACAAGAGTTCTCTGAGCCAGGCGAGGATACGGCGGAATTTGTAGCCGACAGCTGAGTGCACGACGTTGGCGGCGTCGCCGGCGCGGCCTTTGAGGTAGCAGAGGCCAAGGTGACCTTCGGCCTCAGGTGTCCGATGATGGGCTCGATGGCGGAGCGGCGCCGCAGCTCGCGCTTGATGGCGACGAACACGCCGCGCTTATGGCCCGAAATGAAGACGCGACGGGGGATTTTGCGTGGCCGCGATATCCCTTGTCGATGTAGGCCCGCTCGATCGCACAGCCGGTGAGCGCCTCGGTGCGGTCGATGACGTCCCGCAGGGTATGACCGTCGTAGGGATTATCGGGCAGCGACCTGGCGTGCAGCAGGAGCAGGCCACTGGGAGCCCGGCGGTTGTTGGTGACGATGGAGGCTTTGACGCGAACTCGTAAAGGTGCGGCGGCCTTGCCCTTGCCAATGCATTCCACCTCCGGAGCATGGAAGGAATAGAGCTTCCGGCCGCCCTGTCGCTGCTGCTGCGAGCGGATCTGCACGGCCCGGCCAAGCGGGACGGCGAACGCCTCCTCCGGTGCCGGCTCGCCCTCGATCCTGCGGCGGATGTCGCGGATGATCAGGCCGAGCCGGCTGCGCAGAATGCGCAACTGCCGCTGATACCACCGCGAAGGCTGTAGACATGGTGGACAACGCTGACGCGTTGACCACATGACCACATGACCACATGCCCACAGCAACAGCAGCAGACAGAGTCTCTAGCAGCATGATAGAAAGTGATCAGGAGCGGTCAGTTTCCAACTAACAAACCGGCTCAAGTGGTCCCGCTCCGCGGGTCCATTTTACGGATCGTATCGGTGGCGACCTGCGTGTAGCGCGCCGTCGACGACGGATTATTGTGCCCGAGCAGAACCTGGCCGATCCGGATGTCGATTCCGTTCTCCAGAAGATGCGTCGCGAAGCTGTGGCACAGCGTGTGCAGCGTGACGCGCTTGGTCAGGCCCGCAGCCTTGACCGCCGAGCGGCAGGCGACATGCAACTCGGTCGGATCAATCGGGTGACCTTCGTCACGCCCAGGGAACAGATAAAGCCGCGGCCGGGCGAGCCGCCAGTAGGTGCGCAGGATGCCGAGCAGTTGGGACGACAGCATCACGTTGCGATCCTTCGCGCCCTTGCCGTGGCGCACCTGGATGACACCGCGGGTGCTGTCGATGTCTTCGATCCGCTGTCCCGCGACCTCGGAGGCCCTGGGGCCGGCCGCATAGGCGGTGGTGAGCGCGGCGCGGCTCTTCAGGCTCCACACCGCCTCGAGGAACTGCACCACTTCGTCGGCGCTGAGAACGACCGGCAGCTTGCGGGGCTCTCGCGCATAGGGAATGCGCTCCGGGATGAGCGCCTCGCCGAGCGTGACGCCGTAGAAAAACCGTAGCGCACAGACGATGATCTGGTTCAGCGCCGGCCATGAGATGCCGGTCGAGACCAGATGCACCTGGAAGGCCCGGACGTCTTCCAGCTCCAACCGCTCCGGCGATCGGCCGAAATAGCGGCTGAACTTCGAAACCGCGCTGATGTAGGATCGCTGCGTCGCCGGCGACAGATTGCGGAGTGTCATGTCCTCGATCATGCGGCGGCGAAGAGGGCTCAAATGCTCAAATCGGTCATCTCAATACTCTTGTCTGAGGGGGATGGGCTCCAACACCCATATCCTCTCAATCAGGAGGCGATCTACGCCACCTTACCCCTCACGCCGCGGCAGCGGCTTCGTTCAATCCACAAACGGAAATTGCAAGGTTTGGGGGCCTCAAGCCCCCAATCCCTACAATCTCAAATGCCACCGCAACCGAAAACTGAATCCTGCTCAATCGCTTAGAGCCTTGTTCACGGACGACTCCTTTCCGAAGAGCCACTGGTCCAACTGGGGGGCGATCGTTGGATCGAGCAAGCTGCGCTTTGCCATCCAGTCCTCGTTGAAAATCGTGCTCAGATATTTCTCGCCCCCATCGGCGACCAGTGTTACGACAGAACCGGTGAGCTTGCCTGCGGCGATGAATTCCAGAGCTTTGTAGATAGCTCCGCCGGAAGACCCACCGACTAAAAGTCCTTTGCGCCTAGCGATGTAACGCGCGGTCTCGAAAGCTTGAGTATCGGTCACCTGTACGCCCTCATCGATGCATCCATAGTCCAGGACTTTGCCGACCGCGTCACCCGCGGGCATGCCAGTGCCGGACTGGTAATAGGCATGCGCGGGTTTTCCGAAAATGATGGATCCAGCCGGCTCCACACCGATCGTGCGCACCGTCTCTTTGTAGCGCTTGAGCCGTTGCGCAATACCGCTCATTGACCCGCCGGTCCCAACGCATCCGACAAACGCGTCGATGCCGTTGGGAAGTTGAGAGATCAGCTCATCAACGAGAGCGGCGTAGCCTTCCGGATTTGCGGGATTGTCAGATTGGTTCATGAACAGTGCGCCGCTAAGATCTGCGGCGAGCTGTGCCGCTAGGCGCTGCCTCTCGACAACGGCGACTTCGTTTTCAGCAAACTCGCCTTCGACATAGCGGATTTCGGCGCCGAGGGCCTGCATCATCCGGACTTTGTCGGGTGCCGCATGGTGGTCGACCACGGCGATGAAGCGCAGGCCAAAGTCCAACGCGGACAGAGCCAAGCCTATACCGGTATTACCAGAAGAAGATTCAACAATGGTGCCGCCTGGAGCGAGGCGCCCATCCTTCAGTGCAGCCACAACCATGCTTCGCGCCATGCGGTCCTTCATCGAGCCGCCGGGATTGTTTTTTTCGATTTTTAGCATCAAACGGGTGTCCCGGTTGGGAATATCAATCGACATTACCGGCGTCTGCCCGATCATCTGCGTTACGGTCTGGTGCAGCATAGCGTGCCTCTCCTCCTGCTTTGTAATGAGTGGAACGACCCTTGTGCTGCTCTCCACGCCACAGCGGGCGGGCCGGGGCCAGTGGTGGAATTTTGTTTCGAGGTGACCCAACTGCCGCCGCGATAGGCTGGTTCTAGTCAGTAGCTTGCTCGGCGCGGATGCGCTGCACCGCATATTCCATCGTGCCCTTCACGCATTGCACGGAGGAGGAGATGCCGAGGATGCCGCGGATGGACGGCATAGCGACGCTGCGGCGCGGGCGGAAATCCGTAATCTGCTGCTGAGAACGCCCTCATCCAAGCAGGCACCGCCGGTCGCGCCGGCAATGTAGGCTCGCTGAGATTTGGGTGCCTGGAATGCCTTGCCAACACAAGGGTCAAAAGGAACACAATGATCACACTTCTCCTCCCAAACCGATCTTGCGTTCAAGAATGTTTTGAGTGCCGCTTGGGCCGAAGTGAGTCGCGCCCGTATCCCGAAACCCCGACTTCAGGTAAACAGCTCTAGCTGTCTCATTGCGTACATTGACGCCAAGCATGAGACTGTTAACAGATGGACGGTTTGTAGCGACCCATCGAGCGGCAAGTTTGATCGCTGCCCTACCATATCCATTGCCCTGGCATGCTCGGTCCACGCAAAGGCTGTGCAAAGTCATCGCGTTTGGGAGGGCCCATTCAGGCAACGCTGCCCCTTCTCGGAGAACAAAAAAGCCGACGATCTCATCGCTGGCGACGATTGAGAAGGCGTGCGCAAGGCCAGCCCATGAGTTATTTTGAAGTTCGGAGAAGACCAACTCCAGTGAGTCCACAAAGTCTTCTTGCTCTGGCTCTATCTTTAGATGGGCCACCACCGCGTAATCAAAACGAGACAAGCTTTTCAGCGCCGCGCGCATACTAAGTCTCCGTATCAGCCGCCGTTTTGCCCTTTGGCGAAAAGGGAGAGAATGATATCTCGCTCGAGACATGATTATCGTTGTAGCTCGTTGGGTTCTGACGGCAGGCTCTCAAAACTCGTGCCAATTGACGCAGTCCAATGAATGTCCATTTATAGTATGAATTTCAAAGGCTTACATCATGGCGGGAAGAGGCGAGGCGCTGAGAGCATATGTCGCGGACTCGACAAACCTAACAGACAATTGTCTGCCATTTCCACGATGCGGTACCCCTCGTGCCTCGCTGGGTGAGAGCTTGTCGCCCACTCTCGGGTTCAATTCCGACGCGCCAGGTCTAGTTCTGCCCGTGCCGTCAACATTCAGTCATGCAGCGGGCTTGGCATTAGTGTGATCTCCCAACTGTGACTACTCAACTTATCAGGCTACCGTTCAGGCGCTCCCGTTTCACGACCAGAAAGCTGGCATTGTGCGAACCTCACCGGGCCAGCAAAGCTTGCCACCTTTAGGACAAGCAGTCGCGCATCTTCGCGGTGCTCGCGTCAAGCGCTCAATAGCCTCGTCGCAGATCAACCAAATTCTTCAGCGGCAGTCCTTTAAGGTAGCGTTCGATGTTGTCTGCAACAATTTCAAACGCTCGCTCCACATAGTCTGTGACGATTCCTGAAATATGTGGCGTTACAATCACGTTTGCCATGCCCCACAGCGGGCTATCCTGCGGCAGCGGCTCGCGCTCGAACACGTCGAGCATCGCGCCTGCGAGTGTGCCCGCCTGTAGGGCGCCAATCAATTCGCACTCCACGACGACGCTGCCCCGGGCGATGTTGATCAAGAATGCATCACGTCGCATACATGCGATCTCGTCGGCACCGATAAGACCGGCTGTCTCCGGCGTAGCTGGCACGGACAGAACCACGAAATCGCAGAGCGGCAGTAAACCCTTCAGCTCATCGGAGCCGAACAACCGGTCGATACCTTCGACCGAGACTGAAATATCCCGCTTCGCACCCAAAACAGTCATCCCCGCGCTCTTCGCGCGCCGAGCGATCGTCGTCCCGATCGAACCCAACCCGACAACGCCAAGCGTTTTGTCGGCCAGTGGCGTTACCGATCGAAAGTTCCATTTGCGGTCCGCCTGCTCGCTCAGAAGTTTGCGAAAATCCCAATTCAGCATCGTCACGCCGCCCATGACGTAATCCGCAATTAAGCCGCCATGCATCCCACGAGCATTGGTCACGATTATGTCGTCCGCTCTGTCACGGATCGGTAACATGGAATCAACACCCGCGCTAAGGGATTGGAACCAACGCAGTTTCGTTGCCCGGTCGAACAATTCGACTGGGAATTGATAAGCAAGCAACGCGTGCGCCTCACCTATGTATCGCTCTAGCCGATCAGAATCCGGCGCCACAATGACTCGAACTTGCGGAAAACGTTCACCCAACACTCGCGCATAAGCTTCGGCCTCAGGGTGGTTGATGACAATGGTGAAGGGGGGGCTTTCAATCGTCATGTTACCTTCATGGCTATGCGTTGGCGGATGTCTCGACACCAATTCTTGTTCGGCCAAGACACCCTCCTGGTAAATCGGAGCGAAGATCTGCACAAACCGATGCATAGGGCCGAAGGTATGTGCGCCTTCGTGGGCTCGGCGAAGCGCCTGGGACTCGCGTCAGCAAATGCCGTTCCAGACCCGCGGAATTTAGCGAAATTAAAATTGGAAATTCTTTGATGGGGCGCCGCCACTGTCCGAAATTCTGCGTCCTTGCATTGATTCCACAGAATTTGCTCACACTTCGGCCTTGCCGCGGGATTGTCAGCAGTACAAGCCCCTGAAATATTTCCCTATGCTGGGTCAACGCGGAGCATCGTTCAGCCTAACGACACATCATGATGATCGCCTTTCGGACGGTGGATGGGAGGGAATGGAGTGGCGGATGATGATCCTGTCGGGCTTCCTTCACAAGGCGCAGCACGCGTCGGCGTTCGATTAAAACGAGCGCGCCGACGGACGAGCGCAAGCCGTCGGGGAAGCTCGTCACGAAATCGGCGAGACGCAGACAAACTTCCTGCCCCTCGATTGGTCTTCGATTGCTTGCAGCTTCGGCCGATGCCCCTCAGTCAGGCCGGGAAGGTCGTCAAACACTAGTATCTGCAGCGAGCAGCTAGGACCCGCGCCGATTCCAATGGGTAGGATTGTTAATGACTCGGTTGCCCGCGCCGCGCTTTCCAAGACCAACGAGAAACAACCTGATTCCTGCAGGCGAAAGACGTCCTCGAGCAGGCGCAAGACATCATCCGCCCTGCGGCCCTGCACCTTGACCCGCTATGGCGTTGACGCTTTGCGGGGCGAGGCCGAGATGGCCCATCACTGGGATCTCGCAATCGACCTGGAAACGCACCATTTCGATCCGCTTGCGCCCTGCCTTGAGCTTCACGGCAGCCGCGCCCCGCTGCAGAACTGGCATGACGGATCGTGTCCTCAATGCCGAGGTGAAAGCTGAGAAAGCGCATATCGGCGACGAGCAACGCGCGCGGCTTGGTACGAGCGACCGCTTCCACGTGGTGGTTCATCACCGCCATACTGATTGGCAACGTATTATCGAAACCGAGGGCAGACATTGCCGACGCTGTCGGACGACGAGAATCATCTCGACCACCGGATCAGCGATGTGAGCCGTCGTCGCGTCATAAGTGGTCGTCATCAAGCAGAGGGCCTTCCGCTTTCCAACGCGTCAGCAGGAATGGTCACCTGAGTGGCCGGCTATTCGGATATGTGATTCGGATATGTGACTCATCGCACGCATCCTGACATCCGGATTCTAGTTTAGTCTGCACTGGCGGTGCGAAGCGGCATGGGTTCGGCCTCGCCCGCATCTCCTACTATCGCTTAAGTGATAGCGCCCGGCTCCGTCGCGATTCACCGAACAGGTCGACACATCGACGATCCGGTCGTCGGGGTTAAAGACGAGGGCCTTCGACTTCAGGTGTTCAAACCGCAGAGGATGATCTGGCGTATAGCTGATGTGCGTCCAATCGCACCATTAACGACAAAATAGCGCGAGCCGGGTTGGTAGCAAGGCGAAATCACCGCCGACATCTTCGCGTTCCTCACCTGCGAACCGATCGCCGAGGTGGTACGCATCCATCCAAAACCGCGAGCGAAGAGGCCGGGATCAAACCTGGTGGCACGTCTTGGCTTGCTGACCGCCCGACGTTGCTGCTGGCTTTCAAGCCATCGTCCGCCTCGTTCGCAATAAGCTTCATAGACCTCGGTTCCCCGTTAGCCGCCACTTGGTAGAAGTAGAGCGCGCAACGAGAACGGCTCCGCGGCCGGGACGGAGCGTCAGCCCTCCAGCTAATCCAACTTCAGCACCTCGTCGGAACTGTGTTCGATCAGTATTGGAGGGGCAAGCGCTTGCGCTGCGGCGATTAGTCAGCGCCATTGGCAAGCGGCGAAGAAATACCGCGGCGGCGGCAGGCGGCCTCGATCGTATTCCTGAGCAGGCACGCGATGGTCATCGGACCCACTCCGCCCGGAACTGGTGTCAGCGCGCCGGCGACGCTGCGCGCCCCCTCGAAATCCACATCGCCGACCAATTGCTGCTTGCCGTCGCGTTCAATGCGATTGATGCCGACGTCGATGACGATTGCACCGGGTTTGATCCAATCGCCACGAATGAACCCTGCCCGTCCGGCCGCGGCAACCAGAATGTCCGCACCACAACAGACCAAAGGAAGATCCTTGGTCCTGGAGTGCGCTATGGTAACCGTACAGTTTTCTCGTAACAGGAGTTGTGCCAGCGGCTTCCCGACTATGTTTGAACGGCCGACGACGACTGCGGAAAGCCCGGCAAGATCCTTACGGACGCCCTTGATCAAAAGCATACATCCGAGTGGCGTGCAGGCGACCAAAGCGGGTGCGCCGAGCGACAGGTTGCCGACATTGATAGGATGGAAACCGTCCACGTCCTTTGCCGGATCGATGGCGGCAGTCACTTTCTGGGCATCAATGTGAGGGGGTAGCGGCAGTTGAACGAGAATGCCGTCAACGTCTTCGGCCGCGTTCAGGCGCTTGATCAACGCCAGGAGATCACTTTCACTGGTTGAGGCGGGCAGCTCGTGATGGAACGATCGCAAGCCCGCTTCGACCGACCTGCGCACCTTGTTGCGAACGTAAACCGAGCTTGCAGGATCATCGCCAACGAGCACAACGGCAAGACCAGGCGTCGCCCCCCGTTCCACGAGAGTTTCGACGGCACTGCACAACTCGTCGTGAAGCTGCCTCGCAGCGTTAACGCCGTTGATCAGCACTGCGCTCACCTCCCGTTTGCCCGTATCGTGATGCTCATCGAAAGACCACCGTGCGATCGCCGTTCAACAGGACCCGGTTCTCGGCGTGAAACTTGACGGCTCGCGTCAATACTGCGGCCTCCACATCTCGTCCGACCCCCGAGAGTTCCTCGGGCGTGAGGGAATGATCAACGCGTAAGACGTCTTGCTCGATGATCGGCCCCTCATCCAGGTCCGCGGTGACATAGTGGGCTGTCGCGCCGATCAACTTGACACCCCTTAACTGGGCTTGATGATACGGACGCGCTCCCTTGAAGCTTGGCAGGAACGAGTGATGGATATTGATGACCCGTCCGGACATCTTCTGACAGAGCCCATCCGACAAAATCTGCATGTATCGGGCCAAGACAATCAAATCGATGCGTTCCTGCTCGACCCGCTCCATTAGCTTTGCTTCCTGGACGAGCTTTGTGTCGGCAGTGATCGGCAGATGATGGAAAGGAATGTCGTAGGACGCGGCGAGGCGATAGAAGTCCTTATGATTTGAAACGATCAACGGAATTTCGAGATCGAGCATTCCCGTGGAATATTTAAACAGAAGGTCGTTTAGGCAGTGTCCGGCGCGGGAGACCATAATCATGACCCGTGGCTTCGAACTGGAATCATGCAATTGCCACGTCATGTCAAATGACTTTCCGACTTCGGAAAACTCCGACTGCAAGCGTGAGATTGCGATTTTATCCAGCGCGTCGAATGAAATGCGCATGAACAGTTTGCCGACGCTGCGATCGGAGAATTGAGCGCTGTCTCGGATATTGCATCCATGGATCGTGAGGAAGCCAGAGACAGCGTGAACAATGCCGATCCGATCCGGACAGGAGAATGTCAAGACAAAGTCGGGCCGATTGATTTGTTCCTTCAATCCCGGGACAGGCGAACTCTGTGCAAAGGGGCTGGTGGATATGATGCTAATTTTAGACATGACACTTACCGATCAGGAAGCCGACGCAGACAGGGCCCCAGCACCTTCGACGTCCTTCACCCGATTGTTGGCGGGATCATAGAACGCGCGTAGCGAAGCACGGGCGGGCACACGCACGCCTGCGACCTCGACCTCCAATTTGCCGCCCTGCAAATAAGCCGCATCGACTCCTCCGCCGTCGGGGTTCTCGACATAGCCCAGACCAAGAGAGGCTCCGATGCTGTGACCGTACATGCCGGACGTGACGCGTCCTACGAGCCGACCATCGTGCCAAATTGGTTCATTGTGGTAGAGCAGCGGCGCGGGATCCTCTAGAGCAATGTGGACCATCTTGCGCTTGGGCCCGGCTTCCTTCTGACGCAGCAAGGCATCGCGCCCAATAAATCCTTGCGGCTTCGACCAAGCGACGGCGAAGCCGAGCCCGGCCTCCAGCGGGGTATCTTCGTCCGTGATGTCGTGGCCCCAGTGCCGGTACCCCTTCTCCATTCGCAATGAATTCATCGCGTGATAGCCGGCGAGGCGCATGTCGAATGAAGCACCCTCTTCCAGAAGAACGTCGAATACGCCCTGGACGAACTCGGTCGGAACGTACAATTCCCATCCCAGTTCGCCGACATAGGTAATGCGGCTTGCCCGCACCTTGGCGTAACCAAGATCGATGACCTTCGAGGTCGCGAATGGAAATGCACCGTTCGACAGATCGGCATCCGTCAGCTTGCTCAACAAACTCCTGGACTTCGGACCCATCACACCGAGGACCGAGTAAGCCGAACTAACGTCGACGGCCACGGCCCGTGCACCTTCCGGAATGTGGCGGTTCAACCAGGCCAAGTCCCTGACCTGCGTGGCGACGGCGGTTACGATGAGGAAGCGCTTTTCGCTTTCGCGGGTGATCGTCAGATCCGCCTCGATGCCACCACGCTCATTGAGCCACTGAGTGTATACGATGCGCCCGACCGGAACCGAGACGTTATTCGCACAGATCCTATTGAGAATGTGCTCGGCGTCCTCGCCCTCGAACACGAGTTTGGCGAAGGACGATTGATCGAATAGCCCGACGCTCTCGCGCACCGCGAGATGCTCCTCGGCGGAATAGTCGAACCAATTTTGCCGCCCGAAACTATATTCGTACTTGGCTTCGTGCCCCTTTGGCGCATACCAATTGGGTCGTTCGAAGCCCGCGACCTCACCGAAGCAGGCCCCCCGCGAGAGCAAGCGATCGTGGAGTGCAGAACGTCGGACACCTCTCGCTGTCTCCGGCTGCCGGAACGGCCAGTGCATTGCGTACAGCAAGCCGAGCGACTCGACCGTTCGATCGCGGAGATAGCGACGGTTCGATTGGAACGGCATCACGCGTCGTATATCGACGTCCCACAGGTCCATCGGCGGGTGACCATCGACGATCCAATCGGCAAGCACCTTGCCTGCTCCACCCGCAGAACGTATACCAATGGAATTGAAGCCCGCCGCCACGAACAGATTTCGTACCTCCGGCGTCTCGCCAAGCATATAGCGATCGTCCGGGGTAAAACTCTCGGGTCCGTTGAAGAACAACTGGATTCCCGTCTTCGCCAGCACCGGAACGCGACGGATCGCCCCCTCAAGCAGCGGCTCGATGTGATTGAGATCATCCGGCAGCGTATCGAACTCGAAACTCTCGGGTATCCCCTCCATCCCCCAAGGCTTCGCAACCGGTTCGAACCAGCCGACCAGCAGCTTGCCGGCATCTTCCTTAAAATAGGTGCAAGCATCGGCATCACGCAACACGGGAAGATGCCTTTTGATCTCGGGCAGCGGCTCGGTGACAATATAGAAGTGCTCGGCCGCGTGAAGCGGGATGGTCGTACCCGCGCTTGCACCGAGGTCCCGCGCCCACATGCCCGCGCAATTGACCACAAATTCGGCGGCAATTTCGCCGTCCTTCGTGCGAACACCGACCGCGCGACCATTTTCGATCACGATCTCGGTTACAGCGGTGCCCTCAAATATCTTCGCCCCACGAAGCTTGGCGCCCCTCGCGAGCGCATGCGTCGTGTCCACCGGATTGGTCTGCCCATCCTTGGGAAGATGAACCGCACCCACGAGATCTTCGGTTGCCATTGACGGCCAAAGATCGCCCGCCTCCTTCGCCGTGAGGACGTTTACCTCCAACCCAAAACAACGAGCCATTGACGCTCCGCGCTTCAACTCCTCGAAGCGCTCCTGATGGGTCGCAATTGCCAGTGACCCAATCTGGCGGTAGCCAGTGTTTTGCCCCGACTCTCGTTCGAGTTGCCCATAGAGCTCGGTCGTATATTGGGCCAACCGCGTTAGATTGTGCGTTGCTCCGAGCTGACCAACCAAACCAGCCGCGTGCCATGTCGTTCCGGAGGTGAGTTGCTTACGTTCAAGCAAGACCACATCGGTCCAACCGCGAAGGGTCAGATGGTAAGCCAGACTGCAACCCATGATACCGCCGCCGACAATGACGACCTGAGCCGACTTTGGAAGATCCGTCATACCTAAACTCCAACGACCATCATGAAATTATTCCACGTTTTTTCATAAATGTGAATAGCTTTTTCATGACCATCGGTATTTTTTTCCGAAGCTGTGGCTCCTATAGAGAATCGGGCACTTTGACGCTCGGGTGGCAGGCGCTCCAACGATCAAAGCCCTCCGAGTGATTGACTGTTGAAAGTGGCTTGCTTGACTGGGTTGCAGGGGGGCATGTCGTGGAGCAACACGGCCCGCGTGAAGGACGAGAGAGTTCATGGCGATTAGATCGATACGCGCAGCTGATGAATGGACGGCCTCTGAACCGAAGGGCGACTTGGGGGCTGCCGTGGGCGGACAGATTCGCGAGCTACGCAAGCTCAAGAAGCTGACGCTGAGCCAGCTTGCCCAAGCAGCCGGCATTTCGGTGGGCTATTTGAGTCAGATCGAACGAAACCAATCCAAGCTGCCGATCGGGGTTTTGAAAAAGCTAAGCGACGTTCTCGGCGTGCACATGAACTGGTTCTTCAACGGTAACATGCAGGCTACGCCCGACGAACGTGACGTCGTCGTTCGCAAGGCGCACCGCCGCCGATTGACCTTCACCGGCCTTGGCATCGCCGAGGAGCTTCTCTCACCCAACCTCGCCGGCCCGCTAGAACTGCTCATGAGTACAATTGAGCCCGGTGCCGACAGCGGGGAATACAGCCATGACGGAAATGAGGCGGGGGTTCTGATCGCGGGGCAACTGGACCTGTGGGTCGACGGGAAGCTGTTTCAGCTCGAGGAAGGCGACAGCTTCTCCTTTAGCAGCACTTCGCAACATCGCTGCGCGAACCCTGGAACGGAGCCTGCCAAGGTCGTGTGGGTGATCACTCCTCCGCACTACTAGCAATGCCCTGCGTTTCACGAGCAAGGCCCGTCCGAGAGTCGCTCAAACGGTAGTACGACACAACCCATACGTAACGTGATCGAACAGGAAGAGCAGGTGACCAATCGTTACCTCCTCTGGGCCGCCGGCCCACAACAACGGGGTAAGAGAAACGGCGAACTGGCGGCTCGTCATGACTTAATCACCTGGCTTCCTTGGGACGGTGGTGGCGCAACCATCCCGAGCGACGGGCACTGGGCAAAGGCGATAGCTAGTCGGGCCCGCGCGTAATAGAAATGTACGGTCAACGAGGTTGGCGATCGGCACTGTGAAGAGGCGCATATCACATATAGCGCCGACCTAGCCGGCGCAGCGAGCCGCTCCGCTCCCGGCCTGCTATCCGTAATCGCAGCGGCGGTCCTCTGCTTGGCGCGGTTGTTGCGACAGGCGCTGGTCTCACGAAGTTGTTTGACGCATTCTGCCGGAATGCCCCGGTGACATCTCAACCGGTTCGGGGTTGGTGTGACGCCCGAATGCCATTGTCGAGCGTACAAAGTGGCGTCGGCGTTTTCTGCTGCCAAGCCTAACACAGTCGTATCCATGAAATTATTCGACATAAATTCACATTGACAGAATTGTAACGACAATTTATTTGAGATCTCGTTTCGTCGTTGCGAATTTCAGTGGTGCTCCAGCCACGCGCACTTCGTTCAGGAACGGTGTGACGGGGCGGCGGACGAGTGTGAACCGCTGCCGCAGGCACCGAGGATATGCCGCGATGCTGCATTTCGCCCGGGAGCAACCATTACCAGTTACGATCGTGTCCGGCTTTCTGGGTGCCGGTAAGACGACTCTTCTGAACAACATACTGCAGCAGACGCGGCAGCGACTGGCTGTTCTCGTCAACGATTTTGCGGCGCTCAACATTGATGTGAAGCTGGTTGCATCGCAGAGCGACACCATCATTTCTCTTACAAATGGATGTGTGTGCTGCAGCATCAAAGATGATCTCTTAAGTTCAATTCTGTCTATCGCATCTTCAGAGCCGAGGTTCGACGGAGTGTTGCTCGAGACGAGTGGCGTATCCAATCCGATGGCTATCGCCGATGCATTTATGCAGCCGGAGGTGTCTCGCCGACTAAAGGTCGATCGTACGATTTGCATTGTCGATGCCGAGAACTTTCCGGACCTCAACTTCGAAAACACTGAGCTGGCGATCGATCAGGCGGCGGTCGCGGACTATGTGTTACTCAACAAGACCGACCTGGTAACGCCGGCAGTCGCCGACAAAGTCGTCGCGACGCTCCGCGGCGCGCTGCCTATGATGAGAATTATAAGAACGCACAATGCCGTCCTTCCCGCGTTCATGTTACTCTCTGATAGCAACGTAGAGGCGCCTCACCAGCTTCCTTCGGGTTGGAAAATAACAACATTTCGGTGTGACCAGACTGAAAGCCCATGCCGCGATCGAGCCTGCGCCGCCTGCAGCGGCGCTTACAGGACTCGTGATCACTACGGCATGTTTGAGAGCTGGTCCTGGTCAGGCAATGTCGGCAACCAGGCCAACTTCGCTGCGATCGTAAAAGCTCTTCCTGCATCGATCCTGCGGGCGAAGGGCATCGTTCGATTTTCGGATTTGCCCGATCAGAGCGGCGTCTTCCAGCTGATCGGCAAGCGCTCGACGATCGATCTACGCCTTTCATCTTCGGGCGATCAGAGAAGCGAACTCGTATTCATAGGAATGCGCGGCGAACTGCCAACCGGCAGACTCACGGAAATGTTTGAACGGCAAACCAACGGCGCTTGAAGCCCGGAAGCAGGCAAGGGGAGCACAGATGGGTGCAGACGCGATTTTTCACGGCGGTCCGATCGTCACGATGGATCGCGACCAGATGCAAGTTGAAGCGGTCGCGATATCCAAGGGGAAAATACTCGCCGTTGGATCTTTGGAAGCCGTAAGCAGCTACCGTGGTTCCGAAACCACCATGGTCGATCTCGACGGGCGCACGATGTTACCTGGTTTCGTCGAAGCACATGGCCATCCTCTGCTTAGCGCTCTGTGTTGGGGCGACCCGGTCGTCGATATTCGATCAGTGCACACGCCTACCTACGAGGCGGCTCTCGCCAAGATCAGAAGAAGGGTTAGCAAGGCCAAGGAGGGTGATTTCCTCTGGTTCCTGGGCCTTGACGCCCAGCTCCACGCGGGTGCCAAAGAGCCTAGCAAAGCAGAGCTCGACGAACTCTCACCGACGATTCCGATCGCCGTGCAGGTGTCAAACATGCACGGAATATTTCTGAACACGGCGGCCCTTAAAGCACTTAAAATCACACGAGAGACCCCCGTCGTTGCCGGCGGGCATGTTCGTTCCGACGAGAATGGTGAACCATGGAAGTTTGAGGAGCGCTCACGCGATTACATCGTCGAGAGCTTCTATGCGATCTGTGGCGAGCAGCGGGGTATCGACTCGCTACGAGATTGGCTGTGGAAGTTCTCAAAGTCTGGGTATACAACCAGCTCGGAAATGGGACTGACGCCAATGACCAGTGTCTTCTACAAGAAGACTCTGGAGCGCGAGCAAATGCCCATTCGGGTGTTTTGCTATCAGAGAGCTGTTCCCGAAGGAATCGAGACGATTCCGTTTGACGGAGGAAACGATCGATTTGCGATGGCGGGTATCAAGATGTGGGGTGATGGGTCCGTCCTAATGGGAAACGTGTGGCTGACGAAGCCATACCTGAATAACGAAATCACCCTTACGAGCATGGGTCTTCCGCGCGATAGCGTCGGTCATATGAACTACAAGCCCGAAGAGCTGAAGCGAATAATAAAGGCTTACGCGGCCCGCGGGCATCAAATGTCCGTCCATACGCATGGCGATCGCACGATCGACGCGGTTCTGGATGCGTACGAACTGGCGCTCAATGAGTTTTCCGAAGCAAAGCGTCCATTCCGGCTCGAGCATTGCGGAACGTTGCGCGAAGACCAAATTGAGCGCTGCAATAAGCTCGGGGTCGTCTGCAGCTTCTTCTTGCCTTACCTGTATTATTGGGGCGAAGCACTCCGCGACGCGCTCCTTGGACCGGAAGCGGCCGCAAAGTTTGTGCCAGCCGGAAGCGCCGTCCGAATGGGGATGCGGAGTTCGCTCCACTGCGATCCGCCAATGACTTGGCCGCACGCGCTCCTTTGCCTACATCTTGCCACTACTCGTCGAAGCCGCGCAGGAAACGTTATTGGTCCGGATCAAATCATGGATATGGATTCGGCCTTGCGCTCCGTAACAATTGACGCGGCATTCCACCTTAGAAAGCAGAACGAGATCGGAAGCATTGAGGTTGGCAAATATGCGGATTTTGTCCTCCTAGATAAGAACCCACGCGCAGTCGATCCCGAGCACGTGCTCGATCTCAAGGTCCTCGGCACGTACATCGAGGGAGAGCCAATTTGGGAGTGCTCGGCCCATGAAGCGCCGACCGGACGCGAGGCGGCATAGCGCAAGCGCGCCAAACCCTCAAGAATGCGCATTCGCTTCTTCGGACTCTGTGGGCGCCGTTAGTCGGTCAACTCGTCGGTAAGTTCGAGTCCTAAACCGGCGCCAAGTCACGGCTGTCGCTGGCGGTCGCCACGCCCTGTGTTCGTGTTTGTCCCATCTGATTGGTTAGATGGAATCGATGTAGATAAGGTATTTTCTTTGTCAGGGAGTGCCTCGTGTCATGGAGCTGAGCCCGCACGCCAGCCGCCCCTACGAGGTCGAAGACACGAGCCTACATCCACCCCAGCAAGAGGTCGGCCGCTGAGTTGGCCGCCGAACTCGGGGGAGCGAGGCTACTCGGGTCGTTGGCGCAGCCGCAGCGCCGTGGCCGACCCGCCGCATACGCCAATGCCCCTGCAGACCAGGCTGACGGCGAAGAGCGGCAGGTCTGTGAACTGCAGCTATTCTGCGGCCTAGGTTCATCTGCACCGATCTCGTTGTGGTTCAGCTCCAACGCCTAAGAACTCCGTCGGTGCTCCAATATTTCTACCGCGTGAGGCTGCCCATCAGGTGGCAATCCCGTCCGTGCTCCGCCTTATCTGAAGAATTTCCAGTACGGAGTTCGCCGCCGACGCATCGTCAGATCGGCTCTTCCGCCGATTCCTATCTCCAGCATTTGCGCACGTGGCGCCTGCGCCTTTCAAGGCAACGATCCAACACAATCGGTCGCGTCAAGGCGCCTTCGTGGCTTGACATCGCACGCGCCGATCATCCATCAGCGTCCCCGCTCGTTCCCTGCCCAGGCGTGGCAATGCCGCTGTTGATCAATTCCAGCGCCGGGCGTGCCGGCCCGGCTGCAATTCAGCGCTGATTGATAAACTTTGCCCAAAAGCCCTGCGCCCCAAATGTATCTTGTTGCGGCCCGTGTGGCGTCCGGGGGTTGCTATGCCCGAGCGAGCCGAGAGCGGGCCAACGATGGATTTCCAGCAGGGCTGGACGTCTGTGGAGGGGGATCGTCGCGAATTCGGGAACGGGAAACTGAGGCATGGCGCAGAAATTCGTGATCACGATGATGCTGCACGAGACGAACACGGTCTCGCCGCTGCCCACACCAATCGAGGCCCTTTTGCGCGTGGTGCTCCTGTGATCGGCGGCGACGACCTGGCGCGGGTCACCGAGGCGGCGAGGACTGGTCCGAAAGCGGCGATTCTGCCGGTCGTCGACGAGATCGCCCAATGTCTATTGGGCCATCGGCTGCTGACCGTGATGCGTCTGCACGCAGCGACCATGGAGCTCGAGCGCCTCTACAGCAGCCACGCCGACGCCTATCCCGTTGGAGGCAGGAAGTCGAAGCGCGGCTTGCCCTGGACCGAGCATGTGCTGGTACGGGGCGAAGTGTTCATCGGAAGCCAC
>NZ_JBHTFN010000035.1:0-897 GCF_042666195.1 Bradyrhizobium sp. GCM10028915
GCCGCATGCCGTAATGGGCACAAAGGGCCTCGTATCGCTGCGTCAGATCATCCCGTGCATCGCGATCGAGATTGCAGAATGCGGCCGACAGGCTGTCGGTCCGATGCTCCCGCGGCGCCCCACTGGGCGACCAGAGGGCATTCTGCAGGCCTTCGGCCAGGGTAACGAAGCTCTCGCCGCCAAGCACGACGTGAGCGTGCTCGAAGCCGCAATAGGCCAAACGGAAGTGATAGAGACGATGATCCAGCGGTGCGCCCGCGATCGTAACACCCAACTCGCCCATGTCTGTGAAGTCGGAGAGGCCGAGCTGGCCAGGCTCATGGATCTGGCGGAAGATGACCTCCTGCTCCTCGCCATGGATCGCCCGCCAGGCACGGATACGACGTTCCAGGGTACGACGGATACCGGTGCCGAGATCAGGATGACGTCGGAGCATCTCCTCGAAGACCGCGACCGGGGGCGTAAGCCAAGTGCCGACTTCAGGATCGGGACGATCTCGGTCTCGAACACCTCGCTCAACGGGTCCGGTCGTCGCCGGCCGCGGGGAGCGTTCTTTTGCGAGGGAACTCGGGGATCTCTCTCGATCCGATAAGCGGTCGCCGCACTGAATGATGCCTTGGCCGCCGCCACTGGCGGGCTGTCGGTCTGACGGTTCTTCATGTAGAGCCTCATTTGGTGATCTGTGATGTGTCGGCCGGGCAAACGAGTGATTCCTCTTGGCGGAAGAACCACTTGCATAACCTGCCGGCCGCGATCACCAGTCGGCGCGGTCCCTAGCGGATCGCGCCGACGCCGGGCTCGTAACTCCGGTCGGGCTACGCCCTCCCTTCGTCACGAGCCCGGCGAAACTCTCTCACCTTCATTGACGCGCTCTTCCATCCTGATCGCCGCGAGACA
>NZ_JBHTFN010000036.1:0-5228 GCF_042666195.1 Bradyrhizobium sp. GCM10028915
CTCGCCGCTGGGCGAGATCAAATCGGAAAGGTGGGCGACATCGTCTCGGAATCCACGGGCGACTTCATATCGGTACGCCTGGGCGACTTCGTCGGAATCCGCACAGGCGCGCTCTTCTTCGGCGGGATAGTTGATCAGCACGCAATGGACCAGCCGCCCCGAGAAGTTGCAGCGGTCGTAAAAAACCTTGTCGCCCTTGTAGCTGGAGACCGCGAAGAACCGCGGTATGACCCGCTTGTACTGGATGCGCGGCGGCGGCCCCTTCCTTGCCAGAAAGGCAGCGGGTGAATCGTTCGCGACGTTGCGCGCGGCCTGGATGGTGATGTCGGCGCGCCCGTCGGCGGTTCGGAATCGCTGCCCGTATCCGTCGGGGCGACCGGCTTCTTCCGTAAAGATAGAGGATGGGAAATCCACCGCGGTGCCGGTCTGCGGAATCGTGTACCTGGTCCATCTGACCGGTTGCGCCAAAACCGTCGATGTCGAGGCAGCGAGTGCCAACGCAAGAGCGACCATCGATTCCATCGCATTTCCCTCCGGCATCATCCTGGAAAAGCGGCGAAGGCCGAGTACGTTCCAAGAAGCGTTATGCCGGACAGAAACTCGAGCTACTCGCGTTCAGCCAAAGGAAGATCGGGACCAAGCAAGCTCAACGCGGTCTCGATCTTTGTGAGAATTCGCTCGATCTCTTCGCGCTCGTTCGGGCCAGGATCGCTCTCGAGCTGCCGGAGCAGCTCCTGCTTCTGCGCCAGCAGCTTTGCTGTCGTCGACATCGCACCTCCCTCCTTCGGCACGGCGCGCCGACCGACGCTCTCGCGCCAGCGCCGCAGTGTTCAGAAGATTCCGAGAGCGGTGAAAAGGGCGGCCTCGCCCAGGAAGGCGCCTGTCATGAGTGCGACAGTGAGAACCACCTCGCCTATCGGCATGGGAGCCATTGGCCTGTTGCCTCGCGTTCGAGCCCCTGTGCTGAATTCATGAAGGCATGAAAAAGTTTCGGTTCCGGGGACCGGGTTCCCGCTGTAGTCTCGCCGCCGGGCAGGACCTTTCGAAACAGGGGCGCGGTTTATGCGATTCCTTGAGGTGTCATGCTGGTGCGTGACCGTGGCGGGCCTCGCCGTTGCCCTCGCGGTCGTCACGCTGCTCTGAAGCCGGCGACGCGGCCCCGCGCCCGGTCAGACCGGCGCCGAGCCCGCATTTAGAAGCTGCGAGATCGCCGTTACCAGTTGCGCCGGCGCGAATGGCTTTTCGATTAGGATGCTGTTCGGCACGCCTTGCGACTTCCATTCTTCGGAGTGCCCGCCCGTCATGTAGACTATCGGAAAGTCCGGGTCGATCTCGCGGATCCGCCGAGCAAGGCCCCACCCATTCAGTCCGGCGCCGATGCCGATATCGGTGAGCAAGGCGCGATATCCGGAGCGGTCGTCTCGGAAGCGGGAAAGCGCCTCTTCACCAGATGGCGCGATGTCGGCCTCGAATCCGCCGTCCGCGAGAGCCTCCTCGACGATGTGCTGGATCGAGACTTCATCCTCGGCCACCAGAATGCGAACGGGATCGGTCACTCACGGCTCCATTGCCCTCAACTAGCCCGAAACGACTATCCGCCGGCGGCGTCGGGCGCCTCGTCACCGGCATCGTCGCGGGGTCGTTCTGCCTGCTCCTTCAAGTCGGCGGCCTTCTCGACCAGGCCTGCCGCGACCTCCGGCTCGGCAACCGCCTTCGCGTATCTCGGCAGGGTCGCAGCCTGCCGGTTGAATACTCTTGTCCCGCCACGCCTCCACCACGCACGACCACCCGCCCACGCCCAAAAGGAAAGTACAACGTCCGCGACTCGTTCCCGCTAAATGTACAAAAGTGAACATTTCGGCCGGACCCGCCGAACGATTCCTTGTGCCGAATGTTGGCAAAGGCGAGGATGATAGCCGGTGCGCCAATGAGGAATCCGGTCAGCCCAGACGAGCTACCCGGCCGCGCCGTTGGCGGGAGAACGCCTGCAGCAGAACATGGGAGTGGAGACGGAACTTCCGCCTTTCCTGAAATCCTTGCTCGATCACCTGCGCTCTTCGGAAGACCACCGCGCAAACTAGGCCACTGAAGCAGCACGCACTCGGACGCGCAGCCCTGGGCTGAGCCGTTCGTATGTGATCTCGCCCTCGAGCTGCTGGGTCAGCAGCTGTACGATCCGAGAGCCCAATCCGGCCGGATCGGCTGGGGCCGAAACGCCGGCGCCATTGTCGGAGACCGACAGCTCGATTCCTTTGCTGTTCGACAGCGAGACAGTGATGTGGCCCGCGGTCTCGTCAGGAAAAGCGTATTTCAGCGAGTTGGTGACGAGCTCGTTGGTGATGATACCGATCGCAAGCGCCTGGTTGTGCGGCAGCGAGAAATCCTCGCATGAGACCTGGAAAGCCACAGGCGCGGAAGGCGCCAGCGACTCGAAGACCTTTTCGACCACGTCGTTCAGGAAATAGCGCATGTTGACGGAGCGCGAGTCCTCCTTCGACGAGAGATGGTCGTAGACCTCCGCCATTACCTGCAGCCTGCGTGCGGTAGCTTCCAGCGGACGCGCGAGCTCGGGCCCGCCATGCCGTGCCTCCAGGCGGATCATGGCGCCCAGGATGGCGAGGTTGTTCTTGGTCCTGTGCGCCAGTTCCTGCAGCAGCAAGGCTTTGGTCTTGTCCGCCATCATGACCCGACGGAGCTCGATGCGCTGAAACTCGGCTACGAGCGCCGTTCCGGCTGCTGTGATCGCGAACAGGGCGTTGGTTGACAGGTAGTCGAGCGCGAATGCGCCGGGGTAGCTGAGGTAGGCCCCTACTACGACGGCGATGACGGCCGCCAAGACCGGACCCGTGGTCGAAGATCAGGCCCGCGATGAACACGCCCGGCAGCAGCAGGAAGAACCCTGGCGCGCCGGTCTGCATCTGAAGCCCCATCTGCAGCACGGCGCAGACCACCATGATGCAGGCCGAGATGCCGTAGCGAGCAACTGTCGGGATCCGGTGCTCCAACACCAGCGGGTACAGCCTGTTCATGGAAATGCAAACCGCGAGGCGGGAATTACCGTTCCGCTCGCGCCCGCAGCAATCGTCACTTGCGTGACGGACGTCGGTTGGGAACGACCACGCCGCCTCCGGAGCGTCCAGCCGCTCAACCGCCTCCCGAGCCACAGGCGGGCCCTCGGACCTGAGCCCGCGACGAAGCGGGCGGAGATCACCGCCAGCAGGGAGTTAAGCAATTTCCTTTCCTGCCGGCCCTGGTCGACTGCAGATGTTGCGGAAGCTCGGTGCCGCTCAACGTGCTTCCGGCGCGCACTCAGTGTGCTGAAGGCCCGACGAACCTAGGCCCGTCCGCCCGGCGGATATTTGCGTGAGAACCTGCCCTGTCGTTTGGTGCGGCTGTATTCAAACTCGCAACCGTGGGCGCGCGCGAAGACCTCAGCCTTAGAAATTGCGAGTGCGCCAGTGCCGCCGAACCCACGTTCCATGTAGCGTGCTGGAACTAGCAGCCCTGCATCCGACTCAAGGCCGTCAAGAACGGTCGCCAACCTCAGTAGAAGTTCTTCGGGAGTCTCCATGCGCACCAACTATGTGATGCGAATGGCTCACGCAATTGAGAAGCGCCTACGTCTTGCCTGACCTCTCGAATGAGGGCAGCTTCCGCTCGTTCCAAAGAAGTCGTTCTTAAAGTTGCGCGCATGCTCATCCGCTTTTTCCATGCGACGCAGCGCTGGCCGCCGCCGCTCGATCGAGAGCAGGTCAATGCCGCACGGTTGGCGCCTCGCGAAGTGCACTCCTGCCGATCTGCTTCAGCCCGTCAACCGATGTCTCGCCCCTGCTGGCGGCTTCGAGGATCATAGAGGCTACGTGGGTGCGGGCAGAGGTCTCGTAGCGTGACACGCTCTCGCAAACCTCGTCGAGAACCGCGCGCAACAGCGCGGTGGTTTCAGCATCGAACATTGGAGGTCTCCCCCAGCGAAAGCACCATTCTGCCTGAACCCGGCCAGCCGGGGATTCACGCAAGTTACGGGCAACGGAAAAATTTTACGGAATGACTGGGAAGGTTGAGCGTGGCCCCGCCTTTTGGGGGCTGGGGGGCTTGAGGGCGGAGCCACGCGGGCCGTGCATTCGCGCGGGCCCGCCACATCAACGGGATCCGGCCGAGCCCGTTCCATGCTCGACATCAAGACCGCGCGCAGCTCGAACGCCTACGGCTCCGGGGGGCGCAGCGGACCGTCCGCCCATTTGCGGGCGGCGGGGTCGTGTAGCGGGTCATCGTTGCAATTGGTGCACACGTACCGCGGCGGCCGTTCTGAAGCTTCCTCGGACACAGCTTTCATCGGCTTGCCGCACGCCGGGCACGCCTTCCGGACCGGATGGAGCATGGCCATCTGTTTTTCCCCTGCGATGGCACTCTAGTTCAGCCGAGATCGCGAGCTCAAGCTGGCCGACAAAAATTAGGTCGGGTTCACGCACTATTGCGGCCCTTCTTGACTCCGTGGCCGCAGATCACTCAACTCTGGGCAGTGATGTTGAGGGGCGTGTCATGGAGCAGGAGTTCTACCGAGGTCTGGCCCAAAGCGTCCGGGGTATGGCCGAGAAGGCCGATCCGTTCACCCGGCGTCGTCTCCTGGATCTCGCCAAGCGGTATGACATAAGGGGCGGTCAGCCCTCGGCATCCGGACCGACCGAGCGGCCGCTGCCGGCGTCTCGCGCGACGCCCCCTGCGCCGAGCTTCTCCGGACCCGGCCAGGCCTCACGCCCACGCCCGTGTCGTTGTGCATGGTGCCGCAGCGCGCACCCGAAGGAGCCTGGCCGCCGTCCCGCAGCGGAAGAGAGCCGCCGATAGACCGCTCCCGAGGACCAAGCTTGCGCGCCCAGCCGGTGGTTCTGGCCTCACCAGGGAGGATTTGATGCCGTGGGCGGGTGCGGCATCGCCTTTCCCCCTGAACGCGACCCTAGCGGCTTGGAGAGGGGTGGGAGGACGCGCTGCGCCTTGCATCGGTAACCAGCTGCCGAGTAGGCCGCCCTTCCGGCACGTTGTGCTCGGCAGCCCCGCGCAGGGAATTGAGTTCTGACCACGCCAGCGCGGCGGTGATGGACCACGCTTCCGCTCGAGCGCGGTGCGCCTGCGCCGCGCCACCTGGAGCTTCTGGACGAGATCGGTGGTGCGGGTGAAGAGGACGCGCCATCCGTTCTCGATAAGGGCCAGGCCGATGGCTGCCGCCAAGTGAC
>NZ_JBHTFN010000037.1:0-2662 GCF_042666195.1 Bradyrhizobium sp. GCM10028915
CCCAGTGCGCATTCCAGGCTTCAGCGAGAAGCGATCCGAGGGAAAGCGATGCGTCCGTGACCTGCCTATCGGCCAAGCGCATAGGCCGGGCGACGGGGATCCGCAGCGGCTTCGAGTGTTCCCTCAGGCCGTTGGCGGGCGACGCATACCGCACCCGCGCGCCACGCCCAGTCCGGCCAGATCGCAACGTCGTGGCCCAGCATCCGGAGATCGGAAATTTGTTGCGGGCCGAGGCGTTCTTCAATGTTGAGGCGGCCCGGATGCGCCGCGTGCGGTTCGAACGAGTCTGGGAAGCTGTAGCTCGCAAACCGAGCCGCCTCGACCGCGGCTTGCGGCGGCATTCCGAAGACTTGCAGGTTCAGCCAGACCTGGAGCAGGGCCTGGAGTTGCACATCGCCGCCCGGGGTGCCCATGGCGGTGAAGGCGCCATCCGCCGCTCGGGCAAGGAACGGCGCGGGTGTCAGGCGCGGCCGCTTGCCGGGCGCGACGCCTGAAGGATGCTGGGGGTCGGCCCACGATTGGCTGCCCCTGGAGGACGGGCACAGCCCAGTGCCGGTGACCACCGGTGTGTCGTAGGAAACATCGCTGGGCGTCGCGGAGAACACGTTGCCCTGACGGTCGATGACCGCGAGGTAAGAGGTGTCGAGCGCGGCGAGCTTGGGCGCTGCGACGGCCGCGGCGTCGATCCTCGCACCGCCGCCCAGGTCGCCGGCCGGTGGCATGTCGGGCCAAGCGCGGTGCGGGTCAATGAGCTCCCGCCGGCCGGCGGCGTACGCCGGGTCGAGCAGCGAGCCCAAAGGAACATCGGTGAAGCGCGGGTCGCCGAAGTAGCGATGCCGGTCGGCGAAAGAAAGCTTGATGGTCTCGACCAGGGTGTGAACGTAGGCGCTGCTGTTGTGGCCGATGCCCGCCAGGTCGACGCCGTCCAGCATCGTCAGCATCTGAAGCAGCACCGGGCCCTGGCACCAGGAACCGCAGGCGTACATCGTCGATCTGCGGAACTTGGCGCTGACCGCCGGCTCAATGCCGACCTGGAAGTTCGCAAGGTCCTGCATCGACAGCAAGCCGCCATTCTGCTCGTGGAAAGCCACGATCGTTCGCGCGATGTCGCCGCGATAGAAGGCGTCCCGAGCGGCCTTCAGGCCGTCGACACGGCTCCGGCCCCGCGCCGCCGCCTCGCAATCGGCCATGTACTGCAGAGTGCGGCCCAGATCGGACTGGACGAACACATCACCGACCTCGGGCGGACGTCCCCCCGGCAGATAGATCGCCGCGGAGCTGGGCCATCTCGCATAGCCCTCAGCGTAGGTGTGCAGCAGTTCCGCCATCAGCGGATACATGACAAAGCCATCGCGTGCGAAACCGATGGCGCTTTGCGCCACCTCCGAAAAGCTCATTGTGCCGTAGCGAGCCAGGGCCGTGATCCAGGCGTCCGGCGCGGCTGGAACGACGGTCCGCAGGACGCCCTCCGGGATCGCGCCGCCGTGCTCGCGCATGAAAATATTCGGATCGAGCGCGCGAGGCCAGCAGCCCAGGCCGCTGATGGTGATTACCTCGTCGCGTTCGGCCAGGTAGAGAATGATCGGTGCGACGCCGGCGACGTTGACAAGTTCGCTCTGCACGACGCCCAACACGAGGCCTCCTGCCACGCCAGCGTCGATGGCGTTGCCACCGCTTTCGAGGATCTGCAGCGCAGCCTGCGCCGCGAGATAGTGGCCCGCGGAGACGACATGGCTCGTCCCGGCGATGGTCGGACGCAACGAGGTCAGGCCGTGGGTCGTGCCAAGCCCCGACAGGGAATCGATACTCATGGTGCGACCTCGCCTCGGATTGTCGCCGCGCGAGCCGCGTGCCGCTGAGCCAGCACGGCGCGGACGGCGAGCTGGATCTGGTGGAAGACCAGCGTCATGAAAAGGCCGAAGACGTTGGAAAGCGAGGCGCTGCGAACTGCTGCCGATACATTATCGTGGCCGACGGCTGTGAAGGCGATCAACGACTGCACGGTCGACGGGAGCAGGGTCAGGAACAGAAAACCGGCCGGCAGCCTGGGGCTGAGAACGCGTGCGGGCAGGCGCCCGATGGCCAATACCGGCAGGGGGAAGAGTACGAAGGTCAAGACCAGTACCTCCAGGTGCAGCCGCCAATGGCACGCGCCCGCCGGTACCGCGACACGGGACAGCCTCGCCCCGTGCGGGAAGAACAGCAGGCCGATTCCGATTTTCGACGCCTCGCCGAGCATGTGTGCGGACTCGCCGCGACTGGGGACCGGGAGCGCCCCGACACGACATCCGCCAGAATGCCGGCGGTGAACGAGTCGGGCCTCGGACGGCGGAGGGTGGTAACGAGGGTGGTCATGCGGCGAGCAGCAGTGGGGTCAGGAGATAGGCGAGCGGCTTGGTGACCGCCTCGTCGCCGGGATGATAGCGGCCGGGCTCGTGCAGAAGGTTTAGGGCGCCCAGGCAGCGTAGGTCGAACAGGATCGGCGTATTAATCACCGAGCCCAGCCCGAGACCCGCCAGTTTCGCATGATCATCGAAGGCCCATTCAAGGTCGTGTGGGTGGCTTCCGATGAACACTTCGCCCCGTACCAGCACATGCTCGGTCCAGGGCAAGCCGCGCTTCGACTTCCTGCCTCCAACGGGATAGGCGTCGGCGTGGCTGC
>NZ_JBHTFN010000038.1:0-1507 GCF_042666195.1 Bradyrhizobium sp. GCM10028915
GTCTATGAGGGCGAGGACAGCGACGACGCCTCCATCAAACTCTCGGCCGGCAAGATCCAGCGGACCGGCGTCAAGTCGGAGCCCGCAGCGATGCGCGTGATCCGGACCGTCGTCAGAGCGCCGGGCACGATCGCGCTCGACGAGCGGCGGATCTCCGTCGTCGCCATGCGGGCGGAAAGCTTCATCCTGAAGGTGGCCGACGTCACGACCGGATCTCACGTGATCAAGGGGCAGCCGCTGATGGAGGTCTACAGCCCCGCGGTGTCCTCCGCGGCGGCCGAGTACCTGACCACCATCACCTCGAAGACGACCAGCGGCGACGTTCAGTATGGCCGTGGATCGCGCCAGCGCCTGATGAACCTGGACGTGCCCGATGCTGCGATCTCGGCCATCGAGAAGAGCCGGACCGTGCCAACGTCGATCGGATGGACTTCGCCGCGCGACGGCATCGTGCTGGAGCGCAATGCCATCGAGGGCATGCGCGTCGAGCCTGGCGGCGTCCTGTTCCGGATCGCCGACCACTCGGTCATGTGGGCCCTGATCGACGTCGCCGAACGCGACCTCGGCATGATTGCCAAAGGCCAGCCGGTCACTGTCAAGGCGCGAAGCTATCCAGGACGGGAGTTCACGGGGAAGGTCGAGGTCATCTACCCGGACATCAACAAGGAGACCCGGACGGCGCGGGTGCGCATCGAGCTGCAGAATCCGGATCTGATCCTGCTGCACGACATGTACGTCGACGCCGACATCGACACCGGCAGCGGGCAGGCGGTCCTCACGGTGCCCGACAGCGCCGTGATGGACACCGGCGCCCGGCAGGCCGTTTTCGTCGACAAGGGGCAGGGCCGGCTGGAGCCGCGCGAGGTCCAGCTCGGCCACCGGGGCGGCGGGTTCGTGGAAATTCGGCAGGGCCTCTCGGACGGCGACGCCGTGGTGGTCTCGGCGAACTTCCTGATCGATGCCGAAAGCAACCTGAAGGCCGCGCTTAAGGGCTTTGCCGAGGGGGCGCAGCAATGATCGCGCGTCTCATCGCCTGGTCCGCCCGCAACCTGCTGCTGGTGCTGTTCGGGACCGGCTTCGCCGCCGCAGCGGGGCTGTACGCGCTGCTGCATCTGCCGCTCGATGCCATCCCGGATCTCTCGGACACCCAGGTCATCGTCTACACGGAGTACCCCGGCCAGGCGCCGCAGGTGATCGAGGACCAGGTCACCTATCCGTTGACGACGGCGATGCTGACCGTGCCGAAATCGAAGGTCGTGCGCGGCTTCTCTTTCTTCGGCGTCTCCTTCGTCTACGTCATCTTCGAGGACGGCACCGACATCTACTGGGCGCGCTCGCGCGTGCTGGAATTCCTCAACGGCGCCAGCGCGCGCCTGCCTGCCGGCGTGAGCCCCACGATCGGCCCCGACGCGACCGGCGTCGGCTGGGTCTACCAGTACGCGATCATATCGAAGGAACTGAACCTCGCCGATACCCGCACCATCCAGGACTGGAATCTGAAGTTCGC
>NZ_JBHTFN010000039.1:0-1184 GCF_042666195.1 Bradyrhizobium sp. GCM10028915
GTAGCAACCATTAAAGGCTAGGCGGCTTTTTCGATCCAGGGCGTGCCCCGTTGCACGACAGTATTGGCGTAGATCAGGAGCTTGCGGGCGCAGGCGATGAGCGCTGCGTTATGGACTTTGCCGTTTGCCATGAGGCGGGCATACAGCGCGATCAGAGCCTTGTTCCAACGGAAGGCAGCTGGAAGGGCGGCGGCGAATAGGGAGCGCCGCAGGCGGCTGCGGCCTCCGGCGATTTTGCGCTGCCCTCTGTGCTGTCCGCTATCAGCATCGAAGGGAGCCAACCCGGCCAGGGCTGCGGCTTGCTCCCGGCTGACGCGACCGAGCTCGGGCATGCGGATGACGATCGCCAGCGCCGTCCGCTCGCCGATGCCGGGAACGCTCAGCACCAGCTTGAGCCGCTTGGCCAAGTCGTCGTAGGCACGAAGGCGCTTGGCAATGTCACGAATCTGCGCCGCCCTGCGTGCCTTCAACCGGGTGATGTCGCTGTCGACGATGCGTCGCAACGCAGGCTCGTCGATGTGCTCGAGACGGGTCTTGAAGCGCCGGATGTCTTCCTCGATCTGCTCAAGAAAGGTCAGATAGTCGGCCAATTCCGTCAATCGCGGATCCGGCGCGATCTCAGGGGGATCGAGCGCCGCAGCACAGGCGGCGATCAATACGGCGTCGAGCGCATCGTTCTTGGCCCGGCGCAAATGGACCTTGGCGAACGCCTTGACCTGAAGCGGCTGCAGCAACAGCACGGTAAAGCCGGCCGATCGCAAATGCTCCACCACGCCACGTTCATAGCCGCCAGTGGCCTCGATCCCGATCCGTGTGACGCCGGCCTTGGCCAGGTTTGCTGCCAGAGCGCGCCAACCCGGCAACGCATTGGCGACCTGCCAGCGCTCGGTTCGACCATGAACCGCGACGTCCAGCTTGGCCTTGGACGTATCGATCCCGGCCGTCGTTATGTTAGTCTGTGTCATCTTCGTCGACCCTGCCTTGTGAAGCGAACCAAGTTGTTCCGGCAACCATCCGGGTCCGATGAAGGTGCTGACGCGATCACGCTACGGGGCAGCCACAACTGCTCTGGGTGGGCTCGATCCGATCGCCAGCGGCCTGTCGCGGGGTGCAAACCGCGGCAGGCCATTCCTCACGGAACAGGTCGAGAATAACTGATCGCGCTATTACAAGGGTGGGCAAAG
>NZ_JBHTFN010000040.1:0-764 GCF_042666195.1 Bradyrhizobium sp. GCM10028915
GTGATCGACGTCGGCCACTTCCTGCCGATGGCGTTCGCCGACTGGTTCACCCGCAAGGAGATGAAGCCGTCGCTGCACTCGCAATCGGTGCTGCTGGTCGACGACTCGGCGTTCTTCCGCAACATGCTGGCTCCGGTGCTCAAGGCCGCCGGCTACCGCGTCCGCACCGCGCCGACCGCGCAGGAGGGCCTGGCTGCGCTGCGCGCGCAGACCTTCGACGTGGTCCTGACCGACATCGAGATGCCCGACATGAACGGGTTCGAGTTTGCCGAGACGATTCGCTCCGACAGCAATCTGGGCGCGATGCCGATCATCGGGCTCTCCGCGCTGGTGTCGCCGGCGGCGATCGAGCGCGGCCGCCAGGCCGGCTTCCACGACTATGTCGCCAAGTTCGACCGTCCCGGTCTGATCGCGGCGCTGAAGGAACAGACCGCGGGCGCCGCCGGCGCCTCCGAGCTGAGCCGCGCAGCCGCCTAACCCCAGCGGGATGGATCAGGAGATACGCACATGACCAAGAAGACCCAGTCCGGCGAAGGCGCCATGGTCGAATACGTCACCGCGATGATCGGCGGCCAGCTGTTCGGCCTGCCGATCTCCCGCGTCCAGGACGTGTTCATGCCCGAGCGCGTCACCCGCGTGCCGCTGTCCTCGCGCGAGATTGCGGGCGTGCTGAACCTGCGCGGCCGCATCGTCACCGTGGTCGACATGCGCGCCCGGCTCGGCCTGCCCAAGCCCGAGGACGGCAAGATCCCGATGGCGGTCGG